>DASZUS010000001.1:0-2143 GCA_035547515.1 Mycobacteriales bacterium
GAACAACGGCAACCACTCGAGCGGCGGGCGTCAGCAGGACAAGGTGCGCGTCGCGATCGTCGGTGTCGGCAACTGCGCGAACTCGTTCATGCAGGGCCTCACCTATTACAAGGACGCCAACGCGGACGACTTCGTCCCGGGCCTCATGCACGTCGACCTGGGCGGGTACCACATCCGCGACGTCGAGGTCGTGGCCGCGTTCGACGTGGTCAAGGGCAAGGTGGGGAATGACCTCGCCGAGGCGATGTGGGCGCACCCGAACGACACGATCAAGTTCGCCGACGTGCCGCGCACCGGCGTCACCGTGAACCGCGGCATGACGCTCGACGGCATCGGCAAGTATCTCTCCCAGGTCGTCGAGAAGGCCGACGGCCCCACCGACGACGTGGTCGGCATCCTCAAGGAGCGCCAGGTCGACGTGGTCGTCAACTACCTGCCGGTCGGCTCCGAGGACGCGACCCGCTGGTACGCCGAGCAGATCATGGCCGCGGGCTGCGCGATGGTGAACTGCATGCCGGTTTTCATCGCGCGCGAGGACTACTGGAACAAGCGCTTCCAGGAGGCCGGCGTGCCGATCGTCGGCGACGACATCAAGTCGCAGGTCGGCGCCACGATCACGCACCGCGTGCTCACCTCGCTCTTCCGCGAGCGCGGCGTGCACCTCGACAAGACGATGCAGCTGAACGTCGGCGGCAACTCGGACTTCCTCAACATGCTCGAGCGCGAGCGGCTCGAGTCGAAGAAGATCTCGAAGACGAACGCCGTCACGTCGATGCTCGACTACGACCTCGGCGCGAAGAACGTGCACGTCGGCCCGTCCGACTACGTGCCGTGGCTGACCGACCGCAAGTGGGCGTACATCCGCCTCGAGGGGTCGAGCTTCGGCGACGTGCCGCTGAACGTCGAGATGAAGCTCGAGGTGTGGGACTCGCCGAACTCGGCCGGCATCGTGATCGACGCCGTCCGCCTCGCGAAGCTCGCCCTGAACAACGGCATCGCAGGCTCGCTCGAGGGCCCGAGCTCGTACCTGATGAAGTCGCCGCCGCGCCAGATCGCGGACGACGACGCGTACGAGCTCGTCGAGGAGTTCATCGAGCGGAACCGCCGCGGCGTCCGCCACGGCGTCGAGGTCTAGCACGGTCTCCGGGGCGGTACCGCGTCGCCGGTACCGCCCCGGATCTCCGCTTACGGCAGGAAGTAGCTCGGGTTCGGGAGCTTGAACGTGCGGTCCTCGTGCCCGCCGCTCAGGTCGCTGTACTGGTCGCCGAAGTTCGCGACGATGTCGTAGCCGAGCGACTCGAGGTACCCGCGCGTCGCCGACTTGTACTCGTCGGTGTTGCACGTCGGGTTCTCGCAGAACTGCAGGTAGGACGGGTAGTCCGCGACGGCGGGCTTCGTGAAGATGCCGTCGCTGCCGCCGCCCTCCGTCGCGTCCGGGAGCGCGGTCGGCGCCGGGTAGCCGACCTTCTCGAGGTTGCCGAGCGTCGCGTCCTCCTGCGACTGCGGGCGGCCGGTCAGGAAGACGACCGCGTAGCCCTCGGCCTTCGCCCGGCTGACCAGGTCGACCATCCCCGGCACGGCCGGGAACCGCTCGTTCACGACGTAGTCGGCGTTCGTCGCCGGGTTGTAGTCCCAGTTGCTTGCCACCTCGTAGTCGTAGGTGGCGAGCGTCGTGTCGTCGACGTCCAGCACGATCGCCTTCTTGTGGCCCCTGCCTGCGTGCGCGCGGGCGGCGAGCCAGCGCTCGCCCGCGTCAGCGACCCCTGACGCCTCCTTCGCGTAGTTGCTGTTCGGCGCGAAGTCGCCGGTGCCGGCCGGGTCGCCGTAGTAGTTCTTGATCTCCTGCCGCAGCACGTCGATGTTCGTCATCTGGTCGGCGGACCGCGGCGTCGGAGCGTTGATCGGCAGCGATGGCGACGCAAACGCAACGACCGCACCGAGGATCGCGAACAGACCGGCGGCGGCGAGCGCCAGCCGGAGCATCCGTCCGTGCATGGAATTTCCCCCTTTGTCGTATTTCCCCCGGCGCGACCTTATAAGACCCCTGGCATGCTTGAGCCATGCGGGTCTGCCTGGTGACGCCGTTCGCGTGGTCGCAGCCCCACCACGTGAACGACCACGTGGCGGGCGTCGCGGACGCGCT
>DASZUS010000002.1:0-37530 GCA_035547515.1 Mycobacteriales bacterium
CATCCAATGGTTCGGGCTCGCGGCGTACGCAAGCGGTACGGCGCGCACGAGGTGCTGCGCGGGATCAACCTCGAAGTCGGCCGCGGCGAGGTGATGTGCGTCATCGGCCCGTCCGGATCGGGCAAGTCGACGCTGCTGCGCTGCATCAACCACCTCGAGAAGATCAACGCGGGCCGGCTGGAGGTGGACGGGGAGTTGGTCGGCTACCGCGAGCGGGGCGGCAAGCTGTACGAGCTGCCCGCGGGAGAGGTAGCCCGCAAGCGGGCCGAGATCGGGATGGTCTTCCAGCAGTTCAACCTGTTCCCTCACATGACCGTCCTCGGCAACATCGTCGAGGCGCCGATCCACGTGAAGGGCGTCGACAAGGACGAGGCCGCCGAGCGCGGCCGCCAGCTGCTCGCCCAGGTCGGGCTGGCTGGGCGCGAGGACTCCTACCCGCGCCAGCTCTCCGGCGGGCAGCAGCAGCGGGTCGCGATCGCCCGAGCCCTCGCCATGGACCCGAAGCTGATGCTCTTCGATGAGCCGACCAGTGCGCTCGACCCTGAGCTGGTCGGCGAGGTGCTGGCCGTCATGCGTGACCTCGCGCAGTCAGGCATGACGATGTTCGTGGTCACCCACGAGATGGGCTTCGCCCGCGAGGTGGGCGACCGCCTGGTGTTCATGGACGACGGCGTGGTGGTGGAGTCCGGCGTACCGAAGGACGTCATCGACAACCCGCAGCACGAGCGCACCCGCGCCTTCCTCTCCAACGTCCTCTAGGCCCGTCCCAATCGCGGTGATCTTGACCAAGAGCACGCTATGAGTCGCGTTTAAGGTGCACTTCGTCAAGATCACCGCAGGAGGCGGGGGCGGGGCCACAGGCGGGCAAGTACGACGCCCTTCACTGTGGCCGGATCCAGCGCGCCCAGAGCCCTGCTGTCCGTGCTGCCGTACGGGTTGTCGCCTTCGACCCGCACGCTGCCGTCGGCCTCCACAGCCGTCAGCCGCTTCACCGACAGCGGGCGGTCCGGCAGCTCGACCAGTACGACGCGCCCCACCGGCAGCTTGCGAACGCCGAGGCGCACCATCACCCGGTCGCCGTCACGCAGGGTCGGCACCATCGAAGGACCACTGACCACGGCGAGCCGCAGCCCCATGATCACTCCCGGTGTGTAGCGCCTGATCCCCGCGGAATAGTGTCCTAGTGAAGATGAAGAGCTTCAGCACTGGAGGACCGATGCTTCGTACGACGCGCCGCCCCCGTCTCGTCGTCTCCGCTCACTGCGACCTGCCCTGCGGCGTGTACGACCCCGCGCAGGCCCGCATCGAGGCCGAGTCGGTCAAGGCGATCATGGAGAAGTACCAGGACAACGACGACCCGGTGTTCCGCACCCGGGCCCTGCTCATCAAGGAGCAGCGGGCCGAGCTGGTCAAGCACCACCTGTGGGTGCTCTGGACCGACTACTTCAAGCCGCCGCACTTCGAGAAGTACCCGCAGCTGCACCAGCTGTTCAACGACGCCACCAAGCAGGCGGGCGCGGCTGGGGGCAAGGGCAAGGTGGACCCTGCCGAGGCCCAGAAGCTGCTCGACCTGATCGCCGAGATCGACAAGATCTTCTGGGAGACGAAGAAGGCGTAGCACCAAACGATCCGATGACGGGTACGCCGCCGATCCGCCGTGCGCGGGAGGCTGACGTACCCGTCATCGTCTCGCTGATCAAGGAGCTCGCGGAGTACGAGCGCGAGCCCGATGCCGTCGAAGCCACCGAGGACGGCATTCGCGCCGCGTTGTTCGGACCGGCGCCCGCCGCGTTCTGCCACGTTGCCGAAGACGACGGCGAGGTCGTCGGCTTCGCCCTGTGGTTCCTCAACTTCTCGACGTGGAAGGGACGCCACGGCATTTATCTCGAGGACCTCTTCGTACGCCCGGCGGCGCGCGGCACCGGCCTCGGGAAGGCATTGCTCACCACGCTGGTCGATCTCGCGCGGGAACGCGGCTACGGCCGGGTCGAGTGGTCCGTCCTGGACTGGAACACGCCTGCGCAGGACTTCTACCGCAGCATCGGCGCCCAGCCGATGGAGGAGTGGACGACCTGGCGCGTCACGCTCTGACTGCGATCACTTCTTGGCGGCGGCGACTGCCTCGTTGCACTCATGGATGAAGATCGGCCGATCGACGTGTGTCACCCTCGAAGCCGCGGAGACGGGGCCTTCAGAAGTCGTCCCGACCGTCGAGGCGCTCAGCAGGGTGGCGAAGGCGGCCGCCTCCTGAGAGGCAGTGGTCGCGAGCCTGGTCCATCTCGGATCCTCCTGGGAGGCCTGTGTGGCGAGAGCCTTCGCGTGAGCGAAGCCCGCCGCTACCTCTCTCGTGTATCGGACCTGGGCCGCCTGCTGACTGCTCCTGATCGGCACGATCGAGTCCACCGCCCTGCACGCGGCTGCGGCCTGTGCCGCCGCAGCCGTGGGGTCGGGTGGCGAAGCGCTGCCCCGTGTCGCGGCTGAACCGCCCGAACTGCAGGCGGTGAGCGCCGGGACGCACAGCGCAGTCGCAACCACGCCGTACCACAACCGAAAACTCATGGGACTCTCTGGAAGTAGGTCAGTCCCTGAAGTACCAGGGACTGACATAGGCCGACGCGCCACCGTACGTCGAGTCCTCGAAGGGCTTCACGCCGAGCGGGTCGTTTGCCCGTTTCGGGTCGCAGATGCGCAGGAACATCCACGAACCGCGCGGCTTGGCCGTGAACTCGATCACCGGCTTGTCGTCGCCCGGCACCCGGATCGGGAACACGTCGAGCAACGTCGGGTCGTCCTTGCCCGGCCCGATCACCTGTACATACAGCTTCTTGCCGACCCACTTCGGGCCGCGGTCGACGTCCAGCTTGATGCGGAGGGGCTTGCCGCCGTGCGAGAGCTCGGAGCCCATCGGCACCCCGTTAGCGGTTGCGTCGACCCGCAGTCCGGCCTCGCGGGTCCCGAAGGTACGCCGGGTCATGATCGCGCGACGGACCCCTTCGCGGGTCAGCTGCTTGACGTAGAGCCCGCCACGACCCTTGCCGGTCTGGCCGTAGGTCCCGGAGTGCTCGTCGCTGACCCCGCTGAAGCCGACCTTCCAGCCGGCGTTGAAGCAGGCGTTGAACGGCTGCGGCAGCTTGGAGTCGCGGCCGTACCAGAAGTAGTCGGTGGCGTCATGGCTGTCGCCGCCGTTGAAGGTAATCGCGTTGAAGCCCTCGATCAGGAAGATCTGCTTCGCGGCTTTGTGGTGGTAGAGGAAGTTCTGGAAGTTCCCGAAGTACCCCGGGTGGTTGAAGCTCGCGATGGCATCCGCCCCGCCGCCGAGCAGGCCGGTCCCCGGCTGGGTCGTCAGCCACTCGTAGAACGGCGCGATCTCGGCGGTGTTCGGCAGATCGGCAAACAGCGGGCTCAGCGGCGCAAGCGGCGGGAACACGCGGTACGCCTGCGCTACCTCGGATCCGGTGACCAGGGCCCCTTCGTGCAGAGGGTCGGTGAAGTCCTGGCTGAAGAAGACGCTGATGTGCCCGATGGTCGGGGTGCTGTATTCGAACCCGCGGAACGAGACGAACTTCCCTGGCTCGTACGCCTCGTCGGCGATCTTGGCCATCGTCTGCCAGTCGTTGTCGTCGATCCCGGTGATGAACCGGCAGCCGCCGTCCTGCCATTTCGAGCAGATGTGCTCACCCAAGCCGTACCCGCCGGAGACGGCATGCTCAGTCATGCACGCGACGTCGAGGCCAGCCGCCCGTAGGTGGTGCAGTGCGCGGTAGGGATCACCTTCGGCGTCGCCGGAGATGAAGCTGTGGTTGTGCAGGTCGGAGTGCACCAACGTCAGGGAACGGCTCGGGTCCAGCCGGGAACGCCGCGAGGCGCCCGTGACGCCGTCGTCCAGGCCACCGAGCGTCGCACCGAATGCCGGACGCACGGCAGCCGCGCCACCGGCCAGCGCCATGGCCTTGACGAACGTCCGTCGCGCGAGTGGCTTCACCGTCCCACCTCTCATGTGCCTGCTGACTGGTTCGACGACTCAACGATCGATCCTTGCCGCCAAAGCGCATGAAGTCCATCGCAGGCGGGCAGGGCTGCCATTCGGGGTGGGGGACTACGTTGATATGGGCACGGTTGATGTGCACGCGTTGCATTTCAGCAAGTGAACGAGCGCGAACAGGAGCGGAAGTGACAGAGGTAACGAAGGCAACAGACGTCTCAGCGGTATCGCCGCAAGACGTCGTTGCAATCACGCTGCCCGCGTCGAGCGCCTATCTGTCCGTCCTGCGCACCGCCACGGCAGGGCTCGCCGCCCGCCTCGACTTCACGATCGACGAGATCGAGGACATGCGCATCGCGGTGGATGAGGCTTCCGCAATGCTTCTCCCGCAGGCGCTGCCGGGCGCGGAGCTCACCTGCGAGTTCAGCCTCGACAAGGACGCGATGACCGTTTCGGTGAGCGTCATGACGATCGACGGGGTGGAGCCGCCGCGCGACACGTTCGCCTGGACGGTGCTTGCCGCACTAGCCGGCGAGGTCAGCAGCGATACAGATGTCGACAAGCGGGTAACGATCACCCTGTGCAAGCACCGGAGCAGGTCCGAAGCATGACCATCGAGCCCGTCGCGCCCGAGCAGCGAGACGGCGACGTCGACGGCGTGCAGATCGACGCGGAGCCGGCGATCACGCCTGACGACGTCCCCGATCCCGAGCTGACGGCGAGCCTCGACTCCTCCGCCACGCGACCCGACCGCGCGAGGGCGCGCGAGCTGTTCGAGGCGCTGAACACGATGGCCGAGGACGACGCACGGCGCAAGGCAATGCGCGACGAGCTGGTCGAGATGCACCTGCCGCTGGTCGAGTACCTCGCGCGGCGCTTCCGTAACCGAGGCGAGCCCTACGACGACCTGGTTCAGGTCGCGACGATCGGGCTGATCAAGTCGATCGACCGCTTCGACACCGAGCGCGGAGTCGAGTTCTCGACGTACGCCACGCCCACGATTGTCGGCGAGGTCAAGCGCCACTTCCGCGACAAAGGCTGGGCGATCCGGGTCCCCCGCCGCCTCCAGGAGATGAAGCTCGCGCTGACGAAGGCGACCAGCGAGCTCTCGCAGCGCAACGGGCGCGCGCCCACGGTGGCCGAGCTGGCCGCTCACCTCGGCATCTCCGAGGACGAGGTCCTTGAAGGCCTCGAGTCGAGCAACGCCTACTCCGCGATCTCCCTCGACGCCCCGGACCTCGACGACGAGACGACCGCGATGTCGGACACGCTCGGCGTGATGGACCAGGCACTCGAAGGAGTCGAGTACCGCGAGTCCCTCAAGCCGATGCTCGAGCGGCTGCCACCCCGGGAGAAGCGGATCCTGCTGCTGCGCTTCTTCGCCAACATGACCCAGTCGCAGATCGCCGCGGAGCTGGGCATCTCCCAGATGCACGTGTCGCGGCTGATCACCCGCACTCTCGCTCAGCTTCGGGAGGGCCTCCTCGCCGAGGAGTAGCAGACCGCGCGTGCCGGGCTATATGCCCCCGAGCGCGTCGCGGCTGGGCTGCAACGAGACCGTCACCAGCGTGGCGAGACCGACGATCACCAGCGGCACCATCATGGCCGGCAAGGTGCTGAGCTGCCCCATGCCGATGATGATCGAGAAGAACTGCACGAGGTAGGTCGGTGTCTGCGCCCATCGCTTCATCCGCAGCAGGCCGTACGCCGCCACGAACACGCCCACCGAGAGGACCAGCACGGTGACCCCGAGCAGGACCGCCGTCTCCTTGTCGTGCGGGTGACCGAACAGCGCCCGGCACAGTTCGACAACGCCGTAGACGGCGAATGCGAGCCCCTGTACGGCGACGAGGGCCGCCGCCGCGGACAGTGATCGAGGACGTTGCATCGCGACCGCGAGGGTAGTCGGCGTACCACGTCGACCCGATAGCCTCGGGCGATGCGCGCTCTGCTCGTGGTCAACCCGAAGGCCACTGCGACGTCGTTTCGCGAGCGCGACGTCCTGATCCGCGCACTCGGCAGCGACCTCAAGGTCGACCTCGCCGAGACGACCCACCGCGGCCATGCGATCGAGTACGGCGCCCAGGCCGTCGAGCAGGGCCTCGACCTCGTCGTCGTCCTCGGTGGAGACGGCACGATCAACGAGGTCGTCAACGGCCTGCTCGGCGCCGGCGCATGGACCCGCGCCAGCGATGCCACTCCGGCACTCGCGGTCGTGCCGGGCGGAAGCACCAACGTCTTCAGCCGCGCACTCGGGATCTCGCGTGATCCGGTCGAGGCGACCAGCGAGCTGCTCGAGGCGCTGCGCGGCCAGCGCAGCCGCTCCATCTCCCTCGGCCGGGTCAACGAGCGCTGGTTCACCTTCACGGCAGGCATCGGGATCGACGCCGACGCGGTACGCCGGGTCGAGCTCGCCCGCGCGAAGGGCAAGCCCTCGACGCCCAGCCGCTACACCCGCTGCGCGGTCCGCTCGTTCTTCGCGGCGGACCGCCGCCACCCCGCCCTCACTTTGGAGGTCCCCGGCGAGGAGCCGGTGTCCGGTCTCTACCTCGCGATCACGAGCAACACCTCTCCGTGGACGTACTTCCGCTCCCAGCCGATCGTGCTGACGCCGGACACGTCGTTCGACGGAGGCCTGGACCTGCTGGCGCTGGACAAGATGGGCTTGCTCGGGACCCTCTGGGCCGCCAGCGGCATGCTGACCGCGGGCGGGATCCGGGGCAGGCACCGCCGGGTCTTCCAGGACCTGACCGACTTCGTGCTGCGCGCGGAGGTGCCGATGCACCTGCAGGTCGACGGCGACTATCTCGGGCACTGCGAGACCGCGCGGCTCCAGGCGGTTCCCGACGCGATCCGGGTCGTCGCGTAGCGCCCGTCCGGTACGGCGATCGGGCGCCGCGCGGTACGGGTGTGACCTATGCCACAGCCGATCCGAGCGGGATTCGGCGTACGTCGCTTGCCCGCGGCTGAGCAACCGCATAGCGTGCGCAACAGGCCTCCGGACACCCCTGAGGCGACGAATGACCCGCCGGAAGGCTTGCCCGTCTTTACCCAGGGCCAGAACTCCGGCCCACTTCGTGAATCCGTTCACAAAGTGGTCCCAAATCCGAGGTGAACGAAGCCGCGGAGCGGGAAAGAGGACGGCTGTCGGCCAACCCAGGCCGCCAAGCCCCGACGGAGGGACGAGACGCATGGACTGGCGCCACCGTGCTGCCTGCCGTGACGAAGATCCGGAGCTGTTCTTCCCCATCGGCACGACCGGGCCTGCGCTGCTGCAGGTAGACCAGGCGAAGGCCGTGTGCCGTCGCTGCGATGCGGTCGACGAGTGCCTGACCTGGGCGATCGACAGTGACCAGGACGCTGGCGTCTGGGGCGGTCTGTCGGAGGACGAGCGTCGCGCCGTCCGCCGCAACCGTATGCGTACCGCCCTCCGTACTGCCTAAGGTTCCGGCGCCGGACCCCGCACGCCTACCCTGAAGGACGTGACCGAGGACTACGTGCGGCCGCCGACTGTGGCGTTGCCGCCTCCCGACCACCGGCTTGCGGTGTGGCGGTTCCGGATCGTCGTCGGCGCACTGCTGCTCCTGCTGATGGTCGTCATCGTCCTGGTCGCGCGCGCCATCGTGCATCAGGGCGACGGCACCGGAACCGTCGGCCTAGGCGATACGCCGGCCCTGGTCAGCGCCGGCGTCGCTAGCGCTTCGGGCTGATCTCCACCGTGGCCACCGTGCCCCGCGTTTCACCCGCTTGCAGGGTCAGCCTGCCGCCCAGCTCGCTCTCGACCAGCGTGCGGGCGATTGCCAGGCCCAGCCGGTCGGAGGAATCGATGGCGAACCCCTCGGGCAGCCCGCGCCCGGAGTCGACCACCTGGACCTGAAGGCCCCCGGCCTCCGGTCGCCGGACGCGTACCGCCACGGACCCGTCGACGCCCTCTCCGTATGCGTGCTCCACCGCGTTCTGGACCAGCTCCGAGAGCACCATCGCGAGTGGCGTAGCGACCTCTGCGGTGAGGACTCCGAAGGAGCCCTCCCGGCTCACGGTCACGTGAGAGCCGGCAACCTCCGCGACCATGGCGAGGACCTGGTCGGCGACCTCGTCGAAGTTCATCGCCTCGTCCAAACCGCCCGAGAGCGTCTCGTGCACCACCGCGATGGACGACACCCGCCGTACCGATTCCTCGAGCGCGGTCCGCGCTTCCGGGGCAGCGAGTCGGCGGGCCTGCAAGCGCAACAACGCGGCGACTGTCTGCAGGTTGTTCTTCACCCGGTGATGGATCTCGCGGATCGTCGCGTCCTTGCCGATCAGCGCGCGCTCGCGGCGCCGCAGCTCGGTGACGTCATGCACCAGGACCAGCGTCCCGATGTGCTCGCCACCCGGCCGCAAGGGCAGCGCCCGCAGCTGGACGACCGTGTCACCGGACTCGATGTCCACCCCGGCCGGTGCCCGCCCGCCGGTGACGTTCGCGATCGCCTGAGCGTGCTCGGGATCTGCCAGCGGAAGGCTCACTGCGGTCAGGGACTGCCCGGTCAGGTCGCCGAGGTGGCCCAGCCTGCGGTACGCCGACAACGCGTTCGGGCTCGCGAAGACGACTGCGCCGGCGGCGTCGAGTTGGATCATGCCGTCGCCGACCCGCGGCCCACTCCACTCCGCTCCGGTCTCGCCTGGATAGGGCCACCGGCCCTCGGCGAGCATCTGCGCGAGGTCGTTGGCGATCCGCAGGTAGGCGATCTCGAGGCGGCTCGGGGTTCGGGTGGCGGCCAGGTTGGTGTCGCGCGCGACGATCGAGACGACTTCGTCGCCGACGCGCACTGGCAGCGCCTCCTGGCGCACTGCGCCCTGGCCGATCCACGCCGGGTCGCCTTCGCGGCAGATCCGGCCCTGGGTCAGCGCTTCGGCCAGCTGAGGTCGCTCCTCTGCGGTCACGACACGGCCGACAAGGTCGTCCTGGTACGCCGTGGGCCCCGTGGTCGGGCGCATCTGCGCCACCACCACGAACTCCTCGCCGGCGGCGTCGGGAACCAGCAGCAGAAGGTCGGCGAAGGAAAGGTCGGCGAGCAGCTGCCAGTCGCCGACCAGGCGATGCAGTCGCTCGGTGATGCCGCCAGCCTTGGGGTTGGCCGCATCGGTGAACCCGCGAGCCGCGAGCAGCTCGTCCATCGTCGGCACGCCGACGAGGGTAGAGCCGTGAAGCTGCTAGGCGACCAGCCCGACGCGACGCAGCTCGACGGTCAGGTCGTGCGGGTTGGTGGAGGCGGTCATCGCGGCGTCGAGGGTGATCACGCCGTCACGGATCAGCGCGACGAGGTGCTGGTCGAAGGTCTGCATCCCGTAGTACGAGCCGTCCGCGATCAGCCCCAGGATCGCCGAGGACTTCTCGGCGTCCATGATCGCGTCGGCGACGCGACCGGTGTTGATGCAGATCTCCATCGCCACGCACCGGCCTTCCCCGTCGGCACGCGGCACGAGCCGCTGGCAGATGATCCCGCGCAGCGCGCTTGCCAGCGAGATGCGGACCTGCTTCTGCTCGTGCGGCGGGAAGAAGTCGACGACGCGGGTGATGGTCTCCTGCGCGTCGGTGGTGTGCAGCGTCGACATGACGAAGTGGCCGGTCTCGGCGGCGGCGAGGGCAGCCCGGACCGTCTCCTGGTCGCGCATCTCACCCACGAGGATCACGTCGGGGTCCTGCCGCAACGCGGCGCGAAGTGCGACGTGGAAGTCGTCGGTGTCGACTCGCACCTCGCGCTGGTTGATCATTGCCAGCTTGTCGAAGTGAACGATCTCGATGGGGTCCTCGATCGTGACGACGTGAACCTCGCGGTTGACGTTGATGTGATCGATCATCCCGGCGAGCGTGGTCGTCTTGCCGGAGCCGGTCGGGCCGGTCACGAGGACCAGGCCGCGCGGCTCCAGGGCGAGCGTCTCGAGCACGGCCGGCAGGCCTAGGTCGCGAAGCGGGATGGCACCGACCGACACTCGCCGGAAGACGAGCCCCGCCGACCCCCGTGAGCGGAACGCGTTGACGCGGAACCGGCCGACGTCGGGCAACGAGTAGGCGAAGTCGGCCTCGTTGGTCCGCTCGAACTCCTCGATCAGGTCCTCGCGCAGGACCTCGCGCACCATCTGCTCGGTGTCCGGCGGCGTCAGGTCGCGAGTCTCGAGCTTGCGCAGCCGGCCGTCGATACGGACCCGCGGCGGCGAGCCGACCTTGCAGTGGAGGTCGGAACCTCCGCAGTCGACGAGGGCGCGGAGGAACGGCTCGATCATCAGGCCCGCCACGTCAACTCCTTCGGCGTGATTGCCCGAAACCTTGACCGCATTTCCGTCTTCCTCGTCCGTTCGCGACGCAGAGGCTCGGCTCAGCCGACGACCGCGATCAGGTCGCCTTCCTGGACCACCTGCCCCTCGGTGACCAGCAGCTGCTCGACGGTGCCTGCGCCCTCGGCGAGCACCGGGATCTCCATCTTCATGGACTCGAGGATCACGAGCGTGTCGCCGTCCTCGACCTGGTCACCGGCCGAAACCAGCACCTTCCAGACATTTGCGACCATCTCGGCCCGGACCTCTGCCACATCGCCTCCGATCGACTGCTGCCAGGAAATGAATGTGGCTGTGAGGGTAGTGGCAGCCCCGTCAGCGGCCGTCGAGCTCCCGCTGCAGCCGCTCCGCCGCCGACTTCCAATGGGCAGCCTCGGCCTGCGACTTGCGCAACTCGCGCATCAGCCCGCTGACCACCTCACCGCTGAGGCGGTCGGGCTCGCCCGGCCGCACCCCGCGGGCCCGGCGGCGGGACAGCACGTATCCGGCGACGATGATCGCGGCGAGCCCGGCGAGGATGGCCGCGCCGATCGCAACCGTCGCGGTCATCGCGGAGCGGTCGTCGAACCGGTGCTCAGCGACCGGTCCACTCGGGCGGGCGCTTGTCGAAGAACGCCGAGATCCCCTCGACGGCGTCCTTGGTGGTGGTCAGGAGCGACAGCTGCGCCTGCATCGCCTCGAGGGCGGCGGGCAGTGAGGGGGTCTCGGTGGCGCTGACCCACGCGGCCTTGCCCAGGCGTATGGCAACGGGAGCCGAGCTCGCGAGCTTGCCGACGTACCCGTCGAACTCGGCGTCGAAGCTCGCGTCCGGGAACACCCGCGAGACCAACCCCATCTCGTAGGCCGCCCGCGCGTCGAACCGGTCGCCGATCAGCATCCGGTCCATCGCATGCTTCGGCGAGACGTGACGGGCGAGCAATGCGCTCACCATGAACGGCCACAGCCCGCGGTCGATCTCGGGCATGCCGAAGGCGGCGCTCTCCCGTGCCAGCACGACGTCCGCGCCGGCTGCGAGGCCGATCCCGCCGGCCAGGCACAGGCCCTGCACCCGGGCGACGATCGGTACGCGGCAGGCGCGCATCGCCAGCACCAGCCTCGCGAGCAGGCCGCGGCCCTCGTGCTGCTCGAGGCCGGTCGCGTCGTTGCCCATCACCGCGAGATCCGCCCCGGAGCAGAAGACCCGCTCACCCGCGGAGGCGAGCACGACGACCCGGATCTGCGGATCGTCCGACGCGGCGGCCACCGCGTCGAGCATCCCTTGCATGACCGCGGCGGAGAGCGCATTGCGCTTGTCCTCGCGGTTGATGGTGAGCCGCAGGACGCGCCCGTCGAGCTCGGTGAGGAGGTCGTCGTTCGCGGCGCTCATGTCGCCATCCTGTCGATGATCGCGGTGTCGTACTCGCCCGACGCGAATGCCGGGTCAGCGAGCAACCGGGCAAAGAATGCCAGGTTGGTCTTCGGGCCTTCGATCTGGAACTGCGAAACGGCTTCCCGCGCCCGCGCGAGCGCCGCGTCGCGGTCGCTGCCCCAGACGCACAGCTTCGCCAGCAGCGGGTCGTAGTACGGCGTCACCGTCGTGCCGGCGGCGTACCCCGCGTCGACGCGCACGTGCTCGCCGCTCGGCTCCTCCCAGCGGCTGATGGCGCCCGGCGAGGGCAGGAAGCGCACCGGGTCCTCGGCGTAGACCCGTAGCTCGACCGCGTGACCGGTGACGGTCAGCGCGTCGAAGTCGACACCGGGCGGATCCCCCGCGGCTACCCGAAGCTGCTCGGCAACGAGGTCGATCCCGCAGACCAGCTCCGTGATCGGGTGCTCCACCTGCAGCCGGGTGTTCATCTCGAGGAAGACGTAGCTCTGGGTGGCGGGGTCGACGAGGCACTCGACCGTCCCGGCCCCCAGGTAGGCCACGGCCTCGCCCGCGCGCACCGCTCCGGCGAGCATCTCCGCCCGAAGCGCCGGCGTGACGCCCGGAGAGGGCGTCTCCTCGGCGACCTTCTGGTGACGACGCTGCACTGAGCAGTCGCGCTCACCCAGTGCGACGACCCGCCCGTCGTTGAGTCCCAACACCTGGACCTCGACGTGCCGCGCACCCTCGATGTAGCGCTCGAGCAGGATCGACGGCGAGCCGAAGAACCGCTCGGCGCGGCTGCGCGCTGTCTCGAAGGCCCCACGCAGCTGGTCCTCGTCTCGGGCCACGCCCATGCCGATGCCACCCCCGCCAGCGGATGCCTTCACCATCAGCGGGTAGCCGATCTCGCTGGCCGCCGCCACCGCTGCCTCCACATCGACGACTGGCGCCGTCGTGCCCGGCGCGACAGGCACTCCGGCGGCCGCCATGAGGTTGCGGGCGCTGATCTTGTCCGCCATGGCTCGCATCGACTCGGGAGACGGCCCGACCCAGCCGATCCCGGCCGCGATCACCGCCTCGGCGAACTCGGGGTTCTCCGCCAGGAAGCCGTAGCCGGGATGGATCGCCTCCGCACCGGTCCGGGCAGCCGCCTCGAGGACCTTGGCAACGTCGAGATAGGACTCCGCCGGCGGCGCGGGGCCGAGTAGTACCGCTTCGTCGGCCTCCTTGACGAAGGGCATGCCCGTATCGGCCTCGGAGTGGACCGCGACGGTCCGCAGGCCCATCGCCGACGCGGTGCGCAGGACTCGGCGGGCGATCTCGCCGCGGTTGGCGACCAGCAACGACTCGAACATCTCGCCCACAGTCTCTCTCGCCGCCGGGATCAGCCGGCGCGTGGCCTCGCGGCAGACTGGTTGAGCAAGGGCCGCGAAGCCGGCGCCGACAACCGGCGAGGAGACGGGCACACATGGGTCTGGTCCTGATCGTCGTCGTCGGCGCCGGTGCAGTCGCCGCGCTGACCGGGGGCGGCTGGCAGGGCTTCGGCGAGCTCGATCTGCGGGCAATGCCGCTCGTGGTCGGGGCGGTAGCGCTGCAGGTGCTGGGCGCGCTCCTTGCCGACCACACCGGGACCAGCTGGTGCTACTCGGCCGGCCTCGCCGGATCTGCCGCTTGCGCGCTCGGCTTCTGCCTTGCCAACCTGCGCGTCGCGGGCATCCCGCTAGTCGCACTCGGGCTGGTTCTCAACGCAGTCGTCGTGGCCCGCAACGGTGCGATGCCGGTGTCGATCTTCGCGGCCCACCGGGCGGGGGTCTCGATCCTGTCCATCGCGACCGGCAACGACGCGCGCCACACGATTGCCGGGATCGGCTCGGTGTGGCGCTGGCTCGGCGACATCATCCCGCTGCCGTTGCCGTGGGTCCCGGAAGTCGCCAGCCCAGGCGACCTGCTCGTCGCTGCGGGACTCGGCGAGTTTATCGTGATGGCGTCGCGGCGAGGCCACGGCGCTCAGACCGGCGGGGACGCCTGCCAGGCCTCCCAGGCGCTCTCGACCATGGAGCGCAGGTCGTAGCGCGCGGTCCATCCGAGCTCGGTCCGGATCCGGTCGACGGTCGCGACGATGCGAGCCGGGTCACCGCTTCGCCGGGGCGCGACCACCGGCTCGGTGCTGATGCCCGTGGTCTCGGCCACCATGGCGAGCACCTCGCGAACGCTCGAACCCACGCCCCGCCCGATGTTGTACGTCGCCGAGCCGCCGCCCTCGCTGAGGTGCTCGAGGGCACGAACATGCGCATCGGCGACGTCGGCGACGTGGACGTAGTCGCGGATGCACGTGCCATCCGGTGTGGGGTAGTCGTCACCGAAGATCTTCGGCGGCTCGCCCGCGGTGAGCGCCCGCAACGCCATGGGAATCAGGTTGAGCACCGCCGGGTCCCCGAGATCGGGGGCGGCGGCGCCCGCGACGTTGAAGTACCGCAGCGAGATCGCCCGGAGCTCGCAGGAGGCGGCAGTAGCGCGGCCCAGCCATTCCCCGATGACCTTCGTCTCGCCGTACGGGCTCAGTGGCGCCAGGGGCGTGTCCTCGGTGACCTGGTCGACGTCGGGCATGCCGTACGTCGCCGCGCTGGAAGAGAACACGAATGACTCGACGCCGTTGGTGGTCGCGGCCTCGAGTAGGCCTACCAAGCCCACGACGTTCTCGCGGTAGTAGAACAGCGGCCGCTCCACGGACTCGCCGACCTGCTTCTTGGCCGCGATGTGGATGATGCCGCCGACCCGGTGCTCCCGGATCGTGGCCTCGACGAGGTCTCGGTCGAGGACGCTGCCGCGTACCAAGCTCGCGTCGCCGATCCGGCCGGGACGTCCGGTGGAGAGGTCGTCGAGCACGACGACCGGCTCGCCGCGGTCGCGAAGCGCCTTCACCACGTGAGCGCCGATGTAGCCTGCGCCGCCCGTCACCATCCAAGCTGTCACGGGCTAGACCCTATTGCTGCCTACTGCTCGATCTGCTGCTACTGCTCGGGCAACCCGCTTCGAGCCTCGTCGAGCTTGAGCCGCAGCCGCGTTTTGAAGTCTTCCGACGCGACCTCCCCGCCGCAGCAACGACTGACCAGCTTCTTGACGTCTTCGTACATGTCGAACTGCTCCAGGCACGGCCGGCACTCCTCGAGGTGATGGCGCACCTCGACGCAGTTGGCCTCGTCGAAGTCCTGGGCCAGGTAGATGTCGACCCGGCGAATCACCTCGACGCAGTCGACCTCGTGCGGGTTGCCGCAGCTCATCCCTCTGCTCCTGTCCGCAGATAGCCGCGCTCGGCGGCATAGGACGCCAGTGCCTCTCGCAGCGCGCGACGTCCGCGGTGCAACCGCGACATCACGGTGCCGATCGGGGTCCCCATGATGTCGGCGATCTCCTTGTAGGCAAAGCCCTCGACGTCGGCGAGGTAGACCGCCATCCGGAAGTCCTCAGGGAGTGACTGCAGGGCTTCCTTCACGTCGCTGTCGGGCAGGTGGTCGAGCGCCTCAAGCTCGGCCGACTTCAGCCCGGTCGAGGTGTGGGACTCGGCGCTCGCGAGCTGCCAGTCCTCGACCTCGGCGTCGCTGGACTCCTGCGGCTGACGCTGCTTCTTGCGGTAGTTGTTGATGAACGTGTTGGTCAGGATCCGGTAGAGCCACGCCTTGAGGTTGGTGCCCTCTTCGAACTGGTGGAACGCGGCGAACGCCTTGACGTAGGCCTCCTGGACCAGATCCTCGGCATCCGCCGGGTTACGCGTCATCCGCAGGGCCGCGGAGTACAGCTGGTCGGTGAACGGCAGCGCGTCGCGCTCGAATCGCGCACTGCGCTCCTCGAGCGTCTCCTGCCTCGCCATGGCTGGCGACAATAGCCCTACGCTCACGCACCCAAGAACGCACGGCGGCGCTGCCGGATTCCCTACCGGCCGGCCAGCCAACCGGTGACCGCGGCGGCGACAGCGGCCGGGTCCTGCTTGAGGGAGTGGTCGCCGGGCACCTCGATCACGTTCGTGCCCCGCGGCAGCTGTGCCGCCGTCCCGAATGCGTCGCGGGCGCCCTGTACGACGAGCAGCGGCGCCCGGAGCGCCTGGATCTCCTCCGCCCTGGACTTCTCCGGCTTGCCGGGCGGGTGCAGCGGGAAGGCCAGGGCCACCACCGCGTCGGCGGCGACCTCGTCCGCGGTGCGCACGGCAACCCGGGCGCCGCTGCTGCGGCCGCTCACGACGAGCTTGCGGCCCTTGCGCTCGTTGCGCAGCGCCGCGATCACCGCTAGCCACGCCGCGTCGAGCCGGTCCGGACGCTCCGGCGCCCGATGCCCCTTGACCCGATAGGGCTGCACGACCCGCGCGACGGTCCATCCGGCCTGCACCAGAGCGCTCGACACGGCGAGGATGTCGACCGCGTCGATGCCGCCGCCCGCACCATGGCCGACGACGTACAGGCCACTGCTTCCGCGGCGGCTCAGCACGACGTGGGCCGGGCCGCTCGGCGTCTCGACCACGATGGTGCGGACGTCCAGCGCTGTCACCGGAGCACTGTGCCACGCCTGATGGGACGATCTTCGGGTGAGCGGTAGGAGTTGGCGCGCCCCGAACGTCACCGGGCCGGTCAACGCTGCGGTTCGCGTCCCCGGCTCGAAGTCGATGACCAACCGCGCGCTGGTGCTCTCCGCGCTGGCCGAGGGACAGAGCATCATCCGGCATCCGCTGCGCAGCCGCGACACGTCGCTGATGATCGACGCGCTGCGCGCGCTTGGTGCATCGATCGACGACTCCGACGATCTGCGCTGGCGGCTCGACAGCCGCCGCTTCACCCGCCAGCCCGCGAAGATCGACGTGGGCAATGCAGGCACTGTCCTGCGCTTCGTCCCGCCCATCGCGGCACTCGCCAAGGCGGCCATCAGCTTCGACGGCGACGAGGCGGTACGGCGCCGCCCGGTTGCTCCGCTGATCACCGCGCTGCGCGCCGTTGGAGTCGAGGTCGACGACGACGGGCGGGGCGCAGCGCCCTTCGTGGTGCACGGCACGGGTGCGGTCACGGGCGGCCGGGTCGCCGTGGACGCGTCCTCGTCGAGCCAGCTGGTCAGCGCCTTGATGCTGGCCGGTCCGGCGTACGGCGCGGGTATCGAGATCAGGCATGTCGGCGCGCGACCGGTGCCCAACGCCCCGCACCTCGCGATGACCGTGGCGATGCTGAGCGCCCGCGGCGCGCAGGTCGACGTCGGCGACGACCTCTGGCGGGTGGCGCCGGGCACGCTCGAGGGCATCTCGTCCACCGTCGAGCCGGACCTGTCCAGCGCGGCACCGTTCCTTGCCGCTGCGGTCGTCACCGGGGGCCGGATCGCCATCCCCGACTGGCCCGAGCACTCGACGCAGCCAGGCGCGCTGCTGCCGGAGCTCCTCGCCGCATTCGGCGCGATCTCACGCCTCGACGAGCGCGGCCTCGTCGTGGTCGGTCCGGAACGCGTGTCCGGAGCCGAGCTGGACCTCAGGCACGCCGGCGAGCTCACACCGGTGCTCGCCGCGATCGCCGCTCTCGCCGACACCCCGTCGCAGCTGACCGGCGTGGACTACCTGCGCGGTCACGAGACCGACCGGCTCGCCGCGCTCCGCCATGAGCTTCGGGCCCTCGGCACCGATGTCGAGGAACACAGCGACGGGCTGGCGATCAACCCGACACCGATGCACGGGGGGACGTTCTCGACGTACGCGGACCACCGCATGGCGATGGCGGGCGCGGTGATCGGGCTCGTCGTCCCGGACGTCGTGCTCGACGACGTCGCGACCACCGCGAAGACCTTCCCGGGCTTCGAGCAGGTCTGGACGCAGGCGGTCACGGGAGCCGGCAGCTGACTCGCCATCCGATCGACGACGAGGACCGTCTCGCTCGAGGGACCGGGTCCCGCCCGCGCAGCCGGCTACGGCCCAAGCACGAGGACGCCGCGACCGGCCGGGTGGTCAGCGTCGACCGCGGGCGGTTCGGCTGCCTCCTGGACGGCGACGTACTGATCGTCGCGATGCGGGCCCGCGAGCTCGGACGGCGCGCGATCGCGGTGGGCGACGAGGTCGAGGTGGTCGGCGACCTGAGCGGTGGGCCGGACGCGCTCGCGCGGATCGTGCGGATCACACCACGGCGCTCGGTGCTGCGGCGAAGCGCGGACGACAACGATCCGATCGAGCGCGTGCTCGTGGCCAACGCGGAGCAGCTGCTGGTGGTCGCAGCGAGCGCTGACCCTCCGCCACAGCCTCGCCTGATCGACCGGTGCCTGGTGGCCGCGTACGACGCCGAGATCTCGGCGGGCTTGTGCCTCACCAAGACCGACCTGGCGCCGGCCGACGACCTGGCGGCGATCTACCACGACCTCGACCTGCTCATCGTGCGCTCCGGCCGGCCGGGGTTCGAGCGGGCGGTCGAGCAGCTGGGGCAAGCACTGCACGACAAGGTGACCGTGCTGGTCGGCTCCTCAGGCGTCGGGAAGTCGACCCTGGTCAACGCGCTGGTGCCGGATGCCACTCAACGCATCGGCGTGGTCAGTGAGAGCACTGGAAAGGGACAGCACACGACAACAGCGGCGATCGCTCTCCCGCTGCCTGACGGCGGATGGGTGATCGACACCCCCGGCATCCGGTCCTTCGGTCTGGCCCACGTCGAGCGGCCTCGCCTCGTCGAGTGCTTCCCGGACCTGGCACCAGGGACGGCGCAGTGCCCGAGCGACTGCGACCACATGGACCCGGAGGTCTGCGAGCTCGACGCGTGGGTGCGCGCCGGTCGCTCCAGCCCCGAGCGGCTCGACTCGCTACGCCGCCTGCTCACCCAGCGCTAGCGCCGACCGCGATCGTCTCGTCGACCTCGGCGATGCGAGCGGCCATGGCCGCCTTCTCCTGGTCGATCAGCTCCGCCTGGTCCTCGTCGGCCTTCATCAGCTCGTCCAGGTTGTGGCCCGCCATGTCGAGCACGCCCATCTCGGCGTAGCACTTCTGGACCTTGTCGCCCCACAGCCCGATGTCCTTCACGCAGGGGACGATCCGGCTGAACAGCAGTGACCTGAAGATCTGCTGGAACTCGGAGTGCTCGGAGATCTCCTGGCACTCTTTGACGGGCAGCTCGAGTGCCTCGAAGACCTCGGTGCCGAGGAACCGGTTGCGCATCAGCCAGCAGCCTTCGACCACGAAGTCCTCGCGCTCGTCGCGCTCCTTCTGCGTGAGATCGGCGTAGGCGTCCTTCAGCGCGAGCCGACCGAACGCGACGTGTCGGGCCTCGTCCTGCATGACGTAGGCCAGCAGCTGCTTCGCGAGAGGGTTGCCGGCCATGTCGCGCTGCAGGCCGAACGCGGCCAGCGCCAGGCCCTCGATGAGCACCTGCATGCCGAGGTAGGCGAAGTCCCAGTCCTTCGCCTGCAACGCGTCCTGCAGCAGCGAGGCCAAGTCCTTGTTCATCGGGTAGACCAGCCCGATCTTGTCCTGCAGGAAGCGCGCGAACGTCTCGACGTGGCGCGCCTCGTCCATGGTCTGCGTCGCGCCGTAGAACTTCGAGTCCATGTCCGGAACGGTCTCGACGATGCGGGCGGCGGTGATCATCGCGCCCTGCTCGCCGTGCATGAACTGGCTCCACGACCAGGCAGCCTGGTGGCGGGTGAAGTTGTCCCGCTCCTGCTGGTTCATCTTGTCCCAGATGTCGGTGCCGAGGAAGGGGTTGTACGCCTCGGGCATGCCGATCGGGTTCGCCGGGTCGACCTCGATCGACCACTCGATCCGCTTCTCGGAGTCCCACTGCTTGTCCTTGCCCTTCTGGTACAGCGACAGCAGTCGCGCCCGCGGCTCGTCGTACTCCCAGCTGAACCGGGCGAAGGCGTTCGCCGGCACGTCCCAGGTCTGGGTGACGTCCTGCGGCATCGCGTACTTCTCGGCAGTGCTCATTGGGAACCCTTCGTCAGCAGTCGTTCGACAAGTTGGGCCATGCGCCCAGCGATCGCCTCGGCGGAGCCGTCGGGACCGTCGCTGGGAAGAACCAGGTAGGAGATGGTCAGCCGCGCCACCATCTCCGAGACCAGCTCGACGTCCTCACGCCGCAGGTCCGGCCAGTGCGAGAGCCAGTACGACTCGATGTTGCGCCGCGCCGTGCCGATGACGACCTCGCCGCGCGTGGTGAGAAACGGCAGCAGGTCGTTGGTGTCGTCTGTCAGCACCGCCTTGAGCAGCGGGTTGTCCGACGCCACACGGATGGTCCATTCGGTGGCCGCGGCGATCGCGTCCACCGGCCGGCCGGGATGCACCTCGTCGATGAACCGGTTGGTCCCATCGATGAAGCGCTGCGACTCCCGCTCGGCGAGTGCCTGAGCGAGCGCGTCCTTGGAGCCGAACTCGTTGTAGAGCGTCTGGCGGGACACCCCCGCAGCGGCGGCGACGTCGACCATGCGAGCGCGCTGCCAGTCGCCCGCGACGATGACGTCGTACGCCGCGTCGAGCAGCGCGTCCCTGGTCGTGCGGGTCTCCGTCATCACGGCCGAGTCTTTACACGACAAGCCTTCGTGTCAAGCACCGATTCGCTCCAGCCGCGGTCACTAGGCTTTGTCCGTGGCCGGGTGGGACGCCGATCTTCAGCTGGCGCTCGAGCTCGCCGACGCCGCCGACGCCCTCACGATGCAGCGGTTCCGGGCCGCGGACCTGGTTGTCGAGGCCAAGCCGGACCTCACCCCGGTCAGCGATGCCGACCGAGGGTGCGAGGAGCTGGTCCGCGCGCGGGTCGCCGCGCAGCGGCCGGGTGACGCGCTCCTCGGCGAGGAGCTCGGCGCCACCGAGTCCGCACCCCGGCGCTGGGTGATCGACCCGATCGACGGCACCAAGAACTACGTCCGCGGCGTGCCGGTCTGGGCGACGCTGATCGCGCTGCAGCAGGACGAGCAGACCGTCGTCGGCGTGGTGTCCGCGCCCGCGCTAGGCCGGCGCTGGTGGGCGGCCCGCGGTAGCGGCGCGTTCGCCGACGGCACGCCCTGCCGGGTCTCGCAGGTCGCCCACGTCGGCGACGCGTTCCTGTCGTACTCATCGCTGGAAGGCTGGGAAGCGATCGGACGCCGGGATCGCTTCCGCGGCCTGGTCGACACTGTCTGGCGCAGCCGGGCGTTCGGTGACTTCTGGTCCTACATGCTCGTGGCAGAAGGTGCCGTGGACATCGCGTGCGAGCCCGAAGTCTCGCTCTGGGATCTCGCCGCGCTCAGCTTGATCGTCGAAGAGGCCGGAGGTCGCTTCACAGATCTGGCCGGCGCGGACCGGGTCGACGGCGGCAGCGCAGTCGCCACCAACGGCGTGCTCCACGAGCAGGTGCTCGCCGCGCTCCGGCCATGACCGAGCCGCCAGCCGAGAGCCCCGTGGGGCGCACCGCTCGGTTCCTGCGGGTGCAGGCCGAAGCCTGCCGGCGGCTGGGCAGCCCGCTGTACGACGAGCTGCTGCGACGCGCGGCTGACGACCTCGAGGCGGGCGGGCCGACCCGGCAGGTCCTCGAGGGTCATCTCGACGACCCCGGGCCGAGCGCTCTCGCGCTGCGAATGATGGGCGGGGTGCATGCGCTGGTGCTGACCGGCCGTGCTCCCGAGCTCGGCCGCTTCTACCCGTCGAGCTCGGCCTACGACCCCGCGACGGCCGAGCGTCCCGATGAGGCGTGGCACAGCTTTGCCGGCGTGCTCGAAGCCCGCCGTGCGGATGTGCGCGAGTGGCTGCAACGACCGCCGCAGACCAACGAGGTCGGCCGGGCCGCGGCGCTGATCGGCGGGCTGCGCCACCTTGCTGCGGAGACGCCGGTGCCGGTCCGCCTGGTTGAGGTCGGCGCGAGCGGCGGGTTGAACCTGCGTGCCGACCGGTTCCGGATCGACGGGGAGGTCGGCGAGTACGGCGATACCGACTCCCCGGTGAACCTCGGTCACGCATGGCGCGGCGTCGCGCCCCCGGAGTCCGTCGTGGAGGTCGTCGAACGTGACGGCGGCGACCTGGACCCGGTCGACGTCAGCACCGAGGCCGGCCGGCTGCTTCTTACCGCCTACGTCTGGCCCGACCAGATAGCGCGGATCCAGCGCCTACGCGGCGCCTTCGAGATCGCGGCGGCCTTGCCCGTGACGGTCCGCCGCGAGAGCGCCGAGCAGACGCTGGCGCGCACCCGGCTCGCCGACGGCACGTGGACCGTCGTGTGGCACTCCGTGTTCCGCCAGTACTTGAGCCCCCAGCTGCAGGCGGCGCTGCTCGAGCAGATCGACGCCCTCGCCGCTGACGCGACGCCGACCAGACGGCTCGCCCACCTCGCCCTCGAGCCCACCCGGCCGAAGCCGGACACGCCGCACAAGTTCCTCGTCACGCTGCGGACCTGGCCGGGCGACGAGCAGCGGGTGCTGGCGGCAGCCGCGCCGCACGGCATCCCCACCACGTGGCAGTGCTAGGGCGGCCGGCCGGCTAGGAGTCGGTCTCGGTGGCGAAGACCGGGTGCACGAACAGGTTGGGGTCGTCGTACCAGGCCCGCGTCACGCCCTCGGGATAGACGAGGTGCCGGATGATCTTCGCGGGATTTCCGCCTACCAGCGTGTCGTCCGGCACGTCGCGGGTCACCACGGCGCCGGCGGCAACCAGCGCCCGGTTGCCGATCGTCACGCCGGGCAGGATGATCGCCCGCGCCCCGATCCACGCGCCGTCACCGATTCGTACCGGGACCTCGCGCACCGGCCGGCCCTCGACGCCATGGCTGTCGCTGTCGGTGATGTAGACGTCGTTGGCGATCGCGACATCGTTACCGATGGTGATCTCGTGGCAGCAGGCCAGGAACACGCCGTTGTTGAGGAACACCCGGTCGCCGATCCGCAGCTTGCCCCAGCCGGTGACCAGGGTCCGCTTATGCGTCGACCAGATCTTGAAGTGGTCGCCGACCTCCATGTCGGTCGCGTCGACCGTCGGGTTGCCGAGCATCGTCGCCTGGGCGCCGACCGACTTGCACTTGCGCAAGTACCAGTCGGCTCGTGCCCGCTGCTTGCCGTAGGACCAGAAGAACTGTGCCTCGAGCTTCTTGCGGTTCAGCTTGGCGCGGAGATCCCCCACGGCCGACAACGGTAATCGGTCGGACGAGTGAACGTCAGACCTGGCCCGTCAACGTCGCGCTGCTTCGAGCACCGGGCCGTCCAGCTCGTCGACCGCCTCGCCCTCGGCAGCAGCCGCCGGCCGGCGTACCCGGCGCAGTACCGAGACACCGAGCAGCGCCGCCGCGCCGCAGGCGAAGGCACCCAGCGCGAGGCCCCACCGCGCCCCGACGTGCTGGGCGACGTATCCCGCGATGGGCCCGCCGATCGGCGTCGAGCCCAGGAACGCAACCGCCCACAGCGCCATGACCCGGCCGCGCATCTGCGGCGCCGCCGCGAGCTGCAGCGTCGTGTTGCCCTTGGAGAGGAAGGTCACGCTGGCCGCTCCGACTGCCGCCAGCGCGACGATCTCCAGCGCGAGATTCGGCGCCACGGCAGCAGCGGCGATCACCATCATGAACACCACTGACGAGCGGACCATCGACACCAGTCCGGTCTTGCCGCGCCCCGCGGCCCACAGCCCGCCGATCACCGCGCCGACACCCATCGAGGCCGTCATGAACCCGTACGTGCGCGCCCCGCCCTCGAACGCGCGAGCCGCGACGACCGGAAGGGTGACTTGGAACTCGTATGCCAGACATCCGACTATCGCCATCATGAGCAGCGGTACGCCGAGCCCGATCTCGCGGCGGACGTAGCGCAGCCCTTCTCGCAGCTGACCCTTTGCCCGCCGCGCGGGCGGCGACGGCGACAGCGCCGCGAGGTCCATCCGCAGCAGGGATGTCACGACCGCAACGAAGCTCGCCGCGTTGATCAGGAAGCACACGCCGAGGCCGCCTGCATCGATGATCAGGCCGGCGACGGCCGGGCCGACGGCGCGCGCCACGTTGACGAGCACCGAGTTCAGCGTCACCGCGTTGCGCAGGTTCGCCGGACCCACCATCTCGAGGACGAACGTCTGGCGCGCCGGGTTCTCGAAGGTGTTGTTGAGACCGAGGATCACGGCGAGCACGCCGATCTCCCACATGTCGACCACGTGGGTCACCGTGAGCAGGCCCATCACCAGCGCCTGCAGCCCCATGGCGGACTGCAGCACGATCATCAGCCGGCGCTTGTCGACCCGATCGGCGACGACTCCGCCGTACGGGCCGAGCAGCATGACCGGGAGCGTCTGCAACGCCACGACCAGGCCGACGTCGGTCCCGGAGTTCGTGAGCTGGAAGACCAGATAGGACTGCGCGATCGTCTGCATCCACGTGCCGATGAGCGAGATCGCCTGGCCGAAGAAGTAGAGCCGGTAGTTGGGGTTGTGCAGTGAGACGAAGGTGTCCTGCCGCAGCCTGCGCAGCGCGCTCATCGCAGCGGCCGGTCTCTGCGCATCGCCGCGACAAGCGCCTCGAGCGCGGGCAGCGCGTCCTCGACCGCCGCCCGCTGGGCAGGGTCGAGCGCATCGAGGCCACTGGCGAGGATCCGTCCGCGCTCCGCGCGCAGCCGGTCATGGGTACGCCGTCCCTGGGCGGTCACCTCGACCAGCCCGGCACGGCGGTCGTCGGGGTCGACGCGCCGGCGGACCAGGCCGGCCTCGACCAGCGCGGCCACGACCCGGCTGAGCATCGTCGGGTTCATGTGCTCGACCTCGGCGAGATCGGAGATCCGGATCGGCCCGGATCGCGCGATGACACCGAGTGCGGACAGCTGGCTCGTGGTCAGGCCCGCACCGCGAGCCGTGGCGTTGAGCCGGCGCGACAGCGCCCCGACAACCGCCCGCAGCCGGGCCGCGGCATCGAGATCAGGAACTGTCGGGGTGACGGGCACGTGACCCATCATAAATACTTGCCTGCCAGCATGCAAACTACTTGGTGGATCATGGGCGTAAGGTCGGCGGGTGGGCCAATCCGCGGCCTGGGCTGCCTACCGAGCGCGCGTCGACGACATGCGACGCGAGCTCGTTGCGCTGCCCGCGAGCGCGCCGGTGAGGCTGCGCAAGCCCGCTCGTACGTCGAACCTCTTCCGGACCCGCACCGCCGAGCACTCGGCCCTCAACGCGAGCGGCCTGTCCGGCGTGCTCTCCGTGGATGCCGACGCCCGCACCGCCGACGTGCTGGGCATGACGACGTACGAGGACCTGGTCGCCGCGACCCTCCCCCACGGCCTCCTCCCGCTCGTCGTCCCGCAGCTGAAGACGATCACGCTCGGCGGCGCGGTCACCGGCCTCGGCATCGAGTCGTCGTCGTTCCGCAACGGGTGCCCTCACGAGTCCGTCCTCGAGATGGACGTGCTCACCGGCGACGGGCAGATCCTGACCGTCACCCCGGACGGGCCGTACCGCGACCTGTTCTTCGGCTTCCCCAACTCCTACGGCACGCTGGGCTACGCGCTTCGGCTGCGGATCGAGCTCGAGCCGGTCACGCCCTACATCCACCTTCGCCACCTACGGTTCGGCGACGTCGACACAGCTGCCCGCGCGATCGGTGAGATCTGCGCGCAGGCCCAGTGGTCCGGCGAACAGGTCGACTTCCTCGACGGGGTGTGGTTCTCGCCGGGCGAGGTCTACCTCTGCCTGGCGAGCTACGCGGCCGCCGCGCCGCGAACGTCCAACTACACCGGGCAGCAGATCTACTACCGCTCGATCCAGCGCCTGGACGAGGACTGGCTCACCACGCACGACTACCTGTGGCGCTGGGACACCGACTGGTTCTGGTGCTCGCGGGCGTTCGGCGCGCAGAACCCGCGGATTCGCCGGATCTGGCCGAAGCGCTGGCGGCGCTCCGACGTGTACTGGAAGCTGATCGCGCTCGAGCGGCGGTACGGCGTCAAGCGGCGCATCGACGCCGCGCGGGGGAAGCCGGAGGAGGAGCCGGTCATCCAGGACGTCGAGATCCCGTTGGATCGCGTCGCCGAGTTCGTCAGCTTCCTCGACGCCCGTACCGGCATCGAGCCGGTCTGGCTGTGCCCGCTGCGGCAGCGTAACCCGCAAGCGCGTTGGCCGTTGTACGACCTCGACCCGGAAACGACGTACGTCAACGTCGGGTTCTGGTCGACCGCGCCGCTTCCCAAGGGCGAGACGGAAGGATTCCACAACCGCGCCATCGAGCAGGTCGTGGCCGACCTCGGCGGGCGCAAGTCGCTGTACTCCACGTCGTTCTACCCGGAATCGGAGTTCTGGGAGAGCTACGGCGGGGAAGCCTATGAGCTGCTGAAGAAGACCTACGACCCGGACGGCCGGCTGCTGGACCTGTACGCCAAGACCGTCAAGGGGCGCTAGCGCCTCGGCCCGAGGAGAGGAGAACCCGATGCCCAACGCGCTCGCCAACGTGGTGTGGAAGGCGCTCGGCCAGCCCACGATCGCAATCCGCGCGTACGACGGGAGCTCCGCCGGACCGGCCGACGCGCCGGTCACTGTCGACCTCGTCTCACCTGCCGCCCTCTCGTACCTGATCACGGCGCCGAGCTCGCTGGGTCTGGCCCGCGCCTACGTCAGCGGGCAGATGGAGATCACCGGCGACCTCTACGAGCTGCTGAAGGCCGTGTGGACCGATCGCAAGATCGGCTCGCTGTCGTGGGCGGATCGCCTCGACGTGCTGCGCAACCTCGACCCGCGGGCGTTGCGCTGGGTCGAGCCACCGGCCGAGGAGTTCCGCGCCCGCCGCCTCCGCAACGGGTTCCGGCACAGCAAGCAGCGCGACGCCGCGGCGATCAGCCACCACTACGACGTGTCCAACACCTTCTACGAGTGGGTGCTCGGGCCGTCCATGACCTACACGTGCGCCTGCTTTCCCGAAGATTCCTCGACACTCGAGGAGGCGCAGGCCCACAAGTACGACCTGGTGGCACGAAAGCTCGGGCTGCAGCCCGGGATGCGGCTGCTCGACGTCGGCTGCGGCTGGGGCGGCATGGTGCGCCACGCCGCCAAGCACTACGGCGTCCAGGCGCTGGGCGTGACGCTGTCGCGCAAGCAGGCCGAGTGGGCCTCGAAGGCGATCGCCGAGGACGGCCTGACCGATGTTGCAGAGGTGCGTTTCAGCGACTACCGCGACGTGACCGAGACCGGGTTCGACGCGGTCTCCTCGATCGGGCTCACCGAGCACATCGGGCTCGCACAGCTGCCGTCGTACTTCAGCTTCCTGGCGGGCAAGCTGCGTCCCCAAGGACGCCTGCTCAACCACTGCATCACCCGCCCGACAACGACCGAGGAGGTCAGGACCCGCGGGTTCATCGACCGGTATGTCTTCCCGGACGGCGAGCTCGAGGGCGTCGGCACGATCATCTCGGCGATGCAGGACAACGGCTTCGAGGTCCGGCACGAGGAGAACCTCCGGGAGCACTACGCGCGCACGCTGCACGGCTGGTGCGACAACCTCGCCGCGCACTGGGACGACGCGGTGAAGGAGGTCGGGCTGGGCCGGGCCAAGGTGTGGGCGCTCTACATGGCCGGCTCACGTCTCGGCTTCGAACGCCACACCATCGAGCTGCACCAGGTCCTCGGCGTACGCCTCGACGACCGCGGCGGCTCCGCGATGCCCCTTCGCCCCGACTGGGGCGTCTAGAAGCAGAGCGACCCGACTGGGGGTCTAGATCTCGAAGTCGGTGACCGTCAGATCGTCGTCGTAGGTCCGGTCCGGCGGCTCGATGCTCACATGCGGCAGGATCCGGTCCAGCCATCTCGGCAGGTACCAGTTCGAGTTGCCGAGCGTGTGCATGAGCGCCGGAACCAGCACCGTGCGGAGGATGAACGCGTCGATGAACACGGCTGAGGCGAGCCCCAGCCCGAACTCCGCAACCTGGCGTTGCCCGCCGAAGACGAAGGCGACGAACACCGCGATCATGATGCTCGCCGCCGCCGTGATCACCCGGCCGGTCTCAGCCTGACCGATCCGGACCGAGCGGCGGTTGTCCCCGGTATGGATCCACTCCTCGTGCATGCGGCTGACGAGGAACACCTGGTAGTCCATGGACAGCCCGAACAGGATCGCGAACATGATCACCGGCACGAACGCGTCGACCGGGCCGGGGCGTCCGATGGTGAAGATGTTCGCCAGGTGACCCTCCTGGAAGACGAAGACCATCACCCCGAAGCTCGCGGCGGCGGCGAACACGTTCATGACCGAAGCCGTGAGCGGGATCACCAGGCTGCGGAAGGCGACCATCAGCAGCAGGGACGCGACCAGCACCACGACCGCGATGAACAGCGGCAGCTTCGTGGACAGGACGTGCGAGAAGTCGATGATCGCGCCGGTCGAGCCGCCCACGTAGGCAAGGGCGATCGGAGATCCGGGTAACACGGCGGGGATGACCGTCTTCCGCAGCCGTTGCACGAGGTCGGTCGTCGCCTGAGCCTCGGGCGAGCTCTTCGGCACCACGACCATGACCGCGGTACGCCGGTCCAGGCCCATCACCGCGGGCGTCACCGTCGCCACATCCGGCTGCTTGGCCAGCGCTGCCTGCAAGCCGGCGAACTCGCTGGGCGAGCCCGGCGTCTTGAGCTGCGCGACCACCTGCATGTTGCCGTTGAAGCCTGGGCCGAAGCCCTCGCTCAGCAGGTCGTAGGCCTTTCTGGTGGTGTGGCTCGCCGGGTCGTTGCCAGCGTCGGCCGACCCGAGTCGCATCGAGAAGAACGGCGCTCCCACCACGATGATCACCGCGACCGCCACGATCGCGAAGACGAACCGGCGACGTTCGACGAGGCCGGACCAACGAAGCCAGCCACCGGTGACGTGGCTGTCGTCAGGGCCGTGGGCCGTCAGCCGAGCAAGCCTGCGGCGGCCGAGCACCTTCAGCCCCATGAAGCTGAGCAGGGCGGGCGTCAGGGTCAGTGACGCGAGCATCGTCAGCGCCACGGTGATCGCCGTACCGACCGCCACCCCGACCAGGAAGGTGACGTTGAGCAGCAGGAGGCCGAGCAGCGCGATGCAGACCGTTGCCCCGGCAAAAAGCACCGCCCGGCCCGAGGTGTTCAGCGATGCGGCGATGGAGTCCTCGACGTCCATGCCGTGCAGCAGGTTGTTGCGATGGCGGCTGACGATGAAGAGGGCATAGTCCACCCCTACGCCCAGGCCCATCAGCACCGAGAGCTGCTTGGCGAAGGGCGCGACCGACAGGCCATGAGAGAGCAGGCCCTCGATCGAGGTCCCAACGAGGATCGCGAAGATCGCCGCGATCAGCGGCGTCACCATCCCGCGCCACGAGCCGAAGGCGAGGAACAGGATGACCGCCGAGGCGAGGATGCCGGCGATCTCGCTCGGCCCGGTCGACACGGTTTGCAGCAGCTCGATGCCCTCACCGCCGAGCTCCACCTGCACGTAGTCGCTGTCGATCGACTGCGCCGTGCTGATCAACGACTCGAAGGTCGAACGCGGTAGGACGTTGGCCATCTTGTCGAACTGCACGTCGGCGAACGCGATCGTGCCATCCCGACTGATCTGGCCGGCGCCCTCCGGGCCGAACGGCGAGATCACCGCGACCACGTCGGGGAGCCGCGCGACCTTGGCAAGCATCGCGTTCTCGCTCCGCTCGACCGCAGGATCGGTGACCTTGCCTCGCGTGGTGTGGATCACGACCTGCTCGATGTCGCCGGCGGCTTGCGGGAAGTCGGCGCGGAGCAGGTCGATCGCCTGCTGGGTCTGGGTGTGTGGCAGGTCGAAGCTGTTGGAGTACGTCGCGCCGATGCGATGGGAGATCGTCACGGTGTAGACGGCGGTCGCGATCCACAACGCGACAACGATCCATCGGTACCGCACGCAGGCGCGCGCGAGGCCACTCATGAAGCTCCCCTTGATTCCGCCCCCTGCGGTTGTCCCATTGTCCGGGACGGCCCTCCCGCAACTCACACCGGGAGGCGGCAGGCTCAAGCGCTGGTAGTCGGGTACCGCACGTAGGCGTCGCGCAGCGTCCGCACAAAGGCCGGGTCGCTCACCGGGTCCGCCGGGATCGCCAACCGTTCACCCCGCGACTCGAAGTCCGCGGCGAAGCGCCGCAGCACCTCGGCGAGGTCGATGTCCTCGAGGTGCTCGTCGTGGCGTCGACGATCCGGCTCGTCGTGAAAGACGATCCCCTTCCACGACAGGCTCACCCGGATCCGGTCGGTGCTGAACGTGGCGAGCTCGTCACCAGCGTCGACGATCGCCCAGGTCCTGGCGTCCCGGCGGACCAGCTCGGCGTCGCGCGACATGGTCACCATGCCGTCCTCGACGCGACCCGTGGGGCGCACCCGGTGCCACATGAAGTCGTTGTCGGCGACGATTGCGGTGTTGTCGATGTCGCCCTCATGGAGCACCGATGCGGCGGCCGGACCCTGCGGCCAGTACTCGAAGCCGCCGTCGTCACCCCGGTAGAACCACGCGACACCGGTCGCGACCTTGACCCGCTCGGCTTCGAACAGCGCGGACAGGCCCATGATCGTGAGGAAGGTGATCGGGCACGTCGTGCGGTCGAACCCGCGGAACGCCGGGACATCGGTGTGACCGGCTCCCTGCGGGAACGGCAGCTGCCAGGTGAGGTTCACGTACACCGTCGTCGGCCGCACGATCTGCGCATCGAAGACCTGCTTCGCGGCCTCGCAGAACGCCTCGCTGTCCAGCAGCGGCTGCACGCCGTCGAGCACCTCGCCGTCGAACGCCCAGTTGCCTCGGAACACCGGCGCGACGATCATCTGTGCCGGCTCGTCCGAGCCCGACAGAGCGGCGTACTCCGCACTGTTGGCGAAGTAGCGCTGCACGGGCCAGTACGGCGCATGCGTGTCGATGAGCCGCCAGACCTCGTCCCGGTCCTCGACCACGTGATCGAGCTTCACGGGAGTCCTGGGCAACGGCAGCGGCACAACCGGGACCTTACTCAGGTCCAGCGCGCTACCAGGTGTCCACGACGCGACGCCGGGCGGCTCGCGGCGGCGGCTGCCACGCCCTCAGCAGCGCTGCGACCCGCTGGCGCGTGTGCGCGGGATCGATGACGTCGTCGATCTCGTCGTACGTCGCGGCCGACAGCGCGCCACCCTCCTGGTAGGCCGCCGCGACGAGTGCCTCATAGGTCCGCTGCCGCTCCGCCTCGTCCTCGATCGCTTCGAGCTCCTTGCGCATCGCCAGCCGTACCGCGCCCTCGAGCCCCATGCCTCCGACCTCGCCGGTGGGCCACGACAGCGTCGCGAGCGTGGCGTGGAAGTCGCCGCCGGCCATCGCCATCGCGCCGAGGCCGTAGCCCTTGCGCAGGATCACCATCACCACCGGCACGGTGAGCGTCGCGCCGACGGTGAAAAGCCGTGACGTGTGGCGGACCAGGCCGGTCTGCTCCGCGGCGGGACCGACCATCATCCCGGGCGTGTCGCACAGCGAGAGCACCGGGAGATCGAACGCGTCACACAGCTGAAGGAACCGCGAGGCCTTGTCGGCGCAGTCACTGGTGATCGCGCCGGCCAGGTGCATCGGGTTGTTCGCAATGACGCCGATCGGCCGTCCCTCGATTCGCGCGAAGGCGGTCACCATGCCTCGCGCGAACCGGGGGCGGAGCTCTAGCACCGAGCCGTCGTCGGCGAGCAAGGCCAGCGCCTTTCGGACGTCGTAGGCCCGGCGCCGGTTCTCCGGGACCACGTCACGCAGCAATGTCTGATCGGCCTCGGCCCACTTCGGCTGCTCAGGACCGAAACCGTCCAACGCCCGCTTCGCGAGCTCGACGGCATCGGCATCGTCGGCAGCGCTCAGGTCGACCGTGCCGATCTTCACGTGCATCTCCTGCGGTCCGACCTCGTCCGGGTCGACCACACCGAGACCGCCGCCCTCGATCATCGCGGGCCCGGCCATCCCGATGCTCGCTTCGGGTGTCGCAATCGTCACGTCGCAGCATCCGAACAGCGACGCATTGCCGGCGAAGCAGCGCCCGGAGGCGATGCCGATGCGCGGGACGATCCCGGACAGCGCGGCGAACCGGCCGAAGGTTGGTACGTCGAGGCCGCCGACCGTCCGGACGTCGACGTCACCGGGCCGGCCGCCACCGCCCTCGGCGAACAGCACCAGCGGCAGGCGCTCGCGGCGAACCACCTCGAGGAAGCGGTCGGTCTTCTTGTGGCCGATCGCTCCTTGCGTGCGGGCCAACACCATCACGTCGTACCCGATCACCGCGATCCGGCGACCCTCGACGGTGCCGACGCCCGTGATTACCCCGTCAGCGGGCGTCGAGGCAAGCAGGTCGTCCAGGCTGCGCCGGCCGCGCTGGGCGGCGATGGCGAGCCCGCCCCACTCGTGCAGGCTGTCCGGGTCGAGCAAGTCGTCGAGGTTCTCGCGGATGGTGCGCCGGCCGCGGGCATGCACCTTCGCGACGGCCTCGGCGCGCGCAGCGTCGTGCAGCAGCGCCTGGCGCTCGCGCACCTTCGCAAGCTCGGGGCGTACGTCGTCAGGGTCGGCCACCCGACGAGTATCCGCCAGGCTCTTACTCGGGTAACGCGACGATCAGGCGCAGCGATCCGACGTACTCGGGCTGACTGCGCAGCGCTGCATACTTGCGGTCCCATTCGCCGGATTCGAGGGCTGTGCGCAGCCGCTCCACCGACGCCGCCGCGATCTCCTCATCCACGAATGCCCATGCCGACTGCGCCTGCCTGACGGCAGGATCGAGCATCCGCTCCGGCCTTCCGTAGAAGGCCTCCGCGAATCCATCCACGCAGTCGAGCGGAATCGGGATCGTCTTGACCAGCGACCTGCCGCCGAGCACAGCGCGCACGTGGTCGATGTCCGGGTAGCGAGCACCCTCCGCAGCGATCAGCTCCGGCAAGTACTCCGCGAGCCACAGCCGGCTCAGCGACGCTGCATCGAAAGTGAGGATCACCACCGGCCCCCGGCTGACCCGGCGCAGCTCGGCCAGCCCTTGGTCGAGGTCGCACCACTGGTGAATGGTCACGGTAGCCATGGCGGCGTCGAACCAGTTGTCCGGAAAGGGCAGCGCCTCGGCGATGGCATCAATGGCGGGCACCAGCTCGGGCGGACGCTGGGCACGCATGCCCGCGGACGGCTCGACCGCCGTCACATCGCGATCGCGCGGCTCGTAGGAGCCGGCGCCCGCGCCGACGTTGACGACCGTCACCGCGTCGCCGAGCGCTTCGATGACGTGGGCCGCGATCCGGGGGTCAGTCCTCCGCTGGACGGCGTACCCATGGCCGCCGGCCTCGTAGTCGAAGTCCCCGGCGCTGCTGGCGCGTACCAGGTCAGAGATCGAGCAGCTCCTCGTAGAACCCGCCGATCTCTCGCTCGCGGTCGACCAGGTGCACTTCGAGGATCCAGTGACAGACGTTGCCCGCGGCGTCGAGGCCGCGCAGTGGCCGGTCGTTGCCGGGCATGATGTCGGAGTACACGTCGTGGCCTTCGATGTCGTCGTGGGGGAACTCGCCGACGAGATGCCCGGCGATCCGTCCGCCCCACTGCCACCCATGGCGTTCGGCTTCGGCTGCCATGAAACCGAAGAGCTGCTCGCCGGTGATGTCGGGTGAGGCCTGGAAGTGCGCCCGGCCGGCATCGAAGATGACCGGCAGGCTGTCGCGCAGCCGGTGCTTGTGCGGGTCGTCTCCGAGCACGTAGGTCCGCCCGAAGTCCGCCTCCCACTCGCTGAAGATCGGCCCGAAGTCGGCGAAGACGATGTCGTCTTCCTCGATGACCCGGTCCGGCGGGTTGTCGCGGTACGGCGCGAGGGTGTTGCGGCCGGCACGGATGATCCGCTTGTGCCAGTGCCGCTCAACGCCGAGCCGCGCCGCGGCCAGATCCCGGACCGCGTCGCTGGCTTGCCGTTCGCTGATCCCCGGCCGGATGATCCCGGTCTCGTCGATCGCGGCGAACAGCTCGTGTGCCATTGTCTGCGCCTTTCGCAGGCTCTCGACACGCGCCGCCTCGTCTGCCTCCACGCGCCGAAGGTACCGAGAACTCAGCGCTGGTGGCGCCCGCAGTCCCCGAAGATCTCGACGGTATGGGTGACGTCGCTGAAGCCCGCGTCCGCGGCGACCCGCTGCGCCCAGGTCTCGACCTCGGGGCCTTCTACCTCGACCGAGTAGCCACAGGTCCGGCACACCAGGTGATGGTGATGTTCCTGCGGCCCGCCCGAGCTGGTGGGGCCGCACAGCCGGTATGCCGCCTCCCCGTCGGGGCGTACCACGACATCCACCACGCCGTCTTCGGCGAGCCTCCGCAGATGGCGGTACACCGTCGTCAGGCCGATCGACTGGTCCCGCCGGCGCAGCTCGTCGTGCAGCATCTGCGCCGTACGGAAGCCGTCGGCGTCGGCGAGGGCCCGGTCGACTGCCGCACCCTGGCGGGTCGAGCGGCGCCGTACCTCCGCGGTCATTGCTGCGGCTCCGCGAGTCGCACCTTCGCCGTCGTGTAGCGGCGCAGCGGTACGGCGACCAACCGGGCGAGCACATAGAGACCGAAGCTGATGAAGGTCACGAACACGCTCGCCTTGACCGACGGGTGGTCGAGGTTCGCAACCAGTCCGCCGTCGGCGGCGACGAAGGCGAACAGGACCGACAGGCCGGTGACGACGAGGGGGTGCGCCGACAGCCGTTGCGCGGCAGCGGCAGGAGTGATGGTCAGGCTCAGCACCAGCAGCGTCCCGACGATCTGCGCCGCCTCGGTGACGGTGACGGCGAGCAGGTAGAGGAACAGCAGGCTAACCACGCGAACCGGCACGCCGCGGGCTTCTGCGAGCTCCGGGTCGACGCTGGCGAACAGCAGCGGCCGGAACATCGTCGTCGTCGCAACGATGACCACCGCCACGATGACCCCGAGGAGCACGAGCTGGTGGTTGCTCACGCCGTAGATGTACCCGAACAGGATGTTGGTCGCCTCGGTCACGAAGCCGTGGTAGTGCCCGAGCAGCAGTACGCCGAGGCCCAGCCCGAAGGCGAGGATCACGCCGATCGCGGAGTCCCGCTCGCGAGCTCGTGAGCCGAGCACGCCGATCGCAGTGGCGACCACGACCGATCCGACGAGGGCGCCGACGACTGGGTCGTTGCTGACGAGCAGCCCCGCAGCCGCACCGGTGAAGGCGAGCTCCGCCGTACCGTGCACCGCGAACGCCGCGCCACGCGTCACGACGAACGGCCCCAGCAGGCCGCAGGCGACCGAGATCTGGCCCGCCGCGATCAGCGCGTGCTGCGCGAACGGCTGCTGCAGGTAGAAGCCGAGACCCATCAGAACAGTCCTCGTTCCGCCCGGTGCTCGTCCTCGACGTGGTGGTGCCCGCCACTGACGTGGTCGTGCTCGAGGTCGGGCGCACCGACGACGATGATCCGGTCGCGGACTCTCAGTACGTCGACGGGCGCGCCGTACAGCTCGGTGAGCCGCTCGGTCGTCATCACCTCGTCCGGCGTTCCGACCGCCCACCGTCCGCCGACGAGGTAGAGCACCCGGTCCACCAGCGGTAGCACCGGGTTGATCTCGTGCGTGACGAGAAGCACCGCCGTACCGTGCTCGCGGCGCTGCCGGTCGATCAGGGACATGACCGCCTGCTGGTGACGCAGATCGAGAGAGAGCAGCGGCTCGTCGCACAGCAGCACCCGCGGATCTGCGAGCAGGGCCTGGGCGATCCGCAGCCGCTGCTGCTCACCGCCGGAGAGGTCGCCGAGCGGAGCGTTGGCGTAGCCGGCCGCCCCGACCGCCGCGACCGCCTGACCGACCTGCGCTCGCTTCGCCCGCGAGGGCCAGACCGGACCCCACCGGTGCCCGTCGAGGCCGAGCCGGACCAGGTCCACCCCGCGCAGCGGGACGTCGCGGTCAAAGCCCTTCTGCTGCGGCACGTAGCCCACCTCTGGATTGCCGCGCCTCGGTTGGTTGCCGTTGACGAGGACCTCGCCCGCGCTCAAGCGCTGCAGCCCGAGCAGCACGCGGATCAGGCTGGTCTTGCCGGCGCCGTTCGGGCCGAGGACCGCGAGAACCTCCCCCGGCGCCACGTCGAGGTCGACGTCACGCCACAGCACCCGGTCGCCGAAGCGCAACGTCGCGGCGCGGAGCGCGATCGCCGCGGGCTGGTCAGCCGCCAAGGGCCTGCAGCAGCTCGCGGTCCTGGGCGAGCTGCCAGGCCTGGAAGTCCGAGTAGCTCGGCGGCAGGGTCTCGGACACCCCGACGATCGGGATGCCCGCACTCGTCGCCAGCTGCTTGATCTTCGTCGTCTGTGCGTCGACCACCTGAGAGTTGTACAGCAGCACCTTCACCTTGTGGCCGGTGATGTCGGCATCGAAGGTCTCGGTGTCCTGCGGGCTCGGGTCGTTGCCGTCCTCGATGGCGAGCGAGAACGACGCCGGAGTGCCCAGCACGAGTCCGGCGGCCTGCACGAGGTAGCCGGGCACTCGCTCGGTGTAGGAGATCTCCGTCCCGGCGTACTTCTTCTTGATCTCGGCGATGATGGCGACCAGCGGGCGCAGGCTCGCGTCGAAGCGCTTGGCACCGGCCGTGAAGTCGCCGGCGTCCTTCGGATCGATCGCCGACAGCTGAGCCGCGATCGCGGCTGCGACCTGCGGCAGCCGCGCGGTCCAGTACCAGACGTGCGGGTTCGGGTTCGATCCGGTGATGTCGAGCACCTTCTGCACCGACAGCACGCGACGCCCCGGCCGGCCACCCGTGGCAAGGATCTTGTCGATGAAGTCGTCGTACCCGAGGCCGTTCTCGATCACCAGCTGCGCGTTGCTGATCTCGGCGGCGTCCTGCGGGTCGCTCTGGTAGACGTGCGGGTCGGTGTTGGGGTCGCTGATGATCGAGGTGACCTGGACGTGGCGGCCACCGATCTGCTGGGCGATGTTGCCCCAGAAGTTCTCAGCGGCGACGACGTCGATACGGCCGGTCCCGCCGTACCCGCCGGAACCGGAGGGGCCGGCCGAGCCGCACCCCGCGACCACGCTCACCAGGAGGGCTGCCATTACCGCCGTCGCGGCTCCACGAATCACCCGGCGAAGGTAAAGAAACTGACAACCGTTGTCAATATCCTCGAAGTAGCACATGACCTAGCCGCGGAAGGTGCGGGAACCGGACACCGCGGGAGAAGCCGGACGGCTCCCGCAGCGGTCATGTGCTACTTCGAGGAAGGGCCGGCCCAGTAGCGGTAGTCGTGGTGGACCCGAAGGTTGAGCCGGCGGTACAGCTCGACCGCGGCGGTGTTGCTCGCCTGGACCTGGAGGTACACGTGGCGGCCGCCGCGCCGGGCGGCCTCCTTCAGCGCCGCCAGGGTGACCGCCGCACCGAGCCCGCTCCGGCGTCGATCCGGCGCAACCGTCACGGCGAACAGACCGGCCCAGCGCGCGTCCACCGCGGCGCGGGCGACCGCCACGACCCGTTCGCCGTCGCGCAGGGATGCGAACACCACCGCCGGGTGGTTCTCGATCACGGCACGCCGCGCCGCGCCCACCTGGTCCGCCGCAGCATCGGCGTAGCAGGCATACCAGCTCTCGTCGGGTACGTCGGCGAGCTCGACCACCAAGCCGGCACGACCCGCGGAGCGGACCGCGTCGGGCATGCCGCGCAGCGCGTGCGCGATCTCACCGGTCATCACATGCGTCTCGTTGCGCGGCGAGCAGCCCCGCGCCGCAAGCGCATTCGCCAGCCCGCTGGGCGAGGCTTCGTCGGCCTGCATCACAACCAGCGGCAGGCCGCGTTCGGCGTACCAGTCGCTCGCGACGTCCAGCGCTGCCGCCAGGTCACAGCCTGGGTCTCCGACCGCGAGCACCGAGTTCGCCCGCTGGGTGAAGCCGCCGGCTGCGCGCAGCAGCCACTCGCCGAGCCGCACGGTCTCCTGGGCGCGCCAGCCGAAAGCGGCGATCTGCTGCACCTCGGCGACGCTCGCCGTCGTCGACCGGCCGGGCGG
>DASZUS010000003.1:0-68816 GCA_035547515.1 Mycobacteriales bacterium
TGAAAGATCGCGAGATCGACCTGGCGATCGTTGTCAACATGTTCCTCACCGGCTTCGACGCGACGACGCTGAACACGCTGTGGGTGGACAAGAACCTGCGCCAGCACGGGCTGATCCAGGCCTACTCGCGTACGAACCGGATCCTCAATTCGGTCAAGACCTACGGCAACATCGTCGCCTTCCGCGACCTCGAACAGGCCACCAACGACGCGCTCGCGCTTTTCGGCAACAAGGACGCCAAGGGCATCGTCCTGCTCAAGCCGTACGCCGACTACCGCGGCGACTACGACAAGCAGGTTGCCGAGCTGCTGCAACGGTTCCCGCTCGGAGCCCAGATCGTCGGAGAGTCCAATCAGAAGGAGTTCGTCCGGCTGTTCAGCGGCATCCTGCGGCTGCGCAACATCCTCACCGCCTTCGACGAGTTCGCCGGGAACGAGATCCTCAGCCCACGCGCCCTGCAGGACTATCAGAGCGCCTATCTGGACATCTACGCCGAGTTCCGCCGCCTCGACGCCGCCGAGAAGGAGTCGATCAACGACGACGTCGTGTTCGAAATCGAGCTGATCAAGCAGATCGAGATCAACGTCGACTACGTCCTGCTGCTCGTCCAGCAGTACCTCGACGAAGGTAAAGGTGAGGACACTGAAATCCGCGCCACGATCAGCCGGGCAATCGACGCGAGCCCGTCGCTGCGCAACAAGAAGGATCTCATCGAAGCCTTCGTCGACTCGGTCAGTGTCGACACTTCGGTGGACGCGAGCTGGCGGGCCTACATCGAAGCCAGGCAGGCCGAGGACCTTGACCGGATCATTGCCGAGGAAGGCCTCAAGTCCGATGAGACCCGGGCGTTCGTCGCCAACGCATTCCGCGATGGCGGTGTCGGAGAGACAGGCACGGCCATCACTAAGATTCTGCCGCCGGTGTCTCGCTTCTCCGGCGGCAACGGTCACGCCGCGAAAAAACAGGCCGTCCTCGACAAGCTCACGGCGTACTTCGACCGCTTCTTCAGCCTCACGTAGGGAGGTAGTCGCTTCGTGAGTGGAAAGCAAATCAAGCTGTTCCTGGTTGACGGCACGCCGGGCGGCCTGACCACGGCGGAGATCACCAATTGGACCGGGCACGTCCTCTCAGCCCGAAGGTCTGACCTCGCCGAACTCCTCAGAAGAGATGAGATGCAGCGCACCGGCGTGTATCTGTTGCTTGGCGATGACGATGCCGCCGTGGGCGAGACGCGGTGCTACATCGGCGAAGCCGACGTGGTGGCAGACCGGCTCCGACACCATCAGCGAGATAAGGACTTCTGGGATCGCCTCGTGGCGATCACGTCCAAGGACACGAACCTGACGAAGTCTCACGGCCGCTATTTGGAGTCACGCCTGATCGCTCTTGCGACGCAGGCTGGGCGCGTGAGTTTAGAGAACGGCACCGCACCGCCCGTCCCAGCGCTCCCCGAGGCGGACGCATCGGACATGGACTACTTCATCGCCCAGCTCCAGATAGTGCTGCCCGTGCTGGGCGTCAACGCAATTCGCGTCCGACCCGCGGCGGCGGGCCCAGTCGCTGCAGGTTCGTCCCCCGTTACCTCGCCCATCTTCCGGTTGCAGCATGCGAAGTTGAACGTGGACGCGACCGCGCAGCAGATCGACGGCGAGTTCACGATGTTTTCCGGCTCGACCGTAGTTCCATCATGGGATGCCGTGGGAAAGGCCGAGAGCACTATCAGGGCGTACGCGTCGTACCGAGCGCAACACCAGCGCCTCGTTGCCGATGGCGCGATCGTGACCGACAACGGAGTCGGCCGCGTGACGCGTGACATTGTGTTCTCATCGCCATCGGGGGCCGGTGCCGTTGCGCTTGGGCGCTCATGCAATGGGCGGCTCGAGTGGGTGGGGCCAAACGGGCTGACATTTGGCGCGTGGGAAAGCCGGGGCGTGGATCAGCCGCCGGATCCAGGCATCAACTCACGTAGTTCGGCGTTGGACTGAGGCACATACTGAGGCACATCCGGGACGAGTCTTGGCGAACGTCGGCGGACGTCGATGGACAGAATCCTAGGAATCGCAACGACTCCGGACCGGGACGGATACCGGAACACACGCCTGATGTCGATGGCATGCAAGGGGTCAGGGGTTCGAATCCCCTCAGCTCCACTCGTGTGATGAGTCGCGACATCGTTGATAGATGAGTCGCGTCATCGTTGAGAGCCTGGCCATCGGCCGGGTTCTCGGTCGGTGTTGCGCCAGTAGTCCCGGGTCGGGTCGATGGTGTGTCGGCTGAGGATCTCGCCGGTGTTGCGATCGGTGGCGGTGGTCGCGTCGAGCAGGATCATCACGGGGGTTTTCGCGGTGGCGGGCGCCGACGCCGAGGTGGTGCATGCGTCCGGCGCGGCGGATGGAGACCGCGCCGTGCTGGTCGACGTGGTCGAGGCGGATCCGGAAGTGCTCGTCGGTCTTCGTGCCGCGCGGAAAGGCTTTCGGGGTGGCCTGGTAGGTCGTTTCGGCGGTCAGACTAACTAGCGCGCGGTGTGGCCGCTGGGTGTTGTAGATGCGCTGGAAGGTCTCGAGCTGGGCTTGCAGCTCGGCCAGCGTCGCGGCGACGGGCTGTTTCGCGAGTCACTTCTTGAGGGTCTGGTGAAAGCGCTCGATCTTGCCTTGCGTCTGCGGGTGGTTGACCCGGCCGTTCTTCTGCTGGATCCCCAGGAGATGGAGCAGGTATTCGAAGGCGTTGCGGCCGCCGGTGAACCGTGAGGTGTAGACGCTGCCGTTGTCGGTCAAGGTTGAGGCGGGCGGGCCGTATTCGTTGACGTTGTTGGTGAACGTCTCGACGACGTCATTGCCGGTGACCCTGGCGAAAGCTGCGATGGACAGCAGGTAGCGGGAGTGGTCGTCGAGCCAGTCCAGGATCTCGATGTCGGTGCCGTCGGCGAGATGCCAGTGGGTGAAGTCGGACTGCCAGCACTCGTTGGGCTGGTCCGCGCTGAACCGGTGCAGGGAACTGCGCGGTCGCTTCTTCGGCTCCGCGACGACCAGGCCGGCGGCGTGCAGGATCCGCCGGATCGTCGACGTCGACGGGGAGCGGATGCCCTCAACGGCGAGGTGGTGGGGCGATGGTGACCGGCCCCGGCGTCCAGCCCGTCGGCGTCGAGCTGCTTGCGGAGCTCGACGACCCGCTCGGCGATCGCCGCCGGGGTCGCCTTCGAGTTCGAAGACGGACGCCGCGACCTCGGCGACCGGTCGGCCTTCGATCAACACCGCCGCCACCAAGTACTCGGCCAACGCCATCGTGTGCTCCCCTCCATCGAGGAGCCCACGATGTCTTGCGACATCAGTCCGCTATGTCATGAATCCCGACACCCTCAGCTCCACTCGAAAAACCGCAGGTCAGCGTGGTGTCCGTCGTCGACGATCCGCGATGGATTGCACGAGCGTGTCTCGTCGCCAATCACGCCCCTGGTGTAAAGGCCGAGGCGCGGCGCCCGTGACCAGACGGACCTGACGCGGCTCAGACTGCGGCGTAATGTTGATCTTGCTATCGCGACAGCGGGAGGTCAGCGGTGAGGCTTCGTACAGCCCTTGCGGTGTGTGCCGCGTCGGCCATGGCGTTGACGACGGTCGGCGCCGTCGCAGACCTGCCCGCCAACGCAAGTGCCACATACACCGAAACAACCGGTGGGGTGACGAACACCTGGTCGAATTACTCGAATGCCGGTGGGTCGGAGGGTCAGCAGATTCCTGCGCACGCCACGGTCCAGGTCGCCTGTGTGGTGCCCGGTTTCAAGGTGGCTGACGGTGACACTTGGTGGTATGAGATCGCGTCCTCGCCGTGGAACGGCGCGTACTTCGCCTCAGCCGACGCGTTTTACAACAACGGCGCCACGTCGGGGAGTCTGTCGGGAACGCCGTTCGTGGACCCAGCGGTGCCCGCCTGCACCAACTCGGCCGGCGGAGCTGGGTCCGGAGGGTCGAGCGGCGGGTCCGGAGGGTCGAGCGGCGGATCCGCCCCGTACTCTTGCGCCGGTCCCGCGGATTCCGGCCATAAGTACAGCGGCTGGGCGGCATGTGAATGGGCGACCCACAACGTGTACACACCGCCAAGTTTCCCCGCCGACGACTGCACGTGGTTCGTCTCCCAGGCGCTGTGGCAGGGAGGGATGTCTCAGACGAGCGACTGGACCGGTAAGAGCTACGACTGGTCGAAGCAGGCCTCGAAGAAGCACTACCCGGGGCCGACTGTCGATGCAGCTGACGCACCCGATCTCGTTCAGTACCTGCTAGCAACGCATCAGGCGACGCAAACGCGAATCACGTGGAGTGACAACACCGCTGGCGGAGCAAGGATTGGCGATCTCATCGCGTACCACTGGAACCCGGCTGGCCACGATCCGTCGTCGACCACAATTGATCATTTGGCGATGGTGACAGGTTTCAGCGGAACCTATCCCCTGGTGTCTCAACACACCGAGCCACGGCTGAATCGCGGATGGTCCTGGGACCCGAACAAGAACAACTGGATCCAGTATGCGGACCCCGGCTCAATCGCGTGGTTGATCCACATCACGGCGTAGGGACCCGACCGGCACACCGCACACCAGCCAGGTCGCGATGGCCCGTCCGCGGGTCGCGACGGAGACACAGCTCCAAACGGGACTGTCAGATTTTCGGTGTAACTGGCCACTGGCGTCCTAGTTGCTCGAGGGGTTGATGCGCCCCTCGAAGGTGATGGCGAAGGCGTTGAGTGCTGCCTTCCAGCGGATGACCGATCGTGCCCTGCCGGCGCCGGTCGGGTCGAGTGATCTGGTGACGAGGTAGAGGCATTTGAGCGCGGCGGCGTCGTTGGGGAAGTGGCCGCGTGCCCGCACCGCCCGCCGGTAGCGGGCGTTGAGACTCTCGATCGCGTTCGTCGTGCAGATGATCTTGCGGATCTCGACGTCGTAGTCGAGGAACGGGATGAACTCGTTCCACGCGTTGCGCCAGAGCTTGACCGCGGCCGGGTACTTCCCTCGGTGAGCACCGTCTTGGAACGACTGCCGTTGCGGCTGTTGCCACCGTTGCGGCCGACCGGATCGTGCTTGTCATACCCGAGGTGCTCCGCGAGCTCCTCCTCAAGCGCGGTCTCCAACACCCTCTTGGTCAACCCCGTCAGCAGCCCGCCAGGGCCGACCAGCTCCACCCCCTCAGCCCTGGCCTGGTCAACCAGACGCTGCGCGAACTGCTGTCATCCTCATCGAGCATCACAGGCTCGATCGTGTCGGTCACTAGCCCTGCCTCCCCGCCAAGCACCGCTCGGCGTGTCAGGCCAGCAACCAGTTAGACCGTTGATCCGACAGACCCGCGATACGCGCCGTCGGCGCGTTTGACATCTGAGGCTTGGAAGCGCATATTGAGGCTGACATTGTCAGGAGGCATAAATGAGCGACGGCGATGTGTTCTGTCGTGTTGCGGCGCGAGGCTGGCGCGGCGTAGCTGCTGCGTTCCGTGACGGTGTCGACCCAGATATCGCGGCGATCCGTCTGAGTAAGGCGCTCGCAAACGAACTTCGAGTCATCCGCGGCCTCGACTCGGCCGAGCTCCGCCACTACTTGCGAGTTGTTGACTCCTCAGAGCCACCTACCGAGAGCGATCTAGCCGAATCGTTCGTCTCCATCGTTCGCACTCGGGTCTCGGACCGGGTCCTTCCGCTCTTGGTGGGATCCAGATTTCAGTCCTTCGACGAAGCTGAGGCCTACCTCGGGCGATGCCTTGCGAAGGCGCAGCTTCCGGCGTTTGCCAGGAACCTTCTGCGTCATCCGAACGGCGTAGGTCTACGGCAACCATCACGGAGGCGGCACACGACCGCCGACCTGCTCGGCGTTGCTGCCCCGCTCGGAGCCAACGCATGAGTGAGTTTGTCCAGGACTATGTTCCAGGCGTCGACTACCGTCGCGACGATCGATCACTACTGACGGACGAGGGCGTGCTCGATGGATGCGTCGCGGACCTCCTCGACATCGCCTCAACCGCCTACCTCGCCGATCGGTCAAGCCCGCGTGGACGCGTCGACGACGCGTCGTGGCACAGGAGCCTGCGCGTCGCCGTAGCCGCGAGGGAGCCGGCAATGTGGAAGTCAAGGCCGGTGCTGGACGCGCTTCTGTCCCTTCTCGCCTGGCTCTCTGACGATGAGTGGGACCTCGACTTCATCGATGGGCCAGCCACCGAGGCACCCGCCCAGCTGAGGCTTCCTCTCGACAGTGCTGATCGCGAAGTTGCCCTGTTCAGCGGCGGTCTAGACGCGGTCGCTGGCGCGGCTCTTGCCCTGCATGAGAGCCGTCCGCTGATCGGAGTGGGGGTCTGTACCAACCCACACATGCGCGGATACCAGCGTCGTACTGCGCAGGCGTTAAGGCACGTGGGTTGCGGCGATTTCGTCTTCTCGTCCGTAACCCTCCAGCGACGAGGCCGCGTGTTGGCTGAAGACCCGACGAGGAGAACGCGGGGTCTGATCTTCTTGGTGTGCGGCTGGGCGGCGGCACGCGCAGCAGGTCGGGACGAGTTGCTCGTGTTTGAGAACGGCGTCGGAGCTATCAATCTTCCGTACACGATGGCTCAGTCAGGATCCATGACGAGCCGGGCGGTTCACCCCGTCACGCTTCGGCTGGCGGCGGATCTGTTCTCGCTGCTTTCCGACAGGCCGTTCTCCGTGAGGAACCCCCACATCGCCGATACGAAGGGTGAGATGTGCGAACGGTTGCCGGATTCCGCGCGGCCAGCGGTGGAAGCGAGCGAGTCGTGTGACAGCTCGGCTGCCGGACGTACCGCGCTGCATCGACGCTGCGGGCGATGCGCGTCTTGTCTCCTCAGGCGAGTGTCACTACATGCCGCGGGTCGAGCCGCTTGGGATCCACGTCCGTACCGTGCCGACATCGACGGGGATGATGCGAGCTCGGCGCTTCCCGAGGTTCTTTGGCAGGCGGCACGGCTCCAGCGTTGCCTGGCAACGGAAGCCTCTCAGCCGGGGGCTTTCAGTAGGGAGTTTCCTGCAGCGGGGGAGATTCCGGCCGACGCGGTGTCTCAAACGCGACTTCTCGCGATGTACTGCAGGCATGTGGAGGAGTGGCGCCGATATCCCCACCCGAGGGTCGGTGCGTTTTTAGGCAACCGCCATCTGGCAGCGTGATCGCATGACTGCGCTTGAGATTGCGCCTGCGGTTCTGGGTGAGCGACTACGAGAGGCGCGCCGAGCACGCGGGCTGTCCCAAGAGGAGGTTGCCGACGAGCTGGGCGTGAGCCGACCCACGCTTGTCGCGATGGAGCAAGGCAAGCGGCGGCCGCGGCCCGAGGAACTTGTCACGCTCGCTCGCATCTACGGTCGCCAGGTTCATGAGTTGGCCCGCCAAACGCCACCGGTGCTCGGGTTGGCAGCGCTGTTCCGTGCCGCCGAGAAGGGCGCCACCGCCGAGATGGCCGAATCGGTCGAAGAACTTCAGCGAACGGCTGACTCATTGGTCGAGTTGGAGACGATCACTGGCGCACCCTCAGCGCGGAACTACCCCGACCAGTACGACATCAAGGGAATCCCGCTTGACGCTGCTGCCGAGCAATTGGCAGACGTGGAGCGGCGCCGTCTCGGATACGGAGACGGTCCTCTTCCGTGGCTTCGTGATGTGCTTGAGGACGAGATCGGGCTTCGCATCTTCGCGCTTCCCTTGCCGGCATCGATAGCTGGCCTGTTTGGTCACGCGGAGCCTGCGGGGAGCTGCGTCGCGATCAACTCACGGCATCCGAGAGAACGTCAGCAGTGGACGCTCGCACACGAGTATGCGCACTTCCTGACCTCGCGGTGGTCAACCGAAGTAACCGCGCTAACTCAGGCGCGTTCGTCGGCGCGGGAACGCTTCGCGGACTCATTTGCCGCGCACTTTCTGATGCCCCGGGGTGGCATCGTTCGGCGATTCCAAGCCGCTCGAAACAGCCGTGGCGGCGACTTCACCGCCGGAGATCTTCTGCAGATTGCCGCGGCGTACCTGGTGTCAGCGGAGGCTCTGGCGCTCCGACTTGAGGATCTTCGTCTTGTCGGCGCCGCATGGTGGGACGGCCTCCGAGCTCGGGGGCTGAAAGTGGAGCAGGGCAGGAAGCTCCTCGGTTTGCCATCGGCCGGCCGGGACCAGGAACTCCTCCCAAGGCGCGCCCGCTACCTCGCGGTCGAGGCGTACCTCAAGGCGGAGATCTCGGAGGGCCAGCTCGCGCGGTTGCTCGGCACCGACCGCGCCGCCGCCCGCCGAATCGCTCGCGATCTGTCCGCCTCCCTCGACCTCGACGACGCGGGTGGGCTCGTCGCATACGAGTGGAATCCCGAGGGCAGCGCAGGAGACCCGGTTGCCGCAAAGTGAAGACGTCTTGTGCCTCGACGCCTGCGGACTTCTGAATCTCGCGGCAACCGGTCGCCTGGCGGAGGTGGCGCAGGCGCTCGGCGTCAGGCTCATGTGTGCCGCGCAAGCGGCCGCGGAGGCGCTATTTCTTCATGAGGAGACTGACGATGGACCGGTCCCTGTTCCGGTGGAACTACATGACATCGAGATCGTCGAGCTTGCCCCTCATGAGCTAGCCGACTACATCTCCCTGGCGGTCTCGCTCGATGATGGCGAAGCTGCCACTCTGGCGCTTGCGAGGTCTCGGGGATGGCCGGTCGTTACGGACGACCGCAAGGCGATTCGGATCGCAGGGTCGCTCCGGCCGGCAGTGCGGATTCTCGACACGCCGGCACTCTTGAAGCTTCTAGCGCGAGCGCTTCGACTTGACGATGCCGCGATCGCGAACACGCTTCGAATGGTCGAGGAACGTGCGAGTTTCGTACCGTCACGCTCGAGCCCTGACGCTGAGTGGTGGTCCCAGCACCGCGAGCCACGGTGAGGTCCCTGCGGCTCGCGCCCGCGCCAGTGCTCGCGACCGAACACATCCGCGAGCGCTTCGACCTGTTGTACCTCGCCTCCGGCGACCGCATCTTTGTCGGCGGCGCTCCAAAGCTGGTCGTTTCCGGCGCTTGAAAAGTGACCGGTTGCCGGGAGTCTAGGACCCGCTGTCGTCGGTGGTGGTGCGGATGCTCGGCAGGCTGTCGATGCCGCAGCCGCGCAGCCGATAGCTGGCTCCCTTGAGCGTGAGCACGTCGGCGTGGTGCACGATTCGGTCGCTAACGACACCCCTCATCTTGTGGTTGGCATCGACGAGGCCGCAGGCGTCCGTCAGGCGACCTGGTACTGGCGCGCGTCCTGGTGTTTGAACTGCAGCCCATGGCCAGGCCGCGACAGGTCCGGCCGCAGGACGCCGCCGGCCTGCGGCTCGAGCACGCCGTCGAACAGCAGATGCTCGATTCGCACGTGGTCGTGGAAGTACTCGAGGTGACGCAGCCTCCGGACGGCGGTGCAGACGTGGGCGGAGAGGTTCGGTGCGCAGTGCGCCGATAGGTCGAGCTGATGCCCGTCGGACATGTCCGCAGCTCGCAAGAAGCCCGTGATGCCCAGGCAGCGGGTGACGTCGACCTGCATGCAGTCGACGGCGTCTGCCTCCAGCATCGGCTCGTAGTACCAAGGGTTCCACCCATACTCGCCAGCCGCGATATCGATGCCACCGGGCGCCGACTCGCGCACCAGGCGCAGTCCCGCTACGTCGTCGGAGCTGACCGGCTCCTCGAACCACCTGACGTCGTACTCGTGGCGATAGACGTGGGCCCACTCGATGGCCTGTCGCGGTGCGTAGGCGCCGTTGGCATCGACGTACAGCGTGGTGTCGTCACCGATCGCCTCCCGCGCCGCGCTCAGGCGAGCACGATCCGCTGCAGGCTCGCGGCCGGTCTTGATCTTCACGCGAGGTATGCCGGCGGCTACCCAGCCTTCGAGCTGGCGGGCGAGGGTGGTGTTGTCGTACGACGTGAACCCGCCGCTGCCATAGATCGGAACGGCATCGTGCGACGCGTCGAGCAGCGTCGCCAACGGCAGGTCGAGGAGACGTGCTTTCAGATCCCACAGCGCAATGTCCACGGCACTGATCGCCATGCTGACCAGGCCGGTCGCTCCGACGTTGCGCACCTCGCGGATCATCTTGTCGGTGGCGGCTCGGACGGCGAACGCATCGTGGCCGCAGACGATCGGTGCGAGCTTTGCCTCGATGAAGGGGACGGCCGCCTGATGGGCATAGGTGTAGCCGGTCCCGGTGGCGTCTCCTGCAGTGGCCTCGACCAGGACAAGCACCGTCGATCTCCAGGCCAGTGTGCCGTCACTCTCGGGTTCTTCTGTTGGAATCTCATAAGCCGACGCGCGTAATGCATCGATCGCGACGCTCATTCGACGCCACCTTCCACTTGGCTGCGCCTGGCTTGTGCCCGCTGCCGCATGCTGGACACCCCGCGGCTGCGACGCGATGCGATTGCGTCGGCCTCAGGCGGGAAGATCGTCGGAATGGGTAGGCGAACCGGACGCCACCACGTCCTCCGCTGGTCGGTCGACGGCGTCGTTTCCCGTCCCGACACACTGGCCGCGGAAGAACCGCTCGAGATCCGGATCGGCGGGCAGGCACTCACCGTCACCATGCGCACGCCGGGCGACGACGTCGACCTCGTACTCGGCTTTCTCGTTAGCGAGGGCGTGATCCGCTCTCGGGAGGACGTCCGCACCGTCAGCTACTGCGCGGGCTCCGACGCCGGTGAGGCCAACACCTACAACATCTTGGACGTGTCGCTCGATCCGGCAACCTCGGCGGCACGGCCCGCCCGTCATGTGCTGACGACCAGTGCATGCGGGCTGTGTGGTCGGACCTCCATCGACGAGGTACGGACTCGACTGCCGTATGACGTTGCGGGAGACGAGGCCGCCTGGACGCCGGCAGCCATAGCCGCGCTGCCCGACGCGCTCCAACTCGCGCAGCAGGTGTTCCAACAGACTGGTGGTCTGCACGCGGCGGCACTGTTCGATGACGCTGCGGCCGCGCCGTTGGTCGTCCGAGAGGATGTCGGCCGTCACAACGCGGTCGACAAGGTGGTCGGCTGGGCGCTGCGCGAGGACCGGCTGCCCGCGCGAGGGACTGTTCTCGTGGTGTCGGGCCGCGCCTCGTTCGAGCTCGTGCAGAAGGCCGCAGTGGCTGGCATCCCCGCTCTGGTCGCGGTGTCTGCGCCGTCCAGCCTCGCCGTCGATCTGGCCCGGGAAACCGGGCTCACCCTGGTGGGCTTTGCGCGGGGCGCCACGATGAACGTCTATAGCCGGGGGGACCGGCTCGGTCTGACGTGATCGGCCGAGCCGAGCCGCTGACCTCGAGCGCCGCTTCGGTTGCGACCCAGCGCCAGGTGAGCGCGACGGCGGCGATGCCGACCGGCAGCATCGCGACGATCATTGCCAGTCCGCCGCTGGCATCGCCGTGCAGTACGACGAAGACGCCCGCCAGGTCCATTGCCGGCATCGCCAGAAACAGATAGATCATCCGCCCGGCGTCACTGAGTGAACGTGCCGGCCCGATCACCGGCAGCCAGAAGAGGATCGACACCGCGAACAGGCCGACCTGGAAGCCGGCATCCTCGACCACGGTCGGCGTGCTCATCGCCATCCAGACGGTCAGCGCGACGTGGGCGAGCAGGAACAGCGGCAAGGCGATCGCGGGGGGCCAGGTCAAGCGCCGCCAGCCGCCCCAGCGCTGCGTGGCAAGGATGAGCGCCGGGGCGACGACCGACGTCTGCAGCCCCATCAGCGCCATCTCGCCGACGTCATGCGGCATCGGTCCCGTCACGACCGCGCCCGCCGTACCTCTGTGGCGAGCTCCCCGACCAAGGCGCCGGCGGGAAACAGTGCGGGGAGTGCGAGCCACCAGTCCCAGACCCCGGCACAGCCGGCCAGCGCGACCACCACGCCGGCGAGGGCCGCGGGTCGGCTGCGGCGTGGCCCCGGCGAGCTGGCGGCCCAGGCGGAATGGCGTCGCTGAACCCACCAGGTCGAGAGCGCGATCAGCTCGATGAGTGCGGCAGAGCTGGCGTAGAGGGCAGTCGCGAACGCGCTCTCGCCGTATCCGAGCAAGATCGCGACGAGCACGCCGTTGGCACCGCCCCATAGAGCGACGACGTCGGGCCCGGACAGCCGGCTCATTCGAGCGCTGCCAGGCGCCGGTCGAGCAACGGCGTGAAGCTGGTGACCTTCACGAACGGCCACTCCGGGGTGAAGTTCAGCGGTGGTGGCGGCGAAGAGGTCGCCCACTCCAGGGTGTGGCCGCGCCATGGGTCGGGCCCGCTCTCGCGCCGGAAGGACAGCGAGGCAATGACGTTGATCGCGAACGCCACCATCGACAGGCCGAGGATGCCGGCGCCGATCGTGGAGATCAGGTTCAGGGTGGCGAGCCCCGGCACGCCGTAGTAGGTGGACACCCGCCGGGGCATCCCGAGGATGCCGCTGGCGAACATCGGCCCGAAGGTCACGTTGGTGCCGACCACCATCAGCCAGAAGTGGAGCCGGCCGAGCCCGTCGCGCAGCATCACCCCGGTGACCTTCGGGAACCAGAAGTAGAAACCGGCGAAGAACCCGAACAGGCTGCCGCCGATCAGGGTGTAGTGGAAGTGCGCTACGACGAAGTAGCTGTCCTGGAAGTGGTAGTCCAGCGCGGGCGTCGCGACCATGATCCCGGTGAGCCCGCCGATGAGGAACTGCGGGATGAAGCCGAGCGCGAAGAGCATCGGTACCTCGAACCGCAGGCGTGCGCCGATCAGCGTGGCCAGCATGCCGAAGTACTCGATGCCCGCGGGCACGGTCAGCAACGTCGAGGTGAGCTGGTAGTAGCCGTCGGACGCCTGCCCGGTGGTGAACATGTGGTGGCCCCACACGCTCATGGACAGCGCCGCGAAGCCGAGCAGGGACAGCACCGTCGGCTTGTAGCCGGCGAACGGCCGGCCTGCGAACGTCGACAAGACCTCGGCCACCGCCCCGACGAACGGGAAGAACATCACGTAGACGACAGGGTGGCCGTAGAACCAGAACAGATGCTGGTAGCCGACGTTCCAGATGTTGTGCGTGAACACCGAGGGATCCATCCGCCCGATCACGAGCATGGTGAGCGCCGCGAGCAGGGACGGGAACGCGCCGAGCACCATCAAGACGGTGGCAATCATCGACCAGGTGAAGATCGGCAGCCGCAGCATGGTCATCGTCGGTCCGCGCTTGAAGACGGCAGTCCAGAGGATGGTCCCGGCCATCAATATCGTCCCGGTGGCGGCGCAGAAGGTCCCGAAGATCCACAGTGCCTCGCCGTGGCCCGGGGTGTAGAGGCTGTCCGACAGCGGAACGTACGCCGTCCAGCCCGAGCTGGCTGCACCGCCAACGACGGTGAAGCCGGTCAAGATCGCGACGGCGCCGACGAGGTAGAGCCAGAAGCCGAGCATGGCAAGACGGGGAGCGGCTATCGCCGGTGCACCGACCTGCAGCGGCACGAGATACATGCCGAACGCCATGGCGAACGGCGTCATGACCAGGTAGATCATCCCGGAGCCGTGAATGGTGAACAGCTGGTCGTACACGTGAGAGGAGACGATGTGCAGGTCCGGCTGTGCCAGCTGTGCCCGCATCGTCAGGGCCAGTGCGCCCATGCCGAAGAACAGGATGAGCGCGGTGACCATGGTCATGATCGCGATCCGCTTGTGGTCGCTCGTACCCAGCCAACCGCCGGTGCGAAGAGCGCTGTCCGGTGCCACCCACGGACGCTCACGCGTCCGGTGCGCCAATGTCACGGGTGTGCTTCTGCGGCGTCCGCCGTCCGGCTGGACAGCCACGCGCTGAAGTCGGCCGGAGTCACGGCGCGCAGGTGAAAGGTCATGAATGCGTGCCGCTCCCCGCAGAACTCAGCGCAGTGCCCCATCCAGACCCCGGTGTGGGGGATGGTCATGACGAAGCTGTTCACGTGATCGGGAAAGGCATCCATCTTGAACCGGAACGCCGGCACCCAGAACGAGTGGATGACGTCGCGAGAAGTCGTCTCGACCCGGATCGGCTCGCCTGCTGGGACGACGAGCGTCGGGTACTGACCGGCCATGCATGGCGCCGTCACGGTCACCGGCGTACCCGTGTAGCCGAAGCTCCAGCACCACTGAAATCCGGTGACTCGGACGGTGAGCGCCACCCGCGCCGGTGCCCGGTTGTCGGCAGCCATCGCCGCTCTCGTGACGAACACGATCACCAGAGCCACCGCGAGCAGGGCCGCTGCGATGGCAGCCTCGAGTCGGGGGTGCTCGGTGTGCTGGGACGGCGCACCGGGCCGCGTCGCGCGGTAGCGCACGAGCGAGAAGGCAAGTAGCCCGACCACGCCGAGGAACACGGCTCCTGCCACCGCCGCCTCGAGTTGCAGCGTGTGGTCGAACTCGGTCCGGAACGGCACGGTGCAAGGCGCTCCCGTCACGGCAGGCCGCACGGCCGACGCCGACGGCGGCAGCGTCCCCAAGCGTGGCGCAACTAAACGAGAGGCCGGGGCACCGGCGGTTTGTAGCCCGAAGCACATAGGTATGACTCCGGAGGCCGAGCTGCTAGTACGGCTGAGCTCCCGAAAGGCGCGATGTGACGAGGCCGGGGCGTGACCGGCCGCGGCGTGATGAGCACAGCCCGCCGCGGAGCATCACGGTGATGTTCCTGGTGTCGGCGGCCGGCACCGTGTTGTTCATCGCCGCCTATCTGTTCGTGGGCCGGCAGGCGCAGCTAGGACTCACCCAGAACGAGCTGCTGGGGACCGGCCTCGGGGTCGCCATGGGCGGCATGTGCGTCGGCCTGGTTCTGCTGGCGAAGTCCGCGGTTGCAACCCATGGCGAGGAGGAGCGCGAATCTCACAGCTCCCCTCCCAGCGAGCAGCGGCAGACGGTCGGGCTGCTCTCCCGCGGGATCGACCAGCTGGGCCTGCGCGAGCGGACCTTCCTGCGGCGCTCGCTGATCGCTGCCGTGGGGCTCCTGCCGCTGCCGTTCATCCTCGGGCTCCGCGATCTCGGCCCGCGCCCCCGCGGCATCCTGCGCGCGGACGCCTGGCGGCCGGAGTTGCTGTTGATCGACCAGACCAGCGGGCAGCCGCTGCATGTAGGCGATCTCGACATCGGCTCGATCACGACGGTGATGCCCGAAGGATCGACGGACGCCACGAGGCCGGTCGCTGCCGAGAGCGCGGTAGTAGTCATCCGGCTGCCCCCTGGGGTGAACCGGCCGCTGCCAGGCCGCGAGGACTGGGCGGCCGACGATCTGGTCGCGTACTCCAAGATCTGCACCCATGCCGGGTGTCCGGTCGGCCTCTACGAGCAGCAGACCCACAACCTGCTCTGCCCGTGCCACCAGTCCACGTTCTTCGTGCCCGACGGGTGTGCGGTGATCTTCGGGCCCGCCGCCCGCCCGCTGCCGCAGCTACCGATCTACGTCGATGACCGCGGCTACCTGCGCGCCCGCGCCTCCTTCGACCAGCCCCTGGGCCCGAGCTACTGGGAGCGCTCATGAGGCGGGCACGCTGGCGGCGCGCGTTCGACACCGTGGATGCCCGGCTGCACATCGCCGGCCCGGTTCACAAGCAGGCCAAGAAGGTGTTTCCGGACCACTGGTCCTTCATGCTTGGCGAGCTCGCTCTCTACAACTTCCTCATCCTCGTCGTGACGGGGACTTACCTCGCGTTCTTCTTCCACGCCTCCGATACCCCGGTGGCGTACAAGGGCTCGTACCTCCCGCTGCGGAACGTGCGAGTGAGCGAGGCCTACTCCTCAGTGCTGCACATCTCGTTCGATGTCCGGGGCGGCCTGCTGATCCGCCAGATCCACCACTGGGCGGCGCTGCTGTTCGTCGGCGCGATCCTCGTTCACGCCTGCCGCGTCTTCTTCACGGGCGCGTTCCGGCGGCCGCGCGACATCAACTGGGTGGTCGGCCTCGCCATGTTGATGCTGTCCATTGCCGAAGGCTTCGCCGGTTACTCGCTGCCCGACGACCTGCTTTCCGGCACCGGCCTGCGGATCGCCTACTCGATCCTGGAGTCGATACCGATCGTCGGCAGCTATGTGGCGGTCTTCTTCTTCGGCGGCCAGTTCCCGGGCGACGGAGAGATCTTCACCAGGCTCTTCATCATTCACGTCTTCCTGCTGCCGTTGATGCTGCTCGGCCTGATCGGCGCGCACTTGCTGATCGTGTGGCGTCAGAAGCACACCCAGTTCGCGGGGAAGGAGAAGACCGAGCAGAACGTCGTCGGGTCCCACCTCTATCCCGGCTATGCCGTGAAGAGCCTCGGCCTGTTCTTCGGGGTGTTTTCCCTCCTGAGCTTCCTTGCGAGCTACGCGCAGATCAACCCGATCTGGTTGTATGGCCCGTACGACCCATCGACGGTCTCGGCAGGTTCCCAGCCGGACTGGTACATGTTGTGGCTCGAGGGTTCGCTGCGGTTGATGCCACCGCTGTCGAGCCGGTTCGCCGGCCACACGATCGACTGGAACGTCTTCTTCCCCGCGGTGATCGTCCCGCTGCTGCTGTTCGGCAGCATGCTGGTCTATCCGTTCCTCGAGCGGTGGATCACCCGGGACAGAGCCCAGCACAACCTGCTCGACCGTCCCCGCGATCATCCGGTGCGCACCGCCTTCGGTGTGGCGACGCTCGTGTACTACGCGGTCTTGTCCATAGCGGGGGCCAATGACCTGATACCGCTGACCTTCGGTCTGGACATGATGGCCTTCACACGGGCCCTGCAGGTCGCCGTCATCGCCCTGCCGATCCTCAGCTTCGTCATCACCCACCGGTGGTGCCTGCGTCTTCAGCTCAACGAGGTTGCCGACCGGGTGATGTTCGCCGCCACCAGCGGTGTCACCGTCACTCATGACGGGTACGTCGTGCCGCGAGGATGAACTGTTCGACCATGTACGTGCCGAGGCCCGCGCCGTGACCAGCTCAACAACCAACCGTCGGGGAGTGGTCGTGGTCTCCGGCGGCACCGCCGGCGCTGGGCGGGCGATCGTACGGGAGTTCGCCAGCGCGGGGTACGACGTCGCCGTACTCGGTCGCGGGCGAGCCGGGCTCGACGCCGCCGCCGCGGAGGTCCGGGAGAAGGGCCAGGCGGCCTTGGCAATCAAGGTGGACGTCAGCGATGCGCAAGCGGTCATGGACGCCGCCGATCGGGTCGAGCGTGAGATCGGCCCGATCGACGTCTGGGTGAACGTCGCATTCGTCGGCGCCCTCCGGTACTTCTGGCACACCGACCCGGACCTCTACCGGCGGATCACCGAAGTGACCTATCTCGGCCAGGTGCACGGGACGATGGCTGCCCTCGCGAAGATGCGCGAGCGCGACGCCGGTTCGATCGTGCAGGTCGGATCCGCGCTCGCCTATCGCGGGATACCGCTGCAGGCGGCGTACTGCGGCGCCAAGCACGCGATCGTCGGCTTCACCGAGTCCGTGATCGCCGAGCTCAAGCACGAGCGCAGCCGGATCCACGTCGGGATGGTCCAGCTGCCAGGAATGAACACGCCGCAGTTCGACTGGAATGACAACGAGTTCGACCAGCCCCCGATGCCAGTCGCGCCGATCTTTCAGCCGGAGCTAGCGGGCCGCGCGGTGCGCTACGTCGCCGAACACCGGCGGCGCAACATGTGGGTCGGCGTGTCCACCGCGTACACGATCTTGGGCAACCGGTTCGCGCCGCGAGTCCTGGATTGGTACCTCGCCCGCTCGGGCGTCAGCGGTCAGCTCAGCGACCAGCCGGCGACGCGGCGGGGCGCCAATGCGTACGAGCCGCAGGACGAGGTCCGCGATGCCGGCGCCCACGGCAGGTTCGACGACCGCGCGCACGCGCGGGACCCGTGGTCCGCCGCGTCGATGCACCCGGTTGCTGCGGCATCGCTTGCCGCCGTACCGCTCGTGCTCAGCTGCGCCGCGACCGGTTTGCGAAGGCGAGGGCGGCGGCGGAGCTGACCCTCCTGGACGAGCGGCCAGTGGGGCTGCGCCGGTAAGCGTCCCGTTCGCAATCTCGTCACCTGCGCAGGGCACACTGCAGGTATGTCCCAAGCCTCGACTCAGTCGCCTGCGCCCGCATCCGGGGCCGCCCCTCACGAAGGCCACGACAACAAGTGGTGGACGTTGGTCGCGGTCAGTCTCGGCACCTTCATGCTGCTGCTCGACATCACGATCGTGAATGTCGCGCTGCCCAACATCCAAGACGAGCTGCACTCGAGCTTCTCCGACCTCCAGTGGGTAGTGGATGCGTACGCGCTGACGCTTGCGGCGCTACTGCTGACCACGGGCGCGCTCGCCGACATGTACGGGCGCAAGCGGCTCTACGTCCTTGGGCTCGGTCTGTTCACAATCGCTTCCGTGCTCTGCGGCGTTGCGCAGGGCTCCCTCATGCTGGAGATCTCACGTGCCCTGCAAGGTGTCGGCGGCGCGACGATGTTCTCGGTCTCGCTCGCGCTGCTTGCACACGCCTTCCGCGGCAAGGACCGCGGCGTGGCATTCGGGGTGTGGGGCGCGACCACCGGCTTCGCGGTCGCGGTCGGTCCGGTGCTCGGCGGAGCGCTGGTCAGCGGCCTGTCGTGGCGCTACATCTTCTTCGTCAACCTGCCGATTGGGATCGGCGCTCTTGCGCTGACCTTCTTCCGCGTCGAGGAGTCCCGCGATCCCGAGCCGCGCCGCCCCGACTGGTGGGGCTTCATCCTGTTCACCGCGGGCCTTGCGAGTGTGATCTACGCCCTCATCGAGGCGGGCCTGACCAGCTTCGGGACGACGCGGGTGGTCACCTGCTTCGTGGTCGGCGGCGCGCTGATCATCGCGTTCCTCGTCGCGGAAGCGCTTGTCTCGAACCCGATGTTCGAGCTGTCGCTGTTCCGCCTGCCGACCTTCAGCGGCGGCGCGATTGCCGCATTCGGCATCTCCGCCAGCATCTTCTCGATGCTGCTCTACCTCACGCTGTACCTGCAGGACCTGCTGCGCTACAGCGCCCTTCAGACCGGTGTGCGGCTGGTGATCCTCTCCGGATGCATCCTGGTGATCGCGACGGTTGCCGGACGGGTGTCGTCGCACGTGCCGGTGCGGATGCTGATCGGGCCGGGCCTGATCCTCGTCGGCGTCTCGATGCTGCTGATGCGCGGGCTGACTGCCTCGTCGTCGTGGACGCATCTGATCCCCGGGATGATCGTCGGCGGGGTCGGCGTCGGCATGATCAACCCGCCACTCGCGTCGACGGCAGTCGGTGTGGTGCAGCCGCAGCGGGCGGGCATGGCGTCAGGAATCAACTCGACGTTCCGCCAGGTCGGCATCGCCACCGGCATCGCGTTGCTCGGCACGCTGTTCTCCCACAAGGTGAGCAGCCAGGTCAGCAGCGGGCTTGCCCACACGTCGCTGGCGAGCAAAAGCGGGGCGCTCGGCGGCGCGTTGCAAAACGGCGAGGCCACGGCGTATCTCAAGCACCTGCCGCCGCAGCAGGCGCAGCTCGCCTCCCACGTCGCGCGGGCGAGCTTCACCGCCGGGCTCAACGAGATCCTGCTGGTCTCAGCCGTGATCGCGTTCGTCTCCGGCGCTCTCGCCTTCGTGCTGATCCGCGGCAAGGACTTCGTCCAGCATCAGCCTGCCGCAGCCGGCGGTTGACCTAGCCGGTGAACTCCGGCATCACGTCACGGACGAACTCCTCGACCTGAGCCTCGCCCGCACCGGGCCAGCCGCAGACCAGGTAGCCGTAACCGGCGTCGCGCCACTTGCCGACGTGCTTGCGAGCGGCCTCGAGGTCGTCCAGGGACAGCGAACCGGCGCGCAGGATCGAGGCCGGGTCGCGCCCTGCCTCCTCGGCAAGCCTCGACAGGTGGCTGTTGGCCTCCGCCATCGACTTCGGCGAGCCGAACGAATGCCAGACATCCGCGAACTTCGCCGCGAGCGGGATGGTCCGCTTCATCCCCGACCCGCCGATCCAGATCGGGGGATGCGGTCGCTGAACCGGTTGCGGTCGCAGGTAGGCGCCCTTGAGCGAGACCTGCTTGCCGTCGTAGTCCACGACCTCGCCGGTGTAGAGGCGGGTCACGATCTCGAGCGCGTCCTCGAGCAGGTCGAAGCGCTCGCGCAGCGGTGGGAACGGGATGCCGAGCTCGGCGTGTTCCTTGTCGTACCAGGCGGCGCCGAGCGAGAGCTCGAGGCGACCGTGCGAGGCGTGGTCGATCGTCATTGCCTGCGCGGCGAGCACCGACGGATGCCGGTACGTCACGCCGGTCACCAGCAGGCCCAAGCGGATCTTGGACGTGACGCCGGCGAGCGCCGCGAGCGTGGTCATGCCCTCGAACGTCTCGCCGGGACCCTCGCCGTACATCGGCTGGAAGTGGTCGAAGCCCCACACCCCGTCGAAGCCGAGCTCCTCGGCGAACCGCACTCGCCGGACCAGCTCGTCCCAGGAGACCCGCTGCTGCGCTACATCAAGTCCGAATCGCACCGGCACAACCTATTGGGTGGGCTTCACGCGGCGAGTGCTGGCTCCGGCGACGCCTCGGCCTCGGGCTTGCGGGCCGGCCCGAACACCTCGTTGGGAAGTGCGAGCCGGAACACCGTCGCCCATGCCGAGGCGAGCTGCTTCGGGAACGAACCGGTCACGTAGCGCAGGCCGTAGCGCTCGAAGACCTCCTGCACCTTCGGTGCGATCTCCTGGTAGCGGTTGCTCGGCAGGTCGGGGTAGAGGTGATGCTCGATCTGGAACGACAGGTTGCCGGTCATCAGGTGCAGCGCCGGCCCGCCGCTGATGTTGCCGGCACCAAGCATCTGGCGCAGGTACCACTCACCACGGGTCTCGTCGGCGATCGAGTCGCGGGTGAAGGTCTCGACGCCCTTGGGAAAGTGGCCGCACATGATCACCGAGTGCGACCACAGGTTGCGGACCAGGTTGGCGGTCGCATTGGCGGTGAATGTGGTCAGCGCCGACGGGCCCGACAGCAGCGGGTGCAGCACGTAGTCGCGAGTCACCTGCTTGCGGATCTTGCGCAGAGCACCCTTGGCCTTCTCCTTGAACTCCTTCTTGTCGGCGCGGCCCATGAGCACCTTGCCGATCTCGAGGTCGTACGCCGCGATGCCGTACTGGAACAGGCACGCGTTGACCAAGTTGTAGAGCGGCTGGCCCAGGTAGAACTTCGACCACCGCTGGTCCTCGTCGACTCGCATGATGCCGTAGCCGAGGTCGTTGTCCTTCCCGAGCACGTTCGTGTACTTGTGGTGGATCTGGTTGTGCGAGTGCTTCCAGGCATCCGACGGGGTGGCGTTGTCCCACTCCCAGGTCGATGAGTGGATCGCCGGGTCACGCATCCAGTCCCACTGGCCATGCATGACGTTGTGACCGATCTCCATGTTCTCGAGGATCTTCGCGACCGACAGGCCGATCGTCCCGACCAGCCAGGCCGGCGGCAGGATCGAGGCCAGCAGCACGGCACGGCTGGCGAGCTCGAGGCGACGCTGGGTCCCGATGACCTTGCGGATGTAGGCCGCGTCCCGCTCGCCGCGGCTGTCGATGATCTGGTCCCGGATCGCGTCGAGCTCGCGGCCGAGCTGCTCGATGTCCTCCGCGCTCAGATGAGCGATCGGGTTGTCGGCGCGGTGCTGGATCGCAGTCATGCGAACTCCTCGGTTCTCGGATCGTTCACAGGTCGATGTGGCAGTCGCCGGCGGCCGCCGAGATGCAGGTCTGGATCTGCACGCCGTCGCCCTCGGTCGCGGTCGTCAGCTCGCCGGTGCGAAGGTCGCGTACAGCGCCTTCCCGCATCGGTACGACGCAGCCCATGCAGATGCCCATGCGGCAACCGGACGGCATCAGCACGCCCGCAGCCTCCCCGGCGGTGAGGAGCGGCGTGCTCGCGTCGGCGTCGACGGTGATGTCGCTGGCGCCGAAGCGAACCGTCCCGCCTTCGCCGGCGACCACGATCGTCGGCCGGAACCGCTCGGTGTGCAGCCGGTCGCTGATGCCTCGGTCGGACCAGAAGGCTTCGGCGGCATCGAGCAGGCCGGTCGGCCCGCAGACCCACGTCTCGCGATCGGCGAGGTCAGGCACGAGCTGGTCGAGCTGCTCGATTTGCAGCATGCCGTGGACGTCGTCGTGACGCTCGATCAGCCGGAGGCCCGCAGTCGCGGCGAGGTGGCGAAGCTCGCTGCGGTAGATCACGTCGTCGACCGTCGGCGCGCAGTGCACCAGCACGGCGTCGGCAAGGTCGGCCAGCCCGTCGCGGAGCATCCCCATGACCGGAGTGATGCCGCTGCCGGCGGTGAGGAACAGCGCCTTCGCTGGTCGTGTCGCCGGGAGGGTGAAATCGCCGGTGGCCTGGTCGAGGGCCAGGATCAGCCCCGGGTGCGCGCGGCGTACCAGGTGGTTGCTGACCACGCCGTCGGGGATCGCCTTGACGGTGATCGTGAGCCGCCCATCTGGTCGGGGCGGTTCGGTGAGCGAGTACGCCCGCCACTGCCGGACGCCGTCGACGTCAACGCCGATGCGGATGTACTGGCCCGCCGTGTGACCCCGCCAGCCGCGCCCGGGCTGCAGCACCAGCGTGACCGCGTCGCGGGTCTCCGGGCGCACCTCCTCCACGCGCGCTCGCAGCGTGGTGGGTGAGGACAGCGGGCTGAACAGGTCGATGAAGTCCGACGGGACCAGGGGGGTCGAGAGCGCGCGGGCGAGTCGTCCCGCGGAGGCGCGCAGCGCGGGCGCGCTCGCTCGGGGTGCGTCGAGGATCGCCATATGACGAGGATGGCGCTGCGCACGGGATAGTGTCTTGCGCATCGAGGGTGGCTGGCGATCCTATTTTTGTTCGGAGAGGATGAAGCCATGGCCGATGATCTGGGAACCTCGCTGCGCCTGGAGCTCAGCCCCTCGGTGGTCGACGGGCTTCGCGACCAGCTCCCAGCGGTGGCGGAGCGCACGGTCGCCGCGATCGTCGCCGAGGTCGTCGAGTACGCCGATCCGCTGCGCGGCGAGCTCGGCGCCAACATCGCCCAAGCCGTCGAGCTGGCGCTGGGCACCTTCCTGCGGCTGGTCGAGACCGGCGCGTACTTCGAGCCCGGCGGCCCGCTGCGCGCCGCACTCGAAGGGGCGTACGCCCTTGGCCGGGGCGAGGCGAGGTCGGGCCGCACGATGGATGCGCTGCTCGCGGCGTACCGGGTCGGGGCCCGTGTCGCGTGGCGCGACTGGGGGGCGGTCGCGGTCGACGACGACGTCCCGCCGGAGGTCGTCGTACGGTTCGCGGAGCTGGTGTTCGCCTATATCGACCGGCTGTCCGCGGCGAGCGTCTCGGGGCACACCGACGAGCTCGCCACGAGCGGCCGGGTCCGGGCGCAGTACCTCGAGCGGCTCGGCCGGGCGCTTCTTGCCGGCGCCGACGCCGAGGAGCTGCAGGACCGTGCGGAGCGTGCCGACTGGCCGGCGCCGGCGACGCTGACCGCCGTACTGCTGCCCTCGGCTCATGCCGGCGCGGTGGCGAGCCTGCTGGACCGGCGGACCCTCGTGCTGTCGGCCGACCTCACCGGCGCCGGAGTGCCAGAGGACATCACGACCCTGCTCGTGCCGGACGCCGAGGTGTCCCGGTCCGCGCTGTTGCAAGCGTTGCGCGGCCGTCCCAGCGTGGTCGGGCCGACGCGGCCGTGGACGGCGGTGGCGTCGTCGTTTCGCCGAGCCGCGAAGGTGCTCGAGCTGGTGGACCTCGGACACGAGCCGGTGGATACCGAGACCCTGCTCGCGGCGCTCGTGGTCGGCGCGGATGCCGAGGCAGTCGCTGACCTGCGTGCTCGCATGCTCGAGCCGCTCGCCGATCTGTCGGCATCCACTGCCGCGAGGCTTGCGGAGACGCTGCGTTCGTGGCTGTTGCACCAGGGCCGGCGCGACGACGTCGCGGCCGAGCTCTTCGTCCACCCGCAGACGGTGCGTTACCGGATGACCCAGCTGCGGACGAGGTACGGCGAGCGTCTGAACGACCCGCGTGAGGTGTTCGACCTGATCGTTGCACTCGGACCGCCGGGCACCGCGGGGACAGACACCGAGTTGTACCAATCGGTCCAATAGGATCACGCCGTGGACTTCTCGCTCACTGCCGCGGAACGAGACCTGGTCGCGCTGTGTCGGGACTTCGCCCGCAACGAGATCGCGCCGCGCGCACCGATCGCGTGGAACGAGGCGCGCTGCCCGGTCGACCTGCTCCGGGAGATGGGCGAGCTCGGGCTGCTCGGCATGCTGGTGCCGGAGCAGTGGGGCGGCATCGGGATGTCGACGGTCGGCTTCGTCGCTGCCATCGAGCAGATCGGGCAGGCCGACCAGTCCGTGGCCGCGGCCCTGCAGGCGCACCTCACCATCGGCTCCCTCCCGCTGCTCCTGTTCGGCAACGAGGAGCAGCGCGAACGGTGGCTGCGACCGCTCGCCGAGGGGCGCGCCCTGGGTGCCTTCGGGCTGACCGAGCCCGGGGCCGGCTCGGACGCGCGGGGCATCAGCACGCAGGCGGTGCCGGATGGCGACGGCTGGCGGATCAACGGGCGCAAGACGTTCATCTCCAACGCCGGCACGGACATGTCGTTCGGCGTGACGCTGCTCGCGCGTACCCCGGCAGCACCCGGCAAGCAGGACCTCGGCTACGCGACGTTCGTCGTCGAGAAGGACGCGCCAGGGTTCACGATGGGCCCGAAGATGCCCGGCATCGGGTGGCGCGGCCTCGACACCCGCGAGCTGTACTTCGACGACGTCTGGGTGCCGGGTGACCAGCTCGTCGGTGACCCCGACCTCGGCCTCGGTCAGTTCCTGGCGGCGCTCGAGGTGGGCCGCATCTCGATCGCGGCGCTCTCGCTCAGCCTCACCCAGGCCGTCCTCGACCTGGCGACGGACTACGCGAAGCAGCGGGTCCAGTTCGGCCAGCCGATCGCGAAGTTCCAGGCGGTGCAGTTCAAGCTGGCCGACATCGCCACCGAGCTCGAAGCCGCCCGATGGCTGACCTACCGTGCGGCGTACCTTCGCGACACCGGCCAGCCGTTCCTCAAAGAGGCGTCCATGGCCAAGCTCAAGGCGAGCCGGCTCGCGATGTCCGCCGCGTCGGAGGCCGTGCAGATTCACGGCGGTACGGGTTACATGCTCGACACTCCCGTCGCCCGGTTCTACTGCGACGCGAAGGTGCTCGAGATCGGCGAGGGCACCAACGAGATCCAGCACATGGTGATCGCGCGCAGCCTCGGCTGCTGACGGCCTGTCCTCGAAGTAGCACATGACCGGCTCGAAGTAGCACAGGAAGTCCCGCTCGAACCGGACATTCATGCCCAGACCGGCGCGGCCCGGGCCGGGTCATGTGCTACTTCGAGGTACGGCGGGGTGGGGGCGCCTCAGCTACGCCGGGCGGTCAAAACGCGGCGAGCCGCCGCAGCGCCGCGGCAATGTTCTCGCGGTCCGGCAGCCAGGCGCGCTCAAGTGAGGGCGCGTACGGCGGGGGGGTGCTCGCCGCGCCGATTCGCTCGATCGGCGCATCGAGCTGGTCGAGCGCGTCCCGCGCGACCGTCGCCGCGATCTCTGCGCCGATCCCGAACGGCACAACAGCTTCGTGCGCGATCAGCAGCCGGTTTGTCTTCGCAACGGACTCGAGGACGGTCGGCATGTCGAGCGGCGCGACGGTTCGCAGGTCGATGACCTCGACCGAGACGCCGTCCGCCGCGACCGCCTCTGCGGCAGCCAGTGCCTCGTGGACCATCCGCGACACGGACACCACCGTGACATCTGTCCCGGATCGTACGACGGAGGCCTTGCCGATCGGCAGGACATGGTCGGGCGAGGGCTGCGGGCCCTTGCGGCCGTAGAGCAACCGGTTCTCGATGAAGACCACCGGGTTCGGGTCCTGGATGGCGGCGCGCAGCAGGCCGTAGGTGTCCGACGGCGTCGACGGCATTACCACCGACAGGCCGGGGATGTGGGCGAGCAGTGCCTCGAGGCTCTGCGAGTGCTGGCTGCCCGAGGACCGTCCGGCACCGAACTGGGTGCGCACGGTGAGTGCCATCGCGGCGGCGCCACCGGTCATGAAGGGCAGCTTGGCGGCCTGGTTGAGCAGCTGGTCGAGACACACGCCGAGGAAGTCGACGTACATCAGCTCGACGACCGGACGCATGCCCGCCATGGCGGCACCGACCCCGAGGCCCATGATCGCCGTCTCGGAGATCGGGGTGTCGCGGACCCGGTCGCCGAACCGGTCGCGCAGCCCGCGCGTCAGCCCGAACACGTTGCCGCCCCCGCCCACGTCGATGCCCGCGACGAACACCCGCTCGTCGGTCTCGAGCTCGATCTCGAGCGCGGTACGGATGGCGTCCATCGTCCGGAACACCGCTGCGTCGCCGGGCGGAGGGGCGGGCTCGTCGCGATCCGCGCGGCTGACCACGACGTAGTCGTGGAGCGATGCCGCAGGGGGCTCTGACAGCTCGCGGGCAGAGGCGAGCGCGGCGTCGAGCTCCTCGGCGACGGCCTGTTCGACCGCCGCAATGTCGGCCTCGCTGACGCCCGCGTCGAGCAGGCGCCGCCGGTGCAGGACGATCGGGTCGTGCTCGGCGAGTGCCTCGATCTCCTCCGCCGTGCGGTAGCGCTGCGGGTCGCCTTCGTAGTGGCCGTGCCACCGGTGCGTCGCGGCCTCGAGGATCACCGGACCCTCCCCGGCGCGGGCGCGGTCGACCACTGCGGCCATCGCCTCCGCCACGGCGACGACGTCCGTGCCGTCGACGCCGGCGTACCGGACGCCGTACCCCGCGGCCCGCTGCTCGAGCGTCGCGACGTGCTGGCTGGCAGCACTCGAGAACTCGGCGTACCCGTTGTTCTCGCAGCAGAAGATCACGGGCAGTCGCCACACCGCTGCGAGGTTCACCGCCTCGTGAAACGCTCCCTGCGCGACGGCGCCGTCGCCGAAGAACGCGACGGCGACCGACCCGTTGCCGCGTAGCTGCGCCGCGAGCGCCGCCCCGCCGGCGATGGGCAGGCCCGCCGCGACGATCCCGTTTGCGCCGAAGATGCCGAGTCGCGGATCGGCGATGTGCATCGAGCCGCCGCGGCCCCGGTTGGTCCCGCCGTCTTTCGCCATGAGCTCGGCGAACATCCCGAGCGGATCGAGGCCTTTGGCGAGGCAGTGCCCGTGCCCGCGGTGCGTCGACGTGATCACGTCGTCGGTCCGAAGCGGCCAGCAGGCGCCGACGGCCGACGCTTCCTGGCCGATCGAGAGGTGGACGAAGCCGGGCACCTCGCCGTCGCGGTAGAGGGCGGCGACCCGCTCTTCGAAGCCGCGGACGACGAGCATCCGGCGGTGCAGGTCGATCTGTTCGGCGATGTCCACGGCGGGCGTTAGTGTACTGATCGGTACAACGACGGAAGGGCTCTCGTGAGCGAGCGACGCGTGGTGGTCATCACCGGTGCCGGGGGGAGTCTCGGCGCTGTCCTGTCGGCGCGGTTCGCTGGCGAGCCCGACACCGACGTCGTGCTGAGCGACCTCAGCGAAGCATCGCTCGCGGCAACCGTCGAAGCACTGCCCAACCAGCGTGGCGAGGTCGAGAGCGTGGTCGCGGACGTGAGCGACATCGAGCAGGTGGAGGCGGTCGCGGCGCGCGCGGTCGAGCGCTTCGGCCGCATCGACGTGCTGATCAGCAACGCCGGAGTGCTCTCGCCCAACGGCCGGATCCACAACCTTTCGACCGAGGACTGGGAGCGCGCTTTCCGGGTCAACGTGCTCGGCGCGGTCAACGGGATTCGCGCGGTGATCCCCACGATGCGCGCCCAGGCGACCGGCTCCATCGTGCTCACCGCCTCGGTCTCCGGTTTGACCGCGTGGTCGCATGCCGCGCCGTACTGCGCCACCAAGGCGGCGGTCATCCAGCTGGCCAAGGTTGCCGCGGTGGAGTACTCGCGAGACGGGATCCGGGTCAACTGCGTCTGCCCAGGGACATTCCTGTCGGGCATCCATGAGGGCCTGCCGCAAGAGGCGATTGACACCATCGCCAAGAAGCACCCGCTGGGCCTGGGCTCTGCCGGCGACCTGGTCGCGGCGTACTCCTATCTCGCCAGCGACGCGGCGCGATGGACCACCGGATCGGCCCTCGTCGTCGACGGCGGCTACAGCGCGCCATGACGATGCAGCCCGACCTCAGCTGGTGCGCGGTGCTGGAGCACCACGCAGTGCGGTCGCCCGACCGCGTCATGACGGTCTTCGAAGGTCAGTCGACGACGTACGCCGAGATGGCGTCGCGGTCCGCCGCGCTCGCGACTGGTCTGGCCGATCGCGGCATCGGAAGCGGGGACGTCGTCGCTCTGCTGTCGTACAACTGCCCCGAGTTCCTCGAGGCGATCTTCGCGGCCAACTACCTGGGCGCGATCGCGATGCCGATCAACTGGCGCCTCGCCGCCCCCGAGGTGCGCTACATCCTCGAGCACTCCGGCGCCAAGGCGATCGTCTGTGACGAAGCCCTGACCACGCTCGCGGACGAAGCGGTTTCGGACCTCACGGGCGGCGGGTTGCTGAAGGTGTGCGTCGCTGATCCCGCGCCGAGTGGCTGGACGGCAATCGCCGAGCTTCGCGCGACCGGCAGCGTGTCGCCGCGGGTGCCGGTCGACGGCGACGACGTGCACCGGCTGATGTACACGTCCGGTACGACGGGCCGGCCGAAGGGCGTGATGCTCACCCACGCCAACCTGGCATGGAAGAACCTCGCCCACCTCGTCGAGTTCGGCTTCAACAGCGGCGACCTCGGCCTCGCCTGCGGGCCGCTCTACCACGTCGGCGCGCTCGACCTCACGACGACGACGCTGATCGCGGCGGGCGCCACCACGATCATCCACCGCAGCTTCGACGCGGCTGCGGTGGTCGAGGAGATCGAGCGTTCGAAGGTGAGCACCGTCTGGCTGGCGCCGGCGATGGTCAACGCGATCATGGCGTTGCCGGACGTCGACAGCCGCGACCTGTCCTCGGTGCGTGTCGTCATCAACGGCGGCGAGAAGATGCCGATCCCGCTGATCGAGCGGATCCAGCGCGTGTTCTCCTCGGCGTGGTTCGCCGATGCCTACGGCATGACCGAGACCGTCTCGGGCGACACCTTCCTGGACCGCGACAGCATCATCACCAAGCTCGGCAGCGTGGGGCGGCCGTGCCTGCATCTCGAGCTGGACCTGTGGGACGAGCGCGGCCAGCCGGTGAGTCCGGGTGAGCCGGGTGAAGTCGTCATGCGCGGGCCCAAGGTCTTCAAGGGCTACTGGCGCGATCCCGAGGCCACCGCGAAGGCGTTCGACGGCGGCTGGTTCCACAGCGGCGACATCGGCGTACGCGACGAGGACGGCTACCTGTTCATCGTCGACCGGCTCAAGGACATGATCGTCTCCGGCGGCGAGAACATCGCGAGCTCCGAGATCGAGCGAGTGATCTATGGCCACGACGCGGTTCTCGAGGTGGCGGTCGTCGGACGTCCTGATGAGCGCTGGGGCGAGGTCCCGGTTGCCTTCGTCGTACGGCGCGAAGGCACTGAGGTGGACGCAGACGAGCTGCTTGCTCTCTGCCGCGATCAGCTCGCGAAGTTCAAGGTGCCCAAGGAGGTCCGCTTCATCGAGGCGCTGCCGCGCAACCCCTCAGGCAAGGTGCTCAAGCGGGACCTGCGCGCGCAGCTCGCCTGATCAGGCGACGACGGCGCCGCCGTCACAGGTGATGACCTCGCCGACGGTGTAGGCGCCGGCACGCGAGCACAGGAAGATCGTCAGCCCGGCGATGTCCTCTGCCGAGCCCACGCGGCCGCGCGGCACCATCGTGCCGACCGCGTCCCAGTCGGTGCCCTCGACGTCGCCGCCGGTGCCGACGCCGGTGGAGAGCATCCAGGTCGGGAATGGCCCAGGCGCGATGGCGTTGGTGATGATGTTCCGCTTCACCAGCCGGCTGCCCATCTGGCGCGTCAGCGCGTGCAGGGCCGCCTTCGACGGTCCGTAGGACCAGGTGTCGAAGGTCGGCGTCTTGATCCCGTCGATCGACCCGATGTTCACGATCCGCGCCGGGTCGTCCACGGTGCCGGCCGCTTCGAGCAGCGGCAGCAGGCGCTGGGTCAGGAAGAACACGCCCTTGACGTTGGTGTCCATGACCTTGTCCCAGCCGACCTCCGGGAACTCCTCGACCGGCGCACCCCACGAGGCGCCCGCGTTGTTGACCAGGATGTCCAGCTTGGAGGTCTGCGCCTTCAGTCGCGCGGTCAGGTCGTCGATCCCGTCGAGGTTCGACAGGTCGGCGGGCAGTGAGATGCAGGTCCCGCCGTACTCCTCTGCAAGTCGCCGCGCGGTGGCGTCGCACGCCTCGGCCTTGCGCGAGCTGATGTAGACGGTTGCGCCGTTGGCCAGGAAGCCGGCGGCGATCATCTCGCCGATGCCGCGCGAGCCGCCGGTGACGAGGACGGTCTTGCCAGCGACGGAGAACAGGTCGTTGATGGACAGCTTGGTCATCGGGACAACATACGGCGCGGCCTAGCGAGAGGTCCCGTCGAGGAAGATCCGGGCGAACTCCGCGGCGACGTGCTTGGCCGACCACCGCCCGCCCGGCTTCAGCCAGAGGTAGGCGTGGTTGTGCATTCCCAGCCAGGACAGCGCGGCGAGCCGCGGGTCGGTCTTGCGAAGCTCGCGAGCGGCGATGCCCTCGCGGATGAGCTGCTCTACGGCGGACTCGAAGGCGTGGCGACGTTTGTGGAAGTCGGTTGCCCGATCGCCGGTCAACGCGGGGAACTCGTGCAGCAGCACCCAGACGTGGTCGGGGTAACGAACCACGATGTCGAGGTACTCCGCGCCCAGGGCTCGTAACCGCTCGGCGGCGGATCCGCCGGCGGCGATGACGCGGTCGACGCCGGCGAGCACCTCGTCCATCACCAGATCCGTGATGGCGGCCAGCAGCTCCTCCTTGGAGCCGATGTAGTGGTAGAGCGCACCCTTGCCGAGCTCGTTGGCCTCGCACAGCTCGGCGATGCCGGTGCCGTGGTAGCCGCCCTGCGCGAACACCCCGGCGGAGGTGTCGATGATCGCGAGCCGGCGCGCCTCCCAGTTGGCGCCGCGTCCCGCCGTCGTCGCTGTCTCAGCCACGCTGGCTCGGATCAGCCGACTCGTTGCTCGGGAGGTGGGCGAGAAACGCCGCCGACCACGCCATCAGGTCGGCCGGTACGACGTACCCGGCCTCGTCGTTGATCGCGTCCCAGTTCGCCGCGACATCCTCGACCGTCGGAGCGGCGCCGTCGTGGACGTAGCCGGGCGTCGCGGCCAGCACGATCCGTGCAAAGCGTCCGGCGCCTGCCGAGTAGACCTCGCCGCTGACCGGGCAGTCCTCGTGGGCGAGATAGCCGGCCATGGGTGCGACGAGCTCCTCGCCCATGTACGGCGCGGTCGCCGTCGCCGCCTTGCCCGCCATGCGGGTTGCCGCAGCGGGAGCGATCGCGTTGATCCGGATGTTGTGCCGCGCGCCCGCCGTCGCGAGGCTTCGGGTCAGCCCGATCACGCCGCCCTTGGCGGCGGCGTAGGACGTGTTGTTGGGCAGCCCGAAGACGCCGGCCGACGTGGTGAGCACCACGCGGCCGTAGCCCTGGTCGACGAAGTGCGGCCAGGCAGCGCGTGTGGTGAGGAACGACCCGCCGAGGTGCACTGCCAGGTGGTGGCCGAAGTTGTCGTCGCTGATGTCCGGCATGCCGGCCCACTCGATCACGCCGGCGTTGCTGATGAGGATGTCGACCCGTCCGAACTCGGCGACCGCAAGATCGACGAGCGCCTGCGCCGCAGCAGGTGAAGCGACGTCGTTGCCGTCGGCGACGGCGGTGCCGCCCGCGTCGCGGATCTCCTTGACCACCGACTCGGCCGGTGCGAGGTCAGCGCCGGCGCCCGACATCGACGTACCGAGGTCGTTCACGACCACCGCCGCCCCCCGCTCGGCCAAGAGCAGCGCGTAAGCACGGCCGATGCCGCGCCCCGCCCCCGTGACTATCGCGACCCGCCCGTCGTAGCGCATGCCGATCAGACTGCCACTGGCACCTTGAACCCCAGCAGGTTGCCCAGCGTGCCGCCCAGGATCGCCTTGCGCTCGTCGTCGGGCACGCCGGCGAACAGCTGCTTGATCAGCTCGCGGCTCCCGCGGAACGTGCCCTCCGCGTGCGGGTAGTCATTGCCCCAGGTCAGCGTCGACAGGCCGGTGATGTGACGGCAGGCGATCGCCACCGGGTCGTCCTGGAACTGCACGTGGAACTGTCGGCGGACGTACTCGCTCGGCATCAGCGGGTAGGGCCACTTCTCGTTGAGCCGGAACAGCTGCGCCATGTCGGGCTGGTCGTTGGGCGGGCGGGAGTCGTCCCACTTGCCGAGCCACCAGTCAGCGTCCTGACCGATGCCGGTGACCCAGCACTTGTCCATCCCGCCGACCAGCGAGGACAGCCAGTGGGCGTTGAACTCGATCAGGTGGAAGTGCAGGTCAGGGAAGCGCTCGGGCACCCCGCCGCCGACCAGCTGGCAGATCAGCTGCTGAGGCACGAACGTGCTGTGGATCGCCTGGGTGACCATCCGCTTGGCGGCGGCCTTCTCGGTCATCGGCTGGTTGACCTGTGCCGCGTTTTCGAGGACCACCTTGAGGGTCACCGCTTCGGTGTCGTTGACCTTCACCCCACCGGTCTGGGTGTGGAAGAACACCTGTACGCCGTTGGCGACCGCGGCGGCCCAGACGGGGTCGAGCTCTCGGGTGTAGTAGCTGCGCGGCGGCGTCGCCGGTAGGAGGATGGCGCGGAAGCCGGCGGCGGCGACCCGCTCGATCTCTGCGACTGCGTCGGCGACATCGGTGATGGGGACGGGAGCGGTGGGGCAGATGCGGTCGAAGTACGGCGTGAAGCGCTCGATGATGTAGTCGTTGTAGACGCGGGCGTGTGCCATGGACAGCTCGTGGTCGTCGGAGTACAGCCCGAACAGCGACAGGTTCGGATGCATCACCTGGACGTCGACGCCATCGAGGTCCATGTCCTCGAGGATCTGCTTGGGGTCGCCCTCGGGCATCCGGCCGCCGGTCTGCCGGTAGCGCGACACCGTCCAGCCCTCGTAGCCGGCGGTGTGCAACCTGCGGAAGATCGTCGCGCCGCCCTCGACCAGCGGCTCGTCGAGCTCGAAGTCCTCTTCCCACACCGCGCGGTCGCGCAGGTGCTGGGGGAGTCTGGTCTTGAACAGGTCGGTGGGCTCGAGAACGTGCCCGTCGGCCGAGACGATGAAGTCTTTCTGCTCTGCAGCACCCATAGCGTTACTGTACCGATCGGTACAGGATCTGGAAGGGGCGATCTCGTTGGCGAAGCGTTGGCAGCAGCGGCCGGAGGGCTCGACCTGGGGCGACTGGGGCGAGGACGACGAGCTTGGCCGGATCAACCTGCTGACCCGCGAGAAGGTGCTCGAGGGGGTGCGGGAGGTCGAGGCGGGGATCGCGTTCTCGTTGAGCCTGCCGCTGGACTTCCCTGGCGGGACCGCGCTGAACCAGCGGCGTTACCCCCCGAAGCTCTCGCCGACCGAGGACATGAACGGCGTACCCGGCGTCTTCTACAACGTCCGGATGAGCGAGATGGCGGACTGGGGCGACCCGCGGTACGTCGACGTGTGGGCCGACGACGTGGTGACGCTCTCGCTGCAGTACTCGACCCAGTGGGACTCCCTCGCGCACGTCGGTGCCGAGTTCGACGCCGACGGCGACGGGGTCGAAGAGGCGGTCTACTACAACGGCTACCGCGCTGGTGTGGATCTCGTCGGTCCCTCCGATGACGCGCGTGGTGACGGCTCGGGCCACCGCGGGTTTGCCCATCACCTGGGCCTCGAGCACATGGCGGCGCACGGCGTGCAGGGCCGCGGCGTACTGGTCGACCTGCACAAGCACTTCGGCGACGAGTGGCGGGCAGTCGACCTTGCCGCGCTGCAGGAGGTCATGGCGGCTGACGACGTCGTCGTCGAGCCTGGCGACATGCTGCTCGTCCACACCGGCTTCGCGACCCGGGTGCTCGAGTGGAACCGCGAGCCCGACCCGCGCGCGATCCACCGCACGGGCACCTGGCTCGACGCGCGCGATCCCGCGATGCTCGAGTGGATCGCGGACTCGCAGATCTCCGCGCTCGTGGCCGACAACTACGCCGTCGAGGGGCTGCTCGGCAAGGACCCCGACCCGTCGCGCCACTCGTTCCTGCCGATCCACCATCTGTGCCTCTTCCGGCTCGGGGTCCCGCTCGGTGAGATGTGGTACCTCAACGACTTGGCCGCCTGGCTGGCCGAGCACGGCCGGTCGCGCTTCCTGCTGACCGCCCCGCCGCTGCGGCTCCCCGGAGCGGTCGGCTCACCACTCACTCCCGTCGCGACCGTCTAGCCCGCAGGTTGTGAGGCATGCGCCGCGTCCCAGTGCGGGTAGCGCCTCACAACCTCACGGCGGCTGGGTACGTCCTATTGATGTGCTGACGGTGCGGCAGCTTGTGGCGTGCGTCCTCTCGACCTGTCTCGCCGCATGTAGCGCCGGATCGGCGCACCCGGTCCTCGGCGGTACGACCAGGCCGACCGCACCGGATGCAGCGCCACGAGGGTTTCCCTTTACCGATCGGACGGCCATCGAGGGTGGAGACCGCCAGCCGGAACGCTTCTGCGCGGTGGCCCCCGCGCGCGGGAGCGTTCGGTATGACCCGGAAGGGAAGTCGGCGCGATTGCTTGTGAGCCTGCGCGGCATCGCCGTGCGAGGGCCGGTGGGCATCGTCTGGGATCCAGGCAGTGATCACGCCGGTGAGGTGATCGCCTCGGTGAAGGTCGCAGGTGGGGTAGCGCTCCGGCGCTCGCTGCGCTTCTTTCACGCGCCGTACTACAACCGGCGAGGACGCGAGATTCTGCTCGTCACAAACAGGCAACGGGCCATCGCAACGGCGCGGCCCTGTTAGTCGGCGGCCCGGGTCAGAGGAATCTCACCGTGCGTGCTTGAACTGTGTCCTGTGAGACTTCGCGCTGCGTTGATCGCGGCGAGCCTGGTTGCGCCGTTCGGCGGCCTGCTCGAGACCGCACAGGCGGCGGCCCTCGCGAAGCCCGTCGTACCCGCGGACCCCGTCGTACTGGTGGGCGCGACCGCCGGTCACTGGCGAGTGGTCGCGCACGTCGACCGGCACCCAGAACGGCATGTCGAGCGGCCGATCGACCACCCAGTTCCCCAACGCTTACATGCCAGTTGCACGCGTGCCGCCACACCTGCCTCCGACCGTCTCGGCCGGTACGGCGAGGGCATCGTCTCGCTGACGCTGGCGGCGCCGGGTACGTCGTGGGCCAGCAGTCTCGACACCTCGGTTGACGTCGACGTCGCAGTGGACGGCGGCGCTAGCCAGCAGGTCGTGCTCTTCCAGGGCTCGCAGCCTGCGGTGTACCAGGGCTTCGTCGGGCGGATGCGCACCGGACAGCACTGTGTCTCGCTGGCCGTCGACCCCCGCCGCTCCAGTGACCTCGCGACGGCGAAGGTCGACGTGTTCGGGATCAGCCTCGGTGTGGTCCCGCGACGAAGCCCGGCCTATCTCGGGCTCACGCACGCACCCGTGATGTACGGCCGATCGAGCTCCGCGGAGCGGGACGCGCAGCTCATCACGGACGTAACGCAAAGCCCCGACGCGGACGGTAGGGACATCGATCTCTCGTACACCGTGATCTGGACCCGCGAGGACGTCGGCGACGGCACGGTCCCGGCCTACGAATGGGGCCTGTGGGGCCGGATGACCGACATCGAGACCGTGCTCCAGGAAGTCGTCGCGCCGTCGGGCCGGATCGTGAAGGCCGCCTACCTGTCGTGCGGCTGCGAGAAGCTGCCGCTCTATCCCGACGCGCTACCCGCGCCGCCGATCGGCAGCGAGTACGACGCGGCCTACCCGCCGTCCGGGACGCCGAAGGCAATGGGCCACCATCTCGTGCTGCGCGACGCGACCGGCAACAACGACGTGTCGCCGTACAAGACCTCGCGCTACCGCTTCCAGCAGGTTCCGGTCATGGGTCCGCGGGACGGGCAGGCCCGTGACGTGGTCATGGACGAGCACCCCTGGACCTACCGGATCTCCAACGACGACGTCGCGAGGACCACTGTCGAGTCGGCCGACCCGAGGTCGCTGCTCGCCGGTGGCTACCCGCAATACCTGGTCGTCGACCTCGATGTCACGGCGTCGGCGGCTCAGTCGATCGCGGTCGGGGTACGGCTGCGAGGCGACCCGACGTGGTGGACCGACGACTACGCGCAGACCGCGGGCGTCCCGACGACGTTCCCGTTCTACACGGGTGGGCACGGCCGCACCGTCATCAAGCTGCCGGCCGACTGGCACTCGAAGCGGATCTCGGCTCTACGCATCGTGCTCAACGGCCGGCCCGGTGGCCCGACACCCAAGCTGGTCGGCAAGCCGGCGATCCAACTCGTCGAGGTCACCCCGGACTATCGCGTGAAGCGGTTGCGCAACCCGCGCCTAACCGTGTCGACCGGCACTCAGCTGCTGCCGGGACTGCCGATCTGAGGGCGGAAGACGAACGGCGCGTAGTCGTTCGCCTTCGCCTCGGCGATCAGCGCCAGCAGCTTCGGGCGGCCGGCGGCATTGAGCAGGTACTTGCGCGGCTTACCCGGCACGTTCGTGCCGAAGTAGTAGCTCTTCTCGGTGAACGACGGAGGCCGGCGCGCAGCGCGGTCGATCATCGCGGTCCACCCGTCCTCGGTCTCGGTCGTGACCTCGATCGTCGAGGCGCCGCGCTCGCGCGCAGCGACGAGTAGGTCGGTGACGAAGTCCACCTGGTCGCCGTTGTAGCGCGGGTTGTTGCCGGCCGCGGCATGCGGCCCACCGGGGAAGAAGAAGTTCGGGAAGCCCGCGGTCTGCAGGCCGAGGTACGTCGACGGGCCATCCCGCCAGTGGTCGTTGAGGCTGACGCCGCCGCGCCCGACGATGCCCATCCGGGAGAGCGCGCCCGTGCCGAAGTCGAACCCGGTCGCCCACACGATGACGTCGAGCTCACGCACGCCGTCGGCGGTCTCGATCCCGGCGTCGGTGACGCGAAGCATCGGGGTGGCGCGCAGGTCGACCAGCGACACCTTCGGGGAGTTGAACGCCTCGAAGTACCCGGTGACGAACGGCGGCCGCTTCTCGCCGAACCGGTGGTCGTCGGGGATCAGCAGCGCGGCCACCTTCGGATCGCGGACGATGCCGCGGATCTTCGTCGCCATGAACTCACACCACGCGTCGTTGGCCGCCTCGTCGAAGGTGAGGTCCTGGTAGTGGCTGACGATCTTGCCGAAGCCCGGCTTGGCCCACATCTCCTCGTAGAACGCCAGTCGCTGCTCCTCGGTGTCCTCTGAGGACTTGCGATCACCGGGCGGGTGAAGGAACCCGGCAAGCGAGGTGTCGAGGGTGTGCTTGATCGACGCGAAGTTGGCGCGCAGCTGCGCCTGCTCCTCGGCGGTGATGGGGGAGTTGTTCAGCGGCGTGCACCAGTTCGGAGTGCGCTGGTAGACGGTCAGCGACTCGACCTCGTCGAGGATGGCCGGCACCAGCTGCACCCCGCTCGACCCGGTGCCGACGATGGCCACGCGCTTGCCCGACAGGTCGACCGGCTCGGCCGGCCACAGCCCGGTGTGGAGCTGCGTCCCGCGGAAGTCCTCGCGGCCCGCTACGTCGGGGAAGAACGGCACCGAGAGCACGCCGGTCGCGGCGATCAGGAACCGCGCGACGACCTGCTCGCCGCCCGAGGTTGTGACGGCCCACGTCGCCGATCCCTCGTCGTACGACGCGGCCGTGACGCGTACGCCGAGCCGGATGTCGCGGCGCAGGTCGAAGCGGTCGACCACGTGGTTGAGGTAGCGCTCGATCTCGGGCTGGCCGGCGAAGTGCTCGGACCACTCCCACTCGTCGAAGAGCTCCTCGGAGAACAGGTAGCCGTAGGTGTAGCTCTCCGAGTCGAACCGTGCGCCGGGGTAGCGGTTCCAGAACCACGTGCCGCCGACGCCGTCGCCGGCCTCGAGCAGCCGCACCGAGAAGCCGGCCTCGCGGGCGCGGTAGAGCTGGTAGATCCCGGTGATGCCGGCGCCGATGACCAGTACGTCGACGTCGGTCTCGCCCATGGCGGGCGAGTGTACCGATCGGTACAGACCACTTGGATAGAGTGCGGCGCATGTCCGGGAAGCTGACCTATGCCGATGTGTTCGCCGGCGTCATGACCGCGATCGCGAAGTACAACCACGCGGTCGACGACGGGCGCACCGAGGATGCCGTCGCGACCTACTGCGCAGACGGCAGCTGCGACATTCCCGGGCTCGGCGCGCATACCGGCCACGACCAGCTGCGCGCGGCGTACGCGGTCGTGGAGCCGCGCGGCCCGCAACGCCATCTGGTGAGCGGAACCCACATCACCGACTGGTCGGAGGACAAGGCCAGCGCGACCAGCGACTTCGCCTTCCTAATCAAGCGCGACAACGGCTGGGGCGTGATGCTCACCGGCCGCTACACCGACGAGCTGTGCCGCGACGGCGAGGTGTGGCGCTTCCACCGCCGCGTCGGCGTCTTCACCTGAGGCTGTCTCCGCACCGGTAGTGGAGCTCGACCGATCCGCCACGAAACCGCCGTACGTCGACCAGGTCGAGATCGGTCCGCACGCCGTGCGGGAAGACCGGCTTTCCCCCGCCGACAGTGAGGGGCGCGAGATACAGGTGCACCTCGTCGACCAGGCCGGCTGAAAGCGCCTGCCCGGCGAGGTCGGAGCCCCCGACCGACAGGTCACTGTCGCTCGCGGCTTTCATCGCGCGGACCCCGTCGGGATCGAAGGCCGTCACGATCGCGGTCTTCGGCGTCTGGACCGAGGTGAGCGTACGGGAGAAGACAATCTTGTCAGCGGCTCGCCAGATCGCGCCAAACTCGGCTTCGGCAGCGGAGTCTCGCGTGCTGTCGGTGTCCTGCCAGTAGCGCATCGTCTCGTACATCCGCCGCCCGTAGAGATAGGTGCCGATCGGGCGCTCTAGGTCGATCACCGCCCGGAAGACCTGCTCGTCTGGGGCCGCCCACTGGAAATCACCTGTCGGATCTTCGACGTAGCCGTCGAGCGAGCAGATCGCCGAGTAGATGAGCTTCCCCATCGCTGCACCCTCTCAGGCCCGGTCTCCGCGGCGTGTCCTTGCTAAGATAGGTTCTCAGTTGAGATAGCTTCTCGATCACTGCCCCGTTGTTCTCGTCGGAGGTGTCGTGACCACAACAGACCTGCCGCTGCCGGAGCCCACGGAGCTCGACGAGCAGCGCAACAACGAGCTCATGCATCTCGCCAAGGACGCCGTCCTGCGCGGCCGGCCGAATGGCGACGAGGAGTGCCGCAACTGCCTCTACTACACCGATACCAGCGAGGACATCTCCTACTGCTGGCATCCGAAGCTCCGGATCCTGGTCGGCGGCCCGTGGTGGTGCCAGTGGTGGGAGGAGATCCCCGAGGAGCTGCGATGACCGAGGCGGCAACCAGCGACCGCGCCTCACGCGACACCCCGCAGCGGCGCGCGGTGCTCGACGTCATCAGCCGCTCGAAGGACCACCCGACGGCGGCCGAGGTGCTCGAGCGGGTGTGCGAGCTGCTGCCCGGAGTCGGTGCGGCGACGGTGTACCGGACCCTCGGGATGCTCGTCGAGTCGGGGCAAGTTCTCGAGCTCCGCGTCGGCCAGGCGCCGACCCGCTACGACCGCAACGTCGAGCGGCACGACCATCTGGTCTGCGACACCTGCGGCGTTGTCATCGACGTACAGGTGCCCCTCGACCGTCGGCGCTCGATCGACCCGGTGCAGGTGCGCGAGGACTTTCACGTCACTAGCTATGACCTACGGATTCACGGCGAGTGCGCCGACTGCAGAGCAATCTCACAAGGGAAGGAACGGGAACGTGGCTGAACTCAAGGGCAGCAAGACGCACGCCAACCTGAAGGAGGCGTTCGGCGGCGAGAGCATGGCCAACCGGCGCTACCTCTTCTTCGCGCGCGTCGCCGAGAACGAGAAGCGAGCGGAGGTCGCCGAGCTGTTCCGCGACACCGCCGAGGCAGAGACCGGGCACGCCTTCGGTCACATCGAGTTCCTGCTCAACGCAGGCGACCCGGCGACCGACGAGCCGATCGGTACGACGGAGCAGAACCTCGCATCCGCCGTCGCGGGTGAGACCTACGAGTTCACCGCGATGTACCCCGGGTTCGCGAAGACCGCCCGCGACGAGGGCTTCGACGAGATCGCGGACTGGTTCGAGACCCTCGCCCGGGCCGAGCGCACCCACGCCGGCCGTTACGAGAAGGCGCTCGAGAAGCTGCGCGCCGGCGCATAGCCGCTGCATCACGACCAACGGAGGTGACCTGCGTGTCCGTGCTCTCCTTCGAGGAGTTCGAGCTGTCCCCGGAGGCGTATGCGCAGGTCCGCGGCGAACGGCGCGCCGAGGCGATCTCGCTTCGGCGCGCCCGCCGCGTCCGGCTCGGTGACATCGTGATGCTCGAGTTCGAAAACGCGCAGACGCTGCGCTACCAGGCGCAGGAGATGCTCTACGTCGAGCGGGTGACCGATCCGGCCGCGGCCGCTGCCGAGGTTGCTGTCTACGACCGGCTGATGCCGGGCGGCTCGACCCTGACCGCGACGATGTTCATCGAGATCGCCGACCCGGACCGGATCCGGGCGGAGCTCGATCGGCTCGACGGGCTGCACGACTCGGTCCGCCTCGAGGTCGGCGGTCACACGTGCCGCGCGCGCGACATCCCGCCTCCCGAGGAGGGGCCGAGCAAGCACACCGTGTCGGTGCACTTCCTCGGTTTCGACCTCTCCGACGAGGTGCTCACCGCGCTTCGCTCCGGCGCTCCCGCTCGGTTGTTCGTCGACCATCCGTGGTACCGGACGTTCGCCGACCTCGACCCCGAGCTGGTCCGCACTCTGCTCAGTGACCTCGGCCACGAGGTGTCTTAACCGTCGCTTCCTGGGTACACGGTGATCATGCCTGCATCGGGATTCCAGAGGATCAAGGACGGGGCGACGATCACCCTCGCCCCTGACGCCGACGACGCGTTCAAGATCACTGTCGAGCGCAACGGCACTACCGTCACCGCGCAAGAGGGCAACGCCATGCTCGACGATCCGGCCGCTATCGCGACTGTCGTCGACGGCATGTACGACGACTTGCTCTCGGCCGAGCACGACCGCGCGTAGCCGCGCTCAGCGCGAGACGCAGCGAAAGCCGATGTGGCTGGTCGTGCTGCGTACCGCTTGGCCCTGGCGAGCCGGCGGCCGGTAGCGCTGGCAGTACGACGGCGCGCACAGGTGCGACCCGCCCTTGATCGTGCGCCGGTCGCCCTCCGTCACGGCGCCACCGCAGCAAGGGTGCCCGGTCGGCGAAGCCGCGCTGCCGGCGTGGCTGTCCGTCCACGGCGAGGCGGTCCACTCCCAGACGTTGCCGATCATGTCGACCAGCCCCCAAGGGTTCGCCGGATAGCTGCCGACGGGTGAGGTCAGCGGGTGGCGGCGGTCGTCGTTGCGCCACGGGAACTCACCGTTCCAGACATTGGCCATCGCGCGGCCGCGCGGTGCGAGCTCCTCGCCCCAGGCGTACGTCGTCGGCGCGCTCCCGCCGCGGGCGGCGTACTCCCACTCCGCTTCGGTCGGCAACCGCTTGCCAGCCCACTGCGCGTACGCGGACGCGTCCTCGTACGACACGTGCACGACTGGGTGCCGGTCCAGGCCGTCGAGCGTGCTTCCCGGCCCGCGAGGATGGCGCCACTGCGCCCCTGGCACCCAGTGCCACCATCGCCGCCAGTCGTCGAGCGGTACCGCGCGCTCGGTCGGCACGAACACCAGCGACCCTGCGACGAGGTCGCCGGGGTCGGCCCCCGGGAAGTCTGCTGCGTCAGGCGGCTGCTCTGCGGTGGTGACCCAGCCCGTCGCCTTCACGAACCGGCGGAACTCCGCGTTGGTCACCGGGTGCTGGTCGACCGCGAACGCGCCGACGGCGACCTCGTGCGCGGGGCGTTCCTCTGGGTAGGCCGAGTCGGTGCCCATCAGGAAGCGGCCGGCGGGGACCGCGGTCATGTTCTTCACCCGGCCACGCCTTCCACGGGCGCAGAGTAGCCGCGGAGTCGGCTGAAGGAGGTCGGCAGGCAGCCCGGGGGTCGGCGGCGAAGTGAGCCACATGAGGCTCCGTCGATCACTGTCTGTCGCGTCTGCTGCGGTCGCGCTGCTGGTTGCGGTCCCTGCCGCCGCTTCGCAGGCCGGGACATCAAGCAGCGGATCGGGCAGCGGATCGGGCAGCGGATCGTCCAGTGGCACTGGCGGCGAGCCGAAGTACCGCGCGACCTCGTTCAACCTCGCGGTCGAGGCAGAGGACTACACCAACGTGCTCGAGCGGCAGAGCCTCTACCTGCAGCCGGGCTACCAGCTGCAGCTGCGCGAGATCGGGCTGCAGAACGGCCTCGCGGCGACCAACATCGAGCTGCACGACCCGCAGCGGGAGTTCGTCTCCGACCTCTGCTGGAACGGCTACGACGGGTGCGCGGGCGACACGCGGCTCTACAACTGGCAGAAGGACGGCTACGGCATCGTCGCGCCGTTCGTCTTCACCGCGCGCAACGGCGCACAGCTCTCCGGGCACGTCTGGGCGACCCGAAGCGGCCCGGCGCGCCGGCCTGGCATCGTCATCACCAACGGCTCGGTGCAGGCCGACGAGCAGATGTACTGGTACGACGCGCAGGCGCTGGCCAAGGACGGCTACGTCGTCATGACCTTCGACCCGCAGGGCCAGGGCCAGTCCGACACCGCCGGGCAGGGCAAGGATGTGCTGGAAGGCGTCCCCGCGCAGACCGACGGGCGGCCCTTCTACGACGGCACCGAGGATGCGATCGACTTCTTCCTGTCGACCCCCTCGCACCCGTACCAGCCGGTCGCGTCCTGCAACAGCGGCACCAGCCACGCGGCGTACCAGGACTCCCGGGTGAAGGCGGGATTCGACGCCGCGTACAACCCGTTCTGGAGCATCCTCGACCGCAAGGAGCTCGGGATCGCGGGCCACTCGTACGGCGCGGGTGCGGTCTCCTACATCGGCCAGTGGGACAAGCGGGTCAAGGCGATCGTCGCGTGGGACAACCTCGGCGCACCCGCCCCGGCCGGCCGGGAGCAAGGCTGCGTTGACGCGGCGGACCGCCGTCCCGCGCCGATCCGGGTGCCGGCGCTGGGCATGTCCGCGGACTACTTCCTGCCGCCGACGCCGCATACGAAGCTTCCGGCGTACGACTCGAAGGACACCGAGTCGCTGGTCTACAGCAAGCACCACGTCGACACCGGCGAGATCGTGGTCCGCGGCGGCAGCCACCTGGACTTCTCGTTCATCCCGAACCCGGCCTTCGGCGCCTCCTTGTACGGGCCCGACATGATCGCCTGGTATACCGACGCGTGGTTCGACTACTACGTGAAGGGCGAGAAGTCCGCCTACGACCGGCTGGTCACGACGAGGTGGCAGCACGACCCGGTCGAGGCCAAGATTGACGCCTTCCACGACCCGAACATGTTCAGCTTCTACTACCGGTCGCGGCTGGACATCCGCAAGCCCGAGGGCGGCCGGTTCGACTGCGAGGAGCTGCGCCGCGGCTGTCCCGGAATGACCAGCCACGACGGCTTCCACGGCGTGTGGTCCTACGCGAAGGTCGACACCACCAAGGACGGCCGCGCGAGGCACCCGGTGCCGAAGGGCCAGGGTCTGTACCTGCCCGACGCCTCGTGAGGCTCACCCGGTGGCGGGCGGGTGCCGCGGGCGTCGCGCTCGTGGCGATCTTGGCGACGACCGGCTTGCCGGCCGCCGGCGGCGCTCCGTTACCTCACCCGTTGGGCCGCATGGTCGTGGTCGCCGACGGTCACGGGATCCGGGTGGACGGCATCAGGCAGATCGACTCCCGCCGACTTTCGCTGACGATCACTCCCGCGGCGCTGCAACGGAGGATCAACGTCCAGGTCCTGCTGCCGGTCGGGTACCAGCCGGACGCCGAGCCGCGCTACCCAGTGCTCTACCTCTTCCCCGGCACCAGCGGCCACAGCACCGACTGGATGACCGTCGGCGATGCCCCGCGGACGATGAAGCCCTACCGCGTCATCACCGTCAGCTCCGACATCGGGTTCGACGGCGACGGCGGCAGCTGGGTCACCAACTGGGTCGACCAGCACACGGCTCTCGGCAAGTCACAGTGGGAGACCTACGACATCCACGAGCTCATCCCATGGATCGACGAGAACTTCGACACGATCCGCAGTCGGTCCGGGCGGGCGGTCGCCGGGCTGTCGATGGGCGGGTACGGCGCGACCGAGCTGGCGGCGCGGCACCCGGACCTGTTCGTCCAGCAGGCGTCCTTCTCCGGCGCACCGGAGATCGACCGTGACCTGGAAGCGAGGCTCGGCGCGTGGGGAGTCATCGGCGCGACGATGGTGGGGCTCAACGGCGTCGAGGCGAGCGCGCCGTTCGGCAACCACATCCGTGACGAGATCAACTGGGAGGGCCACGACCCGGCGCGGCTGATCTCGAACCTGCGCCCGGTCAAGCTGTGGTTCGCGACCGCGGACGGCTTGCCGGGTCGCTATGACGACCCGGTGCTCAACCCGGCTGGATACGCCGAGACCGCGACGATCGAGAGCCTGACCCACGTCTCGACCGACCTGTTCCTCCAGCACCTGCGCGCGGCACACATGACGGCGACGGTCTATGACTATGGCAAGGGGACGCACACCTGGCCGTACTGGGCGCGCGACCTCGAGAAGTTCGTGCCGACCATGATGCAGACCTTCGCGCACCCGCCGGCCAACCCGACGCGGACCAGCTACCTCACCATCAACCGGCGCTGGCGACAGTGGGGCTGGACCGTCAGCATCAAGCGCCCCGAGCCGTTGGCATTCAGCCGGATCAGCCGCGCCGACGATGCCGGCTTCCGGCTCGCCGGCGAGGGTACGGCGAGCGTCGTGACGCCGGCGTACTACTCGCCCCGGCAGCGCTGTGCAGTGTCGATCGGCGCGGCGACGCAAACGCTGGTCGCCGACCGCGCGGGGCGGCTGCAGATCGTTGTCCCGCTCGGCAAGACGTCGCGCACCGTGGCGGTGCAGATCAGAGCGACTGCAGCTGGTCGCGGATGACGGCGGCGCTCGAGTGCTCGAGATCCTTCGTCGCGGTAAGCAGCACGACGTGATTGGCGGCGGAGAGCTCGCGAAGCCGTCGGACCAGGCGCGCGGGCTCTCCTGAGCTCAGCTCAGCCCGGTAGCGGGCGGCGAACTCCGGGTACTTCTCGACCTGGTGCGAGTACCACTTCCGCAGGCCAGGGGTCGGCGCGATGTCCCTTAGCCACTCCTCGAACGGCGCCTCTGCTTTCGACACCCCGCGTGGCCAGAGGCGATCGACCAGGAAGCGGTTCCTCGGATCGGCGCCGCGGCAGTCATACACCCGGCCGATCTCCAATCCCACCGAGGCAGTGTCGCATCGCAGGTAGCGTGACCGGGGCGACACGAACGGGGGCCGGGTGGCACGGGCGAGATCAGTGGACGCCGCAGCCGTCCAGCCGGCGGTCACTGTCCGCGGGCTGGTGAAGCGCTACGGCGAGCTCGAAGCGGTGCGCGGCATCGACCTCGACGTCACGCCGGGGGAGCTGTTCGGGTTCCTCGGGCCCAACGGGGCCGGCAAGTCGACCACCATCAAGATCCTCTGCACGCTGGTGAAGCCGACGGCGGGCAAGGCGACCATCGCCGGACTCGACGTGCTCACGCAGCGCGCGGCGGTACGCCGCCAGATCGGCCTGGTGTTCCAGGAGACGACTGTCGACGACTACCTGACCGCCGAGCAGAACCTTCGCTTCCACGCGTCGATCTACGGCATGCCGCGCAAGTCCGTCGGACCGCGCATCGAAGCCGTGCTGGAGCTCGTCGGGCTGTCCGACCGCAAGCGTTCGCCGGTGCGCACCTTCTCCGGCGGCATGAAGCGCCGGTTGGAGATCGCCCGCGGGCTCCTTCACTCGCCGAGGGTGCTGTTTCTCGACGAGCCGACGATCGGCCTCGACCCCGAGTCGCGGCAGGTGCTGTGGCGCTACGTCGACGAGCTGCGCCGGCGTGAGGACATCACCGTCTTCCTGACCACGCACTACATGGACGAGGCGGAGCGCTGCGACCGCATCGCGATCATCAACAGCGGCACCATCGTCGCGCTCGGCACACCGGCCTCGCTCAAAGGCGAGGTCGGCGAGGACCGGGTACGCGTGGCCACCGCGGACAACGATGCCGCGATCCTGACCATCAAGAAGAAGCTGAAGGTCGACGCCGTCCCCGATGGCGACGCCTTGCTGATCGCCGTCCCCGACGGTGAGAGCTTCGTGCCGAGGCTGTTTGGCATCGGCATCGCCGTACAGTCCGTCAGCGTCTCGCGCCCGACGCTCGACGACGTGTTTCTCGCCCATGCCGGTCGGCGGATCGGCGACGAGGAGCCGGCCGCTCCGCGGCGCTGGATGATGGGAGGCGGACGGCGATGACCGCGCAGGCCGTGGAGCGCCAGATCGACGTCGCACCCGTGGTCTCCCCGCTGGGCGGGATGGTCCACGAGCTTCGGGCCATCGCCATCGTGTGGCAGCGCGACATGGTGCGCACCGTCGGGGACCCGGCGCGGCTGATCTCGACGCTGCTGCAGCCGCTGCTGTTCCTCTTCGTGTTGGGCGCGGGCCTGTCCGCCGCGGTCCGCGGCGGCACCGGCGGCGCCGACTACAAGACGTTCCTGTTCCCTGGCGTGCTCATCACCGGCATCTTGTTCACGGCGGTGTTCTCCGCGATCTCGATCGTGTGGGACCGCGAGTTCGGCTTCCTGCGGGAGATGCTGGTCGCGCCCATCGCCTCGTCGAGCATCGTGGTCGGCAAGTGCCTGGGCGGCGCGACCATCGCGACGGTGCAAAGCGTCCTGATCATCGCGCTCGCCGGGGCGGTGCACGTGCCGTACCGCGCGGGGCTGATGTTCGGCCTGCTCGGCGTGGTGTTCATCACCTCGTTCACCATGACCGCCTTCGGGCTGGTGCTGGCGGCGCGGGTGAAGAGCGTCCAGACGCTGATGCCGCTCGTCAACATGCTGCTCATGCCGTTGACGTTCATGTCCGGATCGCTCTACCCGCTCGGCCCAGGCGCTCCCCAGTGGCTCGACATCGTCGCGCGCTACAACCCGCTCAGCTACGCCGTCACCGCCTCGCGGACCCTGGTGATCCGCAGCCTGCCGAAGACCAGCCCGACGCGGGCGCTGTTCCACGGGCTCACCTGGCTCGGCTGGCCGGTGCCCGGATGGCTCGACGCGATCGTGGTGGCCGCGGTGGGACTGCTCCTGCTGACGATCGCCTGCGTGCTCTTCTCCCGCACCGAGTAGTGCCAGAATCCAAGTGTGGTGATGACCGAGGCTCGCGGGGGCGCGAAGCCGGTCCCCGCAGGCCGTGAGCAGCCTGCCGCCTACACGGCTCCCGGGCTGACGCTGGGCGGTGCTGCCCGGATCTTCTGCGGGACCTTCAGTGCCCGGCTTCTGGCGCTCGCCTTCGTCGCAGCGGTGGTCGCGCGGGTGTCACTCGGCGGGTGGCGGTGGTGGGACCTCGTCATCGTCGCCGGCGTACTCGGCTTCCAGCCCTTCACCGAGTGGCTGATCCACGTCTTCATCCTGCATGCCAAGCCGCGCCGTGTCGGCCCGGTCACGCTCGACGGGCTGCTCGCCCGCAAGCATCGAGACCACCACGCCAGCCCGAAGGTGATCGAGCTGGTGATGGTCCCGCGGCGTACGCTCGTCACCACCGCGGTGGCCGCGGTGCCGCTGTACTGGCTGGTCGTCGGCATGAGCTGGCGGCTGACGCTGACCTGGCTGGCGGTCTCCTACGGCATGTTCCTGGCCTACGAGTGGATCCACTTCCTGATCCACTCGAGCTACAAACCGAAGCGCGTCTACTACCGCTACGTCTACCGTGCCCACCGGCTCCACCACTTCCGCAACGAGCACTACTGGTACGGCGTGACGGTGCACGTCGCCGACCACGTGCTGCGCACCTTCCCCGACAAAGACGACGTGCCGGTGTCTCAGACCGCGTCCACCCTCGAAGTGGACGTCGCCGGCATGGAATCCGCCGCGTAGGAGATCCGATGACCGAAGCGACCGTCAGCACCTTCTGGAAGCACCCGGACAAGATCCGGCCTGCGGCGCTGCCGGGCGCGGGCCGGGTCGGGGCAGTGCTCGACCGGATCCAGCGGCCGCGGCCGCTCGCCGCTCCGCCGCCCGGCTCGGGCCTCGAGCCGGTGCCGGGCAATGCGGGCTTCCCGGTGATCGGCTCGACGCTGAGCTTCATGTTCAGCGGGCCGGAGTTCACGCGGCGGATGTACGACAGGTACGGCCCGGTGACGTGGACCAAGTCGCTTGGCCTGGACCTGCTGATGGCGCTGGGCCCCGACGCGACCCAGGCAGTCCTGGTCAACGCCGACAAGGCCTACTCGCAGTCGGGCTGGGAGTGGTTCATCGGGCCGTTCTTCCGGCGCGGTCTGATGCTGCTCGACTTCGACGAACACCTGCTGCACCGGCGGATCATGCAGGAGGCGTTCACCCGGCCGCGCCTGGCCGGCTACCTCGAGCGCACCGACGAGCTGGTGTCGAAGGACGTCGCAGGCTGGCCGGCCGAGGGCCCGATGTTCGCCTACCCGACCTTGAAGCGGCTCTCGCTGGACATCGCCACCCACATCTTCATGGGTGACTCGACCGGCGAGGACGACGCCAAGCTGCAGACCGCGTTCATCGACACGGTGCGGGCCGGTACGTCAGTGGTCCGCGCGGACGTACCCGGGCTTCGGTGGCACCGCGGGCTGGAAGGGCGCAAGGTGCTGGAGGAGTACTTCCGGGCCAAGCTGCCGGCGAAGCGTGCCGCCGAGACCGACGACCTGTTCTCCGCGCTGTGCCACGTCGAGACCGAGACCGGTCAGACGTTCACCGACGACGACGTCGTCAACCACATGATCTTCCTGATGATGGCGGCGCACGACACCTCGACCATCACCACGTCCGCGGTCCTCGCCGCGCTCGCCGCGCACCCGGACTGGCAGGAGCGCGCCCGGGAGCAGTCGCTGGCCCACGACGACCTCTCGATCGACGTGCTCGACGAGCTCACGGTGCTCGACCTGGTCATCAAGGAGGCGCTGCGGCTCACCGCACCGGTGCCGTCGATGGTCCGCAAGACCGTCAAGGACACCGAGCTGCTTGGCCACTACGTGCCGGCCAACACCTTCGTCTCGGTCTCGCCGTGGTTCAGCCACTACATGCACGAGGTGTGGTCCAACCCGGAGAGCTTCGACCCGGAGCGGTTCGCCGAGCCCCGGCAGGAGGACAAGGTCCACCGCTACGCATGGGTGCCGTTCGGCGGTGGCGCGCACAAGTGCATCGGGATGTACTTCGGCACCCAGGAGGTCAAGATCCTGGTCCACCACATGCTTCGGCGCTACCGCTGGACCACCCGGCCCGGCTACGTCGTGCCGTGGGACCTGCTCTCGCTTCCGATGCCTGCCGACGGGCTTCCGCTGCAGCTTCACCGGCTGCCCTAGTGGTAGGCCCGGTGATCACCGGGCATAGCGTCAGGACTGACACACGAGGGAGTCCGACGTGAAGGCATGCACGGTCAAGCCCGGCGACGTCTCGACGGCCGGCGTCGAGGAGATCCCCGAGCCGCCGGAGTCCGACGGCGAGGTGCTGGTCGAGGGTCTGTACGTCGGGATCTGCGGCACCGACGTGGAGGTGTCCGTCGAGGGCTACGGCGAAGCCCCGCCCGGGCACGAGCGGCTGGTGCTCTTCCACGAGTCGCTCGGCCGCGTGATGGAGGCGCCCGAAGGCTCGGGGCTCGCCACGGGCGACCTCGTCGCCGGGGTGGTCCGCCGGCCCGACCCGGTGCCGTGCGAGCCCTGCTCGAAGGACCAGTGGGACTTCTGCCGCAACGGGCAGTTCACCGAGCGCGGCATCAAGGCGCACGACGGCTACGGCTCCGAGCGGTGGCGGGTCGCCCCGAAGTTCGCGATCAAGCTCGACGCGTCGCTCGACCGGCTCGGCGTGCTGCTCGAGCCGACCTCCGTGGTGGCGAAGGCCTGGGACCAGGTCGAGAAGATCACCGCCCGCTCCGACTGGACGCCGCAGCACGCGCTGGTGACCGGCGCCGGCCCGATCGGCTTGCTCGCGGCGATGATCGGGCGGCAGAAGGGGCTCGACGTGACGGTCCTCGACCGGGTCACCGAAGGGCCGAAGCCCGGGATGGTGGCCGATCTCGGCGCGTCGTACCTCACCTCGCTCGACGATCTGAAGACCCCGCCGGACATCGTGATCGAGGCGACGGGCATCGGTCAGCTGGTGTTCGACGTCGTCGGGCGTGCCGCCCCCGATGCCGTCGTGTGCCTGACCGGGATCTCCTCGGGCACCCGGGAGATGTCGCTTGCGGCGGACGCGGTCAACAAGGCGATCGTGCTGTCCAACGAGGTCGTCTTCGGCTCGGTCAACGCCGGCCTCGCCAACTACCAGCAGGCCGCCGAGGCGCTGGCGAAGGCGGACAAGGACTGGCTGGCGAAGATCATCACCCGTACCGTCCCGATGGCGGAGTGGGCCGACGCGCTGAAGCGGCAGCCCGAGGACATCAAGGTCGTCGTCGACCTGCAAGCCGCCTGACTCGCCCGCCGGTGTCGCTCGGGCTGCTCGACTGGCGCCGGTCCGTCGCCGAGCTCTACCGCGAGGTCGCAGCGATGTCGGACCGGCCCGCGGCGCACCGGCTGTGGTGCCGGCGTCGGCAGCAGCTGTTCGCCACTCATCCGGAGTCCGCCGACCGCGACGCCGTGCTTAGGGTCATGGACTACGACCCCGCATGGTGCTTCGAGGTCGCGCTGACGCCGGCCGAGCCCCGGCGGATCGAGATCGCGACCGCGACCGACGGCGTGGTGCCCTTCCAGCGGATCGGCTGCGCCGAGCTGCCCGGCCTGGGCAACCTCGACGTGTGGTGGCTGGACTCCTACGGCGGCGGCATCTGGCTGCCGCTGCTCGACAGCTCCACCGACACCTACGGCGGCGGGCGCTACCTCCTCGACACCGCGAAGGGCGCGGACCTGGGTGGGTCCTACGATCCCGCGACCGGAGCCGGCACCCTCGTCATCGACCTGAACTTCGCCTACAACCCGTCATGTGCCTATGACGAGCGATGGGCCTGCCCGCTTGCCCCCGAGGGCAACCGGCTCGCGGTGGCGGTGCCGGTCGGAGAGCTGCTGCCGCACCGCTCCTCTCAGGACGGCTAGGTCCAGCCGCGGTGTCGCTGCTTCTAGTGGTGCGGGTCGCGCTTCGGCGAGGCGGGCGGGGTGGTCGGCGCCGGCGTGGAGGTGGGCAGCGGCACCCCTGAGGAAGCGGATGGCTTCGGCTTCCCCGACGGCTTTCCGCCGCGGCTCGGCTTGGCCGTCGGCTTCGGCGAGCTGGTCTGCGGTGGCGACGGGGTCGCGACCGATGACGGCACGTACGGACCCACGACCGTGACCAGGGTGCCGTAGCCGATCAGCCCGTAGACCTTCTTCGCGGTCGGGATGGGCAGCTCGAGGCAGCCCACCGACTGCGGGAAGCCGTACGACGCGCGAGGGAAACCGTGCACTGCCGAGCCGCCGGAGAAGTAGTTGACCCACGGCACGCCGGGGTCCTTGTACTTCGAACCGTCGGGGTTCGTGCCCTGCATCGTCGTCGAGGTGTAGCGGAGGTAGACCGGGTAGGTGCCCAGCGGGGTCGGCGCGCCGGCGACGCCGCCGTTCACCGGGCTGGTCAGCACGGTCCGCCCGTCGACCCAGACGCTGAGCGTCTGCGGTTCGTAGAGGTTCGCGGAGACGTAGCTGTACTTGTCCGGGTCGACCTTGGTGGCGAGGTCGGCGGCCTCGAGCTTCTTCCAGGTCGCCGGGCCGATCTCGCCGTCCTGGGCCAGGTGCGCCTGGTGCTGGAAGGCGATCACGGCGCCGCGCAGGACTACGTTGTCGGTGCCTGTCTTCCAGTCCTTCTTGATGGTCGCGGGGGTGTCGGAGAACCGCCAGGTCAGCTTGCCCGGCGGTGGCGCGTAGACGGCGGCGGCCTCGGCGAGCGCGTCCGTCGGATGCGGCGCGGTGGTGGTCAGCGGCAGGTAGCCGAGCCGGGCCAGGATCTGGTCGGCGAAGCGCAGCGACCCCGGCTTCGACACCGGTCGCGCGATGGTCGTCGGCGGGCGGCCTGCGCGGCGTACCAGCTGGACCTTGAACTTCGTGCTCGGCGGGTAGGCCCGCGCCGGTGTGAAGGTCGCCGTGTCGCCGCTGCGCGCCCAGCTGCCGGGGACGTCCGGGGTGATGGTCGGCAGCGCGGCGTCGCTCGGCAGCGGACTGCGGAAGGTCACGACGATGGGCGTCGTGCCGGACACCGTCGCGGGCATGACCGACACGACGTGCGGCGCCGGCGCGGGTGAGCTGCTCGGGTCGACCGAGCCCGACGCCCCTGCGCCGCCGCCGCTGCAGGCTGCGGCGGCCAAGCAGGCGGTCACGGCGAGCGCGGACAGCCGGAGGGCGCGACTCCCGTGCATTGCCGCCTCTCTAGAAGTGACTCGTCCCCGCGCATCCACTGTATGTGAGGCGTTGTCCCTGCTAAGACGCCGAAACCGCCCACCGCGTTGCTTGCCCAGCCCGTAACCTTGCATGCGCAGCCGACCGGCCACGATGCATCCAAGGGACACGAACAGCGATGAGCGAGGAGACCGCCGAGGGCGGCTACGACCCGATCGGCGTGGTCGAAAAGTGGCTGCCGGTGTGGGACGAGCTGCGGGTCTTCGAGCCCGCCGATGATGGCCGTCCGCGGACGTACGTCGTCGACATGTTCCCGTACCCGAGCGGTGACCTGCACATGGGTCACGCCGAGGCGTTCAGCATCGGCGACGCGGTCGCGCGGTTCGCCCGGGCGCGCGGCAACGACGTGCTGCACCCGATCGGCTGGGACTCCTTCGGTCTGCCGGCGGAGAACGCGGCACTGTCGCGCGGCCTGGACCCGCGGGAGTGGACCTACGCCAACATCGAGGTGCAGGCGGAGTCGTTCCGCCGGATCGGGATGTCGTTCGACTGGCGTACTCGCCTGCACACCTCCGACCCGGAGTACTACCGCTGGACGCAGTGGCTGTTCCTGCGCTTCTACGAGAAGGGCCTGGCCTACCGCAAGTCCGCGCCGGTCAACTGGTGCCCGAAGGACCAGACGGTCCTCGCCAACGAGCAGGTCATCCAGGGCAAGTGCGAGCGCTGCGGCAGCGAGGTCACGAAGAAGAACCTGACGCAGTGGTTCTTCAAGATCACCGACTACGCCGAGCGGCTGCTCGACGACATGGCGGACCTGGAAGGCGTCTGGCCGACGCCGGTGCTCACGATGCAGCGCAACTGGATCGGCCGCTCGACCGGCGCCTACGTGGACTTCAAGGTGGTTGGTCGCGACGAGCCGGTCCGGGTCTTCACCACCCGCCCGGACACGCTGTACGGCGCGACGTTCTTCGTCGTCGCTGCCGACTCCGCGCTAGCTGACGAGCTGTGCGCCGACGAGCAGCGCGCAGCCTTCGCGGCGTACCTCGAGGAGGTTCGCAAGGCCACCGACATCGAGCGGCTGGCGGAGGCCAGGCCGAAGAGCGGTGTGCCGCTGGGCCTTACCGCGATCAACCCGGTCAACGGCGAGGAGATCCCGATCTGGGCGGCCGACTACGTGCTGGCCGACTACGGGACCGGCGCGATCATGGCGGTGCCCGCGCACGACCAGCGCGACCTCGACTTCGCCCGGACCCACGGGCTGCCGGTCCGCGTCGTCGTGGACACCGGAGGGCCGGACCCGGTCGAGACCGGCGTCGCGACGCCGGGCGAGGGCAGGCTGGTCAACAGCGGCAGGTACGACGGCATGACCAAGGCCGAGGCGATCCCCGCGATCGCTGCCGACCTCGCGGCGGCGGGCCAGGGCGAACCCGCGATCACCTACCGGCTGCGCGACTGGCTGCTGTCCCGGCAGAGGTACTGGGGATGCCCGATCCCGATCGTGCACTGCCCGTCGTGCGGCGAGGTTCCGGTGCCCGACGAGGCGCTGCCGGTCGAGCTGCCGACTTCCGGCTACGAGTTGCGTCCGGAGGGCGGCAAGTCACCGCTGGAGTCTGCAAGCGAGTGGGTGGCGGTGAGCTGCCCGAAGTGCGGGGGAGCCGCCCGGCGCGACACCGACACGATGGACACCTTCGTCGACTCCTCGTGGTACTACCTGCGCTACCCCTCGTCGCAGAACAGCGATGTCGCGTTCGACCCGGCCGCCACCGAGAAGTGGCTGGCGGTCGACGAGTACATCGGCGGCGTCGAGCACGCGATCCTGCACCTGCTCTACTCGCGGTTCTTCACCAAGGCCCTGCACGACATGGGTCTCCTGAGCTTCACCGAGCCGTTCAAGCGGCTGACCAACCAGGGTCAGGTCGTCATGGACGGTTCGGCGATGTCGAAATCGAAGGGCAACCTGGTCAACCTGCAGGCGGAGCTGGCGAAGTACGGCCCCGACGCCGTACGGGTCACCATGCTGTTCGCCGGGCCTCCGGAGGACGACGTCGACTGGGCCGACGTGTCGCCGACCGGTGCGGTGAAGTGGCTCGCGCGGGTGTGGCGGCTCTGCCACGACATCGGCGCCACGGGTCTCGGGAGCGATCCGTCCGGTGGTGACGTGACGCTGCGGGCGGCCGTCCATCGGCTGATCGCGGATGCCACCACTCAGACCGAGACGAAGCGCTTCAACGTCACGATCGCGCGGCTGATGGAACTGACCTCTCTGCTGCGCAAGGCGATCGACGCGGGAGGCCTGGCTGAGCCGGCGATGTCAGCGGCTATCCGCGAGGGCGCGGAGGCGCTCGCGTCGATGCTGTCGGTCTTCGCGCCGTTCACCGCGGAGGAGGTCTGGTCGCTGCTCGGCCGCGAGGCGTCGGTGGTGTTCGCGGGCTGGCCGTCGTACGACGCGGCGCTGCTGATCGAGGACACCGTGACCTGCGTGGTCCAGGTCGCGGGCAAGCTGCGTGACCGTCTAGAGGTCTCGGTCGACATCGACGAGGACGAGCTGCGGGAGCTGGCGTTGCGTAGCGAGGGAGTGGTTCGCGCCCTCGAAGGACGCGACGTCCGGACGGTCGTCGTTCGTGCGCCGAAGCTGGTCAACGTCGTTCCTGCCTAACGATCCACACCGGGCGTGACCGCGCCGTGTCTCCACACTGCATGTCGCGGCGACTCGAGAAGGTGGGTCGGTACCTAGCGTCGCCCGGTGCCGTCTCATGCCGACGAGAGCTCGTCTGGGGCGCTTGATCGGCTAAGCGCCATGGGACTCACGCCCCGGCCCACCGGCTGGGTTCCCGAGCAGCCGGCGGACCTGCGCGACGTGACGGCGGCCCGCAACGAGCTGCCGCGCCCGGCCTCCTTGCCCGCTGAGCCAGCACCACCGCCGTTGCCCTCGCGCTTGGATCTCGCGCGACTGGCCGTTGCCGACAGGCTCCCGGAGACCCTCGGCGAACGGCTGCGGGCCACGTCCTCGTCGACGCTCGCCGCCAGCCTGGTCGCCGTGATTGCGATAGCCGTGGCGATCGGCACCGTTGTCCAGGAGCGCAGGCAGGCGGCGTCGTACTCCGACGGCTACTCGACGAGCTACTCCGCGCCGGCGACCGAGCCCGCGGTGACACCGGCGCCTGGCGATGCGGCTGTCGACGGCAGCTCGATCGTGGTCGACGTCAGCGGTGACGTGCGCCGGCCGGGGCTGGTCACGCTGCCGGTCGGTGCCCGCGTCGACGATGCGATCACGGCGGCCGGTGGACCGACCAAGCCCGGTGAGCTGGCGGGCACCAATCTTGCCGCTCGGGTCACCGACGGCGAGCTGCTCGTCATCGGCGGCAAACGCGGTCATGGCGGATCCGGTTCGTCAGGCGGGCTGATCTCGCTGAGCAGCGCCTCACTGACCAAGCTCGAGACGCTGCCCGGCGTCGGCCCGGTCACCGCGCAGAAGATCGTGGACTGGCGCAACGCGCATGGCGGCTTCAGCAGCATCGAGGAGCTGCAGCAGGTGCCGGGGATCGGTCCCACTCGCTACGCGGAGCTCTCGCCGCTCGTCGCGCCGTGACGGCGGCGCCGCAGCCGATGGTGGTGGCGGCTGCGGCGGCGTGGGCGGCTGCGGCGCTCGGGACTTTGCTTCCGGTGCGCTTCGTGGTGGTCGCCGCTATGGCTGGCGCAGTGGTCGCCGTCGCAGCACACCCTCGTACGACGGTCGTCGCCGCGGGCATCGGACTGTCCATCGCGGCAGCCTCTACTGCGCTGCACGTGCACGCGCTGCACGTCGGGCCGGTTGCCCGGCTCGCCGCGCACCGAGCCGATGCGGACCTGGTTGCCCGCCTGGTCCGGGATCCGCAACCGGTGGTCTCGGCCAGCGGCGCGCGACTGACCATCATCGACGCGACAGTGGTCGAGGTGCTCGGCGCACACCCCCAACGCGCCGCCGCGCCGGTCCTGCTGCTGTCGTTCGGCGCCGGCTGGCAAGGCCTGCTTCCCGGGCAACGCGTCGAGGTGTCCGGCCGCGTTGAGCCGCCGCGCCCACACGACGACGTCGCGGCGGTGATCGACGTTCGCGGTACGCCGCGGGCGATCGGGCGCCCGGCGTGGTGGCAGCGCGCCGCAGGTCACGTGAGGACGGCGTTGCTGGCCGCGACCGGCGGGCTCCCCCCGGATGCTCGCGGCCTGTTGCCGGGCCTGGTCGATGGCGACACCTCGCGCGTGCCGGACACGCTGCAGGACGACATGCGGGTGACCGGGCTCACGCATCTCGAGGCGGTTTCCGGCGAGAACCTGACGATCGTGCTGGGCGTTGTCATGGCGCTGGCGCGTGGCGTGGGGCTGCGCCGGCGTAGCCGGGTGGTCCTCGCCGCGCTTGCCGTGGTGGGGTTCGTGTGGCTGGCGCGTCCGTCGCCGAGCGTGCTTCGTGCGGCGGTGATGAGTGCGGTCGCGCTGCTGGCAATGTTTCTGGGTCGGCGTACGTCGGCAGTCCCCATGCTCTCGCTTGCCGTGGTCGTGCTCGTCGTCGTCGATCCGTTTCTCGCCCGGACCGTCGGCTTCGCGCTGTCGGTCGCCGCGACGGCAGCGATCGTCGTGATCGCCCCGGGTTGGGCCCGCAGGCTCGAACGTTGGGTGCCGAGGCCGGTCGCCGTCGCGATCGCGGTGCCCGCCGCAGCGCAGCTGGCTTGCACGCCGGTGCTGGTGCTCGCATTCGGCCAGCTCACGCCTTATGCGGTGCCGGCCAACCTCATGGCCGGTCCGGCGGTGGCGCCGGCGACGGTGCTGGGCCTGGCAAGTGCCGCGGTCGCCTCCTGGTCCGTCGGGTGCGCTCGGCTGCTCGCGTGGCTCGGCGCGCTCCCGGCGACCGCGGTCGCCTGGACCGCGCGCGGCTTCGCGTGGCTGCCTGGTGCGGCAGCGACGCTCTCGCGGCCGGTCGCGTGGGTGCTTGCCGGTGCGGTCATCGCGTTGCTGTGGCGAATCGTGATGCGCCAGGTCCGGCTGCAAACTCGTGAGATTCTGTAGCGGTGCCCAGCGCCACCATCGCCGTCGGAGACGACGGCCTGCTCGCCGACCGCGCCGTCGCGCGCGCGGTCGCGGCTGCGGGTGTCGGGACCACGGTTCACCACACGACCGGCGCTGAGCTGACCGCGGAACTGCTCGCGGAGGTCGCCTCGCCGTCATTGTTCGCCGAGCCCAGGGTGCTGGTCGTCCGCGGGCTGCAGGACCTGGCGAAGGAGGTCTGCGAGCCGCTCGCGAGGACGCTCGAGGACGACTCGGTCGAGCTCACGCTGGTTGCTCACCACCTCGGTGGGGTGAAGGGCAAGGCCGTGCTCGAAGCGCTGAAGGGGGTCGGCGCGACGACGGTCCCGATCCCGCGCATCTCCTCGGTACGCGACCGGGAGCAGTTCGCGATCGACGAGGTGAAGGCGGCGGGCGGGCGGCTCGACCGGGAGGCCGCCGCCGAGCTGGTCGCTGCGATCGGCAACGACCTGCGCGAGATCGCGACGGCGTGCGGGCAGCTGGTCGCCGACGTCGGCCCGAACATCTCGGTCACCGAGGTGGCGACGTACTACCGCGGCCGGGCCGAGTCCAGCGGCTTCGCGGTCGCCGACCGCGCGGTCGAGGGCAACGCCGCGGCAGCGATCGAGACGTTGCGGTGGGCGCATGCGACCGGGCTCGACCCGATCCTGGTGAGCAGTTCGCTGGCGGCCAATCTCCGGCTGATCGCCCAGGTTGGCGCGGCCGGCGCCGGGTCACCTGACGCCGTTGCCGGACGGCTCGGCATGCCGGCGTGGAAGGTACGACGGGCGCAGGACTGGCTGCGGCGCTGGCGCCCGGATGCTCTCGCCCGAGCGGTTCGGGCGGTGGCCCTGGCCGACGCGGACGTCAAGGGCGGCGCCGACGACGCGGCGTACGCCGTCGAGCGGGCGGTGCTCGCCGTCGCCGCTGCCGCGAACTCACCGGCATGACCGACGAGCCGCGCGACGAGGCGGCCGGCCTGGATCAGAAGTCTGAGCAGCAGCCCGATCAGCAGCCTGAGCACCACCCGCCCTTCCGGATGCGGTCGCGCCGCCGGTTGCTGCTGCCGGACATCGCGCCGCCGACGAGGGCGGAGCTTCGCTGGGCGGCGCAGCAGCGCCGGCTCCATCGTGCCGAGCGGAACGCCCGGCGCCGTACCCAGCGGGCGGAGCGCCTGGCACATGAGCAGGCGCAGCGGCGAGAGCTGGAAGCTCGGCGCGCGGCCGAGCTCGAAGCGCTGCGACCGGTCGAGCCCGAACTGGAGTGGCTTGCTCCGGAGCAGGTCGACCATGACGAACTGGTCGCGGTCGATCCCGAGCCGGTGTTCGAGCCGCAGTCAGTTGCCGAGCCCGACCCGGTAGCCCAGCCCGAGCCGATTGCCGAGTCCGACCCGGTTGTCGAGTCCGACCCGGTTGTGGAGTCCGACCCGGTTGTGGAGCTCGAGGCCGCCATCGAGGCGGAGCCCGAGTCCTATCCGCCGATGTTCAGGCCGGTCGCGCTCGATCCCGTCGAGGACCCAGATGTACCGACCTTCGCGCGGCTGCGGTCACCGCGCTTCACCCTGGCGCGACCGGACTGGCTCGACCGCGGCCCGCTGTTCGAGGAAGCCGATGACAGCCTCGACCTTGTCGAGGTCGAGCCGAGCCTCGATCTCGAGTTCCATCCCGACCACACGCAGGTGCTGCCCGAGATCCATCCGGTCGCCCCGGTGGCGCCGCTGGAGCCATTCATCGAGGGCGCCGACGAGGCTGAGGACGGCGTCGAAGAGGAGCCCATCGAGGATGCCGTCGAGGAGCCGCTCGAGGACGAGGACGAGGTCGTCGACGACGTCGTCGCGGACGAGGGCGATGACGACGTCCTCCACGAGGACGTCGCGGACGCGCCCGTGGTGGCGCACCTCCTGGTCACGCGTGACCCGACCGGGATCGCGCCGTCGCGAGTCGCAGTGCTGGCCGACCTGCCGACCTCGGCCGAGGACCGCGTTACTTGGCAGGAGCCCGACGCGGATGCCGCTGACGCGCAGTGGCCGAGCCTGGTCCTCGCGCCGGACATCGAGGAGCGCTACCAGCCGGCGCCCGCCGTACCGAAGGTCTGGAACGGCCGGCCCGCGCCGATGTTCTGGCGGGTGCTCCGGCTACGTCACATCCGGCCGAACGGCTGGCTGCGGGCGCTGTTCTTCGAGGGCTCGGTGGCACTTGCCGTCGTGCTCGTGCTCGCCGGGGCGGCGAGTGTCTGGACGATCGTCGTGCTGCCGGTGGTCGTCGCGGTGATCGTGAAGGCGAACGACGTACTAGTGGGCAGCCTGCGGCGAAGCCCCGAGGTAGTACGGAGAGCTGGGCAGCCGACGCGGCTGCGGGACTAGCTGGCCTTGTTGGCGCGGGCAGCCATCGCGGACTTGCGGTTGGCGGCCTGGTTGGCGTGGATGACGCCCTTGCTCACGGCCTTGTCGAGCAGCCGCGAAGCGGTACGAAGCTCGGTCGTGGCCTTCTCCGCGTCGCCAGACTCGGCAGCGTCCCGGAACCGGCGTACGGCGGTCTTCAGCTCCGACTTCACGGCCTTGTTGCGCAGCCGAGCAGCCTCGTTCTGCTTGTTGCGCTTGATCTGGCTCTTGATGTTGGCCACGCGGGAACTACCTCGATCGACGTCGGATTTGAGACTGCGGAAAGTGCGGCTTTAAAGATTAGCAGCGGCGGCCACGCGGCAGCCAATCGTTCGTACGATGGAACGTGGCTATGAGCGAGGTCGTGACGGATCCCAAGCGGATCCGCAACTTCTGCATCATCGCCCATATCGACCACGGCAAGTCGACGCTCGCCGACCGAATGCTCGAGCTGACCGGTCTCGTCGACTCGCGGCAGATGCGCGCGCAGTACCTCGACAAGATGGACATCGAGCGCGAGCGCGGCATCACGATCAAGGCGCAGAACGTCCGGCTGCCCTGGCAGGTCGACGGCGACGACTACGTCCTGCACCTGATCGACACTCCTGGCCACGTCGACTTCTCCTATGAGGTCAGCCGCAGCCTTGCCGCGTGTGAAGGGGCGATCCTGCTGGTCGACGCGGCGCAGGGGATCGAGGCGCAGACGCTCGCGAACCTCTACCTCGCGATCGAGAACGACCTGACGCTGATCCCGGTGCTCAACAAGATCGACCTGCCGGCGGCACAGCCGGACAAGTACGCCGACGAGATCTCGCGGATCATCGGCTGTGAGCCGGGTGACGTGCTGCGAGTGAGCGCAAAGACCGGCGAAGGGGTCCGCGACCTGCTCGACCAGGTAGTCGCGCAGATCCCGACCCCCGTCGGCGATCCGGATGCCCCGCCGCGGGCGTTGATCTTCGACTCGGTCTATGACGTCTATCGAGGCGTCATCAGCTACGTCCGCGTCATCGACGGCCGGCTGACCACCCGCGAGCGCTGCTTGATGATGTCGACCGGCGCCGCCCACGAGACGCTGGAGGTCGGCGTAGCGGCGCCGGACCCGACCCCGCGGGCGAGCCTCGGGGTCGGCGAGGTCGGCTACGTGATCTCCGGCGTGAAGGACGTCCGCCAGGCGCGGGTCGGCGACACGATCACGAGCGCCGTACGGCCAGCGACCGAGTCGCTTGGCGGCTACCGCAATCCCAAGCCGATGGTCTACTCCGGGCTGTACCCGATCGACGGCAGCGACTACCCGCTGCTGCGCGACGCCCTCGACAAGCTGCAGCTCAACGACGCGGCTCTGGTGTACGAGCCGGAGACCTCGACCGCGCTGGGCTTCGGCTTTCGCTGCGGCTTCCTCGGGCTGCTGCACCTCGAGATCGTTCGGGAGCGGCTGGAGCGCGAGTTCGATCTGGCGCTGATCTCGACAGCGCCCAACGTCGTCTACCGCGTCGAGCTCGAGGACGGCGGGGAGGCGATCGTCACCAATCCCGCCGACTGGCCGGCGGCGAAGATCGGCGAGGTCTATGAGCCGGTCGTGGATGCGATGCTGCTGCTGCCGAACGACTATGTCGGCGCTGTCATGGACCTGTGCCAGAGCCGGCGCGGCTCGTTGAAGGGCATGGACTACCTGTCCGAGGACCGGGTCGAGCTGAAGTACACGCTGCCGCTCGGCGAGATCATCTTCGACTTCTTCGACCAGCTGAAGTCGCGCACCCGTGGTTACGCGTCGCTGGACTACGAGCCGGCCGGCGAGCAGGTCGCTGATCTCGTCAAGGTCGACATCCTGTTGCAGGGGGAGGCGGTCGACGCGTTCAGCGCGATCGTGCACAAGGACAAGGCGTACGCCTACGGCACCACGATGGCGACCAAGCTGCGCGAGCTGATCCCGCGGCAGCAGTTCGAGGTTCCGATCCAGGCGGCCATCGGCTCCCGGGTGATCGCCCGCGAGAACATTCGCGCGATGCGCAAGGACGTTCTTGCGAAGTGCTACGGCGGTGATATCACCCGCAAGCGCAAGCTGCTGGAGAAGCAGAAGGAAGGCAAGCGGCGGATGAAGATGGTCGGCCGCGTCGAGGTCCCGCAGGAGGCCTTCATCGCGGCGCTGTCCACGAACGCCGCGGCCGAGAAGTAGCCGTCGGGTCGGCGTGATCCCGTGGATGCCGACGAGATCAGGACCTCGCTGCTGCGCGAGCGGACGACCGCGCAGCACAAGCTCGCCCAGCTTCGCGGCGACCTGGCTGAGATCATCGCCGCCGCAGTCGACGTCGCGACTGACGACGAACATGATCCGGAAGGCGCCACGATCGCCTACGAGCGCGAGCGCACCAAGGCGCTGATCGACCAGACCGAGGCGCATATCGACGAGCTTGCTCGGGCACTAGACCGGCTGGACGCAGGCTCCTACGGCATCTGTGTGAGCTGTGGCAAGCCGATCGGTGAGGAACGCCTCCAGGCGAGGCCCGTCGTACAAACCTGCATCACCTGCGCATCCCGCAGCTGAGCAGGCGAGCGGATTAGGTCCGCTGGACTTCGACCGTGCCGTCTTTGTTCCGGCTGAAGTGCCAGTCCGTGTGATGCTCCACCCAGTGGTGATAGCTGCAGAGGTAGATCGCCTTGTCGAAGTCCGTGCGGCCTTGGTGAGCAGTCCAGTAGTCCTCATGGTGGGTCGCGCGGCGTGCGGCCCCTCACGGCCCAACGGGTCGCGCCCACGGTCGTCCCGCTCTCGGTCACGTCGCGATCGGGCGCTCCTTAGTGTTGGGCCGCGAGGGGCCGCACGCCGCGCTACTGCGTCTACCGCTCGGGGCGTCAGGCCTTTGCGTGGTGCAGTCGGCGTGGTGCCGCCGGCGCGGTGCGGGGTGCCGTCGAGGGTTGATGTTGCCGACTCTCCGGGCTGCAGCTCGCGCCCAAGCTCCGCGAGCGACGTTGTGACGACGACCTGGGTCGGCTCGCCTGCGGTCTCGGGGAGGTCGCCACTTCGCATCGCGAGCTTGGCCAGCTCGACCAACGCGTCGGCATTGCGCTTCGGGGGAGTGCGCTCCTCGAGCTCGCCCGCCTTCAACGCCAGCGGGTAGAGCGCCTTGCGCAGAAGAGCCGCACCCACCCGGTCGAGCATCCCGTCGATTCGCACCATCTGGTCGATGGTGTCGGTGAGGTTCAGGTAGCGGCCTTCGCGCTTGCGCACCGCGCGCTCTTCGGCGGTCTCGTTCAGGCACAGCTTGTCGGCGAGCTCGTGCAGCTCCTGGGCGAGGCGGGTCGGCCCGACGTACTTCGACGCAGCGATCAGCTCGCCCTCGGCGAGGTCGCGCGTCTCGGCATCGGGAAGCTTCGGCAGGAACGTCGTGATCAGCTTCGCGTGATCGTGGTTGATGTCGCCCGCGACAAGCGCGTCGACGATCGCGGGACGGGTGACCGATGACCGTGCCACCGCCAGCCTCGCGCCGGCGTCGCCCGCCGAGAGCAACTGCTCGTCGATCAACCACGATCGCGTCGACATCGCACACTCGTTGGTCGTGCTCTGCCGGGTCTGCATGACCTGGAGCCGCCGCGCCAGCGCGCCGTCGAGACGCCGCTGCAACCGGATCAGGCGCGCTGTGTCATCCAGCAGCTTGCAGTCGGGCGAGTCGTGCGGATCGCTGTCGATGAGCGCATCGACAGCTGACGCCAGCTGGTCGAGCACATCCGCGCGCATGAGCAGAACCTACGGCCTGCCTACGACAGGATCGGGCGCGAAAACTGCCTGGAAATAAAGGAAATCTGGCAGGAAGTGGCCATGGACAGGTGCGGCCATAGCGAGCCATCCAGGAGCGTCGGTCCACACTGGACGGATGCCGTCGACGCTGCCCGACGGGGAGCCCGCGCCGCTGGACGGCATGCTCCCGAGCTCGGCGTACGACGGTCTCGGCGAGCGACCGTTCGGTGTCTACGTCCACGTCCCGTTCTGCGCTTCGAGATGCGGCTACTGCGACTTCAACACCTACACCGCAACCGAGCTCGGGACCGGCGCTTCCCAGGCCGACTACCCGGACACCGCCGCGCGCGAGATGGAGCTGGCGGCTCGGGTCCTGGGCCGGGACCGCCCGCGCGCGTCGACCGTCTTCTTCGGAGGAGGTACGCCGACCCTGCTGCCCGCCGCCGACCTCAACGCGCTGCTCGGCTGCGTCCACACGATGTTCGGGCTGGCCACGGACGTCGAGGTGACCACCGAAGCCAATCCCGAGTCGGTCGACGCGAGGTATCTCGAGCAGCTCAGGGAGGGCGGCTTCACCCGGATCAGCTTCGGGATGCAGTCGGCGCGCAGCAGCGTGCTCGCGATCCTCGACCGGCACCACACCGCAGGTCGTGCCTCGCAGGCCGTCGCGGAGGCCAGGGCGGCCGGCTTCGAGCACGTCAACGTCGACCTGATCTACGGGACGCCGGGTGAGACCGACGGCGACTGGCGCGCGTCGCTGGACGCCGCCATCGACAGCGGAGCGGACCACGTCTCGGCCTACTCGCTGATCGTCGAGCCGGGCACCCGGCTCGCGGCGCGGATCAGCCGGGGCGAGCTGCCGGCGCCCGACGAGGACGTGCTCGCGGATCGGTACGCGATTGCGGACGAGCGGCTGACCGCCGCCGGTTTCGAGTGGTACGAGGTGTCCAACTGGGCTCGCTCGCCGGCCGCGCGGTCACGGCACAACCTCCTCTACTGGACCGACGCGGACTGGTGGGGGGTCGGGCCGGGCGCGCACAGCCACGTCGGCGGCGTCCGCTGGTGGAACGTCAAGCACCCGCGCGACTACGCGGCGCGGCTCAACGAAGGCCACTCGCCCGCGGCGGGGCGCGAGGTGCTCACCGCGGAGGACCGAAGAGTCGAGCGGATCATGCTGGCGATCCGGCTCCGCAGCGGGCTGCCGCTGGCAGACCTCGACCCGACCGCTCTCGACGCCGCAGCAGTAGCGGCGGGCGACGGCTTGCTCGACGCGGCGTCGCTCGACGAGGGCGCCGCCGTGTTGACGTTCCGCGGCCGGCTGCTGGCCGACGCAGTGGTTCGTGCGATGGTCGGCGAGTGAAGAAGGCGTTCGGGCTCGCGCTTGTCGTCGCGCTCGCCGCGCTGAGCACGTCTGTCAGCGGCATCGCGACCGCGGGCCCCGCGCGGCGGGTTCCGCTTCCACCGCCGTACGCCGCCACCGGCGACCGGCCCATGAGCTTCCTGCACGTCGGAGGGGTCGGCAGCGACGGGCTGCACCAGATCGTCGACTCGCACGGCCGATCGGTCCTGCTGCGTGGCGTCAACATCGACGGCCTGGTCGACTACTGGCAGCCGTCGCTCGAGCCGCCGTACCCGACCGCACCCTCGGCGTACGCCGGCCATCGCTGCCCGCCCGACGATCCGCACGTCGAGGGCGTACCGATCTGCTGGTTCGACCTGCCGCAGATGCGCCGGCTCGGCTACGACAACATCCGGCTCAACGTCTCCTGGTCGCTGCTCGAGCCGCACCCCGGCCGGATCAACCGCCGCTACATCGCGCGCATCGCGCAGGTCGTCGGCTGGGCGAAGCGACAGGGCATCTGGGTCACCATCGACCTGCACCAGGACGCGTGGAGCAAGTACGTCTTCACCCCGTCGGGCAGCAAGTGCCTGCCGCCGACCGGACCGACGGTCGGGTACGACGGCGCGCCGAAGTGGGCAACCCGTTCGTCGTTGCCGGCCTGCACGGTCGACAACATCCGCGAGCTGGACCCGGCGGTGATCGGCAACGCGCAGGCCTTCTGGTCGGACTTCGAGGCGCCCGACGGCGTCGGGCTGCAGGAGCACTACGCGCACGTGCTGGCAGTGCTTGCCAGGCGGTTCGCGCACGACCCGGCCGTCGCGGGCTACGACCTGATGAACGAGCCGGAGCCCGGCGCGCTGCCGGAGGTCGAAAACACCGCGGAGATGCTGCCGTTCTGGGCCAAGGTCGCGAAGACGATCCGGGCGGCCGTGCCGAGCTTCCAGCAGCTGTTGTTCTTCGAGCCGGGCGTCGAGCGCAACACCACCTCGCAGCGCGCCTACTTCACGCCGTGGTCGTCGGTGTCCAGCTACCCCAACGCGGTCTACGCGCCGCACATCTACACCGACGTGTTCAGCCTCGGTGCCGAGACCGGCCTGCCTGAGATCGCGACGTTCGCCTCGGACTACGCGGCGGCGATCGGCGACGCGAAGGCGCTCGGCCTCCCGCTGTGGGTCGGGGAGTTCGGCGGCTCCCCGTCGGGCGACAAGACGGTCCTCGCGCAGCAGTACCAGCAGCAGGAACGCCACCTGCTCGGCGGCACGATGTGGCTGTGGAAGGAGAACGCCAACGACACCGCGCCTGACACCTTCTGGGGTGTCTACGGCCCGCCGTTCACCGGCAAGTCGCGGCGTGGCGTGCCTCAACCGAAGCGCATCCGCCGGACCTCGCGGGTCTACCCGGTGCTTACCGCCGGCACGTTGCTGAAGGCGACGAGCGATCCCTTCGCCGGTACGGCGGACATCGTCGCCACCTCGCCGGCGGTTGCACCGCGCGACGACGAGGCGACGCTCGTCGAGATCCCCGCGGTGTTCCGCGGGCGCATCGCGGTAACCGGCGCGGCGTACGAGATCGAGCAGCGCGGGGCCGACCGCGAGGTCTGGCTCTATCCCCGCGGCGGCCGATATTCGCTTCGGGTCATCGCACTCAAACGGACATGATGCAGGCGTGGACGACCGGATCGCGCAACGCGAGGAAGCCATCAGCGGGGCCCGCGCCGCGCAGCACCGACTGATCGACGACCTCTCCGGACTCACCGACGACCAGGCCCGCTCTGCCTCCCTGCTGCCCGGCTGGTCCGTCGGTCATGTCCTCACCCACATCGCGCGCAACGCCGACGCCTTCGTCCGGATGCTCAGCGCAGCGATCGAGGGACGATCGGTCACGCAGTACGAAGGCGGCACCGAAGGACGTGCTGCCGGCATCGAAGCGGGTGCCGCCCGCCCGGCCGCCGAGCTCGTGGCAGACGTCCGCGATAGCGCGGCCCGGCTCGAGGGCGTCTGGGCCGGCATGACGCCTCAGGCATGGGACGGCCACGGCTACAACTCGTCGGGCGATGAGTGGCCGTGCGACGCGATGCCCTTCCACCGGTGGCGCGAAGTCGCGATCCACCACGTGGACCTCGGTCTTGGCTACACCGCAGCTGACTGGCCGGACGCCTACGTCGCCCGTGAACTCGCCGTCGGCCTTCGCCTGCTGCCGGAGCGGCTGGACGACGCCGACCGCCGCCGGCTGCTCACCTGGCTCATCGGGCGCAGCGACCAGCCGACCGATCTCTCGCTGGCCGCCTGGCAGGCGCGCCCCGACCGCTACTTGCGGTGACGCAGCGCGCGCCGTACCTCGTCAGCTGCTCGCTCGCCTGACCGCACCGCACCGTCCATGTAGCCGGTCCAGACCGTCGACGTCTCCGTGCCTGCCCAGTGGATCCGGCCGACCGGCTCGCGCAACGCGCGCCCGAAGTCCGACCACACGCCCGGCCCGAAGTACCCCGCGTAGCAGCCCCGGGTCCAGGGCTCGGCGGCCCACGACTTCTCGACGTACGCCGTGGGCTTTCGTGCCTTGTCGCCGTAGTAGCGCGCGAAGCTCTCGACCACCCCGCGACGCCGTTCCTCGACGCTCGCGCCCAACGCGCGCCGGCCCTCCGAGCCTTCGATGAACCCCATCAGCACGCCCGGGCGGTGCGAGGTCGTCGCGTCGGGTGGCGAGTTGTCGAACGTGATCTTCACCGGACCCGTGTCCGACGTGGCCTGGCCGGCGAGACCGTCGGCTCGCCAGAACGGCTCGTCGTAGACGCACTGCACCTTGATGACGGTGCCCATCGGCATCCGCTGGGTGAGCTGGTCGCGCAGCGCCGGCATCACCGGCGAGTAGTCGATCCGCCCGGCGAGCGTCGGCGGGATCGCGACGATCACCCGCGACGCTCTCACCGAGAAGCCATCGCCGCTGACCGTGACGCCGCCGCTGGTCTGCTCGATCGCCCGCACCGGCGAGGAGAGCCGCAGCCGCTCGCCGATCTCCTTCGCGGCGCGGATCGCGATGAGCTGCGAGCCGCCGTGCAGCCGGTACATCTGCGCGCCGTCCTTGGTGTTGACCAGCGAGCCGAAGCTGCCGGCCGCGTGCGTGTAGAACAGCGCGTGCAGCATCGAGATGTCGCGCGGCTCGGCGGAGAACACCGACTCGACGGCGAGCTCGACGAGCTGCCGGCCGTCCTTGGTCACCACGCCCGCGAACGGCTGCCCCAGGAACGTGTCGCCGTGGTCCATCCACGACTGCACCGTCATGGCGTCCCACTCGGCGGCGTTCGGCGCCCGCCACGGCTCGTCGAGCGGCACCGTCAGGCAGCGCTGGTCGATCGCGAGGATGGCCTCGGCGGCCTCGGCCGCGCCGGTCGGCGTGTCCAGGGGGATCCGGCCGGAGTACGTCGCGCGGTGGCCGTCGCGGTAGTCGACGTACTTGCCGAGGTTGTAGGTCAGGTACGGCTCGACGCCGACCGTCTTGGCGAGCTGCCAGATGTGGCTCTGGCCGGTGACCGCGTCGTCGGTCGGGTAGTCCGCGGGGTCGGACAGGCCGCGGTTGGGCAGGTTCTTCTCCGGGCCGAGCCACTGGCCGCCGACCTCGACGATGTGGGTCGAGTCGATCGGATGGTTGAGGGTCCGCCCGCCCACCCGGTCGCGGGCTTCGAGAACGACGACATCCAACCCGTGCGCCATCAGGTGGCGCGCCGCGCTGATGCCGGCGAAGCCGGCGCCGACGACCACGACGTCCGCGGTCGAGGCGCCGCGGGCCGGTGCAGCGTC
>DASZUS010000004.1:0-1620 GCA_035547515.1 Mycobacteriales bacterium
TCATCTGCGGCACCGACACCCTCGGCGTCGGCATCAACGTCCCGATCCGCACCGTGCTGTTCACCGGGCTGGCCAAGTTCGACGGCCGGCGCCAGCGAATCCTGCGCACCCGGGAGTTCCTCCAGATCGCGGGCCGGGCGGGTCGCGCAGGCTTCGACACGTCCGGGTACGTCGTCGTGCAAGCGCCGGAGCACGTCATCGAGAACGAGCGGGCGAAGGCCAAGGCCGCCGAGCGTCAGGCCGCGGGCCGCAAGAGCGCCAAGGCGCAGCTGAAGAAGCCACCTGAGGGCACGGTGGTGTGGAACGAGGCGACCTTCACCCGGCTCGTGGAAGGTCAGCCCGAGCCGCTGCAGAGCCGGATGAAGGTCGATAACGCGATGCTGCTCAACGTGGTGGCGCGCGAGGAGGACGCGTTCGCGGTGATGCGTCGGCTGGTGCTGGAGAACCACGAGTCGCGTCGCGAGCAGCTGCGGCTCGCCCGACGGGCACTGCGGCTGGCCCGCTCGCTGGTGCAATCGGGGGTGCTGCGCAGGCTTGCCGAACCCGACGTCCATGGCCGCCGCTACGTCCTGGCCGAGGACCTGCCGGTCGACTTCGCGCTCAACCAGCCGCTGGCCCACTTCGCGCTCGCGGCGCTGGACACCCTCGACCCGGAGTCGCCGTCGTACGTGCTCGACGTCGTCTCCACGATCGAGGCGGTCCTGGAGTCACCGCGTCAGTTACTGCTCGCCCAGCAGTTCGCCGCCCGCGGCCGGGCGGTGGAGGAGATGAAGGCTGACGGGCTCGAGTACGAGGAACGGATGGAGCTCCTGGAGGAGATCACCTGGCCACGTCCCCTCGCCGACCGACTCGAGACGCTGTACGACGTCTACCGCGCCTCTCACCCGTGGCTCCCGGACGACGCGCTGGACCCGAAGTCGGTGGTACGGGAGATGTACGAGCAGGGCATGAGCTTCACCGACGTCGTACGTCGCTACCAGTTGGCCCGCTCCGAGGGCCTGGTGCTGCGCTACCTCACCGACGCCTACCGCACGCTGTCGCACACTGTGCCGGAGTCCGCGGTGACGCCCGAGCTGGAAGACCTGGTCGCCTGGCTGGGTGAGACGGTGCGGCAGACAGACTCCTCACTGCTCGATGAGTGGGAAGCGCTCGCTGACCCGGCCCACGTGCGCGCCGAGGTCGCCGGGCACGCGCCGCCGCCACCGCCACGGGCGCTGTCGCAACAGGGTCGGGCGTTCGAGGTGATGATCCGCAACGCGATGTGGGCGCGGGTCGACGCGGTGGCGCGCGACGAGCTGGGCACCCTGGTGGCGCTGGAAGAGGCGGCCGCGGCTCGGACCGAACCGCCTGGCGAGGTCGTGATGACGCGCGACGCGTGGGACCAGGCGCTCGAGGAGTACTACGCCGAGCACGGGTCGGTCGAACTGGACGCCGACGCGCGCAGCCCACGGATGCTCGCCACCTGGGACGAGGGCCGCACCCGGCACGTCACCCAGACGCTGGCCGATCCGGCCGGGCACCACGACTGGGTGATCGAAGCGCAGGTCGACTTGGACGCGACCGACGAGGCCGGCGAGCTGGTGCTGCGGGCGACCGCGATGCGCCGGCTCTGAGCTCTCG
>DASZUS010000005.1:0-7162 GCA_035547515.1 Mycobacteriales bacterium
AGAGGCCGGCATCGACCAGCTGGTCTTCGGCATCGGGCCGGCGAAGATCGAGGACACGCTGCGCACCATCAAGCTGCTCGGCGAGCACGTGATCCCGAAGATCGACACCGACCCGGTCGTGTCGACGACTCGCTACCGCGAGAGCGTCGGCTGACCGAGCCACTCGTGCCAAGCGGCGGGCGCACCCGAGCAGGGTGACGCCCGCCGTTTGCTTTGACAGACTCCCGCCGATCCCGCCCGGTTGCTACTTCGACCCGCAGAGCGGGGTCGTACTCCCTGCGGGTGTGCCGCTCGCCAGTGTGGGTCGACGGATCGGGGCATGGTTTCTCGCCATCCCGCTCGCGGTCTTGACCCTTGGGATCGGCTACCTCATCTGGGGCCTGATCGTCTGGCCCCGCGGCCAGACACCCGCGCTCCAAGTGCTCGGAATGCGGTGCTGGCGTCCCGACGACGCGAGGGTGCCGGGCTTCTGGTGGATGGCGCTCCGCGAGATTCCGGGACGCATCGTGGACGGCATCCTGTCGATCATCACCGGCATCGTCTCCTTCGTCTTGTTCGCCTCGCGTGGCGACCACCGATCCCTGCACGACCTGGTTGCAGGCACCGTCGTGTTGTACGACCCACAGAAGGTGCTGGAGCCGCGCTGAGTCGGCCGCGCTGTCGGACATTTCCTGACTTGGTGTCCGCTCATCGGGTGGTCATCCCACTCATCGCTCAATCGGTACGACGACGGACGCCGAGTTCCACGCGGTGCGCCGAACCCTCGCCTGTTTCGTTCTTGTCGCGATAGCGGCCGGCTTGCCCGCTGTGGCCGGTGCTGCGCCGAAGCTCCCGGCGCCGCCGAAGTCACCGGCGGTCACTGTCGGGATCGAGGGCTTCGCGGCGTACCAGCCGCAGTTCCTGTGCCGGCATTCCGTCGAGCCGGGGGTGAAGTCGTTCGAGCACCTGCTGCTCACGACGTATCCCGCAACGACGTCGCTCGGTGACATGCGGGCGTGCAGCGTCGGTGGGACCAGCGAGCACTACGACGGTCGTGCGTTCGACTGGGGTGCCGACCATCGCGTGCCCGCACAGCGCGCGGCGGGAAAGTCGCTGCTGAAGTGGCTGTTCGCCACGGATGCCGAGGGCAACCAGGACGCGATGTTTCGCAGGCTCGGGCTGATGTACGTGATCTGGAACAAGCAGATCTGGGGGACCTGGGGTCACGACTGGCGGCCCTATTCGTGCTCAGGCGTCACGGACTGCCACGTCAACCACATGCACTTCTCGTTCTCCTGGGCCGGTGCACGCCAGAAGACGTCGTACTGGACGGGTCAGGTGGCCGGCGTCATGGAGCCGCCGCTGCCCAAGCTGGTCGAGGTCGGCGGGGCGAAGATGCTGCACATCGTGGCGAGTGCCGGGCGGGCGGTCGCCCGCTGGCTGGTCGCCAAGGACGCCACGTACCGCTTCACCGCCAAGGGCGTCTGGCATTCGACGGACGGCCCCGCAGATGCGGTGTGCCGCAAGACCGAGGACGGCTGGCGCCCGCGCCGTGACGGCGTACGGCTCACCGGCGACCAGCTTCGGCTGTGGGGCGAGCAGTGGGTGCCGCTGCACGACAACGGGTACGGCTGCGACAGCTCGACGCACTCCTATCGGCTGGTCCTGCAGACCCTCACCGCAAGCACGGTTTCGGTCGATCTCGGGGGCGCCGGCAAGGGATCGGATCGCGGATCGATCAAGGTGCGGGTCGTCCGCACCGCCTGACGCGACCGCGCTCAGGCGGATCGCGCGACGACGATCTCGGTCACCGTCGTCTCGCAGACCGCGCACTCGACGGTCAGGATGCTGTTTTCGTACCGCGCCCAAGTCGGTGCGTCGGGATGGCAGCGCGAATGGAAGTAGATTCCGCCCGTCGAGCAGTTGCAGCCAGGGCTGTCGCAGGTCGTGCGGTCAAGGTCGGCTCTAGTAAGTGGCATCGCGGCACGCTATGGACGCGCTCCGACTCGCACGCTGCACTCGACCATCTCCTGTGGATGCGCGCATCGCTGTGCACGGCACAAGCGTGGCGGCGGAGTGACGGCGACTTAGTCGGCGGACGTAAAGGCACTTCTCGCCGCCTACTCGGCGAGCGGCTTGAGACGCGAGTACATGTACATGTCCCGCCGCCGGTGGCCGACTTTCTGCCAGCTTTTGAGCGTGATCCGTTCACCTGGCAAGGTCGGCAAGTGGTCCGGGAGGTCCATGTCCCTATCCTGCCGTGGGTCGTCGACATAGACCTGTGAATCGCGCCGGCTCTGTCCTTCCGTTGTCCACACGGCGGGTGGTTGCGTCGGGTGTCCACAGATCTGAAGGCGGCTTTCGGTGAGCCGTGATCGCGTCGTGGGTGGTGCCTAGCTTTCGCTGCATGGGAAACCTGGCGTCGGCAATCGATGAGCTTGCAGCCGTCGATCTCGATGACCTCCCGGTGAGCGCGATCGGCGAGGACATTGCCGAGCTCACTCGGCAGCGCAACCGGCTTGATGCGCAGATCCTGCGCCGGGTCGAGCGCTTCGACCGGCGGGGTGGGGCCGTTGATCACGGCTCGACGCAATCGTGGCTGCGGTCCGAGCTGAGGATGTCGTCGCCGGACGCGCACCGAGATGTGACGCTCGCGCGAGATCTCGCCGACGTCATGCCGGCAACGATGGCGGCAATGGCCGACGGCAGCATCAGCTCGCAGCACGCTCAGGCAATTGCCCGGTTGCGGCGCACCATCGACGACGACGCAGTGGTTGCGGCCGAGCCTCACCTGGCGGACGCCGCCCGAACATCGACTCCGAAGGACCTGCGCGCGTTCGCCTCGAGCGTTGCGCACTCATACTCACCGGAACGCTTCGCCGATGCGGAGCGGGACGACTACGAACATCGCCGCTTCGACGCGGCCAGCACGATTCACGGGATTGGCGTTGGCGGATTCTCTTTGCATCCGGCGGGCTACGAGACAGTGATGACGGCGATCCACGCCGCATCCCGCCCGTTCAAGGGCGACGACCGGACACCCACGCAACGTCGCGCCGACGCGTTGGTCACGATCGCCGAGCTCGCCTTGAACAGCGGTGAGCTGCCGATCACCGGCGGCGTGAAGCCGCATGTGTCCCTGGCCCAACCTCGGTCGAGAACGGCGGCTTGATCTGCGGACGCCACCACGATCGGGTCCACGTGTACGGGTACGAGATCGACACCGATACCGGCGGCGCCTACCGCGTCAAGACCACTCGCTTCCGGATCCGCAAACCGCTCGTGCAAACGCAGCGGACACGGCGGTGAAGTGGGGTCAAAGTAGGGATCACGGACATGTGGGAGGGCCGCGGTTTACTTCCTGGGCTGACGGGCCTTGTGCGGAGCGCAGGTCGGCCAGGGGCGCCAGCCGTCAGCGGCGAAGATGCGGTTCCCGACATCGATCTGCTCCGACCGGCTGGCCAGGTCGGCGCGTCGGGCAAAGCGATGACCACCGAACGATCGCCAGGTCCGGCCAGAGAGCTGCAGCCCGCCGTAGAAGCCGTTGCCCGTGTTCAGGTGCCAGTTTCCTCCCGACTCACAGTGCGCGACGTGAGACCACTGAGCGGTCGTGGCGGTGTGGCGGGCGTGGGCGGAGGCGGAGCCGGGCGTGAGCATGCCGAGAACGGTTGCGGTGGCGCCGAGGATCCCAAGTATTCGAGGCACGCCGGTTCCTTCCTTGCGCCTCCGAAGTCAGCTGACGGGTTCGGGCTGGAAGTTGCCCGGCCGACGCCTGGACGTCGGCTTCACCCCGTGCGATCGCGTTGGACGCTCTCGCGGGTGGGTCCCCCGGTCCTGCCGGATTGCCTGGAGTCCGCCGGCCGGCAGGACTCGGCGCGCCGGCGGACTTTGAGCGGTTGCTCGGTGATGCGGACGTTACCCGAAAACGATCCGGCAATCACGCGGTGGTTCCAGCGGTCGGCGTGACGTAACGCTGCCGGGTCTAGGTTGAGGTCATGGATCTTGGCGTGCATGTTTCACAGTTCACCTGGCCGGCGGGACCGGCGCAGATCGCCGACGACCTGACCAACATCGCGGTCGAGTCCGAGAACCTCGGCTTCACCAAGCTGTCCGTGATGGACCACGTCTGGCAGATCCTGCACCTCGGCCCGCCCGAGGGCGAGATGCTCGAGGCGTACACCACGCTGGGCTACCTTGCCGCGCGGACGTCGAAGATCAAGCTGCTCGCCTGGGTGACCGGAGTGGTCTACCGCTCGCCGGGTCTGCTCGCGAAGCAGGTTTCGACGCTCGACGTGCTGTCCAACGGTCGGGCCTACCTCGGGATCGGCGCCGCATGGAACGAGGAGGAAGCCAAAGGCCTTGGGCTGTTCTTCCCGCCGATGGCGGAGCGGTTCGAGCGGCTCGAGGAGGCGCTGCAGATCTGTCTGCAGATGTGGAGCGACAACGACGGACCGTTCAACGGCAAGCACTACCAGCTCGAGCGCACCCTCAACTCTCCCCAGGCGCTCACCAGGCCGCACCCGCCGATCCTGATCGGCGGCGGTGGCGAGCAGAAGACGCTGCGGCTGGTCGCGAAGTACGCCGACGCGTGCAACGTCTTCGCGTACAACCCGGCTGAGGTCGCGCACAAGCTCGACGTCCTGCGGAAGCACTGCGAGGACGTCGGCCGCGACTACGCCACCATCGAGAAGACGGTCATGGGCTCGATGGACCCGGGCGCCAACGGTGAGAACGTCGAGACCATGCTCGAGACGATGCGATCGATGCACGAGCTCGGCGTCACTCACTTCCATGGCACGGTGCCCAACGTCTCCTCGATCAAGCCGCTGGAGCTCATCGCCGAGCGGGTCATGCCGGAGGTGGCTCGGCTGTAGCGATGCGGAGCGCGGGTGGAACCGAACCGTCACGGCCGCCGTCCAACCGGCGTCGTCTGGGATCGGGGAGGGACCAAATGCGCAACCTGCGTAGCAGCATCGTCGCGGCGGGAGTCACCGCCATCACCCTTGGCTCGCTCGTACCCGCGTTCGCCGCGGACAGCGCCACCCACCTGAAGGGCCACGGTCACGGGACCTGGCAGCTCAAGCCGAGCAACCCCGACACCGGCACCCAGCGGATCCTCCGCGGGCACGGCCACTTCTCGGTCGGCGACGCCAAGGTCCGCGGCAGCGTGCTCGCGCCGGGCTTCGTGGTCGAGGGCTCATGCCACGTTTCGCTGCGTCTGGTCACGGACGGCGGATCGATCAAGGTGGTCGGCCACAGCAAGGTGCAGTCGCGCTCCGACGGCACGATCTGCGACGGGACGGACGTCCGCTTCCGGTTCCACACCACCGCAGGGACGGGCGACCTTGCCGGGGCGAGCTCTCGCGGTGCGGGTCGCGTGACTCTCACGGACGCCTCAGCGGATGGCGACCATGGCGGGTTCACGCTGAAGCTGCGGGACCGCAGCTCCTACCGTCACCAGTCGTAGTACCGCGTCACCAGCGTGCCGCCGTCGTTCGGCAGGCGCGTTGATCTGCCGCGACACCTCGATCCGTTCTGCGCTTACGTCGGGCCCTCTTTGTCGGCTCAGCCGGCGGTGATGCCGTTGTCGCTGGAGACGATCGCGCCGTGGATGTTCTTGGCCTCGTCGGAGGCGAGGAAGCAGAACAGCGCAGCGATGTCCTCGGGCTTGGCGAAGCCGCGGGGACTCGTGTAGCGGCCGACGAGATCCCAGTCGACGTCGTCCGGCATCGAGAAGTTGCGCACCAGGGCGGTGTCGACCCCGCCGGGTGCGATCGCGACGACGCGCAGCGGGCGCTTGACGTACTCCATCGCCAGAGACCGGGTCAGCTGTACGACGGCGCCCTTGGTCATCGTGTAGAGCACGGAGTAGGCCTGGCCCATCAGGCCCGCGTTGGACGCGATGTTGACGATGACGCCGTTCTGCTCGAGCAGGTGCGGGATCGCGGCTTGGGCGAGAAAGAAGTAGGCGTCGACGTTGACGCCGAACATCCGGCGGTACTCCGCCTCGGTCACGTCCGTGACGTGGGAGTTCGCGCCGATGCCCGCGACGTTGCCGAGGATGTCGAGCCGGCCGAACTCCTTCACAGCGTCCGCGACAGCCGCCCGACATTCGGTGATCTCGATGACGTTCGTCGTACGTCCGACCACGTTGTCGCCGCCCAGCTCGACGGTCTCCTTGAGGCTGGTCTCCTCGATGTCGAGCGCGAGAACTCGGGCACCCTCAGCCGACAGCCGAAGCGTTGTGGCCCGGCCAATGCCGGACCCGGCACCCGTAATCAGGGCCACCCGCCCGTCGAACCGACCTGGCTCGTTCACGTCCACGTCCCCGCCCGCCGCAGGGAATCGGCTCCGCCGATGCTCATCATGCCCCTCCTGCCGGCTGTCCGAAGATGCCGAGGTAGTCCTGTCCTTCGCGCGGCGCGATGAACAAGCCGTGCGCCTCGCTGATCAACACCCCGTCGAGGCGGCACTCGCCGCGGATCCAGCGTTTGCGACCCTCGATCGACTCGATCCAACCGCGAAGCTGCAGCTCGCGGTTGAGCGGGGTCGGCTTGCGGTAGTCGACGTGCAGGAACGCCGTGAACCCGGGCATGAGCTGTACGTAACCCAGCAGCTCGTCGAACATCGCCGCGACGAAGCCGCCGTGGCAGTGGCCGGGAGGACCTTCGTACGCCGGGCCGAACGTGACCGTGGCTTCCACGTGGTAGTCGTCCGGTCCGTCATCGACCACCCACATCGACAGCGGCGGGGCGATCGGATTCGCCATGCCGGACAGCGGGCTGTGGTTGACGAAGTCGCGCGGCTGCAACCCGGCCTCGCTGATCTCCCACGACTTCGAGCGCTCGGGTAGCTCGTCGAGGCTGTCGGCGAAGGAGTTCGCTGCCTCGGCGGCGCGGTCGAGCTGCTCGGCCGGGGGACGTACGACGACAAGCCGGGCGATGATCCGCCGCATCGCGTCGGCGAGCCGCTGCGCCGCCGCCTTGTCCTCGTCGAGCTGGTCCACGTCCGCCACTGGCTGTCCTCAGTCCTTGAAGTCCGGCGGGCGCTTCTCTTTGCGCGCCGTGATCGCCTCTTCGAAGTTACGTGTGGTCAGCCGGACGTAGAGCTGCGAGAGGCCTTCGTTGCGCATGTGCGCGGAGAGGCTGCCGCCATCGAGACTGGCCGCGAGCATCCGCTTGGT
>DASZUS010000006.1:0-41805 GCA_035547515.1 Mycobacteriales bacterium
TGGGGACCAGGCGCATCGCGGTGTCGGCGACGCCCCACATGACGGCGACCAGCAACGGAGTGCCGACGAGCCAGGTCTGGCGCCGTCCCCACCGCGTCCAGGACCACACAACCGCGACGGCCGCGAGCAGCAAACCCTGCAGCCAGAGGATGAGGTACGGCCAGACGCCGGGGTCGTCGTTGCCGGGCAGCTCCGAGGCCGGTACGGCGAGCGGCCGCCCGGGCGGAGCGGCCACGGGCGCGCCGGCGAGCTTGGCGTCGACGTAGAGCAGGTGCTCGGGTGCGAGCGCGCTGAGCCAACCGGATCCCGTCGCGGACACAAGCGTCAGCAGTGCTCCTCCGGCCGGCACCTCCGGCGGTGCGGAGCTCGTCGCGCGATGGTCGATCACCGTGAAGTGGAACGTGCCCTGCGCGGTCGTGACGGTGATCGGATCCCCGATCGCCAACCGATCGATACGGCGAAACGGCGAACCGGCCGTCACGCTCTTGCCGATCAGCACGGACTGGCCGTACTGGCCCGGCAGCGCCGAGTCGCGCAGGAGTCCTGGTCCGGCGAGCAGATCAGCAGAGGACGTGCCTTCGACGACGACATCGCGATCGATGCCGGCATCGGGTGCGCTGATCAGCGCGACCGGCGTACCCGGTGAGATCACGCCGCCAACCGGCGGTGCGATCTCACTCGACGGCGAGAGCAGGCCGCGCAGCTTGGCATACAGCTGGTGCTGGCTTCGCTGCTCCTGCAAGGCACTGAGCCCGACCGCGTAGACCGCGAGGAACACCATCAGCACTGTGAACACGAGCGACACGGCGAGCGAGATCCGCAGCCAGCCCGGCACCGACGCTGCCGTCGCATCGGGCTGGACAGCGGGCGGGGGGCCGGCGGGCGTCGCTGCTGGTGCCTCGGTGAGCGTCACCAGCGACCCCGCCGCCGGCCGAGGAGGTAGATCGCGGGGGCTGCCGAGCCGCCGGCTACCGCAAGCAGGATCACGATGGCGACGATCGCGGCGCCATCGCCGATGCTGCGGCGGACCGCGCGGCCGATCGAAGCGAGTACGGCGGGCGGCCCGGCGATCACCGGCGCCGGCTGCGGCTCGGTCGTGGTGGAACCCGAAGCCGGTGGCACGACCGCAGGGGGGACCGCCGTCGCGGAGCTTCCATCGCCCGCCGGTGACGGCGACGTGTGACCGCCCGCGTGCCCGGCGTGGTGGGACCCACCCGTCCGCGCGTGCGGCGCCGCGTTGCCGGTCAATGACGGCACCTTGCCGTTCTGTGCTGCGACATCGGCGGCAGCCGCATACGTGTAGCCGGCAAGATCGCTGAGGCCGTTGGCCTTGGTCAGCGGGAGATAGCCGGCGGGCAGCTGCCCGACACCGCGACCGGGCTGCTGTCCCGTCGTGGCGAGGTAGCGCAGCAGGGTCGCGTAGTCGTGCGCGTCCTGTGCGGGCAGCCCCTTCGTGGGGATCGAGGCGTAGACCACCATCGTGCCCGGGTAGGCGTCCGCCGCCGACTTCGACGACTCGAACGTCGCGTACGGCACGTCCCAGAAGCCGCCTGCCTTGTCCGGTGTGAGCAGCTTCGCCGCGGCCTGCAGCGAGTCGTCGGAGGGCGCCACGAAGTGGTCGGCGCTGGTCTGCAAGGCGGCGGTCTGCAGCTGGTAGCGGTCGGCGTCGGCGATCGAGGTGATCCCGATCATGAACCGGTAGCCGGCGGTCTGCCGGCCGGCCGCGACGAGCTTCTCGCCGACCGTCGTACCGTCGATCTGCGAGCACGTCGTCGTCGACTGCGCCACCGAGAACTGCAACGCCTCGCTGATCTCCTCGAGACGCGCCAGCGGCGCGGCCACCAGCGGCAGGAACGGCACCGGCGAGTTCTTCAGGCAGTCGTTGCGATCGGACTGGTAGTACTCGGTCGGCTCGAAGTCCGACAGCAGCGGCCACTTGTCGACGGGCAGCTTGATGCCCTTGTACGCCGGGTTGACCACCATGCCCCACTGGTCCGGGGTCCCGTCCAGCCAGGCCCGCGCGGTGGGGTCGTCGTTGATGTACGTCGTCAGAGCCGTGATCACGTCGGAGTCGCTCGACAGTGCAAGCAAGGCGGACGCCGCCTCGCTGGCGTCGACACCGTGAGTGATCCCAGGGTTGAGCTGCTGGAACTCCGGGTCGAGCGTGATGTTCAGCGGGTTGTTGGCGAGTGCCGGGTCCTCTTCCTGGACGGGCAGGTCCGCCGGATAGGACTCGGTCAGCAGCTTTGCCAGCAGCAGCGGCGTCAGCCGCAGGTCGGTGTAGGGCTGGCCGTTCGCGCCGTCGATCGCGTAGCCGATCGCAAAGCCGGACAGAGCGACCGGCGCGTTCGCCACCGGCTTTCCGTAGCCGTGCGCCGGAGGATCGCTGACGAACGCCGCCTCCGCCCCGCCGGTGGTGAGCAGGTTCACGGCCTCGGGCTCACCCGTCTGCACGTGGGTGAACTTGAACAGCTTGTGGTTCAGGCAGAAGTGCGGGGCCCACTGATCCGTCGCCTGGATCAGCAGCTCCGACCCGTAGACGTCCACGTCGTTGCTCGAGTTGACGACGTCGCAGGCGTTGGACGGTACGGCGAACGACAGCGGCACGGTAATCCGGTTGCGCCAGTTCGACGCGCTCCACCACAGGCTGCCGCTGACCGCCAGATCGTCGCGGCCCTGTGGCGGGTTCGGCGCGAGCTGCCCCGGGCTGAAGGCGCCCTTTGCCTCGCACGCCGCGACATCGGATGCCGACGCAGCCTTCGGCGCGGCGCAGCTGATCCCCATCACCGGCACCGCGACCAGCGAGCACGCGACGAGCTGGGTGCAGCCGAGGGACGCGTTCTCCGCCGACGTCCACACATCGAAGCTCGCGGTGCCCTTGCCGTTGGTCCCGGTGACGCCGAACGTCTCGTTGCTCGGCAGCGCCGAGCCGCCGACCGACTGCGACTCCGGCGGCTGACCGGCGCAGCCGGCGGGCCCGCCGTCGTACACGTGGCCGTTCGCCGCCACGAACGGCACCCAGTGCTGCGTCGGCGCGGGCAGGTACGCACACGCCTTCGGCAGCTTCTTGGGGGCGCCGTAGACCTGGGCGTCCTCTGCCTTCGTGTTGTAGGCGTCGAGCCGGTACGGCGGGTACGGCGTCTGCAGGCTGTCCTGGTAGCGCTCGCTCCAGTCCTGGGTCCAGCAGGTCTGCGGCGTGACCCGGCTCGGCGTACCCCGGCACTCCAGCAGGACGAACGGGTACTCCTCCTGCTGGGCGTCGATCGAGTTCTGGTCCGCGACGATCCCACCCGTCGGGTGCGCTCCCGACCATGAGACGCCAATCTCTTGACGCCCTTCGAGATCGGTCGTGTCATCGACGTGCAGCGTCACGGTCCGCTTGTCGACGACCTGCTTCTTGCCGTTGACGAGCTCGGTGCGGGTGATCGTCTCTGACTTGGTGAAGCCGCTCGAGTGGGATGCCGCGGCCACCGGCTGCGTTGTAGCGACCGACGCGGCCCCGCTCACCAGCAGCGCCGCGGCGCACGCGGACACCGCTCGCCGGGCGCGGTTCACTCGAGCTCTCGCCGTCGTGTCATCCGCACCCCCATGACGGCAGGTACGACGAGGACGAGCAGTAGGACCAGCGCCGCGAGCGGGCCGAGGATCGAGGTGAGGTGGCCGCTGCGGTAGCCCGCCAGGTCCGCAGGCACCGTGGTCGGCTGGTCGGCGACGCCTGACACCTCGCCGCCCGTCGCCGCTGCGGTGCCCGCGCCCGTCCCGCCGGTGGTGACGACGCCGGCCCCGGTGGTCACGGCGGACCCGCCTCCCGACGGTGCAGACGCCGCCCCGCCGCCGCTCGTCGCCGGGGATCCGGCGGGGCTCGAGCCGCCCTTCGACGTGCCCTTCGACGCGCCGCCAGGGTTGTTGGACGTCTCGGTGTTGGTGGCGGTCACCCCGTCCGCGCACGGTCCGGCGCCGGTCTTGTCGCAGGCGGGCGGCAACGGCGCGATCTTCGCCAGGTAGTTCTCGCTGGGGTGGCCGGCGACGAACGTCGGGTTGTTGCAGGTCGTGACATTGCGCTCGGTCAGGTCCAGCGAGGGGTCGGCCTGCTTGAGCTTCTGCAGCTGCCCGAACCCGGCCTCGACCAGGTTGACCGGCAGTGGCGAGTACCCGATCGGTCCGATCTCGTGCTGTCCCTGGCAGATCGCGTAGTAGGTGAAGTCCGCGATGGTCTGCCGTTTCGCAGGGGTGATCTTCGACTCGGGCGAGGGGTACTTGCCGGTCGGCTCGATCTCGTAGACGTACGACGACAGGGGATAGGTACGCGGGTCGGGGTCGACGTAGACGTTGGTCAGCGTCTGGAGGAGATAGTCGGGCGAGCTCTTGTCCATGTTGATCTGCGCCTTCTCCAGCGAGACGGCGACGTTGTACTGGGTCGGCAGGGTGAAGTAGCCCGCCTTGTTCTCGAGCTTCGCCACCGGATAGTTCTGGCTCAGGGCGTAGGAGTACTCGACGTACCCGATCGCGCCGTTGGCCTCCGAGGACGACACGTAGTTCATCGCCCCGTCCGAACCGTTCTGCGCGATCTGGTTCCCCGACCGGGGGAAGTACTCGGTGGGTCCCTGGGTCCAGATGCTCGGGTAGTCGGTGGCGAAGTACTTCGTGAGCTGCCACGTCGCGCCGGAGCCCTCGGACTGTACGACCGGGATGATCGGCAGCGACGGCAGAGCGTGGCCGTTGTTGTCCTTGGTGATCGCCGGGTCGTCCCAGTTCGTGATGCGGTTCGTGAAGATCTTCGCCAACGTCTCGCCGGAGAGCCGGAGGTTGCGTACCTGCTGTCCCTGCACCTTGATCTGATACGGGAAGGCGGTGCCGCCGGCCGCGATCGGCAGGTAGGCGTAGTCCCGTCCCTGGCTGGTGTCGGACACACCGGTCAACGGGTCCCTGCCCTGGTAACCGAGCGAGGTGACGGCGAAGTCCGAGGTCTTGTTGGCGAAGTCCTGCCGGCCCGCCGCGTCCCCGCCAGGGTTGTAGACGACCTGGATGCCTTGCTGCTGCACGTCGGCAACCCACTGGTTCACTGCGTTGGCGGCCCAGCTCGACCCCGATCCCTGGATCAGGGTGTGGCTGTCCGCCGCGCTCGCCGGCCCTGCCGCGCCGAGGACTGCAGGTCCGGCAACCGCAACGGCTGCCGCCAGCAGCACGGCGATCCGGGTACGACGGAGGTTCATCAGCGGGCCTTCCGGTCGCGCGAGAGCAGGCGGGTCGCCACGAAGAGCACCAGAACCAACGTCAGCAGGACGCTTGCGGCACCGAAGGCGCGGGTGATCGCGGTCGGCTCATGGGTGGCATAGGAGGTGTAGATGAACAGTGGCAACGAGTTCATCGGGTTCTTGGTCGGGTTCACCTCGACGAACGTCGAGGCGCCCGAGGTGATCAGGACGACGGCGGTCTCCCCGACGCCGCGCGCGACGCCGAGGATCGTCGCGGTCGCGAGGCCCGCCCGCGCGCTGGGCAGGACGACCTTCCAGACGGTCCGCCACTGCGCCGCGCCGAGCGCGAGGCTCGCTTCCCGCAGACCTGCCGGCACGACGCGCAGCGCCACCTCGGCCGCGCGGGCGATGATCGGCACCATCGTGACCGCCATCGCGATCGACGCTGCAAGACCTGATTTCGGCAGTCCGACGTCGACGATCAGCACGACGTAGACGAACAGGCCCGCGAGGATCTCCGGCAGCGCCGTCATCGCTTCCACGACGGTACGTACCGGCCGGGCGAACCGGCCGCCGACCTCGGACATGTAGACGGCGGTGCCGATCCCGAAGGGGACCGCGATGATCACCGCGATCCCGACTTCGATGACGCTGCCGATGATCGCGTGCGAGATGCCGCCTTGCGACAGCGGCGCGGTGGGCGCGATGCCGGCCATCGAGTGGATGAAGAAGCCGAGGTGGCTGTAGGCGTTCCACCCCTTCGCGAACGTGTAGACGATCGTGCTGCCGAGCGCGAAGACGACCACGCCGGCCGCGGTCCACAGCGTCGCGGAGACCAGTCGCTCAGTGACGATCGGACGCGGATTGTTCAGCGCGACCAGGCCGGCATAAAGCAGCAGGAAGGCCGCGAACCACGACACGAGGAACCCGAGCGTGCCGCTGCCGTCGAGCAGATGCTCGAAGACCACGAGGGTGAAGCACAGCGATCCCACGACGGCACCGCCGGCTGACATCCAGTCGTCGAACGTGTGGGTGCGCACCAGGCGCTTCGGGCGCGCCATCTCAGATGTCCGTGCCGGCGCCGCTGCGACTGCGGGCGATGATCGTGGCTGCCACGGTGTTGACGGCGAGGGTCATGAGGAACAGCACGAAGCCCGCCGCGAGCAAGGCCGTCAGCTGGGCCTTCGTCGCGCTGCCGAAGTTGCCGGCGATCAGCGCCGAGGTGGTCTGCGTGCCGGCCTCGAGGATGCGTGGCTTGATCTCGTACGCGGGCGAGATGATGATCAGCACCGCGGCGGTCTCGCCGAGGGCGCGGCCGAGCGCCAGCATCGAGCCGCCGATGATCCCGCCCTTGCCGAACGGCAGCACCACCTTGCGCGCCACGCCCCACCGCGTGGCGCCGAGTGCCATCGCCGCCTCGCGCTCGCCGGCCGGCGCCTGGTCGAAGACCGCGCGAATCACCGCACAGGCGAGGGGGATCGCCATCATCGATACGGCGAGCCCGGCGATGAACGCCGAGCTCGTGTAGCGCGACTGCTGCCATACGGCTGCGTTGGGGTCGGTGTCGACGTGGAAGAGCGGGAACCAGCCGAAGTGCTGGCTGAGCCACCGCGACAGGTTGATGGCGTGCGGCTGCAGCAGGAAGAAGCCCCACAGCCCGTAGATGATGCTCGGTACGGCGGCCATCAGATCGATGGCAGAGATCAGCCAGGACTTCAGCCGGCGCGGGGCGTAGTCGGTGATGAACAACGCGAACATCACCGCGAGCGGGAACGCGACTGCCATCGCGACCAGTGCCACCTCGATCGTCCCGACCAGCACCGCCGCGATCCCGATCTTGTCGATCTCCGGGTCCCACTGCGTCGTGGTCAGGAAGTGCAGGCCGTAGTGATGCAGGGTCGGGATGCCCTGGTAGCCGAGGAACACCGCGATCGCGCCGGTGACGACGAGCACCGAGAGGCCTATGGCGCGGGCGCCCGCGAAGAAGTACCTGTCAGACCGCTCGTGCCCAGGGTCGAGCTGGCGAGGTTGCTTGCCACTGGCGGTCAGCGCTCCGCTGCCTGGGCTTGCTGGTGGGGCAGGCAGCGCCGTCGTCATCCGAACCGGCCGTTGACGTAGTCGGCCGTTCGCGGGTCGACCGGGTCGCCGAACAGCCGCGCCGTTGGCCCGGCCTCCACGATGCCCCCCGGCGTTCCCTGCTCGGCAAGGAAGAAGGCGGCCTGCTGCGACACCCGTGCGGCCTGATGCATGTTGTGAGTGACGATCACGATCGTCACGTCGCGGCGCAGCTCCTCGATGGTCTCCTCGATCCGCCGGGTCGAGGTGGGGTCTAGCGCGGAGCACGGCTCGTCCATGAGCAGCACTGCCGGACGCACCGCGAGCGCCCGGGCAATGCAGAGCCGCTGCTGCTGGCCGCCGGACAGCGCCCCGCCGGGATCGTCGAGGCGGTCCTTGACCTCCGCCCACAGCCCGGCGCGAACCAGCGAGGTCTCGATCAGCTCGGCTCGCTCGTCACGCCCGACCTTGCGCCCGGTGAGGCTCAACCCCGCGAGCACGTTGTCCGCGATGGACATGGCGGGAAACGGGTTCGGCTTCTGAAACACCATCCCGATCCGCTTGCGGGTATCGGTTACCCGCCGGCCGGGAGCGTAGATGTCCGCGCCGTCGAGGTGGACCTCGCCGGCCAGCGCGGCGCCCGGAATGGCCTCGTGCATCCGGTTGAGGATGCGAAGGAAGGTCGACTTGCCGCAGCCGGACGGCCCGATGAGCGCGGTCACCGTCGCCGCCGGCATGCTCAGCGAAACGTCCTCGAGGACGAGGTTGTCGCCGAACCACGCCGACACCTCGACGGCGTCGAGCCGGGATGGCGAGAGAGCTCCCGCCGAGCGCGGGGCGGGCACCGTTGGGGGTGCGACGGGCGCGTCGGCGGTCAAGGTCACGTTCTCGTGACCTTGACCGAGACGACCTTCGACGTCGACGGCTTGTCCTTGGTGGTGTCGGCCGGCGTGAAGACGGCGTGGAGGCGGTGGGTACCTATCTTAAGTGTCTTAGTAGTGTATACCGCCTTACCGCTCTTTGCGGTGACCGTACCGAGCCTTTTCGAGCCGTCGAAGAACGCGAACTTGCCGCGTACGGCGGGCGTCTCGGTCGCGGTCAGCTTCACGGCGGAGCCGTGCTTGACCTTGCTGGACGACGCCTTGAGGCCGGAGTGAGTCGCCGTCGCCGTGCCGCCGCCCGTACCGCCACCGGACACCGTCCCGCCCGAGTACACGACGCTCCAGGTGTTGCCGCTGATCCGGATGTCGGCGGAGTCGTAGGTCGAGCTCACCGACTCGCCCGGCGCCGACGTCACCAGCCGCAGCTGGTAGATGCCCGCGTAGGCGCCGGTGCCGTTGTTCGGGTAGTCGGCCGCCAGAGCCGCGAGGCTCTCGTCCGTGCTCGAGCCGGTGACGACGGGAAGCGAGGAGCTGACGCCGCTGGGAGCCCCGGTAGCCGGGAAGCTGGTTGCCGAGCTGAGCTGCTCGCCGCTGAACTCGGCGGCGGGCTTTCCGGACACCGGCAAGTACCCGTACAGGGTCGCCTTGGTGTCGCCGGAACGCAGCGTCGACGCGCCGACGACGTAGGCCGCGAATGGCGCGCTCGTGATCGTGCCGCCGGTGATGGCGTGACCGGCCGCGTCGTAGAAGGTCAACCCGCCGGCCGACGCCGGGTCGGGCTCCCACGGCGGAGCTGCGGCGGCGTGGGCGCTGGTCATCGCGCCGGCGGCGCTGAGCAGGGCGGTGGCGATCCCCGCGGTGACGCGGTGAGCCGTGCGGGTCATGGTCGTGGGCCTTTCTTCGAAGGTCGGATGGTCACGAGCCGGCGCCTTGCGCCGTACCCGCCGAGGAGCAGGACGACGGCGGACACGACTGCAGCGACGATGACCGGGAGGTGGCCCGATCCCGAGCTCGTCGTGACGCCGGCGGCGGTGGTGGAGGAGGAGGAGGCAGCCTCGGCTGCCGGAGTCGAGGAAGCGGGTGGAGCCGAGCGCGCATCCGGCGCGGAGCCGGGCGCGGACGTCGATCCGGAGGATGCCGGGTGTGGCGAGAGCAGGATGCTCTCGAGCGAGACCGACGTGCCGCCGCTCGCGCACGACACCGTCGGGCCGCCGACGGTGTGCCAGGTGTTGCCGGTAACCCGGATGTTCAGCGCCGGATAGGACTGCGAGTAGATCGGCTGGTCCGGCGCACCGAGGTAGAGCCGCAGCTCGAGCAGGCCGTCCCACGCGGGCTTGAACTCGGTCATGAAGCCCTCGAGCGACTCGTCTCCGCTGGTTGCGGCGGCGGTCGGGTGGGCGGGGTTGGAGTAGCGCGATGCCGAGGTCAGCTCGTCACCGCTCCACTCGCCCGAGTCCAGGCCCTGCCGTGGCTGATAGGCCATGAGCGTCGCCGTCCCCCCCGACACGCCGTACCCCGTCGGCGCAGCCACTGTCGACACGGCGCGCCAGGCGAACGGTGCCGCGCTCACGCTGCCGTGCGTGATCTGGTGGCCCGCCCGGTCGCACAGCCCGATGGATCCGGCTGCGTCGGGGTCGCGGTACGGCGTGCCGGCCGCCGCTGCCGCCGCGGGGGCGGAAGCAGCGATGCCGGCGACGCCGATCGCGAGCACGGCGAGGAGACGGCGACGCATTGGCGAGGTCAGCTCGGCCAGATCAACCGGAGGAGACGTTGCCGAGGTCCGCGTAGACCGGCGTGGCACCGGCCGCCGCGATGAGCGCCTGCCCGGTCTTCTTCGCGAAGAACGGGGTGGCTGGCGACGACGGGTCGGAGAACAGCGTCTCGACCCAGTTCAGCGAGCTGCCGGGCTCCATCGGCGTCTTCGATGTCGCGTCGCTCTGCCGGAAGATCACGAAGTGGTCCACCTCGGAGCTGTACGCCGTGCCACCGTCACCCGGCGTGCCGGTCAGCAGCGCCGCGCCCGGGTCGATCGCCGTGCCACCCGGGAACGCCGTCGCGGAGTTGTGGAAGTAGCCGCTCGTGTAGAGGTTCAGCCGGGCGCTCGAGAACGGCACGATCGCGTCGGCCGGAGCGGAGGCGCCGGTGATCGCGGTCGGGTCGTTCTGCTCGACGGTCTTGACCGAGGCGGCCAGCGTCGGGGCGGTCCCGCCGTTGGCGGTCTTGAGGTCGGCCAGGAAGGTCTTCGTGATCGACGAGCTCGACGGCGGGAGCAGCGGCACGATCGTGTCGCTGGAGCCCGAGGAGTTGCCGGGAAGCTGGTTCCACTTGGTGACCTTGCCGGTGTAGATGCTCAGCAGCTCGGCGATCGACAGGCCCGCAGGCGCGTTGGTGGTCTTCGCCGCCGCGATCTCCACTGCGTCCTTCGCGATCTGCACGACGTGGAGGTATCCCCAGCCGTTCGTGGCGGCCTGTGCCTGCTGCGCCGCGGTCGGCTTGCTCGCGCTGAAGACGAAGTTGATGGTCTCCTGCTTGGCGGTGTCCGCGAGCAGCGCGGTGATCGCGGCGCCGCTGCTCTGCACCCGCTGCACCGGCGACGTGCCCTCGCGCAGCACGACCGTGGGGTTCAGCGGGATCGGTGCCGCCTCGGTGCTGCCCTGCGCGTAGGCCGCGCGGGCGTTGCCGTCCGCGACCGCGTCGAACGTCACGAGCTTGTTGACGTCGTTCGCCGAGTTGAAGCCGGGGTCGCCGAGGACGTCACCGTTCGCGCCGAACGAGAGGTCGTACTGCGGGGTGTCGCCGCCGACGCCGACGATGTCGTTGGGGCCCGGTGCGTAGTCGGCGTGCGCGGGAACCATCGCCGCGAGCGTGACCAGCGAGGCGGTGCCGGTGAGGGCGACCAGTGAGGTCAACCGATGTGACGTCTTCAAGGAGCGTTCCTTCGTGAGGTGGGCAGGCCCGCGACTGGAGGACCAGGTCGTCGCGTGTATTCAACTAATAGTTGGGTATAAGACTTCAGTTTGTCAACTTACTCAGCATGGCGCGCCGTGCTGATAATGCGCAATGCGCACACCGCTCTGTGACCGGCTCGGGATCGAGTACCCGATCTTCGCCTTCAGCCACTGCCGCGACGTCGTGGCGGCGGTGACGAACGCAGGCGGCATCGGCGTACTCGGCGCCGTGGCGCACAGCCCGGCGGCGCTGGAGACAGACCTGGCGTGGATCGACGCGCAGGTCGGCGGGAAGTCCTACGGCGTCGACCTGCTGCTCCCGGTCAACTTCGCGCCGACCGACGGGGCGCAGCCGAAGACCGACAGCCTGTTCCCGCCGGAGCAGGTCGCCTTCGTCGAGGAGCTGCTCGAGCGCCACAACGTGCCGCCGTTGCCAGACGGAGTCGATGCCCGACGTGCCTCGATGAGCGTGTCGCCCGAGGCCAACAGCACCTTGCTCGATATCGCGCTCGACCACCCGATCCGGCTGCTGGCGAGCGCGCTCGGCCCGCCGAGCCAGGACCTGATCGACCGCGCGCACGAGCGCGACATTCTCGTCGCCGCGCTGGTCGGCGCCGCATCGCACGCCCGCCGCCAGCAAGAAGCCGGTGTCGACCTGATCGTCGCGCAGGGCACCGAGGCCGGCGGCCACACCGGCACGGTCTCCACGATGGTGCTCGTGCCCGAGGTGGTACGCGCGGCCACCCCGCTCCCGGTGCTGGCCGCCGGCGGCATCGTCACCGGCGCGCAGGTCGCCGCTGCCATGGCCCTCGGCGCGCAGGGGGTGTGGTGCGGGTCGGTGTGGCTGACGACAGCTGAGGCGGAGACCGACCCGGTGGTGAAGCAGAAGATGCTCGCGGCCTCGTCGAGTGACACCGTGCGCTCGCGCTCCCTGACCGGCAAGCCGGCTCGCATGCTGCGTACGGCGTGGACCGAAGAGTGGGAAGCCGACCAGGCGCCGCCGCCGCTGCCGATGCCGCTGCAGACCTTGCTCGTCGCCTCCGCACAGCAGCGGATCGCGCGCGATGCCCGGACGCCGGGAAGCGGCGCCGAGCAGCTCGCGACGTACTTCGTCGGGCAGGGCGTCGGCCTGATGGACCAGGTCCGGCCGGCGCGGCAGGTGGTCGAGGAGATGGTCAGCGGCTATCTCGAGGTGGCCGAGCAGTTCGCCCGGCAGGTCGGTAGCTGAGGGCGGCCTCGCCCTAGCAGGCCGCGAGGCGAAGCTGCCCGGCCCGGTTGGTGACCGGGGTGCTCGGCAGCTTGACGGTGCCGCCGCCCAGGGTGACCCCGCAGCTGCCGACGTAGATCGCCGGTAACGGGTACATCGGCAGCGCGGGCGAGCCCATCGCGTCCGGGTCCTCGTAGAACTGGAACCCGGGCTCGTTGACGACTTTGTGCACCTCGTGCTGGCGCCAGTAGCTCATCCCGCCCTTGCGGTTCTTCGTGCCGCTGGGCGAGGGGTTCTTCTTCGACGTGTCACACGACGCGGGGGCGTCGGGGTAGTAGCCCTTCCCGCCGTCGTCGCCGGGCTGCTCGCCGCCGCTGTTGCAGGCGTAGGGGTCCCACTGCTTGTTGGCGTAGTCGACGGTGTCGCGCTCGGAGTTCTTGCTGTGGCCCTTGCACCGGTCCGCCTTGATGTCCTCACCGGAGTTGGCGTCACAGCCGTAGTAGGCGACCTGCTTCTCGGTGGTCGATGCCGCGCAGATTCCGTCGGCGCAGAACCCGACGGAGGCGTTGAGCAGCCCCTCCGGCTGGCTGAGCGTGCCGGACTGGGTGAGCCGGTACGGGGTGAGGGCCAACATCACGCCGCCGCCGTCCGACGGGCCGTTGGTGCCGCCCTGGCTCTTGGGTGAGCTTCCCGGGCCCTCGCCGTCGTGCTCGCCGTTGTCGCTGTTGTCGTCCATCCCGTAGTAGAGGATGAGTCCCTGGGTGAGCAGCTTGGTCAGGTTCTGCTTGAGGCCTGAGTCCAGCGCGAGGTGCGTCTTGCCCGACTCGCCGCCCGGCATGTCCTCGCACTTGTACGGGAAGCCGGGAATGGCCGCCGCGATCGGGCAGTAGTACTGGTAGTAGTCGAAGCTCAGCCCGAATCCGGTTCCGGCCTTGTTGTTGCCGCAGCCATACGTGGTCTGGCTGTTCGCCTTCGACGTCTTCTCCGGCTTCGTGCCGACGGGTGCGGCCCCGCCGGTGCCGTCGGTGTTCACCGCGATGCAGCCGGCGTGCGGCGCTCCGCTCTGCCCGGGGTAGGCGAGTGAGTAGATCGTGTGCGTGCCCTTGGAGTCCGGGTCGATCGGCGACTCGTTGATGCCGACCTGCGCCCAGGACGTGTCGGCAGCGCCGTGGCGGCCAGGGCTCGGCGAGTTGTTCCAGCCGTTGTTCGGGTTGCCGTCGGTGATGCCGCCGCTCTCGAGCGAGAGCTGGGCGCTGTGGCAGCCCGGGTACTCCATGTACTTCGGGGTGTTCCAGGAGCTGTCAGTCCAGTTGCAGTCCTGACCTGGCGCGCTGTAGGTGCCGCCGCTGACGGCGTACGCCGCGCCCGCCGCAGCAGTCGACGCGACAATCGCGACAACCCCGGTCAACGACAGCTTCGGGAGCATGCGACGCATCGGTGGCCTCCTGGCGAAACTATGACGCCGGTGTCAGCATCATGGTCGACCGATTCGACGCTGCCTCACAAGTTCCTGCGCCTTGGCGCGTCGCGTACCGGCTACGCCGCCAGGGCCTCGTCAAGGCGTCTCTCGAGCGCACCGAGCTCGAGCCATCGCCGGCCGAGCGAGTCTGCGGGCCCCTCCAGGCGTGCCACGTCGAGGTTGGCCTCGCTCAACGGCCGGGAGCACTTGTCTCGCTCCACCGGATAGCTCGCCACCGCGGCGTCGAGGTCGCCGTCCCACCCGGCGAGGATCGCGGCGCTGAGCACGTCGGCGTCGCGGAAGGCGTCGGCCATCCCGCGCGCGACCACCGGGTCCTTGTGATGACCGGCGTCACCGATCAGCGCCCAACCTGGACCGGGCGACGTACGGAAGAAGGTCGGCAGCTCGCTGAGCCCGCGCAGCCTCTCGACCGGCTCGCCGTCCCCGATCAGCTCCGCCAGCCCGGGCCGGGCGGACAGCTCGGCCCGGTAGCTGGTCATCGGGTCGGCTCGGAAAGCGGCGAACTCGCCACGAGGGGCCTGGAAGAACGCTAAGGCTTGGTCGACGGCGACCGGGAACACCCCGAAGAAGCGGCCCGGCTCCAGCCAGGCGTGCAGGCCCTGGACTGCGGTTGCCCCGCCCCAGGATCCGGTTGCCGGGGTCACCTCCGTTCGCGAGGGTGTCCGCCGATGGTGCGGTGCCGCATCCGCAGAGGGCAACAACGGTTAGCGTCGATGCGAGAGCGGCGCTCTTCGCGCGGTGACGCGCGGCTGTCACGCCCATATTCCTAGCGGAACTTGACGTGTGCGGACCGAAGCCGATGCCACGGTCCGCACACGTACCCCTATGGGGTGAGCGACGGGGCTCGAACCCGCGACCCCCGGGACCACAACCCGGTGCTCTACCAGCTGAGCTACGCCCACCATGAGCGGCCGCCTCGAGTCGTACGGAGCCGGACCGCGACCGCAGAGTCTAGTCGGAGGCGGGCACGCCCTGGTCGGGCGTCACGGGGGGAGCGGACAGGCCCAGCGCCCGCGCGGCGGCCCGTGCCGTGTCGGAGTCAGGTCCGGGCGCGGGGACCATCACCGTCGCCCGGTAGTAACGGAGCTCGTTGATGCTCTCGATGATGTCGGCGAGCGCCCGGTGACCGCCGTTCTTGGCCGGCGCGTTGTAGTAGGCGCGTGGGTACCAGCGCCGGGCGAGCTCCTTGATCGAGGAGACGTCGATCATCCGGTAGTGCAGATGTGCGTCGACGCGTGGCATGTACCTCGCGAGGAACCCGCGGTCGGTCCCGATCGTGTTGCCGCAGAGCGGCGCCTTGCCGGGTTCCGGGACATGCTTGGCGAGATAGGCCATGACCTGTTCCTCGGCCTGTTGCAGCGACGTCCCGGTGTGGCGGATCTCGTCGAGCAAGCCGGAGCTCGTGTGCATGTCGCGGACGAACGCGTCCATCGCTGCGAGCTGCTCAGGTGTCGCGGAGATCACGATGTCGATGCCGTCGTCGAGGCGGTTCAGATCGGCGTCGGTGACCACGACGGCGATCTCGACCAGCACGTGGCTCTGCGGGTCCAGGCCGGTCATCTCGCAGTCGATCCAGACCAGCGGACCGCCGGCTCGCTGGTCGGTCGTCATGACGACAAGCGTTGCACGGACCTACGCTTGCCATGGCCTGTAGCGATCTTTCAGGCAGGTCGGCGCCCGTAGCTCAGCGGATAGAGCGACTGCCTTCTAAGCAGTTGGTCGCAGGTTCGATCCCTGCCGGGCGCGCGTGGGGAGTCATACCGCGCACGCGGAGCGTATTGCGGCTCGGCGGCGCTGGTGGGGGACCGGCAGGGCGGTGCTGGTCCGCACGACGGTCAGCCTCATCACCTCGCTGCTGGTGCTCAACGTCCTTGGTGCCATCGCGACCGGACTGGTCGCCGTCTTCGTGGTGCCGGAGCCGCGGCACCTCAAAGCCGACGCCAGCCTGACGACGTACATCGTGCTGGCCGCGGTCTACTTCGTCCTGGCGATCGTCGTCGGGGTCGCGATGGGCGTCCGGTCGCTGTCGAGCCTGGCCGAGTGGCTGCCCTCAGAGCGGCCGCCGACCCCCGAGCAGCAGCTGCGCGTCCTGCGCGGGCCGCGCAGCCTCTCGCGCGGCCTCGGCGTGCTCTGGCTCGGGGCGACCGTGCTGTTCGGCGCGGTGACCCTGCACTACTCCGGGGACGCCGCGCTGCGCATTGCGGCCATCATCGCCCTGGGCGGGGTCATCACCGTCGCCGTCGCCTTCCGCCTCACCGAGCGCCTGCTCCGCGAGGCTGCCGCCCGCGCGCTGAGCGCATCGGACCACCCGCAGAGCATCGCGCAGTCGGTCGCGGTGCGCTCGATCATGACCTGGGTGGCCGGGACCGGCGCGCCGGTTTTCGGAGTGGTGTTGCTCGGCGTCGCAAGTCTCGTCGACGGCGTGGGCAGCCGTCAGCAGCTCGCGATCGCGACGGCAGTGCTCGGCGTCAACTGCCTGCTCGCCGGGTTCCTCACCACGCTGTTCGTCACGCGCGCGACCGCCGACCCGATCATCTCGGTACGACGGGCGCTGGCGCGCATCGAGCAAGGTGAGCTGGACGTCTCGGTGCCGGTGTACGACGGGACCGACATCGGCCTGCTGCAGGCTGGCTTCAACCGGATGGCCGCCGGGCTTCGAGAGCGTGAGCGGCTGCGCGACCTGTTCGGTCGCCACGTCGGCGTCGACGTGGCACGCGAGGCGCTGGAGCACGGGGTGCAGCTCGGGGGTGAGCAGCGCGACGTCGCGGTGCTCTACATCGACATCGTCGGGTCCACCAAGCTCGCCGCGCGGCTGCCAGCGGTCGAAGTGGTCGAGCTCCTCAACCGGTTCTTCGCGACGGTCATCGAGGTGGTCGAGGCCGAGGGCGGGTTCATCAACAAGTTCGTTGGCGACGCGGCTCTCGCGATCTTCGGCGCACCGGTTCCCGATGAGCAACGGCACCTGCGGGCGCTCGACGCCGCGCGCCGCCTCGCCGACCGGGTGGCCGCGGAGGTGCCTGAGGTGGATTTCGGCATCGGCGTCGCGTCGGGCAATGCGGTGGCCGGAAACGTCGGCGGGACCAGCCGCTTCGAATACACCGTCATCGGCGACCCGGTGAACGAGGCGGCCCGGCTCGGTGAGCTCGCCAAGCAGCTGCCAGGTCGGGTGGCCGCCTCCGGCGACACCGTCGATGCCGCCGGTTGCGAGGGCTGGCACAAATCCGACGAAGTAGCGCTTCGTGGTCGGGCAGTTGCGACGCGCGTGTACCTGCCACGCCTGATTCGCTGACGCAGCCGCGCTGCGCGGCTATGGTGCGCCCGTGCTGCTAGAGGTCGAGCACGTCACGGTCCGCTTCGGCGGGCTGACCGCGCTCGCCGACGTCTCCGCATCCGTCGGCGAGGGCGAGGTGGTTGGCGTCATCGGCCCGAACGGCGCCGGGAAGACGACGCTGTTCAACGTCATCTGCGGCTTCGTCCGGGCCGACGAGGGCTCGCTGACCTGGCGCGGCCAGCCGCTTCGCCGTCACCGGCCGCACCAGCTCGCCAAGCTCGGCATCTCCCGAACGCTGCAGGGACTCGGGCTCTACCCGCACATGTCCGCCCTTGACAACGTGATGGTCGGCGCGGACCACAACCGCAAGGCAGGCTTTGTCTCCGCGCTGTTCGCGCTGCCGCGAAGCGACCGTGACGAGCGACGACTCCGCGAGCAGGCGATGGCTGCCCTCGGCTCGCTCGGGATTGCCGACGCAGCCGGTGCGCTTCCCGGCCAGCTGCCGTACGGCGTCCAGAAACGAGTCGCGCTCGCCCGCGCCCTCGTCGCCGAGCCGGCGCTGCTGCTGCTCGACGAGCCGGCGTCCGGGTTGTCGCCGGCTGAGATGAACGAGCTCGCCGAGCTCGTGCGCGGGCTGAAGTCGCGCACCGCGGTCCTGCTGGTCGAACACCACATGGACCTGGTAATGGGGGTGTGCGACCGGATCGTCGTTCTCGACTTCGGCCGATGCATCGCCACCGGCACCCCGGAGCAGGTTCGCAGCGACCCGAAGGTGCTGGAGGCCTACCTCGGCGAGCAGATCGACGAGTCCACCGCAGAGGTGAGCGGTGAGTAGCCCGCTCACCCTCGACGGGGTCGTCACGGCGTACGGCGCGGTGCGTGCCCTCGACGGCGTGAGCCTTTCGGTGCCGGTCGGCCAGATCACCGCCGTCCTCGGCGCGAACGGCGCAGGCAAGACCACACTGCTACGGACCGTCAACGGGCTGGTCCGGCCCAGCGCGGGGACGATCACCTACGACGGGCACAACCTGGTCGGCGCGCCGGTCGACCGGGTCGTGACCTACGGGATCGCGCACGTGCCCGAGGGTCGCGGCGTGATCACCGAGCTGACAGTCGAGGAGAACCTGCGCCTCGGCGGCCTCTGGCGTCCAGACCGGCGTATGTCGACGGCGGCCGGCCTCGACGAGGTCTACGCGATGTTCCCGCCGCTGGCCGAGCGGCGCGGCAAGTCCGCGGACACGCTGTCCGGCGGTGAGCGGCAGATGCTCGCGATCGGCCGTGCCCTGATGAGCCGGCCGACGCTGATGCTGCTCGACGAGCCGTCGCTCGGGCTGGCGCCGAGGGTGACCGCGCAGATCATGGCCACCCTCAAGCGACTGAGCCAGCAGCAAGGCCTGACGGTGGTGCTGGTCGAGCAGAACGCCCGCAGCGCCCTCTCGGTCGCCGACACGGCAGTGGTGCTCAACCTCGGCAAGGTCGTGGCGCAGGGCGATGCGGGCGAGCTAGCCGCCGACGAGAAGCTTCGACATGCCTACCTGGGCTTCTGAGGGGGTGCGCCTGCCGTGAACTTCCTCAACGACGTCATCTACGGCGCGGCCAACGGCTTCATCTACGCGGCCGTCGCGTTGGCCCTCGTTCTCATCTGGCGCTCGACCCGGATCGTGAACTTCGCCCAGGGCGGCATGGTCATGGTCACGACGTTCGTCGCGTGGGACCTCGTCGTCGAGCACAACCAGAGCTACTGGGTCGGGCTGGTCGTCGCGATGCTGGCCGGGCTGGTCCTCGGCGGAGCGGTCGAGCGCATCCTGATCCGGCCGGTCGAGAACGGGCCCCCGCTGAACCCGGTCATCGTCGCACTCGGCCTGCTGCTCGTGCTCGAAGGCGGCGCCGGGATGATCTGGGGCAACAACAACAACACGTTCCCGGCGCAGTTCTCCCTCGTCTACTACCACGCCGGCCATCAGGTCATCCTGTTCAACTCCGACCTGCTGTTCGTCGTGATCTCCGTCGTCGTGATCGCGCTCCTGCTCTACCTGCTGTTCCAGCGCACCCCGATCGGGCTGCGGATGCGAGCGGCCGCGTTTAACCCCGAGGTCGCTCGGCTGCTCGGGGTGCCGGTGAGCCGGTTGCTGACCCTGGGGTGGGCTCTGGCTGCCGTGGTCGGTGCCGTCGCGGGTGTGCTGATTGCCGGCATACCCGGCAACTACGTCAGCCCCAATGGGTTCGACGGCCTGCTGATCCTCGGCTTCACCGCAGCGGTGATCGGCGGGCTCGACTCGCCCATCGGAGCGGTCGTCGGCGGCCTGCTGCTCGGCATCGTGCTGCAGGTGCTCGACGGCTACGTCAGCAACGACATCGACAGCATGTTTGTCTTGCTCCTGCTGCTGGCAGTCCTCATGGTCCGGCCCAATGGCCTGTTCACCAGGCACCAGGAGCGCCGGGTATGAGCGCCGGCGAAGCCGGCGCTGCCACTGGGCGGTGGGCGGGGTGGCGGACGTGAGTGCGCTGCGGCGTTCCACGCTGCTGCGCAGCCTGTTGATCGCCGTCGTCGCGGCACTCGTGCTGTTCGGGATCAGCGAGCTGGTGGGGGAGTACCGCAACTCCCAGCTCGCTAGCGTCGCGCTCAACTTCTGCGCGATCGCTGGCCTGACCGTGTTGATCGGCCGGTCGGGACAGGTCTCGCTCGGCCACGGCGCGTTCCTGTTCGTCGGCGGCTACACCGTCGCCCTGATGCTCAAGCACCACACGTTCCCGAACTCGCCCACCACCAACAAGCTGTTCATCCTGGCGCTGCTCGTCGCCGTCGCGGTGTCCGCGGCGGTGGGCGCGCTCGCCGGTCTGGCGGCGGCCAGGCTTCGCGGTCCCTACCTCGCCGGGGTGACGCTCGCGCTCGCCCTCGGGCTGCCGGAGCTCCCGACGTACTCGCACCTGTCCGGCTGGCTGGGCGGCCACACCGGTCTGGTCGTCAACATCCCGAACTCGCTGGACAACGTCGACTTCGCGCGCTGGCAGGCCTGGATCTGCTGCGCCTGCGCCGTCATCACGCTGTTCCTGCTCTACAACCTGATTCACAGCCGGGTCGGCCGCGCCTTCGAGGCGGTCCGCGACGACGAGGTCGCGGCCTCGCTCGCCGGGTTGTCGGTCGCGCGGGTCCAGGTGCTGGCCTTCGTCGTCAGCGCCGCGGCGGCCGGGCTTGCCGGCGGGCTCTACGCGCTCACCGCCGGCCAGGTCGACCCGCTGTCGTTCCCCCTGACGCTCTCGCTCGACCTGCTCGCGGCCTCCGTCATCGGCGGGTTGGGCACGTTGTCGGGAGCGGCGTACGGCGCGGTGCTGATCACCTTCCTGCCGAGCTGGGCGCAGGACGTGTCCGGCCTGTCCGCGACCTCGAAGGTCGGGGCGAACCTGCCGACGACGATCTTCGGGCTCGCGCTCGTCGTGTCGATGCTGCTGCTGCCCAACGGCATCCAGGGCCTGCTCAGTTCGATAACACGTCGGCTACGAAACGGTGCAGCGCCTATGCATCGAACCGCATTCGGAATAAGTTCCCGCGCAGGCAATCTCCACGATCGGGAGGACACATGATCAAGGCACCACTGCGGCTTGCCGCACTCGGTGCGGTGGCGGCGCTCGGGCTCGCTGCGTGCGGCAGCAGCAGCAGCGGCGGCAGCGGCAGCGGGACCCCCACCAACTCCAGCAGCTCCGGTGCGAACACCGCGTCCGCTCCAGGCGTGACCGCGACGACGGTGACGATCGGCAGCCACCAGCCGCTCACCGGCGTTGCCGCTCCCGGCTACGACGAGATCGCCCCGGCGGCCAACGCGTACTTCCAGTACATCAACGCCAACGGCGGCATCAACGGGCGCACCATCAAGTACACCTACCTCGACGACGCCTACGACCCGACCAAGACAGTCGCCGACGTGCACAAGCTCGTCGAGCAGGACAAGGTCTTCGCGATCTTCAACGGTCTCGGCACTCCCACTCACGAGGCGGTGGTTCCCTTCCTGAACCAGCAGAAGGTGCCGGACCTGTTCGTCGCGTCCGGCTGCCTGTGCTGGAACAACCCGAGCGCCGACCCGGAGACCTTCGGTTGGCAGCCCGACTACACCCGCGAGGGCAAGATCCTCGGCGCCTACATCAAGCAGCACTACGCGGGCGACAAGATCGCGGTGTTCGCGCAGGGCGACGACTTCGGCCACAACGGCGTGAAGGGCCTCGAGGACGAGATCAGCACGAGCGACGTCGCGACCGTGCAGTACTACAACCCGACCAACACCACGGTCACGCCGCTCGTGCAGAACATCGCCCAGTCGGGTGCGCAGGTCGTCGTCTCCTTCAGCGTCCCGGCGTTCACCGCGCTCTACGAGCTGACCGCGGCCCAGCTGAAGTTCCAGCCCAAGGCGCTGGTCGTCAGCAACGTCGGGTCCGACCCGATCACGCTCTCCGGCCTGCTGACGCAGTTCTCGAAGGGTGCGGTGAAGGGCAAGGACCTGATCCAGGGGATCATCACCGACGGATACCTCGCCTCCCCGTCGGATCCGACCAACAGCTGGATCCAGCTGTTCAAGAAGATCCACGACAAGTACATCCCGAAGCTGCCCTTCGACGGCAACGTCGAGTACGGCATGGCCGCGGCGTACACGTTCGCGGAGGCCCTGAAGGCGGCAGGCCAGAACCCGACCCGCGACAGCCTGGTACAGGCGGTCGAGGCCGGGGGCTTCAGCGGTCCGGGCCTGGTGCCGTTCGGCTACTCCTCGACCGACCACTCCGGCTACATCGGGACCCAGATCGGCGTCATCAAGGGGCTGGCGATCAGCCCGATCGGTACGCCGGAGACCACCGATGACGGCACGGGTCCGATCACGCCGTACACGACGCCGCAGCCCACGGCGCCGGCGAACGGCATCCCGAACGACTGACGTCGGAGCCTTCCTGGTGATGGCCGGTCCGGATCTTCCGGGCCGGCCATCACTGCCTATGCGCGAAGATGTCGGCGTGACCGACCAGCTGGCAGAGCTCACCGAACAGGCCGTCCCTCGCGAGGCTGTCGGCCGCTACCTTGCCGAACAGCTCGGCGACGACGGCTGGCGGGACTGCTCCCTGCAGCTGATCGCCGGCGGCAAGTCGAACCTGACCTTCGGTGTCACGGCGTCCGCGGGTGAGGCGGTGCTTCGCCGGCCGCCGCTGTCCAACCGGCTGCCGACCGCGCACGACATGGGCCGCGAGCACCGGGTCATGACCGCGCTGTGGCCGACCGCCGTACCCGTCCCGAAGACGCTCGCGCTCTGCACCGACGAGGCCGTCATAGGCGCGCCGTTCTATGTCATGGACCGCGTCGCCGGGCACATCGTCCGCGACGCGCTGCCCGACGGCTACGCCGCCTCGCACGAGGAGCGGGCGGCGATCGCCTACGGGCTGATCGAGGTGCTCGCCGACCTGCACGCGGTCGACCCGGCGGCGGTCGGCCTGGCGGACTACGGAAGGCCAGACGGGTACCTCGCACGGCAGATCCGCCGGTGGACCTCGCAGTGGGAGGCCACCCGGGATGCGATCCAGGCGACGGGCAGCGACCTCGACCAGCTCGCGACGCGGCTCTCCGAGGCCGTACCGAGCTCGCCGACCGGCCCCATCGTGCACGGCGACTACCGGATGGACAACGTCCTGCTCGACCCGACCACACCGGGCAAGGTGGCGGCGGTGCTCGACTGGGAGCTCTCGACCCTGGGTGACCCGCTGGCCGACCTCGGGCTTTTCTTCATCTACTGGCAGGACGCAGGAGACGAGACCAGCGAGCTGACCGCGGGAATCCTGCCGACCGTGACGACGCTGCCCGGCTTCCCGAAGCGCCGCGAGCTGCTCGACCGCTACGCGCAGCGAAGCGGCCGCGACCTGTCCGAGATCCCGTGGTACGTCGGCTTCGCTTGCTTCAAGCTCGCGGTGATCGTGGCCGGGGTGGCCGCCCGCGGCATGGCGGGCGCGATGATCGGCGACGGCTTCGTGGAGATGGCCGCGCGGATCTCGCCGCTGGTCAACGCCGGCCACCAAGCCCTCACCGACGGCGTCTGAGCCCCCGCGTCAGCGCAGGCTGAGGCCGCCGTCGATCACCCAGACCTGACCGGTGACGTAGGGCGAGTCGACGAAGGTCTGCACCACCTCGGCCACGTCTTCCGGCACCGCGGCGCGCTGCATCGGCGCCACGACCTTGATCGCCTCGTGCAGGTCACCCCACTCGGCGGTCCACGGAGTGTCGACCAGGCCAGGCGCGACCGCGTTGACGCGGACCGCCGGGGCGAGCGTGTTGGCCAGCAGCGCCGTCAGGTGATGCAGGGCGGCCTTGCTCACCGCGTAGGGCACGGACGATCCGGTCGGGCGGACGCCCGCGAGTGAGCCGACGTTGACGATGCAGCCGGCGCCCGACTCCCGCAGGTGCGGGATGGCCGCCACCGTGATCTGCCAGGTGCCGACGACGTTGACGTCGTAGAGCCGCCGGAACACCTCCGGGGACGCCGCCTGGAAGTCGTCGTGCGGGATCCGGACCGTCGTACCGGCGTTGTTGACGAGTACGTCGAGGCGACCGAAGCGCGCAACTGTCTCGTCGACGAGCCGCTGCGCGTCGCCGGCGTCTGCGATGTCGCCCTGCAGGTAGTGCGCGCGCTCCTCGCCCAGCTCCGCGACCATCGCCATGCCGGCGTCGACCGACTTGACCGAGTTGACGACGACGCGCAGCCCGTTGGCCACGAATCGCTCGACGACGGCCTTGCCGATGCCGGACGTCGAACCGGTCACGAGTGCAACGCGATCGCTCATGGCGGACACGCTGGCACATCCGCACCCACAGCAGCGGCCCGGGGCCCGGGCGTCCACACCGCTCGCGCGGGGTCGGCGGTGCTGTCGGCGGCCGCCGAGACGTTGAGCGCGCCGGTGAGCGCCGGCCACTTCGACGACTGGAGCGAACGATGGAGACCTACGTCACCGTGCAGGGCAATCTCACCGGCGACCCGGTGGCCCACACGACCGCGGCCGGCGCGAGCCTCGTGCGGATCCGGGTCGCGTCCAACGCGCGGCGCTTCGACAAGAACGCCGGGGAGTTCCGCGACGCGGACCCGATGTTCATCAGCGTCGCCTGCTGGCGCACCCTCGGCAGCCACGTCCTCGCCACGCTGCGCAAGGGCGACAGCGTGGTCGTCTTCGGCAAGCTGCTCTACCGCGAGTTCGACGACGCCCAGGGAAACCACCAGACCCGGCACGAGATCGAGGCGACCGCGGTCGGGCCGGATCTGAACCGGTGCGCCGCCGACCTGCGCCGCCCGTCGCGCCCTGCCGTGGAGCCGGTGCCCGAGACCTCAGCCGAGACCGCGGCGCCAGCGCCTGCCGAAGCAGCCGCCTGACCGTCCCCGCTCGGCCCGTAGCCTTGCGGGCGTGGCTCAGTACATCTACTCGATGCGCAACGTCCGCAAGGCGCACGGCGACAAGGTCATCCTCGACGACGTCACGCTGTCATTCCTGCCCGGCGCCAAGATCGGCGTCGTCGGGCCGAACGGCGCCGGAAAGTCCAGCGTGCTGAAGATCATGGCGGGGCTGGACACCGCCTCCAACGGCGACGCGGTGCTCTCGCCCGGCTACAGCGTCGGCATCCTGCTGCAGGAGCCGCCGCTGGACGAGACCAAGGACGTGCGAGGCAACGTCGACGAGGCGGTCGCGGCCACCAAGGCGCTGGTCGACCGGTTCAACGAGATCGCCGAGAAGATGGCCGTCGAGTACACCGACGAGCTCGGCACCGAGATGGGCGTCCTGCAGGAGCAGATCGACCACGCCGGCGGCTGGGACCTCGACAGCCGCATCGAGATGGCGATGGACGCCCTGCGCTGCCCGCCAGGAGACGCCGACGTGACCGTGCTGTCGGGTGGCGAGCGACGCCGGGTCGCGCTGTGCAAACTGTTGCTCGAGCAGCCCGACCTGCTGCTCCTCGACGAGCCAACGAACCACCTCGACGCCGAGAGCGTGAACTGGCTGGAGCAGCACCTGGCCAGCTACCCGGGCACCGTGCTCGCCGTCACCCACGACCGCTACTTCCTCGACAACGTCGCCGAGTGGATCCTCGAGCTCGACCGCGGGCGGGCCTACCCCTATGAGGGCAACTACACGACCTACCTCGACACCAAGGCTGCGCGCATCAAGGTCGAAGGGGCCAAGGACGCCAAGCGCAAGAAGGCGATCGAGCGCGAGCTGGAGTGGGTGCGGTCGAACCCGAAGGCGCGGCAGGCGAAGAGCAAGGCCCGTCTGGCGAGGTTCGAGGAGCTCGTCGCCGAGGCCGACCGCGCGGCGCCGGTCGAGACCGACACCATCCAGATCCCCCCTGGCCCGCGCCTCGGCTCGCAGGTCATCGAGGCGATCGGGCTGACCAAGGGCTTCGGCGACCGGGTGCTCATCGACGACCTGTCCTTCTCCCTGCCGCGCGGCGGCATCGTCGGGATCATGGGTCCGAACGGCGTCGGCAAGACCACGCTGTTCAAGATGATCGTCGGCGAGGAGAAGCCCGACGCGGGCGAGCTGAAGATCGGCGAAACGGTCGAGATCTCCTACGTCGACCAGGGTCGGGGCGGCCTGGACCCGAAGCAGACGCTGTGGGAGGTCGTGTCCGGCGGGCTCGACCACATCATCGTCGGCAAGACCGACATCAACAGCCGCGCCTACGTGGCGTCGTTCGGATTCAAGGGACCGGACCAGCAGAAGCCCGCGGGCGTACTCTCCGGAGGCGAGCGCAACCGGCTGAACCTGGCGTTGACCCTCAAAGCCGGCGGTAACGTGCTGCTGCTCGACGAGCCGACCAACGACCTCGACGTCGAGACGTTGCGATCGCTCGAGGATGCTCTGGAGGAGTTCCCAGGCTGCGCGGTGGTGATCAGCCACGATCGCTGGTTCCTCGACAAGGTCGCGACCCACATCCTGGCGTGGGAGGGCACGGACGACGAGCCGGGGCGCTGGTACTGGTTCGAGGGCGGCTTCTCCGACTACGAGCGGAACAAGGTCGAGCGGCTCGGCGAGGAGGCGGCTCGGCCGCACCGCGTCACCCACCGCCGCCTCGCGCGCGACTAGGGGCCGGGCGGTCGGCCCCGCCACAAAATGATCACGCTGCGGCCGCGCCTTCCCGCGGTTCGGATCGTTTGATCACGTGTGCGCCGATTTGCGGGGTTGGCAGCCTGGGCATGCTCCCGACGTGGACATCACCGAGGCCCTTCCCGCCGGGCACCGGGCGGCGCTGTGAGAGTACGAGTGATCGCGGCCTGCGTGGCGGCGGTCGCGGCGGCGCCGTTGGTGACCTCGTCGGCCGGTGCCGCCTCGGCGACGGCGACGGCCGGCCGGCAGAGCCGCGACAGCCGGGTCGCGATCGCCGGCGGCGACATCTACGTCTGGAGCCGGCACAGCAGCGAGGACACCGGCAGCGGCTGCACGACCGCATTCGTGGTGCGCTCGATCGGCACTCGCGCCCGGGGGATGCTCACCGCGGGCCACTGCGTGTCGACGCTGGCCGGCGGACCGGCGTACGAGGTCTACCAGACCGAGCGGCTGTCCGGCGATGACACCGAGCCGGGCGCGATGCTCGGCGTGGTCACCGCTTCGAACTACACCGTCGGAGACGGGGGAGACAGCGCGTTCATCCAGTTCGCGCCGGGGATCAGCGGCCGGGCATCGCTGTTCACCGGCGGCGTCCGCTCGCACTCCTCGATGCCCGTGGCTGGGGTCGCGCCCGTGAAGGCGGGGGAGCAGGTCTGCTACTCCGGTGCCGCGACGGGCGAGCACTGCGGCTTCACCGTCGTCGGCTGGCCCCAGACCGTCGCCTTCAGCTCCCCTCGGGCACACGGCAAGATCGCCATCAGCAACGAGTGGAGGGCGACCGGCGCCCATTGCACCTCGACGAAGGGCGACTCCGGCGCGCCGGTGTTCATCCGGCGCGATGGAGCCGCCTACGCCGTCGGGATCCTCTCGGGCGGGCAGGCGAAGGCGGGCGCCTGCCCATTCTTCTTCACGCCGGTCACGCTCGCGCTGAAGACCCTCGGCTTGCGCCTGGTCAAGTCCGCCGCCGGGTGACCCAGACCTGCGAGCGGCGCACTACTCGGCGTTGACGAGGACACCCGCGGCGTTCGTGAGGTAGGACCACAAGAGCTCGTCGGCCGCATCGGCGAGGGCGAGGTCGTCCAGCGCCGCGCGCATGTGCGCGAGCCAGTGATCGTGCGCGACGCGGTCGATCCGGAACGCGGCGTGGCGGGCCCGAAGCCGCGGATGCCCGCGGGTCTCGGAGTAGGTCCGCGGCCCGCCCCAGTACTGCTCGAGGAAGAGCATCAGGCGCTGCGCCGCCCCGGCCCAGTCGTCGTCGGGGTAGACCGCAACGAGGACCGGGTCGTTCGCGACTCTGGCGTAGAAGCCGCTGACCAGCCGCTCGAAGGTCTCGTGGCCGCCGACTGCGTCGTAGAAGCTGACCGCCGCCGACTCCACTCCCTCGATCGAGATCGGCTGCGGTCCCGGTGCTTCGGTCACGCCAACCATTCTGGTACCCGCCTGCGCCGGGACTCGCGGGTTACGCTGAGCCCAAGTTTGGGAGGCACCCGGTGGCTCACGCGCTCGTTCTCAACGCGACGTATGAGCCCCTGTGCGTGGTCACCCAGCGGCGCGCCGTGATCCTGGTGCTCAGCGGGAAGGCGATCGCGGTCGAGTCCGCGGACGAGGTCCTTCACAGCGAACGGCTCAGCCTGCGCCTGCCGCTGGTCGTCCGGCTGGCCCGCTTCGTCCGCGTCCCGTATCGCGGTCCAGTGCCGCTGACGCGCCGCGCCGTGTTCGCCCGCGACGGCGGGCGCTGCGTCTACTGCACCGCGCCGGCCACCAGCATCGACCACGTGATCCCGCGCAGCCGGGGCGGCAGTCACGTCTGGGAGAACGTCGTGTCCTGCTGCCGCAGGTGCAACCACACCAAGGCCGACCGGGCGATCTCCGAGCTCGGGTGGCGGATGCCGCGGCAGCCGGTGGCGCCGACCGGTCTGGCCTGGCGGGTGCTCGGCACCGGCCGGATGGACCCGCAGTGGCGTCCGTACCTCGGCGACGACGGGTACGACGCGGACGCCGCAGCCACGGCGTAGCGGCGCGGGAACCCTGGCGCGGAACACTATGGTCGGGTCCGTGAAGCCCCAGCTCCTTCTCGCCTCCGCCGCGATCCTTGCTGCCGCAGCGTGCAGCAGCAGCTCCTCGGGAGGCGCGAACGCGACGTCGGCGCCGCCGACGATCGCCTCCGACACCACCTCGGCGTCGGCATCCCCGTCGTCGTCACCGACCACCCCGTCGTCGCCGACGCCTACGCCGTCCTTCTCGAGCACCGTCAAGGCCTCGCACCCGTGCGCCACGTCACAGCTGGCGCTCTCGCTCGGTGCGCAGCAAGGAGCGGCCGGCTCGACGATCGTCCCGATCGTGTTCACCAACAAGGGAACCGACGGCTGCACGCTGTACGGGCGGCCAGGGGTGTCGTTCCTCGACGCCAACGGCCACCAGCTCGGCGTCGGCGCGGTGTTCGGCGGCGACGAGGCCGCGACCGTCACCCTCGCGCCGGGTGCCGCCGCCAACGCGCTGCTGAGCATCCCGGATCCGGGCAACTTCTCCGCGGCGAGCTGCGCGGCGGCCACCGCCGCCAAGCTGCGGGTCTACCCGCCGGGGCAGACCGCGTCGCTCACCGTGGCGTACTCGACGTCGGTCTGCACCACCAAGGCCGGTGCCGCGATGGTGAACCCGGTGACGCCAGGCTCCGGCGGTCAGTAGGCCCGGATCGTTGCTGGTGCGATGTCGCAGCTGCACGACCTGACGCTGCTCGAGCAGGCCGCCGCTGTCCGCGAGCGCAGCGTCTCCCCGGTCGAGCTCGCCGAGCACTACCTCTCCCGCATCGCCGCGCTCAGCGACACGGTCGGCGCGTTCGTCACCGTCACCGCGGACCGGGCCATCGACCAGGCGCACGCCGCCGAACGCGCGACCTTGGCCGGTGGCGAGCTGCCGCCGCTGCACGGCGTACCGGTCGCGATCAAGGACCTGAACAACGTGGCGGGAGTGCCGACCAGGTTCGGTACGGCGGTCTGGCCGGAGGGCCGCACCCCGGAGGTTGACGACGTCGTGGTGGCCAAGCTGAGGGCCGCCGGCACGATCAGCCTCGGCAAGACCAACACGCCCGAGTTCGGATCGCCCTGTTACACCGAGCCCGACATCGCACCTGCCGCGCGCACGCCCTGGGACCTCGATCGCTCGGCGGGCGGGTCCAGTGGCGGTGCCGCGGCGGCTGTGGCGGCCGGCCTGGTCGGGGGAGCACAGGGAAGCGATGGCGGAGGGTCGATCCGGATCCCGGCGAGCGTGTGCGGGCTGGTCGGGCTCAAGCCGTCCCGGGGCCGCGTCTCTAACGGACCGGCCTCCGCCGAGGTCAGCGGCCTCGGCGTCAACGGGCCGCTCACCCGGACCGTGCGCGACGCCGCCGCGCTGCTCGATGCGATGAGCGGACCCTGGCGTGGCGACTGGCACTGGGCGCCGCCGCCGGCGACGTCGTTCCTCGCGGTCTGCGACGAGCCACCCGGCCGGCTGCGGATCGGCCGGTTCGCCACGCCGGTGATCGCCGACGGGCCGGTGCACCCCGACTGCCTCGCGGCGTACGACGCGGTGAGCCAGGTGCTGGCCGAGCTCGGCCACGACGTGGTCGAGCACACCACGACCTACCTCACCGAGGAGCTGGTGGCCGCGTTCGAGACGGTGTGGTCGCAGGACTTCCTGGCCTTGCCGCTCGAGCCGGAAGAGGAAGCGCTCGCACGACCGATCACCCGGTGGCTGCGGGACCGCGGCCGGGGTGCCAGCGGCACTGACCTCTACGCCGCGCTGGCTGTGCTGCGCACCGCCACCCGCCGCGAGCTGGAGGCCACGGCGGGCTTCGACGTCGTGCTGACGCCCACGCTCGCCCAGCCGCCTGCCAAGGTTGGCGAGCTGCGCAATGACGCCGATCCGGCTGCCGACTTCGCGGCGCAGAAGCGCTACACCCCGTACACCTCGCCGTACAACATGTCGGGCCAGCCCGCGCTGAGCCTCCCGCTGTTCTGGAACGCGGATGGCCTGCCGATCGGGGTGCAGCTGGTCGGCCGTCCCTACGGCGAGGCCGTCCTGCTGCGTCTCGCAGCGCAGCTCGAGCTTGCTGCGCCGTGGGCCGCGAAGCGTCCCGCGTGCTGGTGAACGGCGTGGGTTCGATAAGTTCAACGACCGTGAGGAACCGCACCACCACCCGGCGCCTAGTAGCCCGTGCCGCCACCGTCGCCCTCGGCGTGACGGTGCCGGTGCTCACCGCCGCGGCGCCCGCGCTCGCGCTGCACCGCGACGACGGCGGCGCGACCCACGACCCGTCACTGGGCACCGGCCTGACGTTGCTCTACTTCGTGGTCATCCCGCTGGGGGCATTTCTTGTGATCGCCGGGCTGGCGCTGCTGCCCTCCGCGCTGTCCCGCCCGCGCTACCGCCCGGGAAAGCCGTGGGAGTTCGGCGCCCGCTGGTTCAACGGCCCGCAGGCCGACGGCGAGCCCGCCCCTGCCTCGAGCACCCGAGGTGGCGCAAGTGCCGAGTGGTGAGCCGTTCACCAATCAGCAGTTCGCCGACATCGAGCACGTCCTCGAGGTCGCGAGCACGGAAACCGGGCTGCGCTTCTCGGTCTACGTCGGCGAGGTCGAAGGCGACATGCGTGACACCGCGGAAGCCATGCACAGCCGGTTCGGCGCGGCGGCGACCGACACGGTCCTGCTGGTGGTCTCGCCGGGTGACCGGTTTCTGGAGATCGTCACCGGCGAAGGCGCCGCGCGACGGCTTTCCGATCGCGCCTGCGCGCTCGCCGCGCTGTCGATGTCGGCTGCCTTCGCGGGCGGCGACCTCGCCGGCGGCATCGTGACCGGTGTCCGGATGCTCGCCGAGGCGGCCGGCAAGCCGATCTGATCCGCTAGCGAGTCTGGACGAACAGCCCGCCCTTGCCGATCCAGACGACGCTCGCGCGGCTGCCGTTCGCCGCGACGTCGCGGACCACCGACCATGGCCCGAGGGGGAGATCGGAGTCGCCCGACGCCGCCGCCGTACGCACGGCCGAGTCGTGTCGCCCTTCCGGCGTGGTGACCTGGTACTGCGTCCAGCCGAGCACCGCCAACTGGTCGCTGATCGCGCCGGCGTCGGTGAACGACGTCGGGCCGCTGTCGTCATAGGACACGACCGCGCTCGGCGTGCTCCACGACCCGCCCTGGTAGCGGGCCGCGTAGAGCGTGGCGCGCGTGCTCGTCCACGACTGCCACCACATCGCGACCCGGCGATCGGTCAGCGCGACGGCCGCCTGGGTCGGCGCCCCCGGCTCACCGGTTGCGACGTGGCGTTGCCATCGCCCTCCGGCGAGCCGGAACGCGATGGTCTCCTCGCCCGCGCTGCTCATCCACTGCAGCGCGACGGAGCGGCCGGAAGCCGATGCCCACAGGTGCGGAGCGGTCCCGTACCCGGACACGCCGGCGGCCAGCGTGACCGGTGCCAGTCGCTTGCCCGCCGGGCTCAGCCCGCCGCGCTGCAGGTTGCCGGCCGTGCGCGACCGGGTGTCGACGGTGATCGTCGTCCAGCTCGCCGTGACCGCACCGGTCGGCGCGATCACGGCGCGGATGTTCACGTGCCGGCCGACGGCGTCGTGCCGCCCGTCCGGGACCAGCGGCGTCACGCGCTGCGCCGCGCGCCAGTGCCCGGCCGGCGTTAGGACGCGGACGTAGCCGACCCCACCGGTCTGGTAGGCGACGACGCCCCATCCGGACGAGGACAGGAAGAACGTGCTCGGCGCCACATGCTGGTTGGGGATGGTCCTCGGTGCCGTCCACTCCCGGTGCGCGGGTCGTTGTGACCACAGGACGTGCGTGGCGCCGCCGGCGCGCGCGGAAGCGGCCCAGACCATGACGTCCCTGCCGCTGCCGCCGACGCCCGCGAAGATCGCCTTGGAGGACCTCCCCGCCACCGTCAGCTGCCGGCTTGCCGACCAGCCGCTGCCGGCGTCCCGGGTCGCGACGGCGGCGACCTGCCCGGAGCCCTGCGTGCGCGGCGCCTGCCACACCACGATCGAGGCACCTGCGGCATTGGTCGCGACCTGTGGTTCGGCGTAGGCGTTGCTGCTGAGCCGGTGTGGCGCAGCCCACCCGCTCGGGGCCGCACTAGCGGCGGCAGTGGTGGGTAGGGCAAGGGCGATGAGACAACCCATCAGGCCGATCCGCTTCACCGGACCAGCGTCAGCCCGATACTTGCATAGGTCAAATACCGCAACTGCGCAGCGGTACGGCGCAGCCTGCGGGCAAACGCTTCCCCGTGATGCCAGAGTGGGCCGATGATCGACACGGGGGAGGACCGGTCGAGCTCGACCGGTCGCCGGAGCTCACCCATGCCGGTGCCGGCGGTGCTGGAGGATCTCGCCGGCTGGGCCTGGCGGTTGGTCGTCCTCGGCTTCGTGGTCGTCGAGATCCTCAGGTTCGTCAACCTGCTCTACTTCGTCGTACTGCCGTTCTTCGCGGCGCTGTTCGCGACGGCGCTGGCCTACCCGATCGTCAGCTGGCTCGCCCGGCGCGGCATCCCGCGAGCGCTGGCCACCTGGCTCACCGTGATCGTCGTCGGGGTGATCTCGGTAGGTGTCGGCATCTTCGTGATCAACCGCGCGGTCAGCCAGTACTCGGACCTGGTGACGCAGGTCGACGCAGCGGTCACCAAGTTCCAGCACTTCCTGACCACTGACCTGCACGTCAAGTCGTCCTCGACGTCGAGCGTCTCGAAGACCATCACCGACTACCTGCAGGCGCACCAGTCGGCGATCGCCTCGGGTGCGCTCAATGGGATCACCACCGTCGGGGAGACGCTCGCGGGCGCCGTGCTGTGGTTCTTCATGACGTTCTTCTTGCTCTACGACGGGCGCAACATCTGGGAGTGGTTCGTCGGCCTGCTCCCGCCCAGAGGCCGGATCCGGGCGCAGATCGCCGGCGAGCAGGCCTGGGGCCGGCTGTCCGGGTTCGTCCACGGCACGTTCATCATCGCGGTGGTCCACGGCGTCGTCGCGGCCATCGCGCTGTCGGCAATGGGGGTCCCGCTGGTCGCGCCGCTCGCGCTGCTCATCTTCTTCGGCAGCTTCCTGCCGATCGTGGGCTCGATCTTCTTCGGCGCGCTGGCTGTCGCGGTCACCTTCGTCACCCAGGGCTGGGTCCTCGGCGTCGTGCTGATCGGCATCCTGGTCATCGACAACCAGATCGAGGCACACGTCCTCCAGCCGTTCCTCGTCGGTCGCTACGTGCGGCTGCACCCGCTGGCCGTGGCGGTTTCGATCGCGGCAGGCACGGTCATCGAAGGGATCGCCGGCGCGGTCCTCGCGGTGCCGGTGGTGGCGGTGCTCTACGCGGTCATCTACTCATTGGCCACGGGAGGGGATCCGCTGCCGGACTCGGACGCACCCCTCGACGCCGGGCCGGGCATCGAGACCATGGGCGGTGACGCCGCGGAACCGGGGAAGAAGACGGCGCGCGCCAGGAAGACCGCGCCGGCGAAGAAGTCGGCGCCAGCGAAGAAGTCAGCGCCAGCGAAGCGATCTGCACCGGCGAAGCGGGCAGCTTCCCGGTCCACAGCCCGCTGAGCTCACCGCCGGGCGCGTCGTAGGCAGCGCCGACGGTGGCCGCGTGCGCCGCCGCCGCTTGCTGACCGTTGTCGTCATGGCGCTAGGGCTGATCGCCTGGCAGTCGACGCGCGGTTGCGCGCCGCCGCGGGCGGTGCTTCCGCTCGTGGCGCCGGCGGCGGCAGCGGGAGACCGGGTGATCGTCGAGCCGGACGACGGGATGGCCGTGATCGACGACCTGCTCGGCTCGGCCAGGCGCAGTCTCGACCTCGAGATATACGAGCTGGACGACCCATCCGCCGAGCTTGCCCTCGCCGCTGACGCCGCGCGTGGCGTTCGGGTAAGGGTGATCCTCGACCGGCGGCTCGAGCAGGTGCGCAACCTCGCGGCGTACGAGTTCTTGCACAGCCGTGGCGTCGAGGTCGCCTGGTCGTCGCCGCGGTTCTTCGCAACCCACGAGAAGGCGTTCGTCATCGATCGCACGACCGCCGTGGTGATGTCGCTGAACCTCACCAGCCGCTACTACGCCACTAGCCGTGACGTCGCGGTGGTCGACCGGGACCCCGCGGATGTCGCGGCGATCGAGTCGGTCTTCGACGCAGACCTGCACGGCGGCGGGTCATCCACGCCGGCAGCCGACGACCTGGTGTGGAGCCCGGGTCAGTCGTCCGCGGACCTGCTCGCCCTCATCGCCCGGGCGCGGGTATCGGTGGCGCTGGAGTCGGAGGAGCTCAGCAGCCCCGCCGTGGTGCGGGCACTGGTGGCGGCCGCCGGCCGTGGGGTCCGGGTGAGCGTCGCGATGACCTACTCGCCCGATTGGCGTCCGGCGTTCGCTGCGTTACGCCGCGTCGGCGCGCAAGTCCACGTGATGTACGGCGAGCGCCCGCTGTACCTGCACGCGAAGCTGATGGCGATTGACGCAGGGACACCTCGCGGCATCGCCTTCGTCGGGTCGGAGAACCTCACCGACGCCTCTCTGCTTCACGACCGCGAGCTCGGCCTGGTGCTCCTCGACCGGGCGGACGTCAGCCGGATCGCGACGGTCATCGCGACCGACTTCGCGGACGCGTCGCCCTGGACCGGCTAGCGCGGGTTGGCGATGTCGACGTCGCGGGCGCGCAACGCGCGAGCGAGGGAGTCCCGCGCCTCGATCAGGGTCCGCCGCAGCGCGGCACCCGGCTGCTCGTCGCGCAGGTAGGCCTCGGTGCGCTCGATCGTCGAGTGCTCGCTGACCCACATCGGGTAGAGCCCGGCGATGATCTGCTCGGCCATCTCGTGCGAGCGGGTGCGGTAGACCTCACCGATCGAGGCGAAGTAGCGGTCGAGGTAGGGCTCGAGCAGTTCCCGCTGCTCGAAGCTCACGAACCCCGCGATCGTCGCGGCGAGCTCGGCGTTCGGCAGTGAGTCCTCCTCGACCATCGATCGCCAGGCCTCCGCCTTGGCCTCCGCGGTCGGTCGAGCGGCTCGCAGCGTGAGCGCGTAGCGGCGGCCGGCCGAAGTGGCGTCGCGCGCCAGCTCGGCGTCGATCGCCTCCTCGCCGGCGCGGCCCTTCGCGACCAGGCGCCGCAGCAGGAGCCACCGCAGATCGGTGTCGACGACCAGACCTTCGACGACCTCGTCACCGGACAGGAGGGCGGCCAGCCGAGCCAGCTGCGCGTCGTCCATCGCGTTCGTGGCCGCGGATCTGGCGTAGGCCAGCTGCAGCCCGCTGCCGGGTTCGCTCGCGTCGAGCCGCTCGAACACGGTCGCGGCGAGGCGCTGCCGTCGCTGCTCCGCTCGAGCCGGGTCGCCGTACGGGTCGATCGCCTGGCTCGCCAGCCGGAGCAGCGCCTCGACGGTGCCGACCTCGGTCTCGTGGCCGATGCCGCCAAGGACCAGGTCGAGGTAGTCGCCGACGCTGACCTCGGCATCGCGCGCCATGTCCCAGGCGGCGGTCCAGCACAGCGCCCTGGCGAGCGGGTCGTGCAGCCGCCCGATCGAGGAGACGAGGGTGTGCCACGACCGGTCGTCGAGGCGGATCTTGGCGTAGGTGAGGTCGTCGTCGTTGAGCAGCAGCAGGTCGGGCTGCGCGATGCCGACGAGCTCCGGCACCTCGCTCCTGGCGCCGGCCACGTCGACCTCGACCTGGTTGACCCGCTCCAGTCCGTCGGCGGAGTCCGCGTAGAGGCCGATCCGCACGCGGTGCGAGCGCAGCGTCGGGTGCTCGGCGGTTGCGGTCTGCTCCACGGCGAACGTGGTGAACCGGCCCTCGCCATCAGTCTCGAACGAGGGACGCAGCGTGTTGACGCCAGCGGTCTGCAGCCACTCCTGGGCCCACGCCGACATGTCACGCCCACTCGCGGCCTCCAGTGCGGACAGGAAGTCGGGCAGCGTCGTGTTGGCGTAGGCATGCCGGGCGAAGTAGGCGCGGGTGGCCGCGAAGAAGGTGTCCTCGCCCACCCAGTGCGACAGCAGCTTGAGCACGGACGCGCCCTTGGCGTAGGTGATGCCGTCGAAGTTCGACAGGACCGCTTCGATGTCGACGATGTCCGCGGCGATCGGGTGGGTGGTCGCCAGCTGGTCCTGACGGTAGGCCCAGGTCTTCTCGATGTTGCAGAACGACGTCCATGCGTCGTGCCAGCGGGTGTGCAGCGCGGTGACGTGAGTCGAGACGTACTCCGCGAACGACTCGTTGAGCCAGAGGTCGTCCCACCAGCGCATCGTGACCAGGTCGCCGAACCACATGTGCGCCATCTCGTGCAGCACCGTGATCGCGCGACGCTCGTACGACGCGTCGGTCTGGCGGGAGCGGAAGACGTACTGCTCGGTGAAGGTGATGCAGCCGGCGTTCTCCATCGCTCCGGCGTTGAACTCGGGCACGAAAACCTGGTCGTACTTCGGCCAGGGGTAGCGCGTCTCGAACAGCTGGTGATAGGCGTCGAAGCCCTGCCGAGTGATCTCGATGATGTCGTCGGCGTCGAGGTACTGCACCAGCGACTTGCGGCAGTAGACGCCGAGCGGGATGCCGTCGTGCTCCGCGGTGCTGCCTTCGTAGCGGCCGGCAACGATCGCGGTGATGTAGCTCGACTGGACCGGCGTCGGCTCGAAGACGTGATGCCCGCCCGTGGTCTGCGACGGCATGTTCGACAGCACCAGCCACTCTTCCGGCGCGTCGACGACGAAGCGGAAGCTGGATTTCAGATCGGGCTGGTCGAAGCAGGCGAACATCCGGTGGGCGTCGAAGGTCTCGAACTGCGTGTAGAGGTAGACCTCGTCGTCGACCGGGTCGACGAAGCGGTGCAGGCCCTCGCCGGAGCGCGAGTACCGGCAGCGCGCGACCACCGTGAGCTCGTTGGTGCCCGCGGCCGGGCTGATCGTGAGCCGCCGCCCGGTGAAGCCGGCGGGATCGACCGTCTCGCCGTTGAGCGTCGCGGACTCGATGCGGTCCGCGGTGATGTCGATGTGCGTCGTCGCCCCCGCCTCCGCGCACTCGAACGCCACGGTCGACGTCGACCGGAACGTCTCGGGCTCCTCGATCGCGGTCGTCAGGTCGAGGTGGACGTCGTAGGAAGTGACGTCGAGCAGGCGGCTGCGCTCCGCAGCCTCGTCGCGGGTCAGGTTCTCAGCAGACACCTGCCCGAGTTTGGCACGAGGGCGTTGGGGGCTAATCTAGTTGCAATGGCAACAATCGCCGACTTCTGGTTCGACCCGCTCTGCCCCTGGGCTTGGCTCACCTCCCGCTGGATGCTCGAGGTCGAGAAGGTGCGCGATGTCGAGGTCAGCTGGCACGTGATGAGCCTGGGCGTTCTCAACGAGGAGCGCGACCTGGGCGAGAGCTACAACGAGCTGATGAAGAAGACGTGGGGTCCGGTGCGTGTCTGCATCGCCGCGGAGCAGGCCAACGGCGCAGAGGTTCTCGGCTCGCTCTACACGGCGATCGGCACCCGCTTCCACCCCGGCGGACAGGACAAGGACCGCGAGACGGTGGCCGCGGCACTCGCCGACGCGGGCCTGGCGCCTGAGCTGATCGAGGCCTGGGACGACCCGTCGTACGACGAGGCGCTGCGCGCGTCGCACGCGGCGGGCATCTCGCTGGTGGGGATGGACGTCGGAACCCCGATCATCCGGGTCGGCGCATCGGCCTTCTTCGGCCCGGTCGTGACGCCGGCGCCCAGGGGCGAGGCGGCCGGCAAGCTGTGGGACGGCGTCCTGCTCGTTGCGCAGACCCCGGGGTTCTACGAGATCAAGCGCAGCCGCGACGAGAGCCCGTCCTTCGAGTAGCCGCGCGTGCCGGCCGGGCATACGCTCGGCGGCATGACCGAGCCGACCGTCCGCGACACCTTTTACATCGACAGCCAGTGGGTTTCGCCCGCCGGCCAGGAGTTCATCGAGGTCGAGAACCCCGCGACCGAGCAGATCATCGGCAAGGTGCCTTCGGGCAGCGCTGCCGACGTGGACCGTGCGGTCGTCGCGGCGCGCGCCGCCTTCGAGGGCTGGTCGGAGACCGCGCCTGAAGAGCGGGCGAAGTTCCTGACCCGCCTGCAGGAGGCGATGGCGAGCCGGATGGACGAGGTCGCGCGAACCATCTCGGCCGAGATGGGCGCGCCGCTGAAGTTCGCTCAGCTGGTGCAGGCCGGTCTTCCGCTCTCGGACATCGCTACCGCGGCCAGCACCGTGGGCGAGATCAAGTGGACCGAGCAGATCGGCAACTCCACGGTCGTCCTCGAGCCGGTCGGCGTCGTCGGCGCCATCACCCCATGGAACTACCCGCTGCACCAGGTGACGGCGAAGATCGGCGGAGCGCTGGCCGCCGGCTGCACCGTGGTCCTCAAGCCCAGCGAGCTCTCGCCGCTGTCGGCGTACTTGCTCTTCGAGGCCATTCACGAGATCGGGCTGCCGCCGGGTGTCGTGAACCTCGTCACCGGCTACGGCCCGACGGTCGGCGAGGCGATCGCGTCGCACCCCGACGTGGACATGGTGTCGTTCACCGGGTCCACCCGCGCCGGCACCCGCGTCGCCGAGCTCGGCGCCGCCACGGTCAAGAAGATCGCGCTCGAGCTCGGCGGCAAGAGCGCGAACGTGATCCTGCCCGATGCCGACCTGAAGAAGGCCGTGAAGCTCGGGCTGGCGAACTGCTTCATCAACTCCGGCCAGACCTGCACCGCATGGACCCGGATGCTGGTCCACGAGTCGCAGTACGACGAGGCGGTGCAGCTCGCGGCCGAGGGCGCTGCGGCGTACGCCACGGGCGACCCGCTCGAGGAGAGCACCCGGCTCGGACCGCTGGTCTCAGCAACGCAGCGCGAGCGCGTCGTGGGCTACATCGAGAAGGGGATCGCGGAGGGCGCTCGCGTGGTGGCCGGTGGCGCCGAGCGGCCGCGCGAGAAGGGCCACTTCGTCAGCGCCACGGTCTTCGCCGACGTGACGACGGACATGACGATCGCGCAGGAGGAGATCTTCGGGCCGGTCCTGTCGATCATCAAGTACTCCGACGAGGAGGAGGCGCTGCGGATCGCCAACGACTCGCAGTACGGTCTCGCGGGCGCCGTCTGGGCGGGTGACCAGGACAAGGCGATCGCCTTCGCCCGGAAGATGAAGACCGGCCAGGTGGACGTCAACGGCGGGTCGTTCAACCCGGTCGCGCCGTTCGGTGGATACAAGCGTTCGGGCATCGGCCGCGAGCTCGGTCGCTACGGCATCGAGGAGTTCCTGCAGCCGAAGTCGATGCAGCTGTAGCGCGCGGCGCGGCCTTCGAGATACTTCGCGCATGCGGGTGTACCTCGGGTCCGACCATGCCGGCTTCACGCTCAAGGCGCGGCTGATCGAGCGGCTCACCGAGCTCGGGCACGAGCCCGTCGACTGCGGCCCCGACGTGCTCCGGGACTCCGACGACTACCCGCCGTACTGCCTGCTCGTCGGCGCGCGGGTGATCGCCGACACCGGCAGCCTCGGCATCGTCATCGGCGGGTCCGGCAACGGCGAGGCGATCGCCGCGAACAAGGTGCGAGGCGTGCGATGTGCCGTCGCGTTCAGCCTGGAGACCGCGCAGCTCGCCCGCGAGCACAATGACGCCAACGTGCTGAGCCTCGGCGCCCGGATGTACGACGAGGCCTCCGCGGTGAGCTTCGCGGAGGCGTTTCTCGCCACCCCGTTCAGCGGCGCGGAGCGCCACGTCAGGCGGATCGGGCTGCTGAGCGAGTACGAGGCGACCGGCGAGCTGCCTCCGCGGCGTGAGGACCTGCCGGCCTCGAGCTGACGTGACCGCCGTCACGGTCGATCCGCTGACGAAGATCAGTTCGCCCGTTAGGGTCCCCGGGTGATGGTCCATTCGGAGCAGCCGCGGGCGCCGGTCACCGAGCGCGCTCGCCGCAAGCTGAGCATGCTCACCGCGCCGGAGTCGGTGCGTGACCAGCGCAGCGTCCTGGCCGCAGTGCTGCTGCTCGACGTCCTGTGCCTGGTCCTCAACGCCCAGGTCAGCGCGGTTGCCTTCCCACCGACGACGACGGTGGTTCCGGTCATCCTTGGTGGGCTGCTCGTCGGCCCGGTTGCGCTCGGCACCGTGATTGCCGGGGCGTTCGCCGTGGTCATTGCCGAGGATTTCGGCGTCGGCCACAGCTCCGTGCGGTTCGGCGTCTACATCGTGCTGGTGATCGTGTCGGCCATCGCCCTCAAGCAGTCGAGCGACCGGCAGCGGCTGGGCCTGTCGGCCGGCCGGGGCGAGGCAATGCTGCTCGAGCTGCGCGACCGGCTGCGGCTGCAGGGCGAGATGCCCGCGCTGCCGGCTGGCTGGCGCGCCGAGGTCGAGCAGCAGTCGGCGGGCGGTGCGAGCTTCGGCGGCGACTTCCTGCTTGCCGGCCTCACCGACCAGGGCCGCTCACTCGAGCTGGTGCTCGTCGACGTGTCCGGTAAGGGCCTCGACGCGGGCACCCGCGCCCTGATGCTTGCCGGCGCCCTCGGCGGTCTGCTCGGCTCGGTGCACCCCGACCGGTTCCTGGTCGCGGCGAACCAGTACCTCGTCCGCCAGGAGTGGATGGAGGGCTTCGCCACCGCGCTGCACCTGACCATCGAGCTGGCGACCGGGCGCTACCGCATCACCAACGCCGGCCACCTCCCCGCGGTGCACTACGCCGGCGGGACCGGCACCTGGCGCCTGGTCGAGCCGGAGGGGACCGTGCTCGGTCTCCTCGACGACGCGGAGTTCGGCTGCGCGGAGGGTCAGCTCGGGCCGTACGACGCCCTGCTGCTCTACACCGACGGGCTGGTCGAGGTGCCCGGTCGCGACCTTGCAGTGGGCATCGACCGGCTGCTCGGCGCCGCCGAGCGGCTGATCCCGCACGGCTTCGACGGCGCTGCCCAGCGGCTGCTCGACGAGACCTCGCCGAGCGCCAGCGACGATCGGGCGCTGGTCCTCATCTGGCGGGACTGACGAGCGGGCCCGGGCTAGGCCCTCGCGACTAGGCCGACGGGGCTTGGGTGACGATGCCGGCCTCGAGGAGCTTGTCGAGGTCGGCCTTCGCGACGCCCCAGTCGGTGAGGGCCTCCACCGTGTCGGTCCCGGGCGTCTGCGCGGGGTGGCCGACCTGCCCCGGCGTACGTGAGAACCGCGGGGCGGGCGAGGGCTGGTAGATCCCGTTGACCTCGGTGAGCGTGCCCCGGGCAACGAGGTGCGGGTGCTTCTTGGCCTCGGAGAGCCAGTAGACCGGTGCCACACAGGCGTCGACCTCGTCGAAGATCGCTGCCCACTCGTCGCGGGTCTTCGTCAGGAACTTCGCGGCGATCATCTCGCGCATCTTCGGCCAGCTGGCGTGGTCGCCCTGAGCCGGCAGGTCGGGGATGTCCAGCGTCTGCTTGAGCGCCTCGAAGAACTGCGGCTCGATCGCGCCGACCGACATGTACTGGCCGTCGGAGCACAGGTAGGTGTCGTAGTACGGCGCGCCGCCGTCGAGCAGGCTGCTGCCTCGTGCGTCCGGCATCATGCCGGCGGCCTGCTGGCCGTGCGCCATCGACAGCAGGCTGGTCACCCCGTCGACCATCGCGACGTCGATCACCTGTCCCTCACCGCTGGTCTGGCGCTCGATCAGCGCGGCGAGGATGCCCATGACCGCGAACATGGACCCGCCGCCGAAGTC
>DASZUS010000007.1:0-2701 GCA_035547515.1 Mycobacteriales bacterium
TGCTGGTGGGTGCCGAACCTGCTGTGGTTCTGGGACCGGCTCTTCCTGGGCCAGAAGGGCGCCGAGAAGCTCTCGTCGATGGGGATCCAGACCCAGCCCAGCGAGCTGTTCGACCGAAACTGCTTCATCGGCTCGTCGAACACCAAGCGCCGCGAGATCGGGATGCGCTACGAGATCGGCATCGACAACATGCCCTGGGGCAACGACTTCCCGCATCCCGAGGGCACCTGGCCGCGGTCGCGGGAGTGGCTGGCCAAGACCTACCACGACGTGCCGATCGCCGAGACCCGCCGGATGATCGGCGAAGCCGCCGCAGAGATCTACGGCTTCGACCTCGCCGCGCTGCGCCCGCACGCCGAGCGGATCAACGTCACGCCGGAGTCGATCGGGCAGACCGACGACGCCGCCAACGTCGAGCGCTGGGCCGGGCACAAGGAGGTCGGCCGTCACTGGCTGACCGGCCACGAGTTCCCGTTCGCGCCGGTGCCAGGCTGAGCGCATGACGCAGGCCTCGCGCCCAGCCCGCGAGCCCGCGCTGAGCCGCGACGCCGTCGTCGCGGCCGCCGTACGTCTGGTCGAGGACAACGACCTCGACGCCCTGACCATGCGGCGGCTTGCCGCCGAGCTCGGTACGGCGGTGACCTCGATCTACTGGCATGTCGGCAACCGCGACGCGCTGCTCGACCTGATGGTCGACCGCCTGCTCGCCGACATGCGCGACGTGAAGGTCAGCGGCCGTACCCCGAAGGCGAGGATCACCTCGCTGTGCCGGCAGTGGCGGCAGCGGCTGTGGGAGCACCCGCACCTGATAGCGGTGGCGCACCAGCGCGGAAAGACCGCGGCGATGTTCCAGCCGATGCAGGCCGCGCTTGCCCGAGAGCTGCACGCAGTCGGCCTGCGCGGCCGGGATGCCGCAGCGGCCATCCGCAGCCTGCAGCTTCACGTCGTCTCTTCCGTGGTCGTCGCGCGAACCGCCGAGCGCGGCCCGGCAACCGATGTCACCGACCCCGCCGCATGGCCGGCGATCACGGACGACCCGGAGCTGATATCGGAGCTCTCCGGGCCGGTCGACTACCAGGGCGCGTTCGAGCTGACCCTCGATGCCCTGCTTCGCCGGTTCCTTCCGCTTGGTTCCCGCGCCAAGACCGTTACCGGTTTGTGATCACGCGACGCCGCGGTGGGGGGGACGATGGCGCACAGGCATGGATGTGCCAGAACAGAGGAGGACAACAACCTTGCGGGTAACCAGGAAACACGCCTACGGCGCGGCGCTCTGTGGAGCGGCGATGCTGGTCTCAGCGTGCGGCAGCAGCTCGTCGGGCGGTAACGCCGCGGTCGGGAGCAGCAGCACGCCGTCGACGGGCTCGTCGTCGTCGATCAACATCACGGCCTCGTCGTTCACACAGGACTTCTCCGCGATGTCGCAGCTCAAGCCGCTTGCCGCTCAGGGCAGCGGATCTGTCGGCGTGATCCTTCCGGACACCGACACGTCCTCGCGCTACCAGGAGTTCGACGCACCGCTGCTGACGAAGGCGTTCGAGGATGCGGGCCTCTCGGCCTCGCAGATCTCCATCAAGAACGCCCAGCACAGCGACACCACGTTCGTGACCGACGCGCAAGCAATGATCACCAACGGTGCGAAGGTGCTGCTGATCGACCCGGAGGACCCGGGCACCGGCAAGCAGGTTGCGAACCTCGCGAAGGCGCACGGCGTCGCGGTCATCGACTACGACCGCATCACGCAGGGGTCGTACTACATCAGCTTCGACAACGTCGCTGTCGGCAAGCTCATCGGCAACGGCTTCGCTTCCTGCGTGAAGGACTGGGGCGTCACCAACCCGGACCTGATCGAGATGGCGGGCGACCCGACCGACAACAACGCCACGCTGTTCAAGCAGGGCTACGACTCGGTCATCAAGGCGAACCCGTCCTGGAAGGTGGCCGCGCAGCCGGCCGGTACCTGGACGCCGAACAAGGCGCTCACCGAGTTCGAGGGTGCCTACACCGCGAACCCGGGCGTGAACTCGGCGATCATCCCGAACGACGAGAACGCAGGGCCGATCATCAACTACCTGCGCAACAAGGGCATCAAGCCGAAGACCTTCCCGATCACCGGCCAGGACGCGACGCTGCAGGGTCTGCAGAACATCCTGTCCGGCTACCAGTGCGGTACGGCGTACAAGCCGATCTACCTCGAGGCACAGGCTGCCGCCGCGGTCGCGATGTTCGTCCGCGCCGGCCAGACGCCGCCTTCGGCGCTGGTCAACGGGTCGGTCAACAACCCGAACGACAACAACAAGCCGATGCCCTCGGTGCTCCTCACCGCCGAGTGGGTCACGCCTTCGAACATGGAGACGACGGTCGTGAAGGACAACTTCGTCCCCGCGAGCCAGATCTGCACGGCGAAGTACCAGGCGGCCTGCCAGGCGGCTGGAATCAGCTAGGTGGCGGCGGCAAGCACGGCGGAGGCCCGGTCGAAAGACCGGGCCTCCGGCACGCCGCTGCTGAAGCTCGCCAAGGTCAGCAAGAACTTCGGCCCGGTGCAGGCGCTGACCGACGTGGAGCTCGAGATCTACCCGGGCGAGGTGGTGGCGCTCGTCGGCGACAACGGGGCCGGCAAGTCCACGATGATCAAGACCATCTCCGGAATGTGGTCGCCCGACGGCGGCCAGGTCTTCTGGGAGGGCAAGGAAGTCCACGT
>DASZUS010000008.1:0-106976 GCA_035547515.1 Mycobacteriales bacterium
GAGTCGCTCATAGGGTGCCGATCGTCAAGATCACCGCGGGGTTGCCAGCAGGGGGTGGTGCTGGAGCTCGCGCTTGAGGACCTTCCCGGTCGCGTTCCGCGGCAGCTCGTCCACGAGGTACATCCGCCGCGGGGTGGCGTAGTCCGCGACCCGCTCCTTGCACCACGCGATCAGCTCGTCCGCCGTCGCGGCACCCTCATCGGTGAGTACGACGAAGCCCACCACGTCCTCACCGAGTACCGGATGCTCGACGCCGATCACCGCCGCCTCGCGGACCCCCGGGTGCTCGTAGAGCGCGGACTCGACGTCGGTGGCGTGGATGTTGAGCCCACCACGGATGATCACGTCCTTGGCGCGCCCGGCGATGTAGAGATACCCGTCCTCGTCGAGCCTGCCGAGGTCGCCGGTGCGCAGCCAGCCGTCCTCGTGGAACATGTCCTGCGCCTCGGGCGGCACCTTGTAGTACTCCCGCAGCTTCCCGGCCGGCTTCACCTGCACGTTGCCGATCTCGCCGACCGGCACCTCGACGCCCTCGTCGTCGAGGATGCGCACCTTCGCCGGGGGGACCGGGAGCCCGACCGAGCCGGGATGCGTCTTGAGCTGCCCTTTCGGCATGAAGAAGTACGCCGTCCCAGCCTCGGTCATCGAGTACGAGTTGGTCACCATCGCCTCAGGTACGACGTCCTGCAGCGCGAGCAGTGTCGCCGGGGCGATCGGCGCCGAGCCCACCGACACCATCTCCACACTCGACCAGTCGGTCTTGGTCGTGCGCTCGTCGGCGAGCAGGAGCTCGACCATCGCCGGCACCAGAAACACGCACTTCGGCCGGGTCGACTCGACCAGCGAGAGCCACTCGCCGGTGTCGAACTTCGGCAGGTACAGCGTGTACATCCCCATCCGCATCGGCTGGTAGACGAACGTCAGCCCCGAGAAGGTGAACATCGGGCAGGCGTGCAGCCATGGCCGGCCAGTCCACTCCGGCTCGGCGGTGAGGATCAGCGCCGAGTTGCTGTGCCGGATCGCGACGCCCTTCGGCGCGCTGGTCGTGCCCGACGTGTAGAGGATCTCGGCCAGGTCGTCGCTGTCGCGCGGGATCTGAATGTCTTCCGCGTCGTCGCTGAGCAGCGTCTCCCACGCCACGCCGCCCGGCGCCAGCCGGGACAGCTCCGGCGCCACCACCGTCACGGCGGGCTCGCAGTGCTTCAGCACGCCCTCGACCAGGTTGGGGGCCATGCGCACGTTGACCGGTACGGCGACGCCGCCGGCTTTGTGGATCGCCGAGTAGGTCTGCACGAACGCCAGCCCGTCCTCGGGACGCAGCACCATCGCGACCCGGTCGCCGGCCTGCACGCCGGCGTCGACCAGGCCGTGCGCCAGTCGCGACGAGGTGGCATGCCACTCGCCGTAGGTGATCGACCCGGCTCCTGGTACGACGAACCCGGGCTTGTCGGCGAGGTGGGATGCCGCCCAGCGCAGCTGGTCGGGGATCAGTGCCATGCGGCAGGTCCGATCAGAGCAGCTGGAACGGCGGGACGCCGGAGTCGTGTGTCGCGAACAGCTTCGGCGCGGCCTCGATCAGCCCGTCGACGGTCCACGCCTTGCCCCCCGCGTCCACCGAGCCGGCCAAGGTGAAGGTGCGGGCGACCTGAACCTCGCTGCCCCACACGATGAACACCTGGCCGGTCACGTCCTGCGCCGCGGGGCTCGCCAGCCAGCCGACGACCGGCGACACGTTCTCCGGAGCGAAAGCGTCGAACTCGCCTTCTTTGGTCTCACCGAACCCGGCGAACGTCAGCTCGGTCATCCGGGTGCGGGCCCGCGGCGCGATCGCGTTGGCGGTGACGCCGATCTTGGCGTACTCCCGCGCCGTGACCCAGGTCAGCGACACGATGCCGGCCTTGGCGGCGGCGTAGTTGGCTTGGCCGGCGTTGCCGAACAGTCCTGACTCGCTGCTGGTGTTGATGATCCGCCCGTACACCGGCTCGCCGGCCTTCGAGCGGGCCCGCCAGTAGATGCCGGCGTGGTGCGTCGTCGCGAAGTGACCCTTGAGGTGAACGTCGATGACGGAGTCCCAGTCGTCCTCCGACATGTTGTAGCTCATCTTGTCGCGCAGGATCCCGGCGTTGTTGACCAGGATGTCCAAGCCGCCGAACTCGTCGACCGCCTGCTGGATCAGCCCCTCGGCGGCCTTCCAGTTCGAGCAGCTCTCGTAGTTGGCGACCGCATCGCCGCCGGCCGCCTTGATCTCGTCCACCACCTGCTGTGCCGGCCGGTTGTCGGTGCCGGCCCCGTCCCACTCCCCGCCGAGGTCGTTCACCACGACCCGCGCGCCCTCCGAGGCGAGCAGCAGGGCGTGCGCCCTTCCCAGCCCCCGGCCAGCTCCGGTGACGATGGCGACCTTGCCGTCGAGCAGACCCATGACAGTTGTCCTCTTCCTGGTTCGCGTTAGGTGGTGGGCAGGACTTCGTCGAGAAAGTCCTTGATCAGGTCGGCAGTGGTGGCCGGGTTGTCGCCGGCGGCGAGGTGCCCGGCCGACGCGATGGTCGCGACCCGCGCGTTCGGGATGATCGCGGCGACCTCGCTCGCGCCGTCGCTCGAGAGCACGTCGCTGGCCGCGCCGCGAAGCACGAGCACCGGGATCTGGATCGTCGCCGCCTCCTCGTCCAGCCCGACGAGGATGTCGTTCTCCCAGTTGGTGTTGCGGATGTCCGCGAGACGCTCCCGGCTGATCCGCCCGAGGCTGTGCTTCCACACCCAGCGGCCATCCGTTCGCTGGCGGAGGTTGCGTCGCAGCCGGTCGGGCGCGGACGGCTTGCGGTTGGGCAGGTACTCCGCGATCGCGGCGCCTGCCTCCTCGAGCGACGCGAACGACTCGTGCTTGGTCATGAAGTCGATGATTCGCTGTACGCCCTCGGGCTCGAGCCGGTGGCCGACATCGATCAGGATGATCGCGGAGACCAGCTCGGGACGCGCGGCGGCGAGCGTCATCCCGATGATGCCGCCGAGTGACGCACCGATGATCGCCACCGGGGCAACCCCGAACTCGTCGAGCACGCCGGGCACCGCCGCCGCCAGCTCCTGCCGCGACACGCCTTCGGTCCCGGGGATCGACTCGGACTCGCCGTGGCCCGGCAGGTCGATCGCGATGACGTGGCAGGTGTCACGAAGCTTGGCGCCGATGTCTTCGAACATGTACGCCGTCTGCCCGCCGCCGTGCATCGCCAGCACGGCCGGCGCGCTGGCGGCACCCCACTCGAGGTAGTGCACCTGGCGGCCATCGACGACCGTGAAACCGCTGCGGCCGCGCTTCGGCACGTCGTGGCGCTCGGGCTCGTTGTCGGGGAAGTCCCTGACGGCGGCGTCAGCCTCGGACATGTTCGTCATTCAATCAGCCCGCTTTGCGCACCCGGCGCGGCCGACGCGCGGCCGACCGGTCAGGGACGAAGAACCCCTCGAACACTGCCCGGGTGAGGATCTCGATGGCCTCCTCACGTGAGACGTCGACCTGGTGAGACTCCCGGAAGTAGTTGAACCGCTCCAGCATCGACAGGCACGCGACGCCTTCCGCGACACCGTGGTCGTCGAGCTCGCGCACCTCGTGGATCCGGTTGGCGAGCGCCGTCGAGAGCTGCATCAGCGAGGTCTGCGCCCGAAGGCCGAGGTCCCGGTCGTTGAGCTCCCACTCGGTCCAGGCGCGGATCACGCTGCCGTGCGCGGCGTAGAGGTCGACGAACTTCGTGACCCAGTCCCGCATCGTCGCGCGGCCTTCCTCGTCCGGCGTCACTGGACCGAGCGATGCGCCGAGGGCCTCCATCTCCGACATCGTGTCCAGCGCGAGGGCTTTGAACAGGTCCTCCTTGTTGGAGAAGTAGAGGTAGAAGGTGCCGTGAGATGTCTTCGCCGCCTTGACGATGTCGTCGACCCGCGCGTTGTGGAAGCCCTGCGCGGCGAACACCGACTGGCCGGCCGCCAGCAAGCGCTGCATCGTCTTGCGGCCTTGCGCGCGGAGCTCGCGTTCCTGGGCGGGCGCGCCGCCGCGAGCCGCGGCCTGCCGCGGCTTGCTGGTCGGGGTGGGTGCGGTCATTTCTGCTTCCAGTCGAAGTACTGCACCTCGACCTTGAGCGGAAGGATGTGGCGCACGTAGAAGGCGTGCAGCTCGAGCACCCCGAAGTCGTCGAGCATCTTGTCCTCGACGACGGTGCGCCCGTCGCGCTGGCTGTAGGCCTTCGCCTTGTCGTAGAACGCATCGAGCTCGTCCAGCGTGGCGACCGACATCCCGTAGTGATCCATCGACGTGGTCGTCATGGGCGATTCGTCGGCCTCGATGAAGACGAACTGGCCGAACTCGTAGGCCATCATCACCAGCCGCTTGCGGTCCTCGGTCATCGTCGGCAGCTCCTGCCAGCCGAACACCTCACCGTAGAAGTCGAGGATCGCCTTGCGCCCGTCCGCGTCGAGCATGTCCGCAGGCACGGTCATGGCGACGTGGTTGAACTTCGGCGTCGTCTGCGTCTGCGTCACGGTCGCACCAGCGCTTTCGTCGGGATCTCGCCGGCGTGGAGCCGGTTCATCGTGTCGAGCAGGTCGTCCAGCCCCACGTCGGCGGGGGGCAGCAGTGCCTCTACCGGGAGCCGACCCGACGCGAGCAGCGCAAGCGCCGAGTCGATGCCCCCTGCGTCGTAACAGTAGGCACCGGTCACGACCAGCTCGTTGAGCAGGACCCGCATCGCGTCGAGCCGGATCTCGAACGCGCCGGTCCCCAGCAGGACCAGCGTGCCCGCAGGCCGCAGCAGGGCAAGCGCCGTCGTGACGGCGGTCGCGGCACCGGAGGTCTCGATGACGCAGTGGAAGCCGTCTTGGTGCGCCTCGGTCGGCACCGCTGGTGGCGCCGGCAGATCCTGCGGGCCGACAGCGGAGGTCGCGCCTGCGGCGAGCGCCTGCGCGCGACGTACGGCGGAGGGCTCCGACACCGTCACGTCCTCGGCACCTGCCGCGCGCAGAGCGGCCGCCACCAGCTGGCCGAGCGGCCCGCCGCCGCTGACGAGGAAGCGCAGCCCCGACAGGTCGTCGGGCAGCTTGGCGGCTGAGATGCCGTGCATCGCGACCGCGAGCGGCTCGGACAGCGCCGCGGCTCGCAGGTCGAGGCCGGGCGGGACCGACCGAAGCGTGTCGGCTCCGGCGAGCAGGTACTCCGCGAACGCGCCGCCGAACTCCCCACCGCCGTGCCCCGAGCCGGTGCTGCGGACCGGGTCGGCGACGCACAGTGCCGGCCGTCCGGCGCGGCACCACTGGCAGGCCCCGCACCACGGCGGGCCGCCGACGACGAGGTCGCCCTCCGACCACTGGCTCGCGCCCTGACCGGCCGCCACCACAGTGCCCGACCACTCATGGCCTCCTACGGTGCCCGGCGGCATCCAGCCTTCGAGTGCGCCGTGCAAGTCGGTGCCGCAGATCCCGCACCACGCCACCTCGACGAGCACCTGGCCGGGGCCGGGGGCCGGGACGTCGGCGTCACGGATCGCGATGCGGCCGGGCCCTTCGATGACCGCGGCGCGCATCATCGGTAGTCGAAGGCCACTTTGATCGTCCCGGTCTCACCTTGGCGAGCGATGGCGCTGAACGCATCGCGCCACGTGTCGAGGGTGAAGCGGTGCGTCAGCATGTCGCTGATGTCGATGCCGCCGGTCGCCGCCCAGTCCAGGTAGTGCGCGATGGCGTGCTTGCGCACCCCGCCGACCTCCTCGACCCCGAAGGCGTTCGAACCGATCAGGTTGAGCTCCTTGAAGTACCACGGGCTCCACTCGAAGCGACCGGCTTGGCTTACCCCCGTGAGCACCATCCGGCCGCGGGCGCGCAGCAACCGTACCGACACCTCGAGGGTCTCCGGCGCGGCGACGGTGTCGTACACGACGTCAACGCCGCCGGGGAAGGCCATGGACAGGCCCTGCCAGGGCTTGTACAGCTTGGCCTGGCTCCAGTCCGCGACCGCCTCGACCAGCGACTCCTGCGGCGAGTGGAAGAACGCCGTCGCGCCGTGTCGCTCGGCGGCGTCGGCCTGGTGCTGCCAGCGCACGATCGCACCGACCTCGACGGTCGGATAGAGCTTCGCGAGGACGGCGAGGGTCGACAGGCCGAGCGCGCCGATGCCGTAGACCAGCACTCGCCCGCCCACCGGTGGCGGGTTGCGCAGCACGGAGTGCAAGGCGACGGAGAACGGGTCGGCGAGGACGGCGACCTCGTCGGCGACCTCGTCGGGGCAGGCGATCGCCATGGACGTGTGCGCCGGGACCAGCTCCGCGAACCCGCCGCTGGCGGTCTTGGAGTTTCCGGTGTGGATGCCCGGTGCCAGATGGCCTTCGGTGAAGTGGTGGCAGAGGTTGTAGTCGCCCGCCTCGCACGACGGGCACATCGGTGAGATGCCGCGGGGCCCGCACGACAACCATGGGTTGAGTACGACGCGCTCGCCGACCCGCCGCCCCGACGTCGTGCCGGCTTCGACGATCTCACCGACCACCTCGTGGCCGAGCACCTGCGGGAAGCTGATCATCGCAGTCATCGACGAGTCGCCGTCGCCATCCATGAAGACCTGCTTCGCGTCGGACCCGCAGATCCCGCAGAGGTCGGTCTTGATGATGACCCAGTCGTCGGCGGGCAGCGCCGGGTCGGGAAGCTCGCACAGGTCCATCGGCACCGCGGCGAGCGCCTTCAGGTACGGGTGCGCGTCATCGGGGACCGGGTCGACCGGGGCCGGCGTCGTGCCGAACAGCAGTCCTCGCATCAGGCAGCTTCCTCGTGGTCCCGGCCGAGATGGTCCGCGCCGTGTCCGAAGTTCTTCGTCGCGTTGCGCAGCGCTGTGGCAAGGATCGTGTTGGTCGGGTTCTGCGCGCCGCTGCTCGGGAAGACCGAGCCGTCCGCCACGAAGACGTTGTCCATGCCGTGGACGCGCCCCGTCCCGTCGGTGACCGATGTACGCGGGTCCTTGCCCATGCGCATCCCGCCCATGACGTGTGCGCCGTGCGGGATGTTGGCCCCGGTCAGGCTGTTGACGACAGACTCCGGCAAGGCCGCACCGATGGCGTCCGCGCCCGCCGCCTTGAGCAACGCGGTGATGAGGGGGATGTAGAACAACGACGCGATGTGCTCGTGCTTGCCTTGCGAGTAGGTCAGGCGCGGCACTGGGACACCGCGGAAGTCCTTGACCTTCGGGTCGAGCTGCACACGGTTTGTCGGGTAGGGCAGGTCCTCGCCGATGAAGTCGATGCCTGCCAGCCGGTCTCGCAGCAGGCTGGCCCGCATCAGGGTCTTGAAGGTGGTGCCGAACGGCTTGATGCCGGGCGCGCTGCCCAGCGCGTCAAGGATGAACTGCAGCTCGGTTCCCTCGCCGATGACGTCCTCGCTGCCGCCGATCTCCATGATCCCGCCGCGGAAGTACGGGATGCCGTTGAGCTTCGCGAAGGCCCGGGCGCCGACGTAGTCGGGATCGGCGAAGTCCTCGCAGCACATCGTGATCGACCGGCCGCGGTAGGCGTGCATTCGCTGTGCCGTGAAGATCCCGAACCCGTCCATGAAGTTGTGGAACATCATGTCCCGGCCGATGCGGTCGTGCGGATTCGGCAGGTTCGACAGCAACGCCAGCCGCGAGGTCTCGATGGCGGAGCACGACATCACGACGACCTTCGCGTCCATCGTGTGCCGCTTGCCCCGCCGGTCGATATAGCGGACGCCGGTGGCCCGCTTCCCGTCGTGGATGACCCTGTCGACCATGGTGTCGGCGTGGATCTCGACGTGTCCCGTCTGGTGTGCGTGCTGCATGATCGCGAGGGCCCCGATCCGCGCACCGATCGGGCAGCCGTAGTCGCTGCACTGTCCGCAGTCGTTGCAGGCAGGCCGGCCGAGGTGGTGGCGCGAGTTGATCGCCATCGGGAACGGGTACGGGTGCAGCCCGATCGCGCGGCAGCCCTTGGCGATAGTCGTCGACGACAGCTGCTGGGGTCCGGGCGGCATGACGAAGCCGCGCTTGCCAGGGGCGTGCTCGAGTACGACGTCCGGGATCGCTGCCTGGTCGCCCTGCGCGCCCATCAGACGTTCGATCCGCTCGTAGTACGGCGCGATCTCGTCGTAGTCGAACGGCCAGTCCTCGATGTCGGCACCGGGGAAGTCGCCGAGCATCGACTTCTTCGAGAAGTCGACGTCCCAGAACCGCGGGACCTTCGCGTCCCAGTGCGTCGTGCCACCGCCGACCACCGAGGCGAGCGGGTTCACCACCCCCACGATGAGGTCGCCGCCTTGCTTCGCCTGAAACGTGCGCGGCTCGGAGATCGGGTCCGGCTGGTCGAAGTTGCGGTCGAACTTCAGCTCGTCGTTGGAGAAGACGGTCTTGATCGGCCCGGGTTTCTCCCAGCCCTGGATGTAGTGCGGTCCCTTCTCGAAGACCACGACCTCCCAGCCGTTGTGGGCGAGGACCATGCTCGTGACCGATGCGCCGGCGCCGCTGCCGATGACGATCGCGCGCTCACGCATCGGACTGCCCGGTTCCCTCGACCTGGATCCGGTTGACGCCCAGCATCCGCTGGCGTCGGACGCGTCGGGCGGCGCTGACGATGCCGAGATCGCCGAGGACGGCTTCGAGGGTCGGGGTCAGCACCAAGACGTCCGGACCGTCACTGTGTTCTACCTCCGCAGCGGTGTAGCCGCGACGCTGTGAGTCGCCCGGCCAGTAGACGCTCTTCCACCCAGCCGTGTCGCGGTTCCCGCCGTACTCGGGAACTGAGTACATGCCCTCGATCGAGTTGGTGAAGATCATGTCTCGCACGTCCCCGAGCTTCATGAGGGCCTGGTCCTGCGCCGACTGGCTCGCCTTGCTGAAGTCCCCGCCGGCTGCCGCGTCCAGCTGCTTGACCGCTGACCGGTACTGCTTTTGCAGGTGGCGGATGCGCCTGCGCCACGCCCACTCCTGGCGAGGCACCGGAGGAACGAACTCCTTCATGTAGTTCTCGTGGTCGCCCCACCCGGCAAGATGCCGGTTGCTCCACGGGCCTCCCGCAAAGATCTTCGGGACCCGGAAGCTGAACGCCGCGAGCATCGTGTCGATGTAGTAGACGACGCCGGCCTCGCTCGCCCCGGGAGAGTTGTAGAGCTTCTCGACCGGGTCGTCGTCGGGGCCCGGGATCAGGCGCGCGGCAGCTGCCTTGATGACCGCACCCTCGTGCTCGGTGAAGAACCGGAAGCGTTTCGGTGCCGCCTTGTCAGGGGTGTCCGGCGTGCTGCTCCTGGACCGCTCGCCGCGCAGCACCGTCGGCCCGAGGGTGAGCAGCGGCGCGGCGCCGATAGCACCGACCACCTGTCGACGCGATGGCTTCAGCGGACCGGGCACTGACTGATCCGGCGCTGGGTGATCCGGCACTGGCTGCTCGGGCACTGGGCTCCTTCCCTGACACGGATGTCAGCAACGGAGCGAATCGTACGGTGCGGCGAACGCCGAGTCGACGTACCTAGCGGTTGCGCCAGAACAGGAACACGGTGATGGCCTGCAGGCTTGCATAGCGAGTGCGCGCGGAGACCGGGCGGCGAGCCGCGCCGAGCGCCGCCTCGGCGGCCCCCTTGACCGGGGCCAGCTTGGCCTCGAGCTCCTTGACGGCTTCGTGCGCGGACAGCATCGCCTCGTGCGCGAGCCGCGCCGGGTGGTTGCGTCCCAGCACGAGCTCGGAGCGGCACAGCACCCAGGTGCCGGCGACCATCACCGCGCCGCCGATGCACTCGAAGGTGAGCGCCGCGGTGGAGGCGTTGAGGTGCTCGCTGAGCGCGACGACACCGATCAGCATGCCGACGACCGGCTCGCCCACGGCGATGGTCGGAAGCCCGGCCGTGAGGGGGCCGGCCTTGTACGCCGACTGCATGAGCGCGATCGAGTAGAAGCCGGCGACGATCTGGACCCACATCTCCCACGTCAGCGTCTGGGAGAAGTAGCCGTGGGCGGACATCTCGTGCAGCGTGTAGTGGGTCAGCGCGTCCTGCAGGCCGGACAGGATGCCCGAGGCCGCGCCGATCAGCGCAGCCCGTGGCGCCGCCGCGGTGGCCCGCTTGCCGACCGAGACGCAGAACAGCGCGGCACCCCACGCGGCGAGGGTCACCAGCAGCCACTCGCTTTGCGGCATCGAGGGCTTGCCGACGCTCGGCGAGCCGACGCCGAGCAGCAGAGCGAGACCGAGGCAGACCGCGAGCGCACCCGCCCAGTCGCGCCGGGTCAGCCTCTCCCGGCGCCACGCCGCGGACAGCGGAAGTGCGAACAGCAGCGAGGTGCACAGGATCGGCTCGACGACGGCCAGGCTGCCGCACGCGAGAGCTGCCGCCTGCAGGCCGCTGCCGATGAACATCACGATCACGCCGCACACCCAGATGCGGTGCCGGACCAGCTCCAAGATCAGCTTCTTGGACGACAGGAACAGCCGGTCCGGCGCCTCGTGGGCCTCGTGGTACTGCAGGACGTAGCCCGCGGCGTAGCACAGCGCCGTCGCGAACGACAGCGCTATGGCGAGGAGACCGAGCGGCGTGAACATGAGATGTCCAGCGTAGGTACCCAAAGGCGATGTGTCGCTACCCATCTGACACGAATGTCAGGTTTGTGGACTGTGTCCCGCGACGAAACGGCGCCGGATCAGCCCAGTGGCAGCTCCTCGAGGGTCTCGTGGCGAACCCGCGCGCCGAGGTGGCTGCGGACCAGGCGCAGTGTGGTCGCGACCCACGGCTGCCCGGCGTACGGCGGGAGCGCCTCGAGGGTCGGCCGCAGGTCGATGGTGCCGTGACGAGGACGCCCGATCGTCAGGTGCGGGCGGTACTTGCGGGTCTCGATGTCCAGCCCCGCGCGCCGTCCCGCGGCCGAACACCGGTCGGCGAGGTGGCTGAGCTCGGTGAGGTCGCCCTCGACACCGAGCCACAGGACCTTCGCCCGCACCGGGTCGCCGGGAAAGGAGCCGACCCCGCCGAGCTGCAGCGCCAGCGGCGTGGACCGCTCGGCGGCGCGGCGGAGCCGGTCGACCAGCTCCGCGACGGTGCCGCCCGGGGTCTCACCGTAGAAGCACAGCGTCAGGTGCCACTGCTCACTGGGCACCAGGCGCAGGTCGGTCGCCGCGAGTCGGGAGAGCGTGAGCCACTCGAGGAGCCGGTCGCGCTCGGCTTCCGGTGGATCGATCGCAGCAAACAACCTCATCCCGAACATCCTCGCCCGGCGGAGGGGGTGGCCGATCGGCGGCGAAGTCCCCTCGCGTGAGAGTGCCGGTTGCGGTGGTCGCTGCGATGGCGGTTGGCGGTGCGTGGCTCGCGGCTGTGCCTGCTGCAGCATTGGGGACCGGTCGCGCAGGCTCGGCCAGGGTGCAGCCGGTCTTCCAGGTGGGCGCGGCAGTGGTCGGGATCGACCCGAAGGTGACGGTGTACTCCGGCGGGTTCGGCGTGAGCCCCCCGATCAAGCCCGGCAGGGTGATCGGGCCGCCGCTGTCGGTCCGTGCGATGTACATCAGCAACGGCACGACGGCCGTCGAGCTTGCGCTGGTGGATGCTCAGGCTGAGTTCGCGGCCTACCAAGAGGGTCCGCAGTACGGCATCACTGCCGCGAGGACTGCCGCAGCCCGGGAGATCGATGCCGCGGGCAGCGGTCCGCCAATCAGCGCCGGCAACATCATCATCCAGGCCACGCACAGCCACTCGGCGCCGACGCTCGAGGGTCTCTGGGGTCCGGTCCCGAGGGCCTATCTCGCGGCGGTCACGAAGGCCGAGACCAAGGCGCTCGTCGAGGCGGCAGCCGCGGCGAAGCCGGCGTACCTCGAGTTCGGCACCGCGAACGCGTCCGCACTCGATCTCGTCACGGCATCGCAGTACGACGCGTTTGCCGGCTGGGCGGACGACCCGCTGCTCACGGTGCTGCGGGCGGTGAGCCCGGCGACCGGCACGACGATCGCAACCTACGTCACCGTGCCCGCGCACCCGGACATCGTGGATGGTGCGCGGATCCGCCACCTGACAACGGACTACCCGGGACTGGTGCACGCCGCGCTGCAGCGCCAGCTCGGCGGGATCGCGATCGTCGGGCCGGGGACGCTGGGCCGCGAGGAGACGCCGGTGCAGGCGACCGGCATCGCCGAGGATCACGTCTTCGCCGCGAACGTGCTGAACCTCGTGGACCTCGCGCTCGACCGCGCCCGGCCGGTGATGAGCAGCCAGCTTCGCGCCGCACAGCGAATGGTCCAGATTCCGGGCACCGGTGCGCTGCTGCTCGCCCTGGTCGGCGCCGACAACCTGCCGGACCCGCAGAAGCAGCAGATCGAGAACGTGCTGGGGCAGTATCCGGTCGACCGCGCGGACACCCCGCCGTACCAGTCGGGCCTCGTGGTCGGGACGTGGGTCACCGCGCTGCGGGTCGGCGGCCTCGCCTACCTGTCGATGCCGGGTGAGCCGTTCCCGGAGGTGCGGCACATGCTGCAGCGCGCTGCTCCGGGGGCGACCGTCATCGCGCTGTCGAAGGGACAGGACGACCTGGGCTACTTCTACCCGGCGTACGTGACCCCGTTCACCGAGATCTACCCGTCGGACACCTTCACCAACTCGGCCTCGGCCGTCACCGGTGACGTCGTCGTCGCCGGTCAGGAGCAGAACCTCGCGGCGCTCGGTTTCGCCACTAGGCCGCACGTGATCGACCCGGTGAGCACGCAGCCGCTGCAGGCGCTGGCGCCCGGACTGCAGGTGGTCGGCGGCCCGTTCGTCACCGACGCGGGTCCCGACGGCGAGGCCCGGGTGCGGATGATCGCGACCTACTCGCCGCCTGACCTGCCGGAGGCGACGACGGCCGACGGGTTGCCCGTGGGCAGCGTCGACATCAAGGAGAACCCGACCGGCAAGGTGCACTGGAGCTTCGGCGCGGTCACCGGCTACCACGACTTCTCCGGGTCGGACCTGAAGCCGTACATCGTCACGCACCGGTTCGGCGTCGGTGTCCATCACGTGACCGCTCGCATTCTCGATGCGGAAGGCCAGCCGGTGACGACGTCGTTCACTGTCCGGGTCTCCCCGCCGCAACGCCGCTGATAGGCTTTGCGGGACGCGCCGCTAGCTCAGTTGGTTAGAGCAGCTGACTCTTAATCAGCGGGTCCGGGGTTCGAGTCCCTGGCGGCGCACCACCAGATCTCTCGCGCGGACGTCGGTCGGTCAGAGGACCGCGGCGCGACCCGGCAGCAGCGGGAACGAGCGGTCCGTGCGCGACGGCATGATGTAGTTCGCGCGCCGCCGGACCTTGATGAACGCGTTGATGCCGTTGTTCCTGGTCGCGGTGACCTTCTTGTTGATGTTGTGCGCGCCGTTGGCGTTCATGGCGTTGCGGGTGACGACGAAGTCCTCGATGTCGCGCTGTACGGCGACGAAGTGCAGGCCGGCGTAGCCGCCGTCCGTCGTGTTGAAGTCGCGGCGGATGATCAGCGGGCTGCCGTGCTTGCGCGCCTGCGCGGTCGCCTGCGAGTGACCGACCATGCCGTACTTGTGGATCGCCGTGACCATCTGCTTCGTGTCCGCGCTGGTGTCGGTCTTGTCCTCGATGATGCGCTGCTCGGCGGCGGCATCGGTCTCCGGTGAGTACATCAGCGCCCGACGGTCCTGCTCGGAGAGCTTGCGATACCAGTCGCCCAGGGTCTCGCGCATGTAGCTGACGTGCATCGTGGTGCCGCCTGCGAACGGGCCTTTCTCGATCGTGACGGCGTCCTCGGTGGCCTGGTTCTTGCGCAGCCCGGACTTGAAGCCCATGAACAACGGCGACCCCGCGGGCACCGGCCGGTCGGCCGGGATGCCCTTGACGTCCTGCCGGCGAGCAGGGATGCCGACGCCGGTGAAGCCGGTACGGGTCTCCCGCCAGGTGAGGGCCGGCTTCAGCGAGAGCGAGCCGCTGACCCCCGGCAGCTTGTGGCCGCGGACCAGCGCCCGCTCGATCTGTGTCAGCCGGTGGTCGTCGTCGCAGGCGAGGTGGATGCACACGTCGTAGTGGTCGATCTCGGGGTGCTCGAAGGTCGACAGCTGGGTCGCCTCGGGAATCGGCGAGTGGACCCCGAGCAGCCGGAAGTAGCTCGGCCCCCAGCTGACCGTGAAGAGCAGCCCCGTGTGACCCCAGTGAAAGTGGCGTTCCAGCGTCCGCAGTCGCGACTCGAGCAACCGGGCGTGGGCGGTGGTCGGGATGCCGCGTACGTCGAAGAAGAGCAACCGGTCGTACTTGGGCGCGGTGCCGTTGCCGTACGCGTCCTTGGCGGTGAAGTCGCCCCAGGCGTGCTGGCGGTGAGGCAGGCCGTCGGGCTGGCCGCCCAGCGGCACCATCTTCGGTCGAGCGCTCGCAAAGGCGCGCGTGGTTCCCCGGCCGACAGCCATCCCGGCCGCAGCCAGGGCAGACGCTCCGGCAACGAATCGCCGACGCGTCAGATCTCGGCCTACCGCCCCCGAGTTGTCCTGCATCGGCGGAAACATACACGAACTGTTAACCCTCGGTACGCTGCCGCCGAGCACGAAGTCGACGGCGTGGGAGGCGGTCATGAAAGGCACAGCTGCTGGCGGGGGACCGCGTCGGCGGTTCGCCGTCGTACCGGTAGTGGCAGCGTTGCTCGGGCTCGGGACCAGCGCCGCGTTCGGCGCCACCGCTGGCAAAGCGGCGGCGCAGGTCAAGCCGACGGTAAGCGTCGCGAAGACCTACGTGGGACCGCTGCTCGTCGACAAGACCGGCTACACCGTCTACATGTTCATGCGCGACAAGCCAAACAAGGACATCTGCCGCACGATCAAAGGCTGCGAGCGGGACTGGCCTGCGGTGACCACCGTCGGCAAGCCGGTCGTCGGGCCCGGAGTGAAGCGGTCGCTACTCGGCACCATTCCGTACCAGGGCAAGGTGCGCGAGCTGACCTACAACGGCCACCCGCTGCACACCTACCGCTTCGACACCGGCCCGCGCTCGGTGATCAACATCGGCAACCGCCAGTTCCACGGCGCCTGGTACGCGCTCAACGCCAATGGCCGAGTGGTCAAGTAGTCGCGATCGTCGTGAGGCCCGAAGCGGCCGCCGCGGCGGAGGGGAGAGCATTGTGCAAGCGCGTCTGGTGAGGCTTCTGTGTCTTGCGCCGGTGGTCTGCTGCGCGCTCGCCTTCGGCCTCAGCGGTTCGGCGAGTGCGGGCAGCGCGGGAGCTTCGACGCTCAGCGTCTCCCAGGGCAGGAGCCCCGCGGGCAGGGTGCTGCGGGTGGGCACCTACCACCACATCAAGGGCCAGTACTCGACGATCCAGGCGGCAGTCGACGACGCCCGGCCGGGCGACTGGATCCTGGTCGCGCCGGGCGACTACAAGACCACTTCGAGCCGGGCACCCGCCGCGAGCCCTGACATCCCGTCCGGCGTCTTGGTAACGACGCCCGACATCACGATCCGGGGGATGAACCGCAACACCGTCGTCGTGGACGGGACGAAGCCCGGGTATCCGAAGTGCAGCAGCAAACCCGCCGCGCAGAACCACGGCCCCAAGGGCGAGGGCCTCGACGGCATCGTCGCCTACCAAGCGGACAACGTGAACGTCGAGAACCTCACCGCGTGCAACTTCCTGAGCGGCCCGGGTGGCGACACCGGCAACGAGATCTGGTGGGACGGCCTCAACAGCAAGAACCAGATCCACGGCTGGGGGTTCCTCGCGACGTACCTGTCGACCACCTCGACGTTCTACAACGGCACCCAGGACGCCGCGGAGTACGGCGTGTTCTCGAGCGCGTGGCAGGGCGGCCTGTTCGCCCACGACTACGCGAGCAACTTCGACGACGCCGGCTTCTACATCGGCGCCTGCCTGCAGCTGTGCACGCAGATCATCCGGGACAGCCGGTCGGAGTTCAACGCGCTCGGCTACTCCGGCAGCAACTCCGGCGGCACGATGCTCATCGAGCACAACCGGTTCGACCACAACGAGGACGGGTTCGACACCAACAGCCAGAACGGCGACAACCCTCCGCCGCAGAACGGCGCCTGCCCCAAGGGCATCAAGCCGCCGATCAAGGGCGCTCCGACCTGCTGGGTGCTCTACCAGAACGTGTTCGCCAACAACAACAACCCCAACGTGCCGAAGTCCGGTCTCGCGTCGCAGGGGCCGGTAGGCACCGGAGCGTCGTTCTCCGGCGCCCGCAACGACACGGTGATGGACAACAAGTTCATCAACAACGGGTCGTGGGGGACGATCGTCGTGCCGTTCCCGGACAGCGGCGGCCCGTGCACCGGCGGCACCCCCAACTTCCTGCTGACCGGCCCGGGCAGCTGCCTCTACGACGAGTACGGCGACGCGCTGATCGACAACACCTACACCCACAACGGCTTCTTCGGGAACCCGACGAACGGCGACTTCGACCAGCTCAACATGGAGAACAACGAGCCGACCGACTGCTACCACGGCAACGTCGACACCGGCGGAGCGCTGAGCGGGGATGCCGCCATGCTGCAGTCGCGCTACCCGTCCTGCACCGGCAAGGACGTGCCCGCGAACCTCAACGCGCTGTTCCTGGACGAGGCCTTGTGCAACACCCAGGTCGCGCTGGTGGCGGGCGTGAGCGTCCCGTGCCTGCCCACGGACCACTACCCCCGGCTGACCCACGTCGTCATGCACCCGCTGCCCAAGCAGCCGACGATGCCGGACCCGTGCAAGGGCGTCCCGGCGAATCCATGGTGTCGACCCTGACGCGCGCGTCAGCGAACCGGTAGCGTCCTCGCATGCTCGAGAAGGAACGCGCCGCGCTCGCTGCTGCCTGCCACCGGGTGGCTGCCAAGGGACTCGTGACCGGCACTGCCGGCAACCTGTCGATCCGCGCCGACGACCACGTCGTGATCACGCCGACCGGCGGGGTGCTCGAGGAGCTCACCGCCGAGATGATGACGGTGGTCGACTTCGAGGGCCAGATCGTCGACGGTGACCTGGCGCCGACCTCGGAGCTCGAGCTGCACCTGCTGGTCTACAAGAAGTCCTTCGCCAAGGCGGTCGCCCACGCTCACGGGCTGGCGTCGACGGCGGTCGCCTGTACCCACACCGAGCTCCCGGTGATCCACTACAGCCAGCTGATGCTCGGCGGCTCGGTGCGCACGGCGCCGTACGCGACCTTCGGCACGCCGGAGCTCGCCCAGAACGTCGCTGCGGCGCTCGAGGGCAAGACGGCCGCGCTGATGGCCAACCACGGCTCGGTCGCGCACGGCCAGACCATCGCCGCCGCCTGCGAGACCCTCGAGATGCTCGAGTGGTGCTGCGAGCTCTACACCCGCTCGCTGACCCTCGGTACGCCGACGACGTTGACCGACCACGACCTGCAGAAGGTGATCGAGGCCGCGATGAGCCGCGGGTACGGCACCACCAAGAAGGCCAAGGCGGACTAGCGCTCTGCCGGCTCGCCGATCGCCATCGTCCCGCTCGGCACCGCGACCGTGTTCCTGCGGCACGGCTGGTTGAGAACCGTGTCGCACTTCGGGTAGGACGCGGCCGCGCGGGCGTCCGCGAGGTCGCCCAGCACGATCGCCGACGGGTGCGTCGCATCTGCGTAGACGCTGTTGACCGCCGGCAGGTTCAGGAAGTTCACGAGCCAGCCGCCCGTCAACCCGGTCGGTGCGTCGATCGTCAGCCGGATGCTCGATCCCTTCCGGAACACGTAGTCGAACGGGAAGAGCTGCGCCCGCATGTAGGTCGGCTTGCCCGGCGTGAGGTTGCTGACGTCGGCCGCCTGATCGGACAGGTACGGCGCCAGAGCCGTCGACCTGGACCGGACCAGCTTTCGCCGTGAGGCGCGCAGCCAGCCCCGCTGGACGTACATCTCCTGGCCGTCCGGCCGGACCTCCGACAACGTGATCTGCAGATCGGTGTCGGGTGCGGTCGAGCTCAGCCACAGGTTCGCCGACCCGGAGCCGAAGAACTCCACGTCGTGGGCGAGCGGCGGCGTCGTGTAGGTCAGGGAGGTCGCTGGCAGGTCGTGCGCCGTCCAGAGCAGGTTGTGCTGCCCGACGACGACGCCGTCCTCGTCACCAAGGTTCGGGCCGGGATACACATAGCTGTCCGGCTTGGCGGCGCCGGTCGGCGGCGTCAGCGAGAGCTCGCCATCGTCGCGGAAGTACAGCGACAGCGGCCTGACCGGCATTGCGTGGTAGGACGCAAACCTGCTGATCCAGGTCGGGACGTTGTGCCCAGCGCGGTCGACGTGGGCGTCGTGCCAGATCTGCAGATGCGCAACGTGCGCGGCGAACCCGTTGTGCGCACCTTTCACGAAGCGGTTGAAGAACGCCACCAGCTCGCGAGTGACCTTCGGGATCGAGAGCTCGCACATCCCGTGGTAGCCGTTGCTCGCGACCACCCAGGTGGTCTTTGGATTGAGCTGGCTGAGGTAGCTCGAACCCCGGCTTTCGACCTCGTCGTCCTGCCACGTGTAGCAACCGAACGTCGGGATGTCGATCTTGCCGGCGTTGGCGCCAGGCTGGTGCGCCTGCCACCACGCGCCGTCGAACGGCCGTACAAAGCCTTGCAAGGCGATGTTGTGCCCGGGGATGGAGGCCACGTTGGTCACGAGCGATGTCAGGCAGCGGATGTCCTCGGTCTTCAATGCCTGGTCCAGACCGCTGCGGTAGGAGTTCAGCGGCTGGTCGACCCCCGCCCAGAACGCACCGAAGCCGATGTTGGCCATCCCGCCCGGGAACGCGACGTCGCGGTACATGTCGGTCGTCACCTGAAACGGTGCGATCGCGTCGAGATGGGCGGGACGCAGCCCGGCAATGCCGACCTGGGTGATGCCGGGGAACGAGTCACCGAACATCCCCACGTGGCCGGTCGACCACGGCTGGCGGGCGGCCCACTCGACCGCGGCGGCGCCATCGCGGTACTCCTGCTCGGTGAAGGCGTTGAACACGCCCGTCGAGCAACTGGTCCCGGGGATGCTGACACCGAGGATCGCGAAGCCCGCGCGCAGCAGCGCGTGAGCCGAGGCCACGTCGTTGCAGGCGAGGGGACCAGGGCCCTCGCAGTACCCGTCGTAGACCATCGCGACGGGAAACCTGCCACCGGCGTGCGGGAGGTCCACGGTGTACTCGAGGCGGGTGCCGTCCGGCATCGGGATGAATCCCTGATGGTCGACGGTCGAACGGGTTGTCGCGGCGGCCGCTGTCGCGGCGGTGGCTGTCGCGGCGGAGCCCGCGGCGGGAACCGCCATAGCTGCGGCGATCGCGAGCAGGCCGAGAACGGTGAGACCCTTGCGCATGCTTAGCAGTTAGCCGTCAGCGCCGCGATGTCCTGCCCGCAAGTCGGGCAAGCGCTTCTCGACGATGCTGACCGCCCCGATGACGGCTCGCACCGCCGACGCCGAGGAGAAGTCGGAGTTATGGCCGCGGATCGTCGCGGTCTACAGGGGCTACGCCGGCTACCAGAAGAACACCGCCCGTGACATCCCCGTCGTGATCTGCGAGCCGCGATAGCACGGGTGCGCACCGGCCGTCTCTGACACGCGTGTCACGTTGCCGCTAACGTCCGCTGCATGGACTTGAACGAGACCCGGGAACGCATTGTCTACGAGAAGGAAGGCCCGATCGCCCGGGTGATCCTGAACTGGCCCGAGAAGGCCAACGCCCAGGACCAGGTGATGGCCGAAGAGGTCGATGCGGCGCTGTACGACGCCGAGCGCGACTACGACATCAAGGTGGTGATCCTCAAGGCCAACGGCAAGGGCTTCTGCTCCGGGCACGTCGTCGCCAACATGGCGCAGGCGTACCCGGAGTTCGCGAAGGAGACGGCAGCCCGCGGCAGCGCATGGAAGGCGCAGAGCGACATCTTCGTCAAGCCGGTCATGAACCTGTGGGAGTTCGCCAAGCCGACCATCGCGCAGGTCCACGGCTACTGCGTGGGCGGCGGCACGCACTACGGCCTGACCACCGACATGGTCGTCGCCTCGGACGACGCCTACTTCGGCTACCCGCCGCTGCAGGGGTTCGGCATGCCCTCAGGAGAGTGCTCGATCGAGCCCTGGGTCTTCATGAACTGGCGGCGCGCGGCGTACTACCTCTACACGTCCGAGACGGTCAGCGCGCACAAGGCGCTCGAGTACGGCCTGATCAACGAGGTCGTGCCTCGCGGCGAGCTGGAGGACCGGGTCGAAGCCATCGCCCGGCACGTCGCCCAGGCGCCGCTGACGACACTCATGGCTACCAAGGCCAACCTCAAGCGCGCCTGGGAGCTGATGGGCATGCGGGTGCACTGGCAAAGCTCCAACGACCTGGTCACGCTGGCCTCGATGAGCAAGGACGTGCAGGCGCTGATCGGCCAGGTGCTGCAAGGCGGCATGCAGCCCGCCGAGATGGCGCGTCGGCAGGCGGCAGCGGCCGAAGGCGGCGAGGGCTAGCCAGATCGGCCCTCCCGGCTGGGCAAGTGCACAGCACACGCGCGACACTGTGTCTCGTGACTACTGCGGAGGCGACGACGACGTACCGGACGATCTCAGTCGCGCCGATTGCCGGCGCGCTCGGCGCCGAGATCAGCGGGGTGGACCTCAGCGATGACCTCGACGACGAGGTCATCGCCGAGATTCGCAGCGCGTGGCTGGCGCACCTCGTCGTGTTCTTTCGCGACCAGCCGATCAGCGACGACCAGTTCGTCGGGTTCGCCAAGCGGTTCGGCCCGATCGGCGCCTACCCGCTGGTGCCGGGCATCCCCGGGCACCCCGAGATCATCGCGGTGCTGAAGGAGCCTCACGAGACGGTCAACTTCGGGGGCATCTGGCACTCGGACACCACTTATCTCGAGCGCCCGCCGATGGCGACGATGCTGCTCGCCCGGGAGATCCCGCCGTACGGTGGCGACACCCTGTTCGCGAACCAGTACGACGCGTACGAGGCCCTCTCGCCGAAGCTGCAGGAGGTCCTCGAAGGGCTCACCGCGGTGAACAGCTCCGCGCGCGCCGACGTCAGCAAGACGCGCGAGGACCGGATCCGCGGCCTCGACGGGGTCGAGCCGCAGGACTTCGAGTCGCGCCATCCGGTCGTTCGGACTCACCCGGAGACCGGGCGCAAGGCGCTCTACGTCAACATCGCACACACGGCGCGATTCGACGGCATGACCGAGGCCGAGAGCGAGCCGCTGCTGCGCTACCTCTACGCCCACCAGGTCAAGCCTGAGTTCACCTGCCGCTTCGCCTGGCGGGTCGGGTCACTGGCGATGTGGGACAACCGGTGCGCGCAGCACAACCCGGTCAACGACTACCACGGCCACCGCCGGCTGCTGCACCGCATCACGCTCGAAGGGGACATCCCGGCGTAGCGGCGGGACGCCTACGAGCTCTGCGCGCGCTCTGATTCGGAAAGCGACCGGCGCTCGATGAAGCTGATCCGGCCGTTGGCCTCGAGGATCCCCCAGCGGACGTCCCCGAACGACATGATCTGCTGCAGACGCATCTCCTCGGCGACGTCGTCGGGGGTCAGCCGGTGGCGGCGCAGGTTCGCCTCGACGAGCTTGCCGTCGTCGATCAGCACCACAGGGTCGCCTTCGAGCACTCGTCGCACCCGCCGAAACCTGAATCCCAGGTACGCGGTCGCGACCTGGAGCACCGCGAAGGTCGAGATGACGATGACTGCGCCGCTGACCGAGTAGTCGTCCTGGGTCAGGCCCTGCTGGATTGCGTCCCCCATGACGATCAAGAGGATGAGGTCGACCGCGGTGAGCGATGACAGCTCGCGGCGCCCGACGACGCGCATCACCACGATGACGAAGAAGTACAGGACGATCGTCCGGATTGCAATGTCCATCGAAAGTCAGCCTCCACCCGCCAGTTCGTCAGGGCACGATCGTGAGAGTGCGGTCGAGGCTGGCCGCCACCGTGCCGTTGCTGCGGACGACAAGCGTTTGCGGCCGGCGGCTCAGGCTCGTCGGGTTTACCTGGTAGTCGAGGTACTGGACGAACGGCTGGCCGGGCTGCAGGGTCCCGATACCGAAGATCAACGAGCCATCGGGCCCGCTGGTCTCGTTCGTCGGGGACGGCTCCTCCGTGTTCATGGTCAGCCCGTCGACCCAGCCGTGGCTCAGCACGAGCTCGGCGTTGGGTAGCGTCTGATCGGCCGTGATCGTGATCTTGGCCTGGAAGAGCAGGCCGGGTCGCACCGTGGTCGGGGCGCGCAGCGTCAGCTGGGCGAGTGGGCCGCTGACCTGCTGGGTGCTCGCGCGCTGCCCGTAGACGTTGCACAAGGCGGTGATCACGATCGCGGTGAGCACGGTCATGCCGAGCCAGCGCGCCCACGGCCTTCTCCAGTCCGCGGCAGGCTCGCGAGACTGGATCGGCTCGAGCACGTCGATCATGGCTGGCCGAACGATGCCCGGAGGGCTGGTGGCGAAACGAGCGAGATGTGGCTAGGTGACGGTGTGCGCCCTAGTCCCTTTTGATCATTTAGGTTCAGACGTATTGGATCTTGGGCATTTCTCCCGCAGCATGGCCGTGGCCCCACGACCTTGATCAACTTTTGCCCCGTCGGAGGTGTGTAACGCCGACGGAGCGGGAAGCGCTGTTTCGAAGGTGCGGGGAGGCGCGCGTCCGACTTGGTCGTGTGGGCAGTGCACAGGGGATGGGCGGTGACCGCCGCCCACTAGGAGAGGACGCGAATGCGACACAGAGAATCGCCCACGAGGAAGTGGGCATCTGCGTCGGTCCTGTTCGGATCGGTGGTGGCCGTCCTGGCCTCACCGCTCGCGATCGGGTCGGCCGCCGCAGCATCACCCACGAACATCATCCTGACGCCCTCGGGCTCCGTGACCGCGAACACCGGCACGTGTAGCGCCTTCAACGTGGTCGCTCAGGACACCACTCAGCCGGGCAACTCCGCCGCTGGCGAGACCGCGACGCTCACCGTCACCGAGACGACCACCACCAGCCCGGCCGCCAACTCGATCACGCTCTACAGCGCGACCGGCAACCCGGCGACGTGCGGTGCTCAGGTTGCTCAGGGCGGTACGACGGTCAACAACGGCAACGGCACGTACACCACCACTCTCACGCGCACCGAGACGCTCGACGCCAACGGCGACGACGCCTTCGGCGTGTCCTCTGCGGTTGCCGGCACCGGCTCGGTCAAGGTCTCGTCGTCCGCTACGACGAGTGCCCAGACCAACGTGACGTGGACCACGGGCGGGGCTGACGCCGTCAAGACCCTGACCGCGAACCCGACCACCACGACCCAGTACGCCGGCTCGACCGCGACCTACACGGTCAAGGCGACCGACGCGAACGGCAACCCGGTCCAGGGTGTGACGGTCAACGAGTCGTCCAACCCGAACGTCGTGAACGCGGGTCCGGACAGCATCGCGCCGACGGCTTGTGGCACGACGGACTCCACCGGCTCGGTCACCTGCACCGTGCACAGCGGCGGCACCGCTGGGACCGACTCGATCGTGTTCTTCGTGAACAACGACAACGGGACGGTTCACACCGGCGGCGCCGACGCGGGCGAGCCGCAGACGGTCGTGACCGCGGTGTTCACCCCGGCTCCGGCAGTCTCGGCGGCCAAGAGCTCGGTTACCTGCGTGGACAAGCTCAGCGGGGCGAACCAGAACACGGCTCAGACCTCCTGCACGGTTCCGACCACGCAGAACTCGGTCGTGTTCACCGCGACTGTCGAGGATGCGAACGGCAACCCGATCTCGGGTGCCAACGTCAACTTCACGACCACGTCGGCGAAGCTCGGCGGCGCGACCGTCACCGGGTCGAACCTGACCAGCGGGACCGTCGTCACGGGCGCCAACGGCCAGGCCACCTTCACGGTCAACGACCCGAGCGCGGTCAACGGCGACAACGCCACGGTGAGCGCGTCGGTTGCCGGCACGTCCATCGGTAGCGCCACTGCCCACTGGGCCACTCCGGTCGCCACGACGCTGAGCGTTCAGCCCGCGGTGAAGAGCGTCCAGGTCGGCGGGACCGTCACGGTCACTGCGACGGTCCAGGACCAGTTCGGCAACCCGGTCTCCGGTTCGCCGACCCTGACCTACGTCGTCACCGGCCGTAACCTCGGCAAGACGGGTACGGCGGGTGCTGGTGGCGTGATCACCTACACCGACGCGGGCACCGTCCCGGCGTCGCACACCGACACCATCAGCGTGACGGACGCGACGGACCACCTCAGCGGCAGCGCGACGGTGCAGTACACCACCGTTGCTCCGGTTGCCAGCACGGTTGTCGTCGACACCAGCGGTCACGGCACGGCCACCAGCTGCGGTTCGGCCTCTGACACCGCCGCCACCGGCGTTGCGGCTGGCGCGGTCACCCCGGTGTGCGCGCTCGTGGAGGACTCGGCGGGCGAGCCCATCGCCGGCGACAACGTGACCTTCACCGTCAGCAACGGCACGGTCGGCGCGCACGGCGCGACCGGCTCGACCACGACCACCTACCAGGCGACCACCAACGGTTCCGGTATCGCGGTCGCTGACGTCTCGTCGACCAAGTCGGGTGCCCAGACGGTCACCGCGACGGCGGACGGCAAGAGCGGCAGCAACACCGTGACCTACGCCGCGCCGACCCCGGCTCAGGCGTACAGCGTGGCGGTCAGCCCGAGCACCGCGGCGATCGCCGCGGGTGGCAGCCAGAAGTTCACTGCCACGGTTACCGACAAGAACGGCAACCCGGTCCCCGGCGTCGCGGTGGTCTACACCCAGACGGGTGTCGGCACGGTCGGCAACGGTGCCAACCAGGTGATCACTGCCTCCGACGGCACGGTCAACGTCACGGTCACGACGGCGTCGACGGACACCGGCTCTGGTGCGATCAGCTTCTCGATCGCCAACGCGTCGCCCGCGAACCAGTGCGCGACGACCGGCGGTGCCTGCACGGCGTCGGCGACCTACACGGTTGCCCCCGCTGGCGCCAGCGCTCTGGTCCTGCGCGCACCGGCCAACGGCCGGGCCGGCAACGCCATGGCGCTCACGGCTCACGCCGCGAACGCTGGCGGCGCTCCGATGGCGGGCCAGATCGTCCGCTTCTACGTGGGCATCGGCGGTAAGGCCGTGGCTATCGGTTCGGGAACCACGGGTCCTGCCGGCAACACGACCGTGAGGTACACGCCGACAAGCGCCGGCAAGCTCACCTTCGCGGCATTTGTCGACACCAACGGCGACCAGATCCGCGAGGCCAACGAGCCGACGGCTAACGCCACGGTGTCGGTCAACGCAGGAGTGAGGGCGGAGCACCCGGTGCTCTCGCTCGACACTCGGGCGAAGAACGCTCACCAGGGGTTCGTCACCATCCACGTGACGGGTGACCCTGCAGCCCGTTCCGCACTGGTCCGCTACTACCAGAAGATCAATGGTCGCTGGCACCAGATCCGGGCGAACTACATTGGTCCGGGTGGGCGTCACGCCAAGGTGGTCATCACTCGGGCGAAGGGCAAGCGACTCACCTTCCGAGTCCGGGTTGCCGCGACCTCCTCGACGAGGGTAGGCACCTCGGTGGCGAAGACGATCACAGTGAAGTAAGTCCGACCTGTCGGAACAACGACGAGGGCGGTCCCGGGTCTCCGGGGCCGCCCTCGTCGTGTCTGGACGGCGCGCGGGTCTGCAATGCTCGCCCGGTGGACTCGCCAGGTGCAGCGCGGATCAGCGCGACCGCCCGGCGGATCGAGCGGCAGTCCGGCGCGCTGGCGAACCGCGCACAGCAGCGCATGGCCGAGACCCTGCCGTGGTTCGCGGCGATGCCGGCGCTGCCGCGGTCGCAGGTGGGGCTGCTGGTGCAAGCGGGCATTCGGGGGTTCGCGGAGTGGCTTCGCCAGCCCGAGGCCGGCGCGCGGATCACCGCGGGAGTCTTCGATGTTGCTCCGCGGGACCTCGCGCGGCTGGTGACGCTCGAGCAGACCGTCGAGCTGGTCCGCATCGCGGTCGACGTGACTGAGGACGCGGTCGATGAGCTCGCCGCGCCCGAGGCGCAGGCATGGGCGCGCGAGGCGGTGCTGCGCTACTCGCGCGACATCGCGTTCGCGGCCGCGCAGGTCTACGCGCGGGCCGCCGAGCAGCGGGGAGCGTGGGATGCCCGCCTCGAAGCGCTGGTCGTCGATGCGATCGTCCGCGGCGACGTGAGCGACTCCCTGCAGTCGCGTGCCTCTGCGCTTGGTTGGCACGAGCCGAGTCACGTGCTGGTTATGGCCGGGGCCTCGCCGGACGGTGACGCGGAGCGCTCCCTCGCCCACACCCGCCGGCTCGGCAGAGACGCCGGTGCCGAGATCCTCACCGGCATCCAGACCGGCCGGCTCGTGGTGGTGGCCGGCGCGGCAGGCCGCGTCAGCCGCATCGTGCGGTCCTTGTTGCCGGCGTTCGGCCCGGGCCCCGTGGTGATCGGGCCGGTATGTCCGGGGCTGGTCGAGGCAGCCGCGACGGTCCAGGACGTGTTTGCCGGTCTGCGGGCGGTTCCCGCACTGCCGGCCGCGCCCCGGCCGGTTGCCACGCAGGACCTCCTGCCGGAGCGGGCGCTTGCCGGCGATCTCCGCGCGGCGCGCGTGCTGGTGACGAAGGTCTACAAGCCGTTGTGCGCCGAGCCGGCGCTGTTGGAGACGGTTGATGCCTACGTGGCCTCCGGCGGCGCGATCGAGGCCACCGCCCGCTCGTTGTTCGTCCACCCCAACACCGTCCGGTACCGGCTGCGGCGGATCGCGGAGGTGAGCGGATACGACCTCGGCTCCGGTCGGGACCGCTACGTCGTACAGGTCGCTCTGACGTTGGGCCGGATCGACAGCTCCACTGACTTGTAGGAAACCTACAAATCGCTGACCGCAACACTGTCGGCGCTGTCGGCTGACCTACTGGCCGGTCACCCTGAGGCTGGCCCCGTGCTTGCGGTTCTCGCGCCCGGTCAGGGAGCTCAGCGACCGGGATTTCTGCAGGAATGGCTGGCGGTTCCCGCCTTTGCCGCGAGCCTGCGCACGCTTGCTCGCGACGCCGACGTGGATCTCGTATCAGCGGGGACCGAGCTCCCCGAGGAGCGGATCACCGACACGGCAGTGGCCCAGCCGCTGATCGTCGGCGCCGGCCTTGCCGCGTTCGGCTGCCTCGACCTCGACCCCGCCACGTTTGTCGTCGCGGGCCACAGCGTCGGCGAGTTCACCGCCGCGGCTGCGGCCGGCATGATCACGGCGGCGGATGCGATGCGGCTGATCCGGGTGCGGGGCGCCGCCATGGCGCAGGCATCCTCAGCGCTGCCCAGCGGCATGGCGGCCGTGCTCGGCGGTGAGGAGCACGAGGTGCTCGCGGCGATCGCTGCGGCAGGCTGCGACGCGGCGAACTTCAACGGCGCCGGGCAGATCGTCGCGGCCGGCCCTGCCGAGGCGGTCGCCAGGCTCCTCGCGGCGCCGCCCGCCGGATCGCGGGTGCGCCCGCTCCCGGTCGCCGGGGCGTTCCACACCCGGCTGATGGCGCAGGCGCGTGACGCGCTCGCGGCCGCGGCGGCGCGGACCGAGGCCGCGGCAGCGGTCGGGCGCGGGGCGCTGTCGAACCTCGACGGCGCGCTGCTGACCAGCGGCCGCCAGGTGATCGACCGCCTGGTCGAGCAGGTCTGCCTGCCGGTGCGCTGGGACGCATGCCTGGCCACAATGTCCGAGCTGGGCGTCACGGCGGTGATCGAGCTGCCGCCTGCCGGGACCCTTACGGCGCTGGTACGCCGCGCCCTGCCCGGCGTCGAGACGCTCGCGCTGCGCACCCCCGAGGACCTTCTCGCGGCCCGCGAGCTGGCCGCATGACGATGCGACTCGCAGCGCCTCGCGGCAGCCGGATCATCGGGATCGGCGAGCACCGCCCGGCCAGGGTGCTGGCCAACGCCGACCTGCCCGAAGCGCTCGAGACCGACGACGACTGGATCCGCCGCCGTACCGGGATCCAGCGGCGCCATGTCGCCGGCGACGGCGAGACCGTCGTCACGATGGCGGCGACGGCGGCCACCAAGGCCATCGCTGACGCGGGCATCGACCCGGCGCGAGTGGGTCAGGTGGTCCTCGCCACCTGCAGCTTGCGCGACTCGGTCCCCGGCGGCGCTCCGGCGGTGGCCCACGCCATCGGTGCGACCGCCGCGGGGGCGTACGACGTCAACGGCGCGTGCGCCGGCTTCAGCTATGCCCTGGCCGCGGCTTCCAACGCGGTGCGCGCCGGCGATGCGGAGTACGCCGTGGTCGCGGGCGCGGAACGGCTCAGCGACCTGGTCGACTGGACGGACCGGTCCTCCGCGATCCTGTTCGGTGACGGAGCCGGAGCAGTCGTCGTCGGGCCGTCGCAGCGCTGCGGGATCGGGCCGCTGGTCAGCGGCAGCGACGGCAGCGCCGCCGGGTTGATCGGCATGACCGACCGGCGTCACATCCGCCTCGATGGCCCTGCGGTGTTCCGGTGGGCCACCACGTCGCTCAATGCCACCGCCCGTGACATCTGCGCCGCGGCCGGGGTGGCGCCCGAGGACCTGGCGGCGGTCGTGCTCCACCAGGCCAACCTGCGGATCGTCGACGCGATCGCAGGGTCCCTCGACGCCCCGAACGCGGTCGTCGCGACCGACATCGTCGACACCGGCAACACCTCCGCCGCCTCGGTGCCGCTCGCGCTGGCCCGACTCCGGCGTGAGGGCCGCATCCCCAGCGGGGGCCTGGCTTTGACCTTGGCGTTCGGCGCGGGCCTGACCTGGGCCGGCTGCGTCATCGAAGTCCCCTGACCCAGTTCCTGATCACCCGATCCAGCAGACCAGAGGAGAGACCATGTCCGACCAGCTGATCGCCGACCTCGGCGAGATCGTGCAAGAGGCGACCGGGATCCCGGCCTCCCGCGTCGTACCCGGAGTCTCGTTCCGGGACGACCTCGACATCGACTCGCTGTCGATGGTCGAGATCGCCACCATGGCCGAGGACAAGTTCGGCGTCTCGATCCCCGACGCCGAGCTTGCCGAGCTCAAGACCGTCGACGACGTCGTGGCGTTCCTGGGCAAGGCGGGCGTCCCCGCGTGACGGGTACGCCTGCTCGCTCTGTCCTCGTGACCGGGCTCGGCGCGACGACGCCGCTGGGCGGTGACATGCCCGCGACCTGGCGTGCGCTGCTCGATGGCCAGTCCGGCGCCTCGGTGCTGGCAGACGAGTGGGCGGCGGACCTGCCGGTGAGGCTCGCGGCGCGCGCCGCGCACGACCCCGCGGACCTGCTGCCCGCGCCGCGGATGCGCAGTCTCGACCGCAGCCAGCAGTTTGCGATGATCGCGGGGCTCGAGGCGTGGCGGGACGCCGGTGCTCCTGAGGTGGATCCCGAGCGGCTCGCCGTCGTGGTGTCCAGCGGGATCGGCGGCGTCACCACGCTGCTCGACCAGTACGACGTGCTGCGCTCGAGCGGCGCACGGCGGGTCTCGCCGTTCACCGTGCCGATGATCATGCCCAACGGACCGGCGGCGACGCTCGCCCTGGAGCTGTCGGCCCGGGCCGGCGCGCACTCGCCGGTGTCGGCCTGCGCCTCCGGTGCCGAGGCGATCGGCTACGGGCTGCAGATGATCCGTGATGGCCGGGCCGACGTCGTCGTGTGCGGAGGCGCGGAAGCGGCGATCCACCCGCTTCCGCTGGCCGCCTTCGCGGCGATGCGCGCGCTGTCCTCGCGCCACGAGGAGCCGAAGGCGGCATCGCGGCCGTTCGACAAGCAACGCGACGGGTTCGTGCTCGCGGAGGGCGCGGCGGTGATCGTGCTGGAGGCGGCGGAGCATGCTCGGGCCCGCGGCGCGTCGACATACGCCGTCCTCGCGGGGGCTGGGATGGCGAACGACGCGCACCATGTGGCGGCACCGGAGCCCGAGGGCCGTGGGGCCGCGGCGGCGATCGCGGCAGCGGTCGAAGACGCCGGCATCAGCTTCGGCGACATCGCGCACATCAATGCGCATGCCACCTCCACCCCGGCCGGCGACGTCGCGGAGGCCGCCGCGATCCGGCGCGCCTTCGAAGGCCACGCCGACCGGATCGCCGTGACCTCGACAAAGTCGTGCACCGGCCACCTGCTCGGTGCTGCCGGCGCCCTCGAAGCGGCGATCACCTGCCTAACGCTTCGTGACCGCGTTGTCCCGGCGACGGCCAACCTCGACGATCCCGACGACGCGGTCCAGCTCGACCTGGTCCGCATGTCGCCGCGGGACCTGGCGCCGGGAGGCGCGGCGCTGTCCAACTCCTTCGGCTTCGGCGGCCACGACGTCGCCCTCGTCTTCACGGAGGCCTAGCCGATGACGACGCTCGACCTGCCGCGCCAGCAGACCGGCGACCGCGCCCTCGAGAGCTCCCGCGACCCGCGTGCGCGGCTGTCGCTGCTCCTCGAGGACTGTGTCGTGCTGCCCGGCGACCCCGGCTGCGGCGTGGTCGCGGGCGTCGGTGCGATCGAGAGCCGTCCCGCCGTCGCGTTTGCCAACGACCCGGCGATCCAGGGCGGGGCGATGGGTGCGGCCGGGTGTGAGGTGATCGTCGAGGCCTATCGCATCGCGCTCGAGCGCGGCGCGCCGATCGTCGGCATCTGGCAGTCGGGGGGCGCCCGGCTGGCCGAGGGAGTCGCTTCCCTCGACGGCGTCGGGCGGGTGTTCACCGCGATGACCTGCGCCTCCGGCCGCGTGCCGCAGGTCTCCGTCGTACTCGGGCCTGCCGCCGGGGGCGCGGCCTACGGGCCGGCGCTGACCGATGTCGTCGTGCTCGGCCCCGCCGGGCGGGTCTTCGTCACCGGCCCTGACGTCGTGCGAAGCGTCACCGGCGAGGACGTCGATATGGCCAGCCTCGGTGGCCCGGAGCCGCACAGCCGTCGCAGCGGGGTCGTGCACATCGTGGCCGAATCGGACCTGGCAGCGCTGCGCGGGGCCGCGCGGGTGGTCGCGCTGCTGGGCGATCACGAGAGCACGATCCGGCCGGTCGCCGACCGGCCAATGGCTGCGCTGCTTCCCGAGTCGCCGCGGCGGGCCTACGACGTGCACCCGCTGGTCGAGCGGCTGCTGGACGAACCCGGTGTGGAGCTGCACGCCAAGTGGGCGCCGAACATCGTCACCACCCTCGGTCGGCTCGGCGGCGGGCCGGTGGGCGTCCTCGCCAACAACCCGCTGCGGCTGGCCGGGTGCCTGGACTCGGCGAGTGCGGAGAAGGCAGCGCGGTTCGTGCGGATGTGCGACACGTTCGGGGTGCCACTGGTGGTGCTGGTCGACGTACCCGGCTACCTGCCCGGCGTCGCCCAGGAGTGGGAAGGCGTCGTACGCCGAGGGGCGAAGCTGCTGCACGCCTTCGCCGAAGCGACCGTGCCGCGCGTGACGGTGGTGACCCGCAAGGCCTACGGCGGTGCCTACATCGCGATGAACTCGCGGTCGCTGGGCGCCACCCGGGTCTTCGCCTGGCCGGGCGCGGAGCTTGCGGTGATGGGCTCGATCGCGGCGGTTCGCGTGCTGCACCGCAGGACCATCGCAGCGGCGCCGGAGCACGAGCGGGCCGGCCTCGAGCAGGCGCTGGCGGCCGAGCACGAGATCACGTCGGGCGGCGTGGCGCGCGCGGTGTCGCTCGGACTGGTTGACGAGGTGATCGCGGCGGACGCGACCCGCAGCGCGGTGAGCCGGACGCTGGCCGCCGAGCCGCGCCGGGCCGGCGGCCACGGCAACATCCCGCTATGACCGCGACGATCGCGCGTTCGGTGCTCGTCACCGGCGGGAACCAGGGGATCGGGCTCGGCATCGCGCAGCGGCTGGCTGCGGCGGGGCACCGCGTCGCGGTCACCCACCACGCCTCGGCTGCCCCGCACGAGCTGCTGTGCGTCAAGTGCGACGTCACCGATCGCGAGTCGGTTGCCGAAGCGGTCGCGGCGGTGGGCGAGCAGCACGGGCCGGTCGAGGTGCTCGTCTACGCCGCCGGCATCACCCGAGACGGGCTGATGCTGCGCATGGCCGACCGCGACTGGGACGACGTGATCGAGACCGACCTCGGCGGGGCGTGGGCGTGCTCGCGCGCGGTGCTGCCCGCGATGGCGCGGGCGCGGCATGGCCGCTTGCTGTTCGTCGGCAGCGTGGTCGGGCTGCTGGGCTCGGCGGGTCAGGCGAACTACGCCGCGGCCAAGGCCGGGATGGTCGGGCTCGCGCGCTCACTGGCTCGTGAGTACGCCGGCCGCGGCATCACCGCCAACGTGCTCGCTCCCGGCTTCGTCGAGACCGCGATGACCGCATCGCTGAGCGCGGCGCAGCGGGCGGAGATCGTCGGGCGTACGCCGATGGGCCGCCCGGCGGCGGTCGAGGAGATCGCCGCGGTGGCGGCGTTCCTCGTCTCCGACGAGGCCTCCTACGTCACCGGTGCGGTCGTGCCGGTCGACGGCGGCCTCGGGATGGGGCACTGATGGCGGGGTTGCTCGCGGGCAAGACCGTCCTCGTCACCGGCGTGCTCACCGAGGCCTCGATCGCCTATCGGGTGGCCGAGGCGGCGCAAGACGAGGGCGCCGCGGTCGTGCTGACCGGCGCCGGCCGCAGCAAGTCGCTCACCGAGCGGATCGCGCGGCGGCTGCCCGCGCCGGCCCCCGTCGTACCGCTGGATGTGACGGACGCGAGCGAGCTCGACAACCTCGCCGCAGCGGTCGCCGAGCACGCCGGCCAGCTCGACGGGGTGTTGCACGCGATCGGCTTCGCGCCCGCCGGCGCGCTCGGCGGGGGCTACCTGCAGACCACATGGCCGGAGGTGTCGACGGCGCTGCACGTCTCGACGTACTCGCTGGTCGCGCTGGCGCGCGCGGCGCTGCCGCTGCTCGGTCAAGGCGGGTCCATCGTCGGGCTCGACTTCGACGCCAGCCGGGCGTGGCCGGCCTACGACTGGATGGGCGTCGCGAAGGCGGGCCTGGAGTCCGCCGCGCGCTACCTTGCCCGCGATCTCGGCCCTCGAGGCATCCGGGTCAACCTGGTCGCCGCGGGCCCGCTGCGCACGATGGCGGCGAAGTCGATCCCCGGCTTCGACGGGTTCGAGCAGGTCTGGAAGGAGCGCGCGCCGCTCGGCTGGGACGTCGAGGACGCGAAGCCGGCGGCGCTGGCCTGCATCGCGCTGCTGTCGGACCTGTTCCCAGCGACCACCGGATCTGTGGTCCACGTCGACGGCGGCGTGCACGCCGTCGGTGCCTGACCCGGACCGGCTACAGCAGCTGGAATGCCTGGACTCCGGACAGCGGGGACAGCGGCGACTGGCCGACGGTTCGCTCCAGCGAAGGCGGGATCGCGAGGTTTAGCGCCTTGTACTCCAGGTCCGTCTCGTTGGTGCCGGTACCGAGATAGACCGACGAGCCGCTGACCACGGCGGTGGACGACGGTGGCCCGATCACTGGGCCGACCCACAGCGGCAAGCCGGTCTTCAGGTCGACCGCAACCACTGAGCTCGCCACCGTCAACGGCACCAGCGCGATGTCGTTCACGACCGACGCCGAGCCGTACGTCGGGGCGACTAGCCGGTCGCTCCAGAGCAGCTTCCCAGTGGTGGCATCGAAGCTGTGGATGTCCTCGAGCGCGCCAGCCAGGTTTCCGCCGTCCTTCGGCAGCGGGATCGGGATCGCGCTGCCGCCGACGATCTGCGTGGCCACGCCTTGCGCGTTGGAAGCCACGGCCAGCGAACCGATGAAGCCGCCGACCGCGAAGTCCTCGGAGAGGTTGCCGGGCGAGCCGTCGGCGGTCTGCCACAGCGCCTTGCCGGTCCTCGCGGTCCGGGCGTAGTAGACGAGGCCCTTCGAGCCGTCACCCGCGACGAGCTGGCCGCGGCCGTCGCGGTAGAGGTTCACCGACGAGCCGAAGTCGTCGTCCTGGTAGGCGGCCTTGATGTCAGCGTCTTTGGAGCCGTGGTGCTGCGAGGGCGAGTAGCGCCACAGGAACCTCCCGGTCGCCGCGTCGACCGCCATGAGCGACTCGGACCAGTTCTGGTGGTGAGCCATCGCCGTCGGCGGGTGGTCGCAGTTGCCGACGCCGTACACGAGCAGGTCGGCGGGCCCGTCCACTGCCGGCGAGGACCACACGTCGCCGCAGCCCTGACCTTGCCCCGAGCCGGCGGTGAGCCCCGCCCGGCCGTAGTAGGTCCGGTCGGTCTCCGCGTCGTTCTTCCAGAGCGGGTCGAACGACCAGTGGCCGTCGGCGTCAGAGGTCAGCCGGAGCGCCACGATCCCGGTGCGCCCGACGCCGGCGTCGTTGTGCACGTCGAGACCGACGTAGATCCGCTGCTGCGTGCGGGCGCCGACCTTCACCTCGGCGACGGCCGGGGAGGACTCGATCTCGACTACCGGCGGGTTCGCCGAGGCCTGCTGCTCCGTGCGCAGCTTCGGGTTGCGGGGGTCAAGGTCGATCGCCGCGAGCAGCTTGCCCGTGTCGGCGGCGAGCGCCCACAGCGTGGAGCCGCCGCCGAAGACCACGACCTCCTGGGTCTTGCCGGTGTCGCCGATCCGGAACGGCTCGACCGCCGCGCTGGAGACGATCTGCCCGAATGCCACCGGGTCGGCGCTGCGGATGTCGAACACCCACTGCTCGTGACCCGTTGTGGCGTTCAGGGAGTAGAACTTCCCGTCCCAGTCGCCGACGTAGACGCTGTTGCCGACGACGGCAGGTGACGCGGTCACCGAGTCCTTGGTGTGGAAGAACCACTTCGGGATCAGGGTGGCGACGTTCTTCGCGGAGATCGGCGAGCAGCCGGCTGGCACCGCGAAGCTGTGATCGGGGCCGTAGCCGTACTGCCGCCAGTCGGTGCTGGCGCATCCCGCCGCGCCGACGCGTGCTGCAGGCGACGGGCGAGGTGCGGCGATTGCCGAGCTGGTCCCCACCAGCGCGACCGCCGCGGTCGCCCACAGCGCGACGCTGCGTCTCACCCTTGCCGCCCCTTCGGTTCCCACCCCGGGATGTCCGGCAACGACTTCGACACCGGGATACTGATCCCTGCGGTGATCAAGTACCTCGGTTCCAAGCGGGCGCTCGTGCCGGTGCTCGGCGCGCTCGCTTGCGCGGTCGAGGCGCGCACCGCCGTGGACCTGTTCACCGGCACCACGCGGGTCGCGCAGGAGCTCAAGCGCCGTGGCATCGCGGTCACGGCTGTGGACCTCGCGACGTACTCGGAGGCCCTCTCTCAGTGCTACATCGCGACCGACGGGGCGGCGGTCGACGTCAGCGCGCTGGACGAGGCGCTCGCGGAGCTGAGCCGTCTCCCGGGTCGCCGCGGTTACTTCACCGAGACCTTCTGCGAGTCGGCGCGCTTCTTCCAGCCGCGCAACGGGATGCGGGTGGATGCGATCCGGGACGAGCTCGAGGCGTCATACGCCGGCAGCCCGCTGTTCCCGATCCTGCTGACCGCGCTGATGTTGGCAGCGGACCGGGTGGACTCGACCACCGGTGTGCAGATGGCCTATCTCAAGGAGTGGGCGCCGCGGGCGCACCGAGACCTCGAGCTGCGCCGGCCCGAGCTGATCCCGGGTTGCGGGCGTTCGATCCGCGGCGACGCATCAGCGATCGTCGGTGAGCTGCCGCGCGCGGATCTCGCCTACGTGGACCCGCCGTACAACCAGCACCGCTACTTCACCAACTACCACGTGTGGGAGACCTTGGTCCGCTGGGATGCGCCGGCGCACTACGGCGTGGCATGCAAGCGCATCGACAGTCGAGACGATGCGACGAAGAGCGTCTTCAACCGCCGCGCCGAGATGCCGGGCGCGCTGCGCTCCGTGCTGTCGCGGCTGTCGGCGGACGTGGTGGTGGTGTCCTACAACGACGAGGCGTGGGTGGCGCCGGATGACATCGCGCGATGGCTGCTCGACGCCGGTCACGAAGATGTCGGGATGCTGGCGTTCGACAGCAGGCGGTACGTCGGTGCGCAGATCGGCATCCACGACCGCTCGGGTCGCAAGGTGGGCCAGGTCTCGCATCTGCGCAACCTCGAGCACCTGGTGATCGCCGGGCCTAACGACAAGGTCGCCGCCGCGGTCGCTGCCGCCCGCGCTACTTGTGGTGCTTGACGGGCTTCGGCTTGACGTAGGCGATCCCGAGGCCCACCGGCATCGGGCGCTCCTCGCCGTCGGCGGGATAGGTGCGCAGCTCCAGCGCCTGCTGTGAGGGGAGCTTGGCGAGCAGCTCGGTCGAGCCCGACCCGTCGACGTCCCAGGCGCGGTCGACGCCGAGCTGGGCCATCAGCCCCGACATCTGGTTCGCGTCGAGGCCATGCACGTCGGTCCCCGGGTGGTCCTCGGCCTCGGCGATGACGAACACCTTGCCGTGGTCGGCGACGCCGTACGCCGTACGAGCCGGCTGGACCGTGTTCGCGGTGTCGCACGCCAGGTCGTTGCGGGTCTTGCCGTGGTGCTTGACCACCTCGGCGCCGACGCCGTATGCCTGCTCGAAGGGCTGCTTCGTGGTCTGCTGGACCTTCGCCGCGATGCCGGCTTTGGACCCCGCGGTCAGCCGGGACAGCCACTCCGACGCGGACCCGCCGTCGGCCTCGAGCACGAACCCGTTCTGCGGGACGTAGGCCGCCCGGGACTCGTTGGTGCCCAGCAGGTCGCCGATCACCGCGCGGGCGTCGGAGCCCCAGGATGACGGGACCGGGCGGCTTCCCCACTTCGCGCTGTAGGCCTGCAGCCCGCCGCCGGTGACGTTGTTGATGCCGCCGATCCCGTAGGAGAGCTTGCCGTCGAACAGCTTGGCGTCCAGCCGCACGCGGCCGTGCTGAATCTTGCCCTTGGCGGTGAAGCCGAGCACACGCATGTAGTGACTTGCGATGACGAGCGGCTGGCCGTTCACGATCAGCGGCTGCGTCGGGGCGCCGGTGTTGAAGTCGAAGTACCCGGTGTTGACCGCGGCGACGAGATGTGGGTGGCCCGCCGCGAGCCGGCTCAGCGGGGAGCGGTTGGCCACTGCGTGCATCAGCGGCACGAACGACACCCCGCGCTGGTCGACGTCGATGCTGAGGACGTGCATCTTCACCAGGCCGCGACCGTTGTCGTCGGTGCGGTTGCCTTCAGTCAGGGTGATGCCGGGGGCCAGCTTGTGGGTGTGCCAGGTGGTGCCCTTCACCAGCTGCTCCGCCGACGGGCAGGGCCGGCCCCACAAGGCGGGAGCGGCGTGCGCGGACGGGACCGCTGCCAGACCGGCGGTCAGCGCGGCCACCGCCGAGCCGGCGAGGGCACGGGTCGCGAGGCGCAGGTGCTTGTCCGACTTTCGGGGGCGAGGCTGGGCTTCCACGACTTATCTATCGACAGTTACAAGCCTCCGATGTGCGCAAAGATCAACATTGCCAGCGATTTCACTCCGATGGCGGATGGAGGAATGCCGCATTTGCGGAGGAGATCGGGCGATCCGGCACCGTCTGGTTTGCCACACTTGTCCCGTGTTGGTCTCCGTACTCGCCTTCGTCGGCGCTGCCTCCCTGGTGATCTTGCTGCCCGGCCCGGACACCCTCGTGGTGCTGCGGAGCCTGCTGCGCGAGGGACCGCGCAGCGCCCGGCGTACCGCGCTCGGGGTCGTGACCGGGCTGAGCATCTGGGCCGGCGCCGCGGTTCTCGGCTTGTCCGCGCTGTTGCGCGCGAGCCACGACGGCTATGACGCGCTGCGGCTCGTCGGAGCGGTGTATCTCTGCGCCATGGGCGTCCAGGCCCTGCGATCGCGGGGGGCGAGCGCGGAGCTCGACGGGTCGCGGCCGAACCGGCGCCCGGCGCTGGGCACCGGCTACTTAGGCGGTCTCGCGACGGACTTGCTCAACCCGAAGGTCGGGGTCTTCTTCGTGACGTTCCTGCCTGCGTTTGTCCCCCACGGCGAGCCGGTCGGCACGACGACGTTGCTGCTCGGCGCGATCTTCGCCGTCGAGACCGGCCTCTACTTCGTCGTGTTCCTTCGCTTCGCCCGGCACATCGTGGGCTGGCTGGGCAGGCCGAAGCTGCGCAAGGCCCTCGACCGCGGCACCGGCGCCGTCCTCATCGGCTTCGGCTTGCGGCTCGCTCTCGAGCCTTAGGCCGGCGGCCCGAACGGCGTGACGACCGCCGTGGTGATCGGCAGCAGGTAGGACCGCGCCGCGGCGTCGCCCACGTTGCCGACGCGCGGGGGCAGGACCAGCTGGTTGTCGGCGGCGTCGATCTCGTCGACCGGGACCGTGAGCTCGGCGTTGTCGCTCTCTGCCACCACCAGCATGTGCAGGCCGTGGGTGGCGACGTCGCCCTGCAGGTAGCGCACGTCGCCCTGCGGTCCGAAGTGCGGGTCAGGTGCTGGGTCCGGCCGCTGCACCGGCTTGGCAGGGTCGAACGTCGCGGTGCCCGGGATGTTGTACGGCGTACCCGAGGCCGTGTGGTTCCAGCACCGTCTCCGGTAGACCCAGTCCCCCCGGTAGGTCTTGCCGCCGTCGTGAACCAGCCCGTGGAACCGGTCCGCGACCGCCGGTGCGGGCGTCTGGGCTATGGGCTTGCCGTCGATGTCGGCGAACCCCCATGTGGTCGGCTCGTCGGGACTGCGGAGCGCGACGTGCGGGCCAGGGTCCTCGCCGGTCCCGTCGTCGAAGCACGAGTCGTCGACGTAGTACGGCTGCGCTACCAGCAGGCCCTGGACGTCGCCGGGCGAGAGCGGCTGGTTCTGCGATAGCCCCCACTTCTCGACCAGCGTCCCGGCCGGCCCTGTCATCTCCTCCCACGACAGCGCTTCAGGCACGACGCCGGAGAACGTCGCGTCGGGCAGGTTGAACGAGCCGTAGACGCAGGCATCGGAGGTGCAGGTCGAGTCGTCGGGGTTGCCGATGGTCAGCGGCTTGCCGCCGGTCAGCCGCTTCTCGATCCGGCCCAGCTTGTCGTTGCTGGACTCTGAGATGCCGTCGGGACCGATGTGGGCATTGATGTCGCCGTAGAGCACCGGGTTGATGCCTTCGACCGGCACGCCCTTCGGGTTGTACGGGTTGTAGTAACGGGTGATCTGGCCGGCGGCCATGTCCCACTGGGTGTAGATCCCGTCCAGCGGCGGGATCGGGTGCACCCGCATGCCGTAGTCGTGCACGATCGAGTACGGGTAGAAGATGTCGGTCCGCGTGACGTTGGTCCCCGAGTCCGATCCCCAGGTCACCCGGATCGCGCGCACCGGGCCCACCCGGATCCCCATCGTCATCGACGAGCCGCCCCAGTTGTTCTGCTCGTCCTCGTAGCCGCAGCACGGCGTCTGACCGGCCGGCGACTGCTGGAAGGCCCGTGCCTTGAAGCGGTCGATGAGACTCGGACCGTAGTCGTACTCGGTGAAGCCGCCGTCGTCCTTCGACACCTGCAGGTCGTCCATCAGCCAGCGGCCGTCGTAGCGGAACCGGTAACGGGGCGTCGTCACCGTCGCGTTGTCGAGGGTGCGGCGCTGGACGTAGGTCTTCGGGTCGAGAACCACGTCGTGGTGGCTGTTGTAGCGGAAGCCTTGGCCGATCACCGCCTGGCCGTCCGGCGTGCACGCCGGACCGTACGGCGCGTTGCCGTAGTCGCCGTACGAGCTCTGCGAGTAGACCATCGTGTCCGCGTCGGCATCGGGGGTGTAGCGGACGTACGGCGAGTTCTTCGCGGTGTAGCGCATCGGCACTGCCCAGGCGTGGCCGTGGGAGCCGGTCGCCGACTCCATCACGTAGGCGTAGCGCGTCTGGCCCGTGGCGGGGTCCACCACGGTCACCTGGTTCGCCGAGACGATGCCCTTCGGCAGCGCGGTGCCGGCCGCTGCCGCACCCCGGGCGTCGCGCGCCATGAACGCGAGCTGGTCGGTGTCGATGAGCCCGCGGTTGGGGTCCGGCGTCGGGTCCGGCAGGCCGTTAGCGGGCTTGGCCCGGCAGACGATGCCCGCTTGCTCGAGCTGGTCGGGGCCCGGCGGGATGCAGCCGGGTGTCGCAGCGCCATTGCCGGGATCGCAGTCCGCGGGCATCGCCGCGTTCGTCGTGTCGAGGAACGGCTCGTGGTCGAAGGAGTACGTCAGGAACTGGTCGGTGCCCGAGTACACGCCGAACCCGCTGGCGTTGTTGGAGATGTAGTGCGTCCACATCGGGTCGACCTGGAACGGGATCTGCACGAAGCGGTGGCCGGTCCAGGCGTACCCGCGCAGGCTCGCCGTGGCGACTCCCGGCAGCAGGGTGCGGACCGGGAGCTGGCTCGGCTGGAAGCAGTTGTGGTCACCGTGGTCGGGGTCGACGTAGCCGTTGACGTCGGGCTTGGGGTCGGGTTGGTAGCACGCGCTGCGCAGCTGCTTGGGTAGCCGTGCCTGCGTGTTGGCGACGCCGTAGTAGTTCGGGACCTGCGGCACCCGGGCAGTGACCTCGGGGCCGCTGGACCAGGTCGGGAAGTCGGCCCCGGTCAGAACCACCGGTTGCGTCGCGAACTCGGAGACGTCCACCGTCGTCGCCGTCGGTCGCGGCGAAGAGCCGCGCGCGTGGCTGCCGTGGACGCCGGTGGCGCGAAGCGGCACGATGGCCGCGGCCACCCCGACGACGACGGCAGTGAACCGGGTGGCCGAGGTGCGCATCGTGGCTGTTTCGCCGCGTCCTGGCCGCCTCCTTCACCCGGGTCAGCCGCCGGTGCGGCGGCGCCACATCAGAGCGGCTCCGGCAGCGACCACCACGGCGGCCCCGATCGCGATGACCACGTTGCGCGTGCCGTCGCCGGAGGCGGCCCGGCTCGACTCGGCTGCGACGGACTGGGCCCGTGCCGGAGGGGTGCTGCTCGCATGCCGTGGGTGAGCCGACGGCGACGCGCTCGGGGTCGCGGAGGGCGCAGGCGAGCTGGTGTGCCTCGGCTGCCGGCTGGCGGCCGGGGACGGCGTACGCCGAGGGCTCGGCGCGGGCGTGCTCGGTGGCCGGGCACGCGGCGAGCCCCCAACCGGGACGGGGAAGCTGGGGCGGACCGTGTCGAGGACCGTCACGTCCCGGGCTGTAGGTGCGGCGAACGCAACGGTGAAGGTGGGCGCCACCATCGAGGTCACCGCCGGCACGAGGACGATGCCAGCAGTCGCGTCGCTGGCGGGGAACTCGATCGTCATCGTCTTGTCGTCGGCGCTGAACGCCCCGACGACAGGCGCGGCCCCGGCCCGGTAAGCGGGCCGGGCGCTCCAGGGCTGCGGCCCGCCAGTCGGCCAGTCAGCGGTCGCCGGGTAGCCGACGACGGCAGGCGGGTTGAGCTTCGACAGTGCCGAGACGTGCAAGGTCAGCCGCACGCTCTTGGACCCGGCTGGCAGCGGGATGCGAACCGCCGCCTCCGCCTGTGCCCCCGTCGGCGCGGACGCAACGTAGAGGCCCCCGGCGGGCACGCCCGGAACCGGGATCAGCCCGGTGATCGGCTCCGCCACCCACCAGAAGCCCGCTTGCGGGGCGAACGTCGTCGTCGCGGCACCCGCCAGCGCGGGGTCGGCCGCGACCAGTAGCCCGGCCCAGCCGGCCTGAGCCACGGCTGCGACCACGGCTGCGACCACCGATCGGATCGCGGGCACGCAGACAGTGTGGCGGACCCGAGCCCGCCCGTCGCGCTACTCCGGGCCGTCGGCGTAGCGGTAGTAGACCTCGTCCGATCCGCCGCCGCCGGCGTCGGCGACGGTTCCCAGCCGGTCGAACTCCGCGGCCAGTGCCAGCGAGAACGGCTTGAGCGGTGGCCTCGGCTGGTTGTGGCTGGCCGCGACCAGCTGCTCGGCGAGCGCGCGGACGTACCACTCGCGGAACACGCGGTGGGACGGCGTTGCGGCAACGGTCAGCAGGCGTGCGGCCCGGGCCTGCCGGTCCGCTTCGTCGAGCGCCATCAAGTAGTGCAGCCCCGCGTTCGCCGCGGATACCGGAAGGTGCAGCGTCAGGTCGGTGAAGGCGTCGCCGCGGCGGGCTGCATCGACCGCCTGGCGCTTGATCTCGTTGCGGGCCTCGGAGAAGCGCTCGGTCGCCCGCAGCAGCATGTCGACGGTCTTGGACGGCAGGCCGATCTCCGCGTCGGCCCCTGCCCGGATCAGCTCGAGCTCTCGAACGATGTTGTCGATGTGCGCCTTCGCGGCGACCAGCAGCTCGGTCGGGACGAAACCGAGATGCACCTCGTAGCGGCGGGTCGTGTCCTGGGCCGACCATGCGACGCGGATCGCGTCCGGGCCGTCGGCGCTCGCACGGGCCACGCGGCGGCGCGGCTTGCCGAGCTCGGCCCAGACCAGCTTGCCGTTGCCGGACTGCTCGACGCCCCATGCCGTGGACAGCGACTCGACGACCGCGATGCCGCGTCCGGTCATACCTTCCTGGCTGCGCTGCAATCGAAGCGGTACGTCGCGGCCGCAGTCGCGTACCTCGATCCGCACCCGGTCTCGCCGGCCACTGACCCGCACCGAGATCGGGGGAGCGGCGTGCAGCATCGCGTTGGTCACCAGCTCGGTGACGACGATCTCCGCGTCGGCGACGAGCTCGGCGGGCAGCTTGCGCAAGGCATCGCTGACCAGCCGGCGCGCAGCGCGGGCGCCGTCGGCACCGGGGCCGACCTCGAGCTCCGCCCTCGCCACTGGCTGTCCATGCCCCAGGATCTGTTTTGCTAAGCACTGCCCCGGGCCCGCCGACGTCAACCCTTCGGGCGGCATTCCGCACTTTTAGCGCCCAAACCGGAGGTCTCGCCGGAGCGGCACTCACGGACCTGTGGAGCGCGCGACGCGCCTGAGCGCTCGAAGCGCCAATCTCCTGGTCGTGTCGAAGCCGGCTGAGGTCCCCGCGGTCTTGTTGGGCCGACCTTTCACTACCGGTGAAGCCCGCGCCGCGGGCATCAGCAGCTCCGCTCTTCGAGGGCGGGCATGGCGCCACGTCTTCCGTGACGTGTGGACCCATGTGTCCACCGAAGACTGCCTCGCAACGCGGGTCGCCGCTGCGCGCCTCGTACTGGGCACGGAGGGCTTTCTGTGCGGACTGACTGCGGCCTGGGTGTATGGAGCCGAAGCGCAGGACGACCGAGCCCAACTCGTCTGGATCGGACGCCCGACCGGCAGCTGGCGGAAGGCTCGGTCGGGTTGCTTGGTGCGCCAGATCACGGTCGCCCCCTCCGATCTCATCACCGTGGAGGGTGCGCTGATCACGACCCCGCTGCGAACGGCCTTCGACTGCGCCCGGTGGCTCACCCGCACCGAGGCGGTCGTCGTCGCCGACGCGATGGCGCGGGAGCACTTCGTCGACGGGTGCCACCTAGCTGCCTACGTCGAGGCGCACCGCGGTCTGCGCGGGGTGCGTAATGCGGCCCACGTCGCGACGATGGTGGATGCGCTGAGCGAGTCGCCTATGGAGTCGCGCATGCGGGTCCTACTAGTGAGTTCGGGCTTCGAGGGCCACGTGTTGCAGCACGAGATCCGCGACGGACACGGTCGGTTCGTCGCCCGAGTCGATCTCGCCTATCCAGAACGGCGAATCGCCGTCGAGTACGACGGCTCCTTCCACTGGCGGCAGCGCCGTGACGACGACCGCCGGCGCGACAAGCTGCGTGCGCTCGGATGGCAGGTCTTCGTCATGAGCGCTAGCGACTACTACCGGCCCGAAGGGTTCGTGGCCGAACTGCGCCGGGCTTTTGCGGCTCCGACGTGACCGAGATCAACCGTCTGGGCGGTATTCGGCGCTTTTCGTGCCCACAGGGTTGGTCTCGGCGGAGCAGAAGGTGCGGCATCTCGCGCCGGATTGCGCCAATATGTCCGCCATGGCAGACAAGCAGGTCGAAGTCTCGGCTGACATCAAGTGCGACGCGGGGACCCTCTACGACATGGTCAGCGACCTGTCGAAGATGGGCCAGTGGAGTCCCGAGGCCAAGGGCGGTCGCTGGCTGGGCGGCGCGTCGGGTCCGACGACAGGCGCACGGTTCCTCGGCCACAACAGCAAGGGGTGGCGGCGGTGGTCGACCGTCGCGACCGTGACAGCTGCCGAGCGCGGCAAGCGCTTCGCCTTCCACGTGTCGTTTGGGCCGCTGAAGATCGCCGACTGGAGTTATGAGTTCACGCCCACCGGCGATACGACCAAGGTGACCGAGCGATGGGAGGACCGGCGGACCGCCTGGATGGAGCGGCTGTCGGCCCCGATGATGGGCGTGCCTGACAGGCCCGGACACAACCGCAAGAACATGGAGGCCACTCTCGCCGCCCTCAAGCGCGGAGCCGAGGCGAAGTAGCGCACTTGGCGAGTACCCGCGGCTTCGACCGGGCCGCCCTCGCGGGGTACGCCGGTGCCGGCCTCGGCGCGGCGGGTGATCTCTACGCCCTGGCCGGGGACACGATCCTCGCCGGCCTGCAGGGAGTCGCGCGGCGGACCTTCCCGTGGCAGGAGGCAGTCTCGCAGGCCTGGTTCATCGCGAGCGTCTGCATGCTGCCGGCGATCCTGGTCGCCATCCCGTTCGGCATTCTCGTCGCCGTCGAGGTCGGCTCGGTCGCGCACCAGATCGGTGCCGACTCCTACACCGGCGCGGTCGACGCGCTCACCATCGTTCGCGAGGCGGCGCCGCTGGTCACTGCGCTGATGATCGCCGGCGTCGGGGGCTCGGCGATCTGCGCCGACCTCGGCGCCCGCAAGATCCGCGACGAGATCGACGCGCTCGAGGTCATGGGGATCTCGCCGATCGAGCGGCTGGTCGCGCCGCGCCTCGCCGCCGCAGTGATCGTCACGATCCTGCTCAACGGGATCGTGCTCTTCGTCGGGGTCACCGGCGGCTACCTCTACGAGGTCTGGGTCGGTCACGGTACGCCGGGCAGCTTCCTTCGTACCTTCACCGAGTTCACCTCGTTCAGCGACATCGTGGTCGGAGAGATCAAGGCCGCGGTGTTCGGCGTGATCGCCGCGCTCGTTGCCGGCTACAAGGGCCTGACGGTCAAGGGGGGACCCAAGGGAGTCGGCGAGGCGGTCAACCAGTCGGTGGTCATCAGCTTCCTGCTGGTCTTCGTCGCCAACACCGTCATCTCGCAGATCTACCTCATCCTCGTTCCGCCCCACGGCCCATGACCTCGACCACCAACCCGCTGGCGGGCCTGGCGCCGCCGCGCCCGGTGCGACTCGTCGTGCGCGGCACGACGCGGCTCGTCGACGCGCTCGAGGACCTGGGCAACCAGCTTCGCTTCTACGTCAGCGCGCTGGTGTGGCTCCCGAGGGCAGCGAAGCGCTACTGGCGCGAGGTGCTGCGCCTGGTCGCCGAGATCAGCCTCGGCTCCGGCGCGCTGCTGGTCGGTGGCGGCACAGTCGCGGTGATCTTCGCCCTGTCGTTCTTCTCCGGCAGCGAGCTCGGCCTGCAGGGCTTCAAAGGTCTGCAGATCATCGGCCTCGCTCCGCTGTCCGGCGTCATCTCGGCGTACGCCAACACCCGCGAGATCGCGCCGATCGTCGCAGGAGTCGGGCTTGCCGCACAGGTCGGCTGCGGGTTCACCGCGCAGCTCGGGGCGATGCGGATCTCCGAGGAGGTCGACGCGCTCGAGGTGATGGCGATCCCGTCGCTGCCCTACCTCGTCACCACCCGGATCCTCGCCGCGTTCACCGCGGTGGTGCCGCTGTACCTGGTCGGCCTGTTCGCGTCGTACGTCGCCACCGAGGTCGAGGTGGTCTACCTCAACCACCAGTCGAAAGGCACGTACCTCTACTACTTCCACCGCTTCCTGCCGGTCGACGAGCTGTTCTACTCGCTGCTCAAGGCGGTTGTCTTCGCGATCATCGTCACGCTGGTGCACTGCTACTACGGCTACACCGCCTCCGGCGGTCCGGAGGGTGTCGGGCGGGCAGCCGGGCGGGCGTTGCGCACCAGCATCGTCGCGATCGTGGTCTTCGATCTCGTGCTGACCTTCGTGCTGTACGGCGCGAACCCGTCGGTCAGGATCTCGGGATGAGCCGCGCTCGCGCGGCGATCGCCGGGCTGCTGTTCATCGTGCTGGTCGTGGGCCTGTCGGTCGTCGGAGTCGCGTACGGCTTCGGCGCGTTCTCCTCGTCCAAGACGGTCACCGCCACCCTGCCCGAAGCCGGACCGGCGCTCGGGCCAGGCGCCGAGGTGGAGTACCGCGGCGTGCTCGTCGGGTCGGTCGCCAGCGTGCACCGGACACTGCACGACGCAGTCCTCACCCTTCACATCGACCCGTCGCAGCTGTCGAAGATCCCGGCAGGTGCGACCGTGCGGCTCGTCCCGCGCAGCGTCTTCGGCGACCTGTACGTCGACCTCGTGCCGCCCGCCGTCGCAAGCGGGCAGCTTCAGCCGGACGCGCATCTCGTCGCCGACACCTCGTCGCCGACCGTCGAGCTCGACCAGGCCCTCGACGCCGGCTACCAGCTGCTGACTGCCGTGCGTCCGGACAAGCTCAGCGCGACGCTGACCGCGATCGCGACCGCGTTGTCCGGCCGCGGCGCGGAGCTCGGGTCACTCGTCGACAACCTGCAGCGCTACGCCAAGCAAGTCGCACCCCACACCGGTGAGCTGATCCACGACCTGAGCACCCTGGGCACTGTCGGCGACGAGCTCGGCCGCGACGCGCCCGACCTGCTGAAGACCCTCGACAACGCGATCGCGACGTCGCAGACCGTGGCAGGCAGCCAGGCGCAGATCCAGGAGCTGCTTGCCCAGGGTCCCGGTGTAGCCGACCGCACCCGCCACCTCCTCGCGCTCAACCGGCACAAGCTGCACGAGCTCGTCGGGCTGCTGCATCCAGTGGTGTCCGTGCTCGAGGGCCGTCAGCGCAACCTGGTGCACGGCGTGCAGCAGCTGCGGCTGTTCCTGCTCGGGGCGGCGCGGGCGCTCGGGCACGGGCCTTGGCTGCAGGTCGCGGTGGCCCCGGACCTCAACCCGCTCGACACCCAGGGCTACACCGCCGCGCAGTGCCCGAGGTACGCCGGAGAGCCGGGCAAGAACTGCCCCGCCGCGCCGCGAGCGCGGGCGCGGGAGCGGCCGATGACCTGGCTGCAGCTGGTCGCAGACCCGATTCTCGCTCTGCTCTCGCTACTGGTGTCGCCGTGAGCCGCCTGAGCGGTAGCCCGCGCGGCGCGGCGATCAAGCTCGCATTGTTCGTCGCGGTGTCGCTGGTGCTGACGCTGATCGTGGCCAACACGGTCACGCGGCCGCTTGGCCACTCGACGTACACCTACCACGCGCTGTTCACCGATGCCTCCGGGCTGCGGCCCGGTGACGACGTCGACATCGCCGGGGTCCGGGTCGGCAAGGTGACCGGCGAGCGGCTGTCCGGCGACGACGCGCTGGTCACCTTCGAAGTCGAGCGCTCGCAGCGGTTCACGACCAACGCGCGCGCCGTGATCCGCTACGAGGACCTGCTCGGTGCGCGGTTCCTGTCGCTGGAGCAGGGACGGCCGGGCGGCGCCACCATGGCCCCGAACGCGGTGTTCGACCTCCAGCACACGACGCCGGCGCTCTCGCTGACCGCGCTGTTCGACGGCTTCAAGCCGCTGTTCTCCGCACTGACCCCGGCTCAGGCAAACCAGCTGGCGGCGGACATCGTCGCCGACTTCCAGGGCGAGGGCGGCAGCATCACTGCGCTCCTCGGCAACGTCGCGAAGCTGACCACCAACCTGGGACAGCGCGACGCGGTGATCGGCCAGGTGGTGAGCAACCTCGACGTGGTGCTGAGCGAGGTGGCCGACCACGACGGCGACCTGGCTGCGCTGATCGAGCAGCTCGAGTCGCTGACGCATGGGCTGTCCTCGGATCGGCACCAGATCGCGGGGGCGCTGCACGGCATCGATGCGGTAGCGGCGTCGATCGCTGGGCTGGTCGACCGCGGCGAGCCGGTTCTGCACCACGACATCGGTGATCTGTTCCTCGTCGCCGGCACGTTGGTCCGCAACGAGAAGATCCTCGCGCAGGCGGTCCAGGCCTTGCCGCTGGGTGCCGCGGCCTTCACGCGCAGCCTCGGCTACGGGACCTGGCTCAACGGCTACGTCTGCTCGGTGGCGATCCGCAGTGGCGCCCTCGTCGTACCGGTACGGGTCAACGGGCGCGTCGTGCACTCCGCGGTCTGCCGGACCGCGGCCGAGGGCGGGGGTGCGCAGTGAGGCCGTTGCGCTCACGCAACCCGGTGCTCGTCGGGCTGATCGGAACGGCGGCTCTGATCGGCGTTCTCGCCGCCGTGGTCTTCCTGCCCAAGGTGCCGGCGTTGTCCTCGAAGCGGTCGTACTCCGCGGACTTCGCCGAGGCGGCGGGCCTGTCCAGCGGCGACGACGTCCGCGTGGCCGGCATCCCCGAAGGGACGGTGACCGGAGTCCACCTCGACAACGCGGTCATCCGGGTCGACTTCACGCTGTCCGACAGCGTCCACCTCGGGTCCGAGACGTCGGCGTCGATCGAGGTCGCGACGTTGCTCGGCACGAAGTACGTCGAGATCACGCCATCCGGCACCGGCACGCTCGCCGCGTCCACGCCGATCCCGCTGTCCGGGACGCAGGTGCCGTTCGATCTCGCGGAGGTGACGAACGGCCTGTCCGCGACGGTCGGGGGGCTCGACATCCCGACGCTGCGCAAGGCACTGGCAACCGTCAGTACGACGTTCGCCCACACGCCGACGGTGACCCGGCAGCTGCTGCACGGCCTGGCCGGGATCTCGAAGGTCGTCGTCTCCCGGCGGTCGCAGCTCCAGCAGCTGGTCCGCAGCACCCGGTCGGTGACCGCCACGCTGGTGTCGCAACGTGGCTCGCTCGATGCGCTGTTCCTCGATGCCGACCAGGTGCTCGCCACGTTGCACGCCCGTCGTGTCATCATCCACGAGCTGCTCGTCGACGCGACCCGCCTCGGTGACGAGCTCGCGCGGCTGGTCGACCGCAACGCGGCCACGCTCGGCCCGCTGCTCGACCGGCTCCACCTGGTCGCGGCGCTGCTGCGCAAGGACGACCACGTGCTCGCTCACTCGGTCGATCTGCTCGCGCCCGCGAGCCGCGGCCTCGCCAACGCGACCGGCGACGGCCCCTACATCGACATCAACCTGCCGTACCTGCTCCTGCCGGACAACGTGCTGTGCGCCTTCTCCGTTGCCAAGGACTGCCAGTGAGGCGTCGCGGAGCCGCCGGCGTGATCGCGGCGCTCGCGACGGTCGTGATTGTGGCGGGCCTGGTGGTCGTCGCGGTTCATGCAGTGACCGGCGGGAAGCGCCTGCACATCACGGCGTACTTCACCGAGAGCAACGGCATCTATCCCGGAAACCACGTCGACATCCTTGGCCTGCCGGTCGGCGACGTCTCGTCGGTCACGCCCGAACCGGGCGATGTCAAGGTCGTGCTGAGCCTGCCGGCCGGCACCAAGATCCCCCTGGACGCGCAGGCATACATCGTGCCGCCGTCGGTGATCAGCGACCGGTACGTCGGGCTGAGCCCCGCATACGACGGGACCGGCCCGACCATGCCCGACGGCTACGTGCTCCCGGTCGCCAAGACCCACGAGCCGGCGGAGTTCGACCAGCTCGTCGGCTCCCTGACCACGCTGTTCGACGCCCTCGGTCCGAAGCAGGCTGGGGCAAAGGGCGCGGTCGGCAGGCTGATCGCCGTGCTCTCGAACAACCTCGCCGGCAACGGGGCGGCGCTGCACGAGAGCATCGAAGGGCTCTCGACCGCGACCGGCGCGCTCGCCGAGGACCGCGGAGCATTCGCCGGGGTCATCACGAACCTCGATGCGCTGAGCAGCAATCTCGCCAAGCGGGTCGGGCTGATCTCCTCATTCGAGTCCGACCTCGCTGCCGCGTCCTCGGAGCTCGCAAGCGAGCGCGGTCAGATCAGCGAGGTGGTCGACAGCCTCTCGACCGGCCTGCTGTCACTCGCCACGTTCCTGAAGTCGCACCGCGCGGCGCTGCATGGCGACCTGCACGACCTCGTGGTCACGACGAACGTGCTGCTGCGTCACCAGCGCGCCCTGATCGAGACCCTCGACAACCTGCCGCTCGCCGCGCAGAACCTCGCCCGGGTCAACCACGGCGGAGCGATCCTCACCCGGCACGCGGACCTCGGCCAGAACGAGTTCTTCAACTCGATCGTCCACCAGGTCTGCGCCCACCTCGGCCCGGTCTGCGAGATCCTCACCGGCGAGGGCGGGGTCGCGCGATGAGCCGCTGTGCGGTGAAGCGGCGGAGCGCAGCGATCGCCTCAGCCCTCGCGGTGGCGGCAGCCGCCACCGGCTGCGGGCCGGGGTTGCAGAGCTTCTCGGTGGGTCGCGGCGTCAGCGGGCCGTCGTACCGGCTGACCGCGGTGTTCGACGACGCCTCCGGGCTTCCCGTGGGCGGCCGGGTCGAGTTGCACGACGTGACCGTCGGGCGGGTCGACTCGCTCACCACGTCGGGCTTTCACGCCGACGCGCACCTGGTGATCGAGAAGTCCGCGAGGTTGCCGGTCGGCACCCGTGCCTCGCTTGCGCTCACCACACCGCTAGGCGAGGAGTACGTCGATCTCCTGCCGCCCGCGACTGGCGAAGCGGCTGGGTTCATCCCGCCGGGCGGCGAGATCGCCGCGACGGCGACCAACCGCGCACCCGACGTCGAGAACCTGCTGTCGGCGTTCTCTGCCGTGCTCAACGGGGGCGGGCTCGGCCAGATCTCGACGATCGTCCGCCAGCTCGACGTCGCACTCGACGGTCGAGCGAAGACCGGACGCGCGCTGATCGCCGAGCTCAATGACGTGCTGTCGCAGCTGGACGCGCACACCGGCGAGATCGACGGCACGCTCACTGCGGTCGCACGGCTGTCGAAACAGCTCGCCGCGCAGCACACCTTGCTGGTCCGGGGCCTCACCGAGCTCCGCCCGGGCATCGCGGACCTGCACGCCGACACCGCCGGCTTCACCAGGCTGCTGACCCGGATATCGCTGCTCGGGCACACCGCCACCCAGGTCCTCGACTCGGTGCAGGGCACCCTGCTGACCGACCTCGACGACCTGGCGCCGACGCTGGACACGCTGGTGTCGTTGCGCGGCCGGCTCGGCTCGACGCTGCTCGGGCTGCGCAAGTTCGCGGTCCTGCTCGACCGCGCCATCCCGGGCGACTATCTCAACCTGGTCGGCACGGTCGTCGCGCCGAGGGGGTCGGCGCCGTGAGCCGGCTTCCCCTGGGCAAGCTCGCGGTCTTCGCCGCCGTCGGGCTGCTCGCGCTCGGCTACCTGGTGGTCAGCGTCGTGGGTCAGAAGACCATCGAGGGCAGCTATCGGGTGACGGTCGACATGCCGGAGACCGGGGGTCTGTTCCCCGGCAGCCAGGTCACCTATCGTGGCGTGCCGATCGGCACCGTCTCCTCGATCGAGATCACCCCGACCGGCGTCGCTGCCCATCTCGCGATCCACGACTCGGTGCAGATCCCGAGCGCGACCCGGGCGGTTGTCGCCGACCGTTCACCTGCAGGTGAGCAGTACATCGACATGGAGCCGACCGGGACCGGCCCGCCGTACCTCGCCGACGGCTCGGTGATCGCGCCGGCGAACACCGCGCGTCCGCCGTCTCTCGCAGCGCTCCTGAACAGCATCGCGTCGTTCTCGGGATCGGTGGACCTCCGCCAGCTGCGCACGGTGGTCGACCAGCTCGATGTCGCCTTCGCCGGGACCGGCCCGCAGCTCGGCGCGATCCTCGACCACGGCGCGAAGCTCATTGCATCTCTCGCGAAGGTCGAGCCGCAGACCGTCGACCTGCTCCACAAGGCGGGCGTGCTGCTCGACGCCCAGGCCTCGCACGACGGGGACCTTCATACGTTCGCAGTCTCCCTACGCAAGCTGTCGGACACGATTCGCAACGACGACCCGCGGACCGCCGCGCTGGTCGCCGCAGCGCTGCAGACCACGCAGCAGGTCGCGCCGCTGCTGGTGCGGGACTCGCATGACGTCGGGGTGTTGCTGGCCAACCTGGTGACCACCGGCCGCATCGCCGTCGCACGGCTGCCGGGACTGAAGGCGCTGCTGTTCTCGCTGCCCGCGGGGCTGCACGCGCTTGCCTCTGCCGTCCACGGCGGGCGCGTCGAGTTCCTGCTGAGCCCGCAGCCCGGCACGTTCTGCTCGTACCCGGGCACCCGGCGCCGGGCGCCGTTCAATCCGCACCGGGGTCCACCGATCACCAACGGCTACTGTCTGCACCCGCTGCCGATCCAGGACCAGCGCGGCGCGGTGTACGAGCCCCGGCCCGCCGGTGACGACACGTGGCGCGGCGTCTACACGACAGGAGCGAAGTGAGCGAGGAGAGCAGGCCGGGCGCGTCGCGCCGGTCCCGAAGCCGCGCCCTGCTCACCGCGGCGGCAGCGACGCTGGTCGTCGCCGACCTCCTGGTCGCGGCGGTGCGGAGCCATGACGTGGCAGCCTCGCGGTCGCGGTTGGAGCATTCACTGCCGCCCAGTGCGCGTAGCGCCATGCAGGCGGCGGAGATCTACGCCATCGACTTCGCGACGTACACCTATGGCGACCTGGACGCGGCGTTCGCCAAGACGGAGGCGCACTCGATCGACCCGTTCCTGTCGCAGTACCGCAAGGAGACCGCGCAGCTTCGCGCGACGCTGGTGCAGGCGAAGGCAAGCTCGACGGCGACGGTCGTGAGCGAGGGCGTCGCGTCGCTCACCGCGGACTCAGCGGTGGTGGACCTGTTCCTGAACCAGACCGTCAAGAACACCGGTGGCACTCACGTCGACGCTCAGCGCGTGGAGATGACGCTGCAGTGGCGCAACCACACCTGGCTGATCAGCGAGGTGGTCCTCCCGTAGCCGAGGCGGTCACCTCGCCGGCCATGCTCTGCACCAGGGGCATCAGGTCGATCGTCTCGAATGCGGAGACCTCGGTCTCCAGCAGCTCGCGCACGTAGCGGGCGATGTGCTTGCGCAGGTCGCGCTCGACCATCCCGGACCGGGCGAGCACGCGGGCCTGGATCCCTTTGGGGTGTACGACGACATCGACGTTCTCGTACGTCGGGCGCTCCGCGACGACCGCCAGCGACAGCGGCGCGAGGAGCGTCACCGTGAGTGCGAGCCGCACGGTCGCCTCGACGTCGAAGTGGTGCTTCGCACCCGCCGCCGTGACGTCGACGTCGAGCATCGCCGGCAGGGTGAGCCGGTAGGTGAGCGGGTCCTCGCCGGTCACGTCGACGATCGGATCGCCGATGTGCCCGACGGCATTGGCGGTGGCCATCCCGGCGGGACCGGCATGCATCGGCCCGACGCGCACCCCGCCCTCAGTGAGGCCGGCGATGACCGCGCAGATCCGCTGCGGGCTCACTGCCGCATGCACGAACGCTTTGCCGAACTCGGCGTACGACAGCTCCGTCACGATCCTCCGAGGTTAGATTCGCAGGCTACGGGTGAAGCAACCGAATGGGGTGAGCGGCGTGGCCGGCTTCTTCGTCGAGTCCGGCGGGGTGAAGCTCGCGGTCAACGAGAGCGGTCCCCGCGACGCGCCGACCGTGATCCTGGTCCACGGCTATCCCGACACCTCCGCGACGTGGGGCCCGGTGGTCGACGAGCTGTCCGGGCGCTTCCACGTCGTCAGCTACGACGTGCGCGGCGCGGGTGCCTCCGACGCGCCGCGCCGGAAGGCGGCGTACCGGCTCGAGGTGCTTGCCGCCGACCTGCGCGCCGTCGCAGATGCCGTCTCACCGCACCAGCCGGTGCATCTGGTCGGGCACGACTGGGGCTCGGTGCAGGCTTGGGAGGCGGTCACCGATCCGGACTCGCAGAGCCGCTTCGCGTCGTTCACCTCGATCTCCGGGCCTTCGCTGGACCACGTGGCGTTCTGGCTGCGCGACCGGCTCACCGCGCGGCCCGCCTCGCTTGCGGCAGTCCTCGGCCAGGCCATGCGGTCGTGGTACATCGGCGCGATCTACGTGCCGTTGCTCGTCCCGCTGATGTGGCGGCTGTTCCTGCACCGCAGCTTCGGTCCGGTGGTCGGCAAGACCGAGGGCTTCGCGACCCGCGGCTCCTGGCCCGCGGCGACGCTGAAGAAGGACGGGGTTCGCGGGGTGAACCTCTACCGTGCGAACGTCCTCCGGGTGCTGCGCGCGCCCACGCAACGGCGTACGGCGGTCCCGGTGCAGGTGGTCGTGCCGACCCGCGACCGCTACCTGTCCCCGTCCGTGGTCTCCGACGACGTGCCGCGGTGGGCCGACAAGCTCTGGGTACGGCGGGTGCGCTCGGGTCACTGGCTCCAGCAGAAGTCACCCGCGGCTCTCGCGAACGCGGTGACGGAGCTGGTGGCGCACGTCGAAGGCCAGCCCGAGCCCCGGACTCTGGCGAGGCTGCGCGTCAGTGCACCCGAGCAAGCAGTCAGCCCGCGGCGCCGCGGCCGCCGCCGGCGGAGCGAGCGGGGCTTCGCCGACCAGCTGGTCGTCGTCACGGGCGCCGGCAGCGGCATCGGACGTGAGACCGCGCTGGCCTTCTCCCGGGTGGGCGCGGAGGTCGTGATCGCCGAGCTGCACGCCGAGGCGGGGGAGCGCACCGCGGGTGAGATCCGCGCGAGCGGCGCGGCCGCTCACTCCTACGCCGTCGACGTGTCCGACGTCGCGGCGATGGAGGACTTCGCGAAGCGAGTCGTCACCGACCACGGGGTGCCTGACATCGTGGTCAACAACGCCGGGATCGGGGTAACGGGAAGCTTCCTCGACACCTCTGCGGAGGACTGGCGGCGCATCGTCGATGTGAACCTGATGGGCGTCGTCAACGGCTGCCGGGTGTTCGGGTCCGCGATGGCGGAGCGACTCGAGGGCGGCCACATCGTCAACGTCGCGTCGGCCGCGGCGTACACGCCGAGCAAGATGCTGAGTGCCTACGTCGCTACCAAGGCGGCCGTGCTGATGCTCAGCGAGTCACTCGGCGCCGAGTTCGCGGAGTACGGCATCGGCGTCTCCGCGATCTGCCCCGGCATCGTCAACACCCCGATCACCACCGCAACCCGCTACGTCGGGCTGTCCGAGGCCGAGCAGGCCGAGCGAGCCAGGACCATCAGCAAGCAGTACGCGCGGCGCAACTACCCGCCGTCGAAGGTTGCCGACGCGATCGTGAAAGCGGTCCGGCAGGGCACCCCCGTCGTCCCGGTCACCCCGGAGGCGGTCGGCGGGCGGCTGATGTCGCGGCTCTCGCCCGCGGTCATGCGCCGCCTCGCCAGGGTGCAGCTCTAGCGGGCCACCCGCTCGTGGCAGGCTCGAGGGGTGGAGGGCGAGCTGAACGTGCTGGGCGAGCCGCTGCAGCCATGCGGCCTCGACCCCGTCACCGGCTTCTACCGCGACGGCTGCTGCAGCTCCGGCCCTGAGGACGTCGGCAGCCACACCGTCTGTGCCGTGGTGACGCGTGAGTTCCTCGCCCACCAGGTCTCGGTCGGCAACGACCTCGTGACTCCCCGGCCGGAGTGGCACTTCCCCGGGCTGGTGCCAGGCGACCGGTGGTGCGTCGTTGCGGCCCGCTGGCTGCAGGCTCACCTCGACGGGATGGCCTCGCCCGTCGTCCTTGCCTCGACGAACCAGCGCGCGCTGGAGATCGTCCCGCTCGAGATCCTCGAGCAGTACGCGGCGGACGTGCCTTCCGATCCGAGCGAGCTGCTGTGAACCGGCCGCTGCTCGCGTGGGGCTGCGCTCTCGGCCCGGCATGGGTCGCCTCGACCATGGCGTCGTACGAGCTCATGGGTCGTTACGCCACCGGCAAGACGCCACCGCGGAGCAAGTACCACCGCTTCTATCCGGCGTGGGCGCTGCTCGGCGTGCCCTTCGGCCTGGTGTCCGCCGGGTTCTCGACGGTCTGGCCGGACCTGCTGTTCACGGCGTACGTCGTGCTGTCCGTGGTCATCCCACTCGTCGCACTGCCGTCGCTGCGGCGAACGATCGCGGCGGCGCCCGGCGCGTGCCACACCGGCGGCGCCTGCGCGTCGTGCCCGATCGCGTGCGACCGCCGAGAGAGCGCCGCCGTCAGGTCGTGACGCCGCGCAGCTGCCCGGCGAACTCGGTGAAGCTGCGCTGTCCCATGCCCTCCCACATCTCCTTCACCGGAGGCGGCATGTGCGCGTCCATGTTGGCGATCTGCTGGGCCGTCATCTGCTCGCGGATCAGCCCCATGATCAGCCACAGCTTGTCGCCGGCGTAGGTGCGCATGCCGTGCGACGGCAGCTCGCCCCACTCCGGCGCCGTCAGATACCGGCCGGCGATCGGGAGAACCACCGCCTCCTCTTCGTCGAGGTGAGGGGTCAGGCCGTCGTTCAGGGCGATGACAGAGGCAGCGGCGTGATCCGCCCTGGCCGGCGACGGATCGGACTCCCATGCGCTGAGGGCCTGGTGGGCCGCGTCGATCAGGGCGATCACCGGCTCGTGCTGGGCGGCGATGCGCTCGACGTCGGCGACCTCGGAGGCGCTCGCGCGGTCCTTCAGGCGTGGTGTGACGATCTCGTCCTCACCCTCGTGGTGCGACCTCAGCAGGCTCAGCACGTTGGTGAGGTAGCTCGCGACGAGCGCAGTGCGCTCCGCGGTGTCGGCAGTGCGGATCAGATCGGGTCCGTCGGCGCCGGCGTTCCGGAACACCCGGTGCAGTCCGATCATGTCGCTGGTGTCAGCAAGGGGTGGTGCGTCGTTCATGCCGCCACGTTAACGAATGTCGTGGCCCTGCGTGCCGCGGTTGGTCTCGCCGGCGGAGGGCAGATTGCAGGTATGACGACCGCCGCGGCCTCGCGCCGCCGGCGCACCAGCAGCAGCAGTCGCGGTCGCCGGGGCAGCCGCGCCGCCGGTCGCGTCGAGACCGCGGCACGTGGCGCGGCTCGGTTCGGTCTGGTCGCCCGGGGCTGCTTCTACCTGCTGCTTGCCGGCCTCGTCGTCAACCTCGCGGTGACCGGCCGTCACGCCCGGCAAGCCAACGCCAACGGCGCGTTGTCAACCATCGCCTCGGACCCTTTGGGCGAGGTCGCCATCGTGGCCGTCGCGATCGGCTTCCTCAGCTTCGGTGTCACCAGGCTGTGGAGCGCATGGTCCGACCGTCGCGGTTCGGCTTGGCGTCGCGTCACGACCGGGCTGCAGGGCGCGTTCTACCTGGCGCTGACCTGGATCCCGCTCGGCTACGTGCTCGGCGACCACTCGGCGGGAAGCAACCAGTCGCAGCACCGTACGGCGGGAGACCTGCTGCGGTTGCCGCTCGGCCGCGAGTTCGTCGTCGTACTCGGACTCGTCGTCATCGGCGTGTGCGTGAACCAGATCCGCACCGCCGTCACTGAGCAGTACGCCGACGGCCTCGACGTGAAGCAGTCGCCGCGGTGGGTCCGTCGGCTCGTCGACGCTGCGGCGACGGTCGGCATCCCGGCACGGGCGGTGGTCTTCCTACCGGTCGGGGTCTTCCTGATCGTCGCCGCCGTGCAGTCAAACCCGTCACACGCCGACGGCCTCGACCAGGTGCTTGCCCGGCTCACCGGTCACTGGTGGGGCGACGTGCTGCTCGCCGCGGTCGCCGCTGGTCTGCTGGTCTTCGCGGCCTACAGCTTTCTGGAGGCCCGCTACCGCAAGGTCACCCGGGCCCAGTAGCGCGCTTGCCGCTCTCGGAAGCGGCCCAGGCGAACACGCCTTTGGCCATCGTCGAGGCTTCACGCTCCGCGCGCGCGCCGAAGACCTCGGCCCTCACGCGGTGTACGCCGGCGTCGTCCGGTGCGGCAAGTGCGGCGAGCTCGGCGAGGTGTCCGGCCAGGCGAAGCGACTCGTCGTCGCCCTCGGCCGCCAGCGCAGCCGCGCGCGACGCCAGCGCCGGTGCGCCACCGGCAAGCTCCGCGAGCTCCGAGGCCACCGCGGCATCTGGCGCGGGCTTCAGCGAGGCCGGATTGCCGTCGTACCAGCCGCCGTAGAGCCGCCAGACGTTGCGTACGACGAACTCCGGCTCGTCGTAGACCGGCCGCAGGTAGGGCTTGTCGAGCAGCTCCGCCGGCGCCTTGACGGTGTGGATGATGTCGTCGAGCCGCGCGCCCTCGTTCATCATCGCGACGGTCTGTTCGTGTAGCGACTCGAGCAGGGCAGCGGTGTCGAGCAGCGCCGTCTTGATCCGCTCGGCTCCTACCACCGGCACGCCGTGTCCCGGAAGCAGGAACTCCGCGCCGAGCCCTGCCATCGTCCGAAGCGCCCGTGCCCACTCGATCGGGTACCGCTGCACCTTCTGCGGGTTGCCGGCGTTGGGGGAGGCCCAGATGAACAGGTCACCCGAGCACAGCACCTTCTTGTCCGGCACCCAGGTCCAGGTGTGGTCGTCGGTCTCCCCGCGCGCATGGTGCAGCTCGATGGTCAGGCCGCCGACGACCAGCGTCATCGAGTCGCGGTAGGTGATGTCCGGGTAGCGGTAGTTCATCGGCCACTTCAGGTTCTCCACCTGGAACTGGCGCTTGTTGATGATCTCGTTGTAGCCCGCGGTCAGCTTGTAGCGGTCGAACCGGTGCGGCAGCGCCTCGTGCGCGACGACCTGCGGCGCCCGCCAGCCCTTCTCCGCGGCTTCCGCCGCGAAGACCGGTACGCCGAAGATGTGGTCGACGTGGCCGTGCGAGTAGACCGCCGTGTGCAACGGCTGGTCCGACCAGGCGCGGATCTGGCCGTGGATGATCGAGGCCATCATCTCCGCACCGGTGTCGACCAGGAACAGCCCGTCGCCGGTCGAGAACGCCGACACGTTGGCGAACGTCGGCAGGAACGCGACGCCGTCGGTGCACTCCTCGAGCGGCAGGCCGGCAAAGAGCTGGTGGCCGCTGGTGATCTCGTCCTCGCCGCGCCACAGCCGGTCGGCGTAGTCGAGCGTCTCGCCCATTCGATCTCTCCTTAGCCGGGCTCGCGGCGGTGCCGCGCAGCAGGCATCCACTCGGTGCCGGCAGTCTCGTCGATACGTGCCAGGAGCCGGTCGCCGACCGGTTCGACCAGCGCCAGGAACTGCGAGGTGAGCGGAGCGCCGAGCAACCGCCACGCGCGTTCGCAAAGCTGATCGGTGCGCTGCTCGATCCGCTCACGCAGATCGAGGCCCGCCGCGTTGACCGAGCCACCGCTCGCAAGACCGCGCGACTCGAGCGCGGCGTAGGCCGCCGCGATGTCGTCGTCCCCGGCGCCGCGACTGCGCGGGATCCAGTCCTTCGGGTAGTTCAGGTAGGCGTTGTGCAGCAGGCCGGCCTGGGTCCCGGAGATGTCCTCCGCGGCCAGCACCGCGAAGTGCGTGTCGCCGCGCCACTCGCGAATGCAGTTCAGCGCGAGCCACGCGGACAGCAACCGGGCCTCCGCTGACTCGGCCGACGGCCGGGCGGCCTGCCGGTGCGCGGCGAACATCACCCGTCCGGAGACCGGCAAGGCGTCGACCGCGGCCCACAGCGCCGGAGCGAGTGACGCGAGCGAATCGCAGATCTCGGGGACGAAGCGGCGCAGGCCGTCGACGACCGCGTCGTTGCGCGCTTCGGTGAGGGCGGCGTACGTCGTCCGCTCCTCGGCGATGGCGAGCGAGGCGGCGATGAACTCTGGGCTGATGGAGTAGAAGGCGGCCGCGACCACCTGGGCGCCTGCCGGCGCCATCGGCGCCGCTCGGCTGGCGATGTAGGAGACGCCGCCGATGTCGACGCCGAGCGCGGCGTAGCGCTCGAGGGCTCCCGGGTCCCAGTAGATCCAGCCGATCAGTCGGTGGGAGGCGAAGGACGCGCGCGCCGACAGCTGCGTCCAGTCCGTCACGAGCCGGTTCCTATCATCTGTCAGTTGTAATGACAATAGAAGTCGGGCGTGCGACGGGCGTGCGGCGGGCCCTCGCCGATGCTTGCCGTTGCTAGCCTCTGCGGGTGGCAATGCCGGCTGAGAAACCGACCGTCGCCGCCCCCGAGTCGATCCCCGCACCGCGCGAAGCGCGTGAGGCCGGCGACGTCTCGCTGCGGCGCGACTTCCACGACCTTCGAGTCGAGCGCTCCGACGAGCTGTGGAATGCCGCCTACCTCGGGCTGTCGTGGGCCGCGGTCGCCGGCTCGGTCGCGCTGTTCTGGAAGAAGCGGACGCCGCTTGCCGCCGGTGCCGCCATCGCGGTGATCGCCAGCCGCCAGCAGGCGCTGTTGAACGTCGAGCACGACGCGATCCACCGGTCGCTGTTCCGCAACCGCCGGCTGAACGACGCGGTCGGCCTCGTGGCCGCTGCCGCACCGTGCGGTTCCGGGTTCCGTTCGACGCGAGCCCAGCACCTCCGCCACCACCGGCTGCTCAACACCCCTGACGACCCGGATGGCTACCTGCACGAGGGCCCGCACCTCGAGACCCGCAAGGGCCTGCTGCGCCACCTGGTCGAGGCCTTCACCGGCATCTACGCGGTCAAGCTGCTCAAGCGCCGCGAGGACTGGACCTGGGTCGACCCGGGCAACGCGGGCAAGGACAAGCGGGATCTCGTGCTGGTTCAGCTCGGCCTGTGGGCGCTGTTCGCGAAGCTCACGCGGTGGTGGACCTACCCGCTGCTGTGGCTCGCGCCGCTGGTGACCATCACCTCCGGGGTCGTGGTGGCGCGCAACTACGTCGACCACGCGCTGGTCGGCGAGGAGCTCGAGGCCTACCCCGACCGGCGGGTGTCGGTCGACGCCCACCCGGTCGAGGGGGCGAACTTCTCGCCGTACAACATGAACTGGCACGCCGAGCACCACCTGTTCCCGTGGATCCCCGCGAGGAGACTGCCGGAGGCGTCACGTCGTCTTGCGGCGCGGACGGATGCGCCCGACCGGCTGGTGCACAAGAGCTACCTCGGCGCACTGCTGAAGCACCTCAAGACGCTGCCCTAGGGTGCAGGCGTGACGCCAGCTGGAGCCAGCGAGCCGATCCGGACGGTACGGCGGCCCTGCGCGCTGTGCGGCGAGACCGATGCGGTCGTGCTCTGGAGCGGTCACGAGCACGAGTACCCCGAGACCACCGACGCGACGTTCTCGGTGGTCAAGTGCAAGAGCTGCGGTCTCGGACGGCTCGACCCGTGTCCCGACGTGAGTGAGCTCGACCGGATCTACCCGCCGACGTACTACAGCTACAACATGGTCAACGACCGCCGTCCCGATGGCTCGCTGAGCGCCAAGGAAAAGGTGTCGTTGAAGTACACCGGCCAGGTGCTGACCAAGGCGATGCGCCGCGCCGACGTACCCGCCGGGGCCAAGGTGAAACTGCTCGATGTCGGCTGCGGCGACGGCCGGATCCTCGACTACTACCGCGCCAGCCGGCCCGAGGGCATGGTCGAGACCTGGGGCCTCGACATCAACGGCGACGCACTCGCGATTGCGGCAAAGGCCGGGCACAAGACCGTGCAAGGCGCATTCGAGGACCAGCACGGCGGGGAGCTCCCGAAGGGGTACTTCGACATCGTCGTCGCGCGTCACGTCATCGAGCACGTCGAGGACCCGGTGGTCTTCACTCGTAACGCGGCCGAGCTGTTGCGGCCGGGTGGCGTGTTTCTCGCGGCTACCCCGGACTTCGGGTCCAAGGACGCCCAGAGGTTCGGCGGCCATTGGGGCGGCAACCACTTTCCGCGGCACTGGTGGTTCTTCGACGCGGACTCGATGCGCAAGGTCGCCGAGCACGTCGGTCTCGACTGCGTTGCCGTGGAGTACGAGCTCAACCCGGTCTTCTGGACGTGGACCATGCACTCCGCGCTGCGCGACCGCTTCCCCGAGGCGAAGTGGGTGGACGCGGTCTTCCCGCCGGTGTCGATCTTCTACGGCGGCCCGCGCAGCTTCCTGCTACAAGGTGCCTTCACCGTGGTCGACTCGGTCATGCGCCGTACCACGGGCATGACCGGCAGCATGATCGCCACCCTCCGCAAGCCCGCGTGAGCCTGCTTGCGCCGCCAGGCGGGAGTGACTTATTCCACTTGCAGGCAGGCTTGCCTGTTTGTTTTTTTGCGCGTACCGTCCGAAGGCATGGAGCGGCGATCGCAGGCTGAGCGCACCGAGGCGATGCGTGCTCGCCTGCTCAACGCCACCATCGACTGCCTGGCGCACTCCGGCTACGGCCGGATGTCGACCAACGACGTCGTGCGGCGGGCCCACGTCTCCCGCGGCGCGCTCGCTCACCACTTCCCGACCAAGGCCGACCTCGTCACCGCGGCCGCCGAGCAGCTGGTCGAGTCGCGGGGCAAGGAGTTCCGCGAGCAGCTGTCCGCGCTCGATCCCGCGCGGCGTACCCCGGACGAGGCGCTGGCGGTCCTCTGGTCGTTCTACGACGACCCGACCGGCCTCGCGCTGATCGAGCTCACCGTCGCGTCACGCGCCTATCCCGAGCTGAAGCCGGTGCTGGCGCGCATGGAGGACCAGATCGCCGCGATCACCGCGGAGATGGTCCTGGAGTACTTCCCCGATCTCGCGAAGCTGCCCTACATCGAAGAGGCGCTGCGCTCGCTGCACGCGCTCTACGCCGGGCTCGCGCTCGGTGCGATGGCAGGGGAGCACGCGAAGGGCCAGGCCCGGAAGGTTCGCGAGTTCCTCGGGGTACTCGCACTGAACATGCAGGTCGCCACCAATCCCGTCAGGAGCAAGTCATGAGCGTGATGTCCGTACCGGCAGCGCCGAAGCGAGTGGTGAAGACCCGTCGGGTGAAGTTCGAGTACACGCCCGCCACGGTCAAGCGGCACTATGCCGGCGGCGACCTCATCATGAGCCACATCGTCGCGATCCTGTCGGCGATGTTTCCCGAGGGCGAGGACTTCTTCGTCCGATCGGTTCGCTACTACGCCGACGAGATCACCGACCCGGACCTCAAGGCGGCGGTCGCCGGCTTCACGGGCCAGGAGACGATGCACGGCCGCGAGCACCGGGCGCTCAACGAGCGGCTGCAGGAGCTCGGCTACCCGACGCGGCGGGTCGACCGGCTGGTGAAGGCGGACCTGGCCCGGGTCGAGCGGAAGGCGCCGCACAAGGTGCAGCTCGCCATCACGGCGGCACTCGAGCACTACACGGCGACCCTGGCCGAGCGGCTGCTCACCAGCGAGCGCGCGCGCGAGATGCTCGGCGACGGCGAGGTGCGCAAGGTCCTGCTCTGGCACGCCCTCGAGGAGTCCGAGCACAAGGCCGTCGCGTTCGACGTCTACCGCGCGGTCGGCGGCACCGAGAAGATGCGGATCCGGGTCATGCGGCTGATGACGTGGTCGTTCCTGTTCGGTACGGCGCTGCACACCGTGCTGTCGATGCTCGCGGACCGCTCGACGTACAACCCGATCCGGCTGGCGAAGAGCCTCGCGGCGCTGCGGACCTCGCCGTTCCTCGGCAAGGAGATGGTCGCCGCGATCAAGGACTACAACCGCGTCGGGTTCCACCCCAACGACCACGACAACAGTGAGTTGCTCGAGCGCTGGACGAAGGAGCTGTTCGGCGAGCAAGGCCAGCTGGCCGGGAACCTCAAGTGACCGCCCGCGCGCCCGACCACGAGGTCGTCGTCGTCGGCGCCGGCTTCGGCGGCATGGGCGCGGCGATCGAGCTGAAGCGGCAGGGCTTCGAGGACATCCTGATCGTCGACCGCGAGTCCGACCTCGGCGGCACGTGGCACGTGAACCACTATCCCGGGCTCGCCGTCGACATCCCGTCGGTGACGTACTCCTACTCCTTCGAGCCGAACCCGTACTGGTCGCGGCTGTTCGCGCCGGGCTCGGAGCTCAAGCGGTACGCCGTGCACGTCGCCGACAAGTACGACCTGCATCGCCACATGCGCTTCAACACCTCGGTCGAAGGGGCGCGCTGGGACGAGGACGACCAGGTGTGGGTGGTGAGCCTCGCCGGCGGCGAGACCGTCACCGCGAGGTTCCTCATCACCGCGACCGGCTACCTGTCGCAGCCCTACCGCCCGGAGATCCCCGGGATCGACTCCTACACAGGCACGGTCATTCACACCTCGGACTGGGACGACGACGCCGACCTCGACGGCAAGCGGATCGCGGTCATCGGCACCGGCGCGACCGGCGTACAGGTCATCCCCGAGCTCGCGAAGGTGGCCGGCGAGCTCACCGTCTACCAGCGCACCGCGATCTACGTCACCGCCAAGACCGACTTCCCGATCCCGAAGCAGGTGCAGCGGCTGTTCGCCCGGGTTCCAGCGACGCAGAAGGCGGCCCGGTTCGTCAGCACGTCGCTGCTCGAGATGCTGATGGTGCTCGGTGTGCTCCGCTACCGGCAGTTCCGGCGGCTGAACGAGCGCGCCGCCAGCATGGCGATGCGCAACATGGGCCGCACGATCAAGGATCCCGAACTGCGAAAGAAGCTCACACCGAACTACTCGTTCGGGTGCAAGCGTCCGACGTTCTCCAACACCTACTTCGAGGCGTTCACCAAGCCCAACGTCCGCCTCGAGACGACCTCGATCGACCACTTCGAGCCCGATGGCATCGTCACTGTCGACGGCAACAAGACCCAGATCGACGTCCTGGTGCTCGCCACCGGCTTCAACCTGTGGGACGTCAACTTCCCGGCCTTCGAGGTGATCGGGCGGGAGGGCCGCAACCTGGGCAAGTGGTGGCGCGACAACCGGTTCTGCGCCTACGAGGGCGTCTCGATCCCGCTCTTCCCTAACTTCTTGAACCTCGCGAGCCCGTACTCCTACAGCGGGCTTTCGTACTTCACGACGATCGAGTACCAGATGACGCATATGGGCCGGGTCTTCAGCGAGCTCGAGCGACGGGGCAAGAAGACCTTCGAGGTCACCGAAGCCGCGAACTCGAAGTTCCTTGACCGGATGACCGACCTGCTCGGCGACTCGGTCTTCTACAACGGCAGCTGCTCGACCGCGCGCAGCTACTACTTCAACCCGAAGGGGGAGGCGGCGATCCTGCGGCCGACCTCGACGCTGAACACCCGACGCGAGGCACGGCGGTTCCCGCTCAGCGACTACTCCTTCGCATAAGCGCTCGTTGCGAGTCGGGCTACGGCCCGAGCCGGTAGTCGTGCGGGTAGACAGTCTCGGTGAGCCCGGTCGGTGAGGTCCACGTGACCGAGTCGTCCCTGTTCTTCACGTACGACCAGCCGGCGTGGGTCTTCGTGCGATGCCATCGACGGTCGATCGGGGTGTTGTTGCGCGCATCGGTGCCGCCGCCGCGCTGGTGGGGAATGTTGTGCTCCATGTCGCAGTCCGCGGCGGGGACGTTCGAGTGCGGACCGGCGCTGGTGCCGTAAAGCGCGATCAGGAAGTCGGCGAGGGGCGGCGGCACCAGGTAGGTGCTTGTCCCGTAGTCCAGCAGGCGCCCGTCGGCCTCGTCGATGATCAGCCGGCGCAGCGGGGAGCCGTTGGACAACAGCTCGAACGCCGCCTCCGCCGGAACCATCCCGTACCCGGGGATCTCGGCTGGGTGCCGGGCGAGCCCGAACAGCGTCGGCGCGTCGAAGGTGACGTTGAGCCCGAATGCGCGGCCGTGCCGGCGGGGTGCTGCGGGTGAGGTCAGGTAGTCCTCGGCCCACTGCACGAGGGCGGCGAGCTTGCGGTTGGCTGCGGCACCGCCGAGAGCCGGCTTCGTCGCTTTCGCATACGCGCGCATCGCGAGGTCGATGATCGCCGTACGCTCCAGCGGGCCGCGGATCAGCAGCTCGCCGACGCCGTCGCCAAGATCGTGGTGCTCGACAATGACCTCCGCGCGCGCCGCCTTGCTCCGGGTCACGAAGTTGGGGTCGAGCCTGGCGAGCCAGCGCCGCAGCGACGCCTTGAACTTCGTGAGGTCCTGGCGATGGGCGAACTTGAGCAGCCGGCTCTCGATCTCCTGTGCGACGTCGTCGGGAAGATGGGCCACGCCCTCGCTCAAGGCACGGGCCTGCCCGAGGGTGCACCGGCCCTCGCTCATCGCCGCGCGGGTCGCCGTGAGCCGGCTAGCGAGATCACGCGCGAACGCGACCTGCCGGTCTGCCGAGTAGATGCTCGACCGGGTCGCGGCGGCGACGTCGTAGGGCCCCCAATCCTCGCGACGGTCTGCCGGCGTCGGCCCGGCCAGTGAGGCGGTGAGCTCCGCGCAGAACGCTTCGAGGTGGCTGATCAGATCCCGGGTTCGTTTGAGCGCCCAGGCCTTCGCGGTCGATGACATCTCATCGACCGGCGTCATCTTCAGCAGCGGATAGGTGTGCTGCCCGAGTGGCAGGCGGCACGCGTCGTCGACCGGCTGATCCGAGAAGGCGAGCCCGCCGTCCATCCAGTCCGGGGCGGTGCGCTCGATCTCTTCCCACACTTCTTGTGGGATCGGCTCCCAGTCACCGAGGTCCGGCGGATCGGGCTCGTCCCACCACGGAGGCGTCAGGAGCACGGCGCCTCGAGCATCGAACACGCGTTCGAACCTAGTCGCAGGCTACGACAGTTTCAAGGGTCGAGCGGATCAGGTTCGTTGAACCGCCAGGAGGGCGACGTCATCGGCCCGGGTCGCGCCGGACAGCGCGGTCAAGATGTGGTCGAGCAGCACATCAGGAGTTCGTGTCGCTGCGCCGACGGCGGCGCGGATCAGCCGGCCGGTCCCTTCGTCGATGTCACGGTGGCGGTCCTCGACCAGGCCGTCGGTATAGAGCACAAGGCCGGCGCCCACCGGGAGCTCGCCCTCCCACAACACCGGTCGCTCCGCGCCGGGAACGCCGAGCGGCGCAGCGGGATCGAGGGTTGGGAACCAAGCCCGGTCCGGTTCCACGATCAGGGGCGGCAGGTGTCCGGCGGAGGCGATCGTCAGCTTGCCGTTCGTCGGGTCGAGCCGCGCGAACAGCGCCGTGGCCATCCGGTCCAGGCCGAGGTGGTCCCAGTTCGTGTGCAAGAGGTTGATCAGCTCGTCCGGGCTGTTGGCTTGCGACCGCAGCGCCCGGCAGGCGCTGCGCAGCTGCGCCATCGTTGCGGCGGCGGTGATGTCGTGGCCGGCGACGTCCCCGATGGCCAGGGCTACCTCGCCGCTGCCCGTGACCATGACGTCCCAGAAGTCACCGCCGACTTCTGCATCGGTGGTGCCGGGCAGGTAGCGCACCGCGAACTGCAAGGTCTCGACGGTTGGGAGCTCGGAAGGGAGCAGGTTCGTCTGCAAGGTGTGCGAGAGGTTGCGCTCGACGTCGTAGTGACGTTCCTTCGCGATCACCAGTGCCACCCGGCTGGCGAGCTCCTCGGCCAATGACACGTCGTCGGGACCGAACCTGCGCCCGGAGCCCGCGGACAGCAGGGTGACGGTGCCGAGCACCGCGTCGTTGGCGATCAAGGGGATCGTCATGAAGCTGCTGCACCCGAGCTGTTTGGCGATGCGGAAGTGCTCGTCGTTTCGGGTCACGGAGCGCAGGAACTCGTCGCTCATGTCGGCTGACCACCGTGACCGCCGGACTCGCATGGCCTCGATGCTCGGATGCGTGCCGGTCGCTACCGGTGCGTACCTCGTCCGCAGCACGTCGACCAGGGCTTGGTGGGCGGGGTCGGCGTGTACGGCGGCGACGCGGCGGGGCCGGCCCGCCGCGTCGACCACGTCGATCAAGCAGATGTCGCCGAGCTGCGGCACGGCCACCGACGCCAGAGCCTGCAGCGTCTCGGTGAAGCCGCTGACGTGCGCGAGAACGTTGGAAGCGTCGAGGAGAAACCGTTGCGACCGTTGCGCTTCACGCAGCTGCACGACCAGGGCCGTGCGCTGCGCATCCGCCGCTCGGCGCTCGGTGTCGTCGTGGACGTACCAGACCCGGCCGATGATCACGTCCGCGTCGTCGGTGATCGGGGCTGCGTACCCTTCGACGATGCGGCCGTCGTGAAGGCTGAGGGTCGACGACCGGCTCTGTGAGGCATCGCCGCCCCGCGCGCCGATCGTCTGCAGCAGCGGCGTCTGGTCGGCCAGCTGGGCTTGGCAAAGCGCCAGCACGGCCTCCGCGTTCCCCCCGACTGGAATGTCGGAGGTCTCGAGGCCCCACAGCTCGCAGAACGTGCGATTCACGGCGAGGACGCGTCCGTCGGACGCCCACGCGAGCACGCCGTCGCGGGCGGCGTCGACTGTTGCCTGCAGGTAGCGCGACAGCAAGGCCTGCCGTTCCAGGTCCACGCGGCGCGAGACATCCCTGATCGTTGCCACCACTGCGAACTGCGGGTCATCCGGCTCTCCGACGACCGCGAGCGTCAGCTCGACGGGCAGCTCGGAGCCGTCTGCGCGGAGCGCCGCAACCTGGACCGGGCCACCGCCCACCAGCCGACCGTGTCCGGTCCGCACGAAGTTGCCGAAGCCCGCCTGATGGGCGCTGCGGAAGCGTTGCGGGACCAGCTCGACGAGCGGCAGCCCGACCTGGACCCGCCGGCCGAACAGCGCCTCGGCGGCCGGGTTTGCGCCCGCGACCATGCCGCGGCGATCCGCGACGACCACGGCGTCGGCCAGCACGCGAAGTACGGCGGACTCGTCGATCGTCGGCGGGTGCTCCGGCCAGGGCGTGGCTGCTCGGCCAGCACCCGTGTCGGCTGACATGAGCCCACGCTAACCGCGTACCCTCGAAGGGTGGCCACGGAAGTTCAGGAGGTCGCTCCGCAGGCGCACACCGTCAGTTTCTACGACGACGACCGCCACCTCGTCGCTGATGTCGCCCGTTTCGTCGCGGACGGGCTGACCCACGGCGAGCGGGTCGTGGTCGTGGCAACCGCCGAGCACCGCGCCGCGATCGACGACGTCCTCGTGCAGTTCGGGACAGACGCGATGCGTGCCCACATCCACGGCCGGTTCATCGCGCTGGACGCCGGTGAGCTGCTGCGCACCTTCATGGTGGACGGCGCACCTGACCCTGCAAGGTTCGTCGCACACGTCGGTTCGGTCATCGACGCTGCGGCCGAAGATGGCTGCGGTGTTCGAGTGTTCGGCGAGATGGTGGCCCTGCTCTGGCAGGCCGGCGGCGAACCTGAGGCGATCGCGCTCGAAGCGTTGTGGAACGAGCTTGCGCAAAGCCGCCGGTTCTCGCTGCTCTGCGCATACCCCACCCAGGTCTTCAGCGAGACCGCACTGCCCGGGATCAACCGCGTCTGCGAGCTGCACTCAGAGGTCATGGCGCCGCGCAGCTACACCGCCGCAGCCTTCGACACCACACCTGCCGACCCTCCCGTTGTGGCGCGAACCTCGCAGCTGTTCGTGCCGGTGCCCTCGGCAGTCAGGGCTGCCCGGCTGTTCGCGGGCGACGTGCTGCGGAGCTGGGGCGAGGACGCCGTCCTCGGCGATGCGCGCGCCATCGTCTCCGAGCTCGCCACGAACGCGGTCGCGCACGCCTCGTCGGCATTTCAGATTCGCCTTGCCCGAGCGGACCAGGTCCTCCGCATCTCGGTCGAGGACGTCGGCCCGGCGCAACCGCAACGACGCGAGCCGTCGCCTGAGGATCTCAACGGCCGGGGAATGCTGCTCGTCGAGTCGCTCGCGCTGCGGTGGGGGTGCGAGGCCACGGCTGCCGGCAAGTCGGTGTGGGCGGAGCTCCCCTCGCGTCCCGGCTAGCCCTTGAGCAGGCCTCCGATGAGGCCACCGACCGCGCCGCCCGCTCCCGCGTTGCCTGCCTCGGCGGTCGGCAGGTAGGGCATCAAGTCCTGCGCGAGCCCCTGCAAGGTCAGCGACTGCAGCCAGACCTTGCCCGGGCCGGTGAGCTTCACCAGGAAGAACTCGCCTCCGAAGAACTTGTTCTTCAGGCCCTTGATCGTCGTGATGCCGAACTGCGTGCCGTCGGTGAACATGCCGATGTGCGCGGGGTGCACGAAGAGGTTCTGCCCGGGCTGCAGGTCGTAGGTGACGATCTCGCCCTGCAGCTGGATCCAGGCGTCGCACTGGCCGCCGACGCGCTGCAGGATGAAACCCTCGCCACCGAACAGCGCACCGCCCAACGACTGCTGGAATGCCGCTGAGAGCTGTACGCCGTTCGTCGCCGCCAGGAAGCCGTGGCGGTGAACGATGTAGTCGTGTCCCGGGGAGACGCTCACCGGCAGGATCTGGCCCGGGATCGTGGTCGAGAACGCGACGAGGCCGCCAGCCGCACCGGCGGTGTAGCTGCTCGTGAACAGTGTGCCGCCACCGGCCATCCGCTTGATGGCGCCCATGAATCCGCCGCTGCCGCCGGCGTACGACGTGGAGGTCGCCATCGTCACGTCCTCGGACATCCACGACATGCGGCCGGCCTCGCCGATGACCGCCTCGCCGGCGCTGAGCACGCACTCGAGGACCGGAAGCGTGGTGCCGAGAATCTTGGTCTGCATGGAACCCCCTCGATCGCTGACGGCCGCAGCGCCGTCGACGGATGAACGATAGAGCGCCGAGCGCTAGCCCGCGACGCCCAGGTAGGACTCGATGACGCGGTCGTTCTCGAGCACGTCGCCCGGCGCCCCCTCCGCGATGACCTGTCCGAGCTCGAGGGCGACGAGGCGGTCACACAGCGAGGTCAGCAAGGGCATGTCGTGGTCGATGACGAGCATCGTCGCGCCGGTCTCGTCGCGCACTCTGCGCAGCAACGGGCCAAGCGCTTCGGTCTCCTTCTGCGCCACGCCGGCAGTCGGCTCGTCGAGGAGTACGACGGCGGGCCGCTGAGCCATGATGCAGGCCAGCTCGACGATGCGCCGGGTGCCCGTGGACAGCTCGCCGATCATCGTGTCTGCGTAGCGGACCAACCCGAGCTGGGCCAGCAGATCCTGCACCCGCTCGGCGACGGCAGCCTCGGACAGGGTCGAGGCCGGCAGCCGGAGCGCCGCGGCGACGACATCCCGGGAGTCGACGTGGCGCTCGAGTGCGACGGCAACCGTCTCCGCCACGGTGAGCCCGGGGAAGAGCCGGGCTTCCTGGAACGAGCGGCCCAGCCCGATCACTGCTCGGTCCGACGCGCCGAACGACGTCACGTCGGAGCCACCGAGAAAGACCTTGCCGCCGTCGGTCGGCAGGAAGCCGCAGATGACGTCGAACAGCGTCGTCTTGCCGGCGCCGTTGTGCCCGATGAGGCCGACGATCTCACCCTTGTGAACCGTCATGCCGATGTCGTTGAGCACCTTGACGCCGCCGAACGACTTGCCGACGTTGACGCACTCCAGCACTGCCGGCCGGGCGATCAGCTCGGCGAGCTCCCGCTGCCGCGTGGCGGCGCTCTTCTTGCGCGGGCGCTTCCCGCCGTTCGAGGCGTTCGCGCCGTTCGCGGTGGTCGCGGGCGCGGCGCCGCCGATGAAGACGGAGCGGAGCACGTCGGTCCTGGCCAGCAGGTCCTTGGTCTCACCCGAGAACCGCGCCGTACCGCGCTCGAGGAAGACCGCGCGCCTCGCCACCTCGAGCGCCACGCTGACCGACTGCTCGACGATGACGATCGTGACGCCGCCTGCGGCGAGCTCGCGGACCACCTCGAGCAAGCGTGCGACCACCGAGGGGGCCAGCCCGAGGGAGAGCTCGTCGATGAGCATGACCCTCGGCTCGGTCTGCAGCGCCATCGCCAGCGAGAGCATCTGCTGCTGGCCGCCGGACATCGTCCCGGCGAGCTGTCGCTGGCGGTCCGCGAGCTGCGGGAAGAGCTCGACGGCCTTACGCCTGCCTTGCTCCAGCTTCGCTCGATCCCGGCGAACCAGCCATCCCGCGACCCGGAGGTTCTCCGCCACGCTCAGCGACGGGAAGATCGACTTGGCGGGGACGAGACACAGCCCGCGTGCCGCTCGTTGGGCCGGGCTCGTCGAGGTGATGTCGACGCCGTCGAACCACACCCTTCCGGGCGCCGCCGACAGCAGCCCGGCAACGGCCTTGAGCATCGTGGACTTGCCTGCTCCGTTCGTGCCGAGCAGCGCGACGATCTCCTGGTCGGCGACATCGAGGTCGACGCCGAACAGCACCTGCATCGGGCCGTAGCTGGCCTGGATGCCGTCGCAGCGGAGCAGCGCCGTCGAGGGCTCGACGGCCTGCGCTCCTGCGCGCTCGCTCGCCTCGACTGGTGGCGCGCTGACGGCGCCGTCGGCGGCCGCCGTGAGGTCGATTTCGCGGCGCCGTGCCACGAGGTCGAGCAAGCGATCCCGTACGCCGAAGAAGACGGACGCCAGTCCGGCCGGCAGGACCAGCAGGACGATCAGCAGCCCGGAGCCGGTGATCAGCAGCTGGTACTGCGGGTAGTAGTGGACGGCCGCTTGCACAGCGATCACGCCGAGCAGGGCGCCGACGATCGAGTCCGCGCCGCCGATGATCAGCATCGAGAAGACGAGGAAGCTGTCCGCCGGCGGGTAGGTCTCGAACCCGACGCTTTGCAGGATGGTCGAGTGCAGCCCGCCGGCGATGCCGGCGATCGCTCCGGACAGGACGAAGCCGAGCAGCTTGACCCGCATGGTCGGCACAGCCATGGCGGCCGCGGCGCGCGGGTTGTCGCGCGTCGCGAGCATCACCCGGCCGGGTCGCGCGCGGCGCAGTCCCTGGACGATGACGATGGTCAGGATGAGCAGGCCGAGGCCGACGTAGTAGAGAGCGCGCTCGGAGGTGAGGTTGAACCGCTTCCACAGCACCGGGCGGGTGATCGACGACGGAAGCAACGAGTTGAAGTCGGTGGGGTTGAAGAAGTAGCTGTCGGCCGCGACCGCCAGCGCCATGGTCGTGACGGCCAGGTCGAGGCCCTGGATGCGCAGCGCCGGGAGCCCGACCAGGACCGCGAGCAGCGCGCCCGCGGCTCCGGCGGCGATCAGGCAGACGAAGAAGTCGAGGTTCCAGTGCGTCATCAGGTCGCCGACGAGGATCCCGCCGAGGCCGACGAAGGCGTACTGGCCGAAGCTGACCTGGCCCGACCAGCCGACCAGGACCACGAGAGACACCGCGACGATCGCGAAGACCGCAGTCACGCTGAAGATCCGGATCGTGCTGGGACTGCAAGCAAGCGGTACGAAGACCGCCAGCGCGAGCAGTGCGACCCGGCCGGCACTCTGCGCCGCCAGGACCTCGGGCAGCCGGCGCAGCGGGGCCGGGATGTCGCGGGCGCGGTCGCCGCTCGACAGCGAGGTCTCCTCAGCGCCGTCGCGCCCTTGGCCCCGGCGCGGCAGCAGCAGCGCCAGCAGGATGACCGCGAGGAACGCGACGTCGGTGAGCCCCGGCTGTGAGGTGAAGTTCCACGAGACCAGGGCGCTCAGGATGCCCAGCCCGATGCCGGCGAACATCGCGATGGGCAAGGACTCCTTGCGCGCGAGCACGGCGGCGGCGAGGGCTGGTAGCAGCAACGTCGGGCCGGCTCCGGCCGCGATCGTGACGCCTTGGTCGGGGGCGGGAAGGATGACCGCCGCCGCGGCGAGCACACCGCCGACCGTCCAGACGATGGTGGCGAGCCGGCGTACCGGGACTCCGAGCAGCAGCGCCCGGTCGCGGTTGTCGGCGATCGCACGCACCGCGATGCCCGAGTCGGTCCGCAGCAGGTACCAGCCGAGCGCGACGATCGCGACGGGCACCGCGATGACCACGATGAGGTCGTTGCCGGTGAACAGCACCGGGCCGATGTTCAGCCCGTGCTTGGTGAGGGCGGTCGAGAAGCCGCCAACGAGCGACGGCCCGCCGATCCACTTCGGCAACAGCAGCTGGATGCCGCCGAGCACCTGCGCGAGCCCGAGGGTCGCGACGGTGAGGGTCAGCCGGCTGGCGTTGGCGAAGCGCCGGATGACGAGGAGCTCGGTGAGCGCGCCGACGAGCGCGCCGGTCAGCAGGCCGGCGATCACCGCGAGCGGCCACGACCAGTGCTGCCCGAGGTAGAGCAGGACCCCGACGGTGCCGCCGACGCCGCCCATCGAGCCGTACGCGAAGTTGACGATGCGATCCGACCGGTAGGTCAGGACCAGACCCAGCGCGAACAGCCCGTTGACCGATCCGAATAGCGCGCCTTGCAGGATGATGCCGAACGGCGCCTTGCCCGGCGCGGCCAGATGGGTGACCAGCAACGCCAGTACGACGCCGACTCCCGCGGACAGTGCGCGGTGGCGGTTCAACGTGTCGGAGATCGCGGTCACGCGACGGGCCCTACTTGCCCTTGTACGGCGTGTGCGGGAAGTTGCCCTTCGGCCACGCCTGCAGGGTGTAGCGCCGGCTGGCGAAGACGTAGGCGCCCTTGCGCTGGTTGTATGCCGAGACCTTGTTCGGGTCCCAGTAGATCTCCGCGCCGTCGAGTGTCGGGGTGAAGTCGCCCGGTGGGAACCCCCACGTGCCGAACTCGCCGGTGCCGCCGCGGTAGGAGCGCATGCCCGTCTCGAAGCTCTGCGGGGTGAGGTCCGGGCCGGCCTCCTGGATGCCGAGGGCGAGCATGTACATCTGGGCGTAGATCAGGTTGACGAAGGTCGACGGCTCCGAGCTCGGATCCGCCTGCTTGTACGCCGCGTAGCCCAGCGTCGCCTGGTAGGGAAGCGTCGGTCCCTGGTAGGTCACCCCGAAGGCATGCGCCCACTCGGACTGGTCGAACAGCTGGCCGACGATGTCCTCGTCGGTGAGCGCGACGCCGACCACTGCCCACTCCGGGTAGTAGTCCTGCTCGGCGGCGCGCTGCGTCAGGTAGACCGGGATGATCGGGTCGCAGCCGCACACGACGGTGGTGATGTTGTTGGCCTTGAGCTTGGAGATGATCCCGTCGGCCTGGTTGGCCAGCGTCGCCAGGTTGAGCTGGTAGGGGATGTTCATCGGCGCCTTCTGGCCGGCCGAGGTGAAGATGCGGGCACCGTTGGCAACGCACTGCTGGTACCACGGGTTGTCGGGTGCGAGGGTGGCGAACGTCCTGGTGTGACTGGCAAGGGCCGGCCCCGCGAAACTCGCCTTCTTCCCGGCGAGCTCCCGGACGCCGACCTCGGCCACCGCTTCGCTGACGCCGGTGCAGTCGGTTGCCACGCTCCACGAGTACGGCGCGCGTTGCGCGAACCACTGCTTCGACATGTACGGCACGCCGAAGTTGACGACTTTGTCGCGCGACAGCGCGTCGGCGTACGGCTCGGTCACCGCACTCATGTCGCCGAACGCCTTGATGCTGGTGGCGACCTTCAGCGCATCGTCGCTTGCCTGCTGCTGCCCGCCGCCGAGCAGCTCGTTGGTCTGCGAGCCCTGGCCCTTGTAGAAGACGAACTTGAGCTTGCGGCCGTAGAACTGGAAGTGGCTGTTGAAGTAGTCGGCCAGGCCCTGGATCGTGCGGTCGGTGTCGGCCTGGGTGTCGGAGAACTGGGCGCCGCCGATCGCGGCCAGGGTCTGCTGGAAGCTCGGGTCCGAGGTGATCCGGTAGGCGATCGTGATCGTCGAGCCGGTGACCCCCCGGCTGGTCGCGCCGCCATTGTTTCCGGAGAAGCTCACGCAGGCAGGGGAGTACGGGTCTCCGGGGACCTGTGCGCCCTGGCACCCCTTCGGGGCGGAGATCGGCTTGCCGTTGGCGCTGGTCGTCGGCTGCCCCGCGCCCGGGACGCCGCCCTTCCCGGTGGGCAGGGTGCTGCTGCCCGCGGCACTCGTTCCGGGGCCCGTGGCTCCCGGCACGCCCGTCCCGGTCGCCGCGGTCGCGCCGGTCCCGGCCCCGGCTGTGGTCACGGTGACCTGCTGGGGCGCGTCGGTCGGTACGAACGCAGCCATCAGCACGAAGGCCACGAGGAGCACCGCGAGCGGTCCGTAACCGCGCAGGAAGGGACTCGGGTTGGTCATGAGTCGATTGCCAATGCTGCGAGCCTTCTCCGTCGTCGGCTTACCAGGACGTCAGCGGCGGCGACGCCGCCGAGGGTTGCGAGAGCGATCAGCCCGACCGCGAGGCCTGCGCCGCGGCTGCAGGACGGCCGGCCCGCCGCACTCATCGTCGAGCAGCTCGAGCTGACGATCCGGGTGCCCGCGATCACCGGCGACTGGCCGCCCTGCGGCACCGTCGACGTCTGCGGCAGTGTCGGCGGCGCCCCGCCGCCGAGGCCAGGCCCGGTCGCTGGAGAGGCGCCGCCGGGGCTCGGGCTTGCCGGCGGCAGTGTCGGCGGCGTGCCGTTGCCGAACGGGTTGGCGTACGACGTGTCGCTGGTGGTGGCGGTGGCGCCGCCGAGCTCGGCGTCGACCGCGCCCACTCCGGTGAGCGCCGTCAGCAGCAGATTGAGAGAGGTGTAGACGCTGCCGACCTGGCAGATCGCGTTGGTGATCGCCGACATGACCGGGTCGGTGAGCGTGTGCAGCAGGTTCAGGATCGGCACGAACACCGCGGCGCCGATCCGGGAGTTGTCGATCCCGATGGACAGGGGGCTGATCCCGTAGACGCCGCTGGACAGCGTCGGTCGCGGGAGGGTGATGTGGAGCCCCGTCGCGGCGACCGCCTTGTTGACCGCCGCGAGGGTCGAGGCGAGCGCGTTCGGCAGCGTCGGCAGCTTGACGCCGGCGAGGGTCGCGGAGCCGATGCTGAACGAGCGCGACATCGAGGGGTGCGTGCCGCTGCGTACCGAGATCTGCCAGTGCAGGCCGTCGAGTGCGATCTTGCCGCCGAGCAGGTCCAGCTTTGCGATGTCCGCGGTGGCGGTGGAGATCCGGGCCTGGCCGTTGATCAGTCGCGCGTTGGCGGAGCTGGACAGACCGGAGATGTCGAGCAGGCCGGGGATCTCGATGCGCTCGCCGTCGAAGCTGCTGGCTGCCGCTTCGTTCGGTTGCGGGGAGACTGAGACCGCCTCGCGCCCGGTTGCGACCTTGGCGGTCTTGGTGTCGGGTCCGGCAGCCGCCTTGTCGACGCTGGCGGCGCCGGTGTCGGACTCCGCGGTGAGCGCCTTGGGGAGATCTCCGGCAGATACCGGAGGCGGAAGTGAGCTGCACTGGACCGTCAGGGTCGAGCCGACCAGGCCGAGGTCGAGAGCCTGGCTGGAGGCCTGCGCCAGCGTGTCGCGGTAGTCGGCGATCGACTGCCCGACGGTCACCGTCGCGGCCAGCCCGGCGTCGCGCGGGGAGAGCATGAAGGCCTGCGAGGTCCCCGCTGCGGAGCCTGCCACGAACTCCGTCGCCGTGGCGGTGGGCATCGGCGACGGTTCGGGACTCGCCGATGTCGTGGTCGAGCTGATCGCGAAGGCCGGGAGCTGGGTCGCGACGACCGCGGTCGCGACGCCGGTATAGAGGAGCACCCGAAAGCTGCTCCTGGCGTCCACGGACGGACCATAGGAGGGCCGGACACGCCGGGCAAGGGTGGTGCAAACCGGGCCGCCGGGCGTACGCTAACTACTGTGACCCCACCAACACAACAAAGTAAGACTAGTTTTGTGGTGGTCGGCGGCGGTGCGGCAGGCACCCTCGTCGCGACGCGCCTGCTCGACGAGTCGGCGCGGCGCCATCTCTCGATGACAGTCACGGTCGTCGAGCCCCGCGCGGCGCTCGGCCGCGGGATCGCGTACTCCGCGGCGGACCGCCGCCACGTCCTCAACGTGCCCGCGCTGAAGATGACCGCGTATCCGGAGGACGGCGAGCACTTCCTGCGGTGGCTCGCGCGTCACGGCCGCGAGGTCGCGGAGGCCGACTTCGTCCCGCGGGCGTGGTACGGCCAGTACCTCGACGACGTGCTCCGGGCCGCGGCGCGCCGCGCGAACCTTGCCGAGCTGCGCGTTGTGCGCGCCCGGGCGACAGGTCTCGAGCGGGTGGGCACGCGGGCTCGCGTCATGCTCGACACCGGCGAGGACCTGCCGCCGGCCGACGGTGTCGTGCTCGCGCTGGGGCACCTCGGCGTCGAGACCGGCTGGGCGCCGCCGGCCCTTCGCGAGTCGAAGCGCTTCATCGCCGACCCCTGGGCAGCCGGCGCCCTCGACGGCGTACCGGAGGACGCCGACGTGATGTTCGTCGGCTCGGGGCTGACGATGGTCGACGCGGCCCTCCAGCTCGACCGGCCGGGCCGGACGCTGCGGGTGGTCTCGCGCCACGGCCTGCTGCCGCGGCGGCACGTGCGCGACCTGCTTCCCGCGATGGAGGCGCCGCAGTTCTCGTGCGAGGCGCCGACGCTGGCGGAGCTGCGCAGGGTGATGTCGGCGCACATCGACAAGGCGCAGCGGCGGTACGGCGACTGGCGTCCGGCGATCGACAGCATTCGCGCCCTGACCCCCAAGCTGTGGGCCGGCCTCGACCCGGCCGACCGTGCCGAGTTCGTGCGCACCGACGCTCGCGCGTGGGACGCGGTGCGGCATCGCATCCCGCCCGACAGCGCGGAGCTCATCCACCAGATGCGCGGGGCGGGCCGGCTCGTGCTCACTCCCGGCGAGGTGGCGGCGGTGGTCGAGAGCGACGCTGGCCTCGCCGTACGTCTCTCGGACGGCTCGTCGGCCATGGTCGGGGCAGTGGTCAACTGCACGGGACCCTGCGATCGGCCGGAGCGCAGCCGCGACCCGTTCGTCCAGTCGCTGCTGGCGGCGGACCTCGCGCGAAGCGGGCCGCTCGGGATCGGGTTCGACACGCGCCCGGACGGCCGCCTCATCGGGCGTGACGGCAGTGACGACTTGCCGCTGTTCACCCTCGCGGCGCTTCGCAAGGGCTCGCTGTGGGAGTCGACGGCGATGCCCGAGATCCGGGTGCAGGCCGCCCACGTCGCGCGATGTCTCGTCGGGCCGGCCCGCCACGAGCCGGTGCGCCCGACCGACCAGTACGGGCTGGCCGTATCGACCACCGCCGAGGCGGCGGAGCTGTGGCGGCAGGCGCTGGACCGGATCCGCCGGGTGCAGGCGGGGGCGCCGGAGCTGATCGCGGCAGCCCTCGAGATCGACCCAGCCTTTGCCCTCGGGCACGCCGCTCTCGCGTTGCTGGCGCGCGAGTGCGAGGCCGACGTCGACGCGGCGGCGTCGCTGTCGTGTGCGATCGACGCGATGCGGCTGCGGGCGGACGCCCGGGAGATCAGCTTCATCCGCATGGTCGAGGCGCGGCTGGTCGAAGAGCCCGCCACCGCGGACGAGCAGCTGCTGCGGCACATCAAGCAGCATCCGATCGACTGCCTCGCGGTGAGCGCGGCGCTGCCGACGATCGCCTTCAGCGGGGTGGCGCAGCCGATCGAGCAGGCATGGGCGCTGGTCGACTCGCTCGCACCCGAGTACGGCGACGACTGGTGGTTTCGCAGTCTCGCGGCCTTCACCCGCCAGGAGCAGGAGCGCTTTGCCGAGGCCGAGGAGCTGGCCGAGCAGGCGCTCGCCTTCGAGCCGGCTGCCGGGCACGCCGTGCATGCCCGCGCACACATCACCTATGAGACCGGCGACCACCTCGCGGGTCTGGCCTGGCTGGATCGATGGATCGACGAGCACGGCGGGGACACCAACCACCGCGCGCACTTCGTGTGGCACGCGGCGTTGCACGAGATCGCGATGGGTGACTTCGACGCGGCGCTGCGGCGCTACCACGAGCAGCTCGCGCCGCCGCGGGTCACCGGGGCGCGGGCGCTGGTCGACTCGGCGTCGCTGTTGTGGCGGCTGCGGATGCTCGGCGTGTCGATCGGGTGTGCCGAGATGCTGCCGACCCTGGCAGCGGTGGACCAGTGCGTCTTCGACCGCCCGGCGACGACCTTCACCGCGCTTCATGCGGCCATCGGACTGGCCGGTGCAGGCGACCTCGCCGCTCTCGCCGCTCTGGAGTCCTACGCCGCCGAGCATCCCAACCGCTCGTTCGCGGTAGCCGTCGTACCGCTGTGCCGCGGGCTCGCGGCGGTGGCCGATAGCCGGCCGGCCGACGCGGTCGGCCCGCTCACCGCCCTGCGCACCATGGGGCTGCGCCGCTTCGGGGGGAGCGCGGCCCAGCAGGAGGTCGTGGAGGAGACGCTGCTGCACGCACTCGTCGCATCGGGCCGTCGGGCTGAGGCCGCGACCTTGCTGGACGAGCGGCACCAGCGACGGCGGTCCCCGGGCGACCAGCGCCGCCTGGAGGCTCTCCTCAGCTGAACTTGCGCGGGGGCAGCTACCGCGAGCGCCGCCTGACGGTGCTAGAAGACAGCCAGGCGGCGCTCGCGCGCTGCAACTAGTCGTTGACGGTCGGAAGGCCTTCGGCGCGCCAGGCGCGGTAGCCGCCGATCAGGTCCGTTGCACGCCGGATGCCCAGGTTGCGCAGGCTGTCGGCGGCGAGGCTCGAGGCGTAGCCCTCGTTGCAGCACAGCACCACCCACGCGTCGTACGACGCGAACGGCAGTCGTGCCTCGGAGGCCGGGTCGAGCCGCCACTCGAGGACGTTGCGGTCAATCACCACCGCGCCGGGGATCTCGCCTTCGATGACCCGGTTCACCTCGGGGCGGATGTCGATGATGAGCGCGCCTTCTGCCTGCGCGGCGAATGCTTCCTTCGGGGTCAGCCGCGACAGCCGCGACCTGGCATTGGCCAGTGCCTGGCTGATCGTCATCGTCATGCCGGCACCGCGCTCGGTGCCCGCCGGCCGATGGCAGCCTCGCGGTCCTCTCGGGTCGAGACGGTGCGCACTCGCGCGAGCCCGCTCGGGTGCTGGGCGTAGAACGACATCTCCGACAGCGGTGGGGAGTAGGCATGCAGGCTCACCGCTGCCGCGGGTCCGGCGTTGTAGACGTCGTGGACCGTCGTCGGGGAGATCGCCACGGACTTGCCCGCCGTGACAACCGTCGTACGGGTCTCCAGCGCCTCGGGCATTGCGCGGACCTCGGTCAGCGCGCCCTGGACGACGAGGAACGCGCCCGACGAACCGCCGTGGTCGTGCAGCTCGGTGCCTTGGCCGGTCAACCAGGTGAGCAACCAGATGTCCGCACAGTCGTTGCCTTGCAGCCGCCGCCACCAGCGGCCGGAGGCGTCGAATCGCGCCAGGCTGCGCCACTGCGAGGCGCGGTCGGCGAGCCGCTCGAGGACGGCTACTAGCTGCGTTGCGTCGAGTGTCTGGAGGGAAGCCATAGAGCAACTGTAGCAGACCACTCAAGTAACTACATTAAGACACGCTTAACGGCTCGACCAGGTCGTGCTCGCGCGCAGAGGCGAAGCTGTCGTCGACGAGCACGACCTGGTGGCCCGCACGGTCGAGCAGCGACGCGGCGATCGTGGCGCGGAAGCCGCTCGCGCAGTGCACCCACCAGCTGTGCTTCGGCAGCTCGGGTAGCCGCGCCATGAGCTCCGGCAGCGGCAGGTGCGTCGCGCCGGGGATGGCGCCGTCGCGGTCGCGCTCGTCATGGCGTCGCACGTCGAGCACCGTGGCGCCGCCCCGGCTCGCGTGGTCGAGCTCGGCGAAGGTCGCCCGGCGGAAGCTTCGGCGGGGCAGCGCCGGTGCGATCGAGTCGAGTGGGCCGTGCGCGACGGCTGTGGGCCGGTCGATGCCGATCCGGGCGAGCTGGCGTTGCGCCGCCGCGATCTGCTCGGCGCTCTCGCCGAGCAGGGTGAGCGGCTCGCCGTACGGGAAGATCCACCCGAGGTAGGTCGCGAACTGCGTGCCGAGCTCGACGGCGATCGACCCCGCCAGGTGGTCGGCGGCAAACTCGCGGCGGCTGCGGATGTCGACCACCCACTCGCCGGCGGCCAACCGCCGTGCGATCTCCTCGGCGTCCGCGGCGCGCGCCTCGCTGAGGTCGGCCGCGGTGACTCCCGCGGCGTTTCTCGGCGCCATGTGGGCGTAGTAGGCGGGGTACGGCGTGAAGCCCGCGACCACGGTGTGCACGAACTCGGCCTCGTCGGGCGCAGTGAGTGCGAGGTTGTTGCGGCGCTCGTCGCCGATGGTGCCACCGGCCGATGCGCTCGGGCTCGGGGGACCGGAGGAGCAGAAGCTGCCGAAGCCGTGGGTGGGGTAGAGCGCGGCGTCGTCAGGCAGCGAGTCGGCCAGCCGGCGTACCGAGCGGTACTGCGCGAGGGCGAGCGGGTGCGTGAGGTCGGGGCTGATCAAGTCGGTACGGCCCACTGCGCCGTAGAGCAAGGACCCGCCGCTGAACACCGCCGTCGCGCCGCCGGCATCCGTCACCACGTAGCTCAGGTGTCCGGGAGTGTGACCGGGCGTCGCGACGACGCGGACGCTGAGGTCGCCCACGAACAGCGTCGTGTCGTCGCCGACCGGAGTGCGCGGGAAGCCCACCTTCTCGCTGCCAGCCACCAGGTAGTCGACCTTCGCCGAGCGGGCGAGCGCCAGGCCGCCGGTCAGGTAGTCGTTGTGGATGTGCGTCTCGGCCACCGCGGCGAGCTCGAGGCCTAGCCGGTCGAGCACCTCGCTGATTCGGTCGATGTCGCGCTGCGGGTCGACCACCAATGCATACGACCCGTCGTGCACCACATAGCTACGGTCGCCGAGCTCCTCGGTCGGAACTGTCTCAACCTGCACGTGCATCCCGTCTCTCGAAGTTGTGACGTGTGTCACTGCGCCGCTCACGTCGCGTTCCCGTACCGGTCGTGCTATATCTATCTCAACTCACTCAAGTTACGCGGGTTAGTCATCAATCTAGCGCCGACGCACGGAGGCAGGAATGCGGTTCCGGTTGAGCAGTTCAAGACTTGTGGCGGTGGGTGCAGCGCTCGCCGTCGCGTCCGGAGGAGGGGTGGCAGCCGCGTCGACGGGAACGTCGGCCGCGAGCGGCTCGAGCTCCTTGCTTCCGACGATCACCCGCACCGTCGACACGATCAAAGCCGCGGGCAAAACGGTGGTCGGCAGCGTCAACTACACGGTCAACGAGCCGACCGAGTCGCGCGCGAGCGCGACCGACACCTACGGCAACCCGCTCGAGGGCCTCTCGCTCAAGGGCCTGCCGAGCCTGCCGGGCGTGGGGGAGGGCCTCCCGTTCGAGACCGGCAACAACCCGGGGCTGGACAACGAGCCGTCGAGTGAGAACACCGGCAAGTGCCCGCCGCCCGGCAACGGTCACGAGTACCTCATCGTGTGGGCCGGCAAGATGAACGCCGCCGACCTCACCGGTACCGACATCCTCGACCTGATCAACGGCGGTGCGGTCAACCCCGAGGGTCTGGCCTCCCAGATCCCGATCGAGTTCCTCGAGACCGGGTCGGACATGATGGCCACGATCGACGCCGAGCCGGGTTGCGCGACGTACGGCAAGGTCGTCAACGTCTCAGTCGTCAGCGGCCCGGATGGCGTGGAGAACGAGCCGCATCACATGCAGTACACGTGGTACCCCGGCCAGACGGTCTGGGCGGGCGGCCTGTTCACCTCGCGGCTGTTCACCTACGACTTGTCCGACCTGCCGCAGGTCAAGCTGACCCGGATCGACGAGCCGTGGTCGACGCCCAGCGGCAGCATCTGGGACGCGTTCGCGACGCTCCCCAACGGAGACGCGTACGGCACGCTCATGGGCGGTCCGCTCTACGCCTACGGCACCACGCCGGGCGCGGTCGTCGAGATCGCCGGCAACAACCACCCCGGCGCGCAGCCCGGCCAGATCCTCGGCGAGTGGCCGGCGTCCGGGTCGGAGGACCTGCTGAACTCGGCGAACACCAACGGCAGCGTGGGCGGCGCTCTCCTGTCGTCGGTCGGCTCGACGCTGGGGAGCCTGCCTGGTCTGGTGAGCAAGGGCAACGACGACGCGGGCATCAGCACGGCGAACGGTCACATCAAGTGCCCGGACTTCGGCAGCTGCGCCAACCCGCACGGCATCCAGATCCGAGCCGACCTCCACACGATGGTGACCTCGGACTACGCCGAGCCCGCCCAGATCATCGAGGACCCGGTCAAGCCGACCAACCCGTACTACTTCCGTCGTACGGTGCGCATCTGGAGCTTCGACGACAAGGGCTGCTCCGGCAACCCGACGCCGGGCGCCACGATCAACAACCCGAAGATCTGCGCCATCGACGTGATGCCGCTCGGGCCGCGTGACGACTCGAACCCGGCCCACGGCGAGAACCTCGGGATCATGGAGAACGGCGCGACCTGGGACTACCCGCTGCCTGACGGCAACGTGCCCAAGGGCTGGTTCTCCGAGTCGATGTGCGGTGGCGCGGTCTTCTACACGCCGGACATCACCGACACCAAGGACCACCCGTGGCACGAGGTCTTCGACTCGACCGCGGCGGTGGCCGCACTGAAGTCCAATGGCGCAGGCAGGGTGCCCGGCGGTGGCGACCTGAAGAACGAACCGGCCGGCTGCGACGGCGCGGCGTGGGACGTCGTGAGCCCTGACAACCGGTTCCTCGGTCACGCGGTCAGCGGGCGCTACATCCTGCAGGACGACTACGACGACGCCGGTACGCCGAAGATGGTCTACACCCTGAGCATCACCAAGCTGCTCGAGGCCGGCGACCACTACAAGTGCAACCTCGCGAACAACATCCGCGCGCTCGCCGACCCGACGCTGGGCGGCAAGGACTGCCCGACGGTGGCCGGTGTGGTCCCGATCAACGACCCGACCTCGGGTGGCCCGCACTGGGCGGAGTTCGACAACTTCCGCCTGGCCGCGGTCAAGATCAAGGACCCGAAGACCGGCAAGACGGTGATCGACTACCACGCCCCGACCCGGATCGCGGAGGCGAACTACTTCGTCGCCCGGACCGGCGTCGACGGCAACCACACCGTCTGCATGATCAACATGAACCCGACCACGGGCTCGCTCTCGCTCGACACCAGCTTCATCGACGAGACCGAAGGCACGCCCTGCGTCCAGTTCAACCGACGGGACTGGCCGGACCCGAACATCAAGGGGTTCTACAAGCCGCACTCGATGCTGTTCGTCGAGAACGACCCGCCGGCAACCGGTCTGACCCCGTACGGGCACAACTACGGCCCGAACTGCGAGTTCGGCAAGGTCGTGGACGGTCAGTGCCGCGGCTACTGGGGCGAGCCGATCGACATGGGCGCTGATACCGCCGGCTTGAAGTACGAAGAGTGAGCGGCCGCCGCTGGCCGCGCCGGGGCAGGAACCTGCTCCGGCGCGGCGGCGGCGTCGCGCTGCTGACCGTCCTCATCGGACTCGTGACGGCAGCTCCCGCCGCCGCCCACCCGTACCTGCTCAGCAGCAACCCGGCGAACGGCGCCATCCTCGCGTCCGCCCCCGCCACGATCGACATCAGCTACACCGAGGGCCTCGACCGCCCGTACTGCTCGGTGGTGCTGGTCGCCCCAGACGGCACGCACGTCGACACGCACCAGGTTGCCGCGTCCGCTCCGACCGAGCTGGCAGTGGCGCCGGACGCGTCCCTGTCCGAGCAGGGCACCTACGCCGTCAACTGGACCGCGGTCGGCGACGACGGCCACACGGTCATCGGCAGCTTCGGCTTCAGCGTCGGCCACCCGAGCGCCAACGCGGCAGTCCAATCCGGCGGCACCGCCGTGTCGGGAACCGGGTCGAGCTCCGGCGGGGCTCGCCGGGTGCTCGGCGCGGTCCTGCCGTTCGCCGTCATCGTCCTCGCGGGACTGGTCCTGCTGTCGCGGACCTTGGCCGCCGCCGGGGCCCGCGCGACTCGGCTGATCCGGGTGGCGTTCGCTGCCTCCGGCGCGCTCGAGCTTGCGCTGGCCGGGATCGCGATCTCCGACCACGGGCTGTCGGCGTTCGGCTCGTCGGCGACCGGTCGCCGGCTGATCGCCGAGATCGCGTTGACAGCGGCGGCGGGCCTTGCCGGGCTCGCCCGGACCTCTCGCCGGCGGACCTGGCTCGGCGGGCTCGCCGCACTGGCACTGCTCGTCGTCCTTGCCGACTCCGGCCACGCGGCATCGCAACCGTCGTCGCGACGCGACCTCGTCCTCGCCGTGTACTCCCTGCACCTGCTCGCGGTCAGCATCTGGATCGCTGCGATCGCCGCCGTCCTGCTCCGGCTTCGCACGAGGACAGATGACGACCTTGCACCCGACCTGCATCGCTCGCTGCGCACCCTTGTCGCCGTGTCGCTTGTTGCGGTGCTCGCGACAGGCGTTGCGACGACGGACTGGGGCCTGCGCACCCTGAGCGATCTTCCGCACACCACCTATGGCCGGCTGGCGCTGACGCTTGCCGGCCTCTTCGTGGTCATGGTGTGCCTGGGCATTGCGGCGTCGGCGTCGCGTCGGATGATCGTGGTGGAAGCCGTCGTCGCGGCTGGCGCGCTCGTGGTGGGCGGCGTGATCAGCCAGTCGTCCCTGCCGCTCGACGAGCCCTACGCGTCGCAGACATTTGCCGCCTCGACCGGTGTTGCGATGTCCGTGGCACCGGTCGGTGACGACGGCCTGGACATCGCCACGCTGGCGCCGGGCATCGTGGGCCGCAACACCCTGGTCCTCGAGGTCGGGCACGCCGACGAGGAGGACTTCCTGAGCCCGCAGTCAAGCGTGAGGGCGGTCACCGCGACCGTGTCCTGCGGCGGCTGCGGAGCGCCGGACCAGCACCTGACGTTGCAGCCGACCGGGGCGGGAGCGGAGTGGACGGCAGACGTCACGTTGCCGCGAGCCGCTTCGTGGCTGGTCACGGCGGCGGTACGGCGCGCTGGTGCCGCGGCGGAGGTCTCGCGGTTCTCCGAGCGCGTCACGCCCGCGGACCTTCCCGACCAGGTCGTCATCGGCGTCCCTGCGGCGTTGTCCGGACCTAGCGGATCGACCTGCCGTGACCAGCTGCTCGGGCTCCAGGTCGCGCTGCAGGATCTCAACGCGCAGGCAGCCGACCACGGCGACCTCATGCGCGTCGTCGCAGTGGACCTGCACGACGGCGTCACGCAAGCGATGGCACGGCTGCACTCCCTCGGTGCGCGGCTGATCGCCATGCCGTGCGGCACCGCGGACCAGGTCGACCGAGCCACCTCCCTGGCCCGCGCCGCCGGGCTGCCGGTGGTGGCGGGGGAGGGCTCGGTGACCGACCGGCAGGCCGGGGTCTGGTCGACCCAGCCGTCGTGGCAGGCCGAAGGCGCCGCGATCGCCAACCAGGCGCTGCGCCAGGACGCTAAGAGCGTCGTCGCCGTTGCGGGGACGACCGCGGTGGACCAGGCCGAGCTCGCCGGGTTGCGGCAAGGTCTCGCCGGGCATGCGGTGGCGCTGCGCGTGACGGGCTTTCCGGCGAGGCCGCGGAGCTTCGTCGGCGGTCTCTACCGTGCCGACACCGACGTGGTCGTGCTGCTCGGCGACCGCACGGAGGCCGATCCCACAGTGCACTCGTTCTCCGCCGTGAACGCGGACACCGGATGGGCGCCGACGCACGGCATCCTTGCGTCGGCCCAGCTGATGAGCACGGACTTCATCAACGGCGCCGGCAACATCACCCGGGTCGGGGGGATCGAGTTCGCGAGCGACATCAACCCGTTCGACCCGATCGCCCAGTACTACGCCAGCCGGCTGCGCGCGCTCGCCCCCGGCGTACGCCCGACCTTCGATGGCGTGCACGGTTACGACGCCGGTCTGCTGGTGGCGGAGGCGTTGCGTGACGGCGGCGGCCGGCCGTCGCCGTCGTCGCTCGCGAAGCTGCTCGGCTCGCACTTCACCGACTTCACGGTCGGCAGCTACCAACTCGACTGGCAGCCCGACGGCGGTACGTCGACGTCGCTGGCGTTCTTCCGCTCCACGTACGTCAACCCGATGGCGATGCCGTCGTTCGCGCCGGGCGGCGCCGCGGCCCTTGCCCACGAAGGAACATTTCTCAATGCCGGCGGCTTCGAACAAGTCGCCCCGTTTAGGAGGTTGTCGTGAAGCTCGCTCAGCTCGGCGGTGTCGCCGCGGGAGCGACAGCGGTTCTGCTGGTCTCCGGGTGCGGCGGCGGTTCGACCCCAAGCCCGTCGTCGCACCCGGTCACGGCGAGGCCCGCCGCGGCAGTGGCGCCGGTGACGACCGGCTGCACCGGGGCGATGCTGCCGAAGGGCTTCACGGTCGACGCCGCGCACACCGGCAAGCTCACGGCACACAACTACAGCGCGACGGCCGATGTGCAGGCGGCGCTGGAGTACGACCAGATGACCGACGGCGGCCGCGACGTATGGCTGAAGCGAGCGAAGTCGGGACGGATCACTCAGGTGGCCAGCTGCATCGCGATGCCGTTCCCGTCGGCGCACATCGCCAACCGGTTCTTCATGTCCTACCGGCAGCTGCGCACGGACGCGGGATCCATCGTGCATCGCATCGCGCTGCCGAAGCCGGTCGCCGGTCTGGCGGGCGTCACGGCGTACCTCGAGACGCAGCAGTCGTTCCGCGGGTACCACATCGCCTCGACGAACGTGATCGAGGCGGCGGGCCGGGACGGCTCACGGCTCGACATCGTGTCGGTAGCGGGCTCCTCGCCGTCAGCCGCGCTCGCGCAACGGCTGCTGGCCGCGATGGCGGGTGCCGCATGAGCGCGCGTCGCAGCGCTGTGGCCCTCGCCCTGGCAGCGCTCGGCTTCGCCGTGGCGGGCTGCAGCAGTGGCTCCTCGCCGTCCGCGAGCCCCTCCAGTCCGGCTGTCGCGTCGAGCCCGTCGACCGTGCAGACGGTCCCGCCCGGACCCGTCGTACCGAGCTCGCCTTCGCTGTCGCTGGCCGACATCGCCGATCCTGGGCTCGCATCCCACATCGGCGACGGCAAGCTGACCGTCGCCCAGGTCAGGCAGCTCATGCAGTTCTTCGAGAACAAGGTCAGCGCCGCGTATGCCCACGGCGACGCGGACGCCCTCGACCACTACCTCGCGGGGCCGATGCTGTCGGGCAACCGGGCAACGATCAACCTGCTCAACAGCCAGAACAAGCTCAACGTCTACCGGATCAGGGTTGGCAAGGTGACGATCGAGACGAACGAGAAGACCAGCGTGATCTTCGACATGACCGGCGACATGGTTCTCGACTACTTCCTCGACTCGAAGACGCACAAGGTCCTCGAGCACGGATTGCCCGGGCCGAGCCAGGTGCAGTTCGCGGTGTTCTTCAACGAGAACCCGAAGAACCACACGTGGTACTGGACCGGTGAGAAGTCCGAGACCGCTAGCGACTCGTCGGGGGCAGGCCAGTGAGGCGGGCGAGGCTCGCGGCCGCTCTCGCCGGTCTGGTGGCGGCGGCGGTCGCGGCGCCGGCCGCCGCCGCGTCCGCTGGGGCGCGCTCTGCCGGGCACCCCGGGATCCTGCGGTTGTCCGGCGTGCTGCGGCTGGCGAGCGGGAGCTGCGCCGGCGGAACGCCCAGCGGGAGCTATCTGTCCGTCACGTTCGGAACGCGCGCGATCGACAACCCGGCGTCGGACTGCGAAGGCGGCGCGGTGACGCTGCTCTCGCCAGGACGTGAGGGCCTATCGACGACGTCGTTCTCCCCGGCTTCGGAGGACGGATTCGACGGTCGCGGCAATGCCGTGGCCCAGTCGATCACCCGCCCGGTCGCCTTCGGCAAGCACCTGCTCGGCCTCGTCAGCTCGGCCCAGGACTTGCAGGACGCGCCAACCGGGCCTGGCTTGTTCTCGCTGCCGCACATCTACGTGACAGGGGACAAGGTCCTGGCCGACGTCCGGTCGGTGCAGGTGCTCTACGGCGGGCAGGCCGACACCACCTGTGCGTCCGGAGCCGGAGCCGGGTGCTGGCTGATCGGCGCGGAGCGAGCCACGGGGACCTACGACGCGGCGACCCGCCACATCACGCTGTCGTGGTTTTCCGGGCAGTCGTTCGTGCCGCAGTCGGCGGGGACCGCAGTGCATCTGTCCGGCACCTTCGTGGGAGCCGAGCCGAAGCCCGTGAGCACGCACGGCGTGGTCGAGCTCGGCACGTCGAGCTTCAGCGCCGCTTCGCCGCCACCCGCAGTCGTCGCCGCGATCCGGCACAGCTCGCCACCTCCCGCTCGGGCGGCGAAGCGCCGCGCGGTGGCAGCTTCCGGCCCGGCCTCCGAGCGGTCGGCGCTCACCGGCGGGGAGGACTCGCCGCTGTGGCGCGTGCTCGGTTCGCCATTGGCGCTCGCCGTCGCGACGTTGCTGATCGGGGTCGACGGGCTGCTGCTGGCCGGCGCAGTGGGGCGAAGGCGGACGCGGTGATCGCCCACCGTGGCCGCCGGGCACTGGCCGCCCTGACGGCGGGCGCTGCGCTCGTCCTCGCGGCGGGCTGCAGCGGCACGCACCAGACCACGCCGGACGCGACGCACCTCGACGGGCTGTTCCGCATCGCTCCCGGCGCCTGCCCGGCGGCCTCCGGCCTGCCTACCGGCAGCTACCTCGTCGTGCTCTCGGCCGCGTCGGGCGGCACCGTCGGCAACCCGCACGGCGGGTGCAAGAACCCGGCGTACACCCTGCTCGACCCTGGCACCGACGGCGGGCTGGTGACCGGAGAGTTCCAGCAGGTCTCGGGACCGACGTTCGACCGCCACGGCAACTCGCGCGACGGGCGGATCATCGCGCCGGTGCGCTTCGGCAAGCTCGACGTCGGCTTCGGCACGAGCTCGCGGGACGAGCAGGACGCGCCTGCCGGAGCGCCCGCCTTCCCGGTCCCGTCCGCAATCGTCCGGGGCAGCGCGCTGTCGGTGGACCTGCGCTCGTTGGTGGTGAGCTACGCGGGCGACGCGGACACGAGCTGCAAGACGACGTACGGCGTCGGCTGCTGGGAGCTCGGCTCGGAGAACGCCACTGGCACCTACGACGCAGCGACCGGCCACTACAGCATCCAGTGGTTCTCCGGTGCGTCGTTCACGCCGAAGGGCGACTCGATCGAGGTCCATCTCGAAGGCACGTTCGTCCCGTCCTCCTCGTGAGCCGGCGAGCGTCGCTGGCCATCGGCACCGCGATCCTCGTGGTGCTCGGCTGCGGAGCGGGCGTTGCGGCTGGCCGGGGTGGTGGGGACGCGTCGGCCAGCGCGGACCTGATCGCGCCGTTGTCGACGGCCGACCGGTCGGCGCTTGCCGCTGATCACCAGCTGGTCGAGAGCCTGCCGGGCGCCCTTGCCGAGGTGCCCCGCGCCGCGGCGGATGCGGCACGCGTCGACGCCGCGACGGCGAGGTCGGAGCTCGCCGGCAATGCCGCGCTGCACGACCTTGCTGAGGCCGCCGAAGGGCGCTCGGCGGCCGTGTCGCTGCTGGTCTCGGACTACCGGGAGCTGCTCGCCGGCCGCCCGTTGCACGACGTCGCCGCGATGCCGCAGGCGTTGGCATCGCTGCAGGCAATTGAGGGCGACATCGTGCCGGCGGTGCGGGTGGTCGCCTTCACACACGGCCGGCGGCTGACGGCCACAGCGGCGTACGAGGCGGTCGCGGGCGACCACCGGGCGCCGGAGCTTGCCCGGCTGCTGGCCGACTGGTCGCAGGCCTACGGCGTGCTTGTGCTGATGGAGCAGAAGGCGCTCGGCTGAGCCGGGATCGCTGCTAGCTCGACGGGGTGAAGTGCCCCTGCAGGTGCCAGTAGCCGGAGAACCCGTTGAACGGCCCGCCGACGATCGAGCTGGTCCAGGTGAGGACGAAGGCGCCCGTCGCCGCGTTGTAGGTGCCGGTCACGGGCGAGGTGATGCCGGGAGAGGTGCCCCCCGGCTTCGGCGAGCCCTGGTTGAAGTACTGGTTGTTCCAGGACGCCGACCACGCCTCGAGCTGGCCGGAGAGCTTGCCGTCGTTGTCGAAGATCTGCGGCGCGGGAACCTTGATGTGGCTCTGGGGGTCGACCTGCTCGGTCTGGATCCCGAACTCGATGGCGGTGAACGTCCCCGGCTTGGTGATCCGGTCGGCGAGGGAGTTGCCGTGGGCGTCGAACGCCTTCGCCGGCGGCGGCTGGAAGGTGCCGGTGACCAGCCCGCCGTCGGTGCCGGGCAGCTCGGGGGAGTAGGACTTGTCGGTGCAGACCGAGTCCGGGTTCTGGAAGTACGGGCCGTTGGCGAGGCTGCCGTTGGCGTCGATCATCCGGAAGTAGCTGCCGGTCGGGGTCCCGCTGCCCTTGCAGGAGCCCGGCGTCAGGTGGAATGTGCCGACGAGTGCTTTCGCGCCCTGCGGGGCCGTGGTGCCGCCTCCTGACGAGCCGCCTCCGCACGCGGCGCCGGCGACCGCGAGCGACGCGGCCGTGAGGGCGAGACGAGCGGTACGGCGGTTCATGGCACTCCTCATGCGGCGACGGGATCGGTGGCGACCGAGGCTTCGGCCGGGGTGTCGGGACGGCGTTGCGGCGGTGCGCCGGCTGCGATCGCGGCGAAGAAGACCAACGCGCCCGGTACGACGAAGAACCAGGGGAACAGCATGAACGAGGGCAGCGACGAGATCGCCTGGAAGCGCGGCAGGCTGTCGCTCATCGCGCCGATCATCGGTGTCATGTCGTTGAGGATGTGCACCCAGTCGGCGTCGAGGGCGGTGATTGACGGGTAGTCGGCCGCGAGAGCGGCCTGGCTGACCCCGGAGGAGCGCAACGCCGGGACGATGTCGTTGCGGATCGCACCTTGTCCGACCGCCATCGTCGAGAAGTACTGCTGGATCTGCCCGATCTTCTGAGGCGTCTCGATCTGCTTGAAGGTGCTCATCATGTCGGCGCCCTTCGGCGCCCGGTCGAACATCTGCGTCGCAACCGGGGCGAGGATCAGCGCGATCCCGATCACGGCCAGGCCGATCCGGGTGGGCTGGGGCGGCAGCGCCCCGAGCAGGCCCGCGATGGCGAGCGCTGCCATGAGAACGCCGGGGATGACGAAGAACCACGGGAACAGCCGGAAGCTGGGCAGTGCGGCCATCGCCTGGTAGTTGCCGAGGTTGTCCTGCACCTTGTCGAGCAGGTCGGTCATCGTCGAGTCGATCTGCGGCCACTGCTGCTGGAGGTCCTGGTAGGACGCCAGCGCACCGGCAGCGTGCTTCGGGTCGGTCGCGTGCAGCTGCGGCACGGCCTTCGTGTCGACCTCGCGGACCGCCGAGTCGATCTCGCCGATGTCCTTCTGGAAGCCGTCGAGGCGCTCGGTGGTCATGAACGGCTTGAAGTCGGTGAGCATCGCCGCGCCCTTCGGGGCGCGCGAGAACATCTGGAAGGCGACGGGCGCGAGCGCCAGCCCGATGCCAATGACCGCGACGATCGTGAGCAACGCTTTGCGACTCATAATATGGAGTAATATACCCCAGTAGATGGGGTTACAGTGGAATCCATGGCAGGAGTGCGCAGCGCAATGAGTCCTCGAACCGCGGCCCGGGTAGCTGCTGCCTCGGCGGTCCTCGTCTCGGCGCTGGCGGTCGCCGGCGCCGGCATCGGGCCGGCTGCAGCGGCCCCCGCTGAGCTGACGGGCACCTTCGAGTTCGCCGCCGGCAGCTGCGCGCACGGGTCGATCTCCGGCAGCTACATCCAGATGATCCTGCCGAGCGGGACGACCGCGGGCCCGTACATGTCCAACAGCGACTCGGCCTGCTCGAACCAGGCCTACACGTTGCTCACCCCCGGCCGGGACGGCGGTCTGAAGTTCGGCGCCTACCAGCCGCTGCCCAACCCGCCGTTCGACGCACACGGCGACGCCCGCGCCGACTCGATCAGTGCGCCGGCGCAGTACGAGGGCACGGGCTTCGCCACCTCGACCAACCCGGTCGACCCGCAGACGCACACGAAGGTCCCGGCCCCCTCGCTGACCGTTCACGGCAGCACCGTGACGGCCGACCTCAGCAGCTTCTCGGTGTCCTGGAACAACCAGTACTTCAACCAGGGCGCGCCCAAGCCCGATGGCAGCGAGCCCGGCATCACGCGGACCCCGACCGGGACCTACGACGCGAAGACCGGCGCCATGACACTGTCGTGGACCAGCCAGGTGGTGGGCGGGCCGTTCGACAAGTTCACCGGGTCCTGGCACCTGGTCGGCCGCTTCGTGCCCACCGCGAGCACCACCTCAGCCGGATCCGGCGGCGCGGTGGCGAGCGGCGCCGCGCCCGGTGCGGCGACTGGCGCGGCAACCGGTGCCGCAGCTGGCGCCGGGCCGGGCGGCGCCGCGTCCGCGCCCGCCGCCGCATCGAAGGGGTCGGGCAAGCCCGCCAAGCCGGGAGCCGCAGCCACGGCCGCGCCCGTGGTCGCAACCGCGTCGAACCCGGCCGCAACTGCGCTCAGCGCAAGTGTCGTGACCAAGCACACCTGGTCGGTGTCGTGGTGGCTGATCGCCCTGGTGCTCATCGTCGCCGCCGCCGGCTTCGGCGGCCTGGCCGCGCTGCCGCGCAGCCCGAGCGACAAGCCGGCAGACCCGTCATGACCGTGCTGGGTCTGTCCGTGCGGACCGTGCGCGCTGCGCTGACGGCCCTGATCGTGCTCGCCCTGCTCGCGGGCCTGGGGTTCTCGGTGCGGCGTACCACCACGAGGGCCACGTCACAGCCGGCTTCGAGCGTGAGCCCCGTGGTCGCGGCCACGAATCCTCCTGCGGTTTCGGCGCAGCCGCCTGTGACGGCAGTGCCGCTGCCGGTCTCGGCACCCCTGCCTGCGACGGGGGCGACAGCAACACCGTCCCCGACGGCGACGCCCGCGACCACGCCGCCGGCATCACCGTCCACCTCCTCGACCGCGATTCCCGCGGTGAAGGTGGCTGCCATCGGCAAGTGCCCGATCAAGCTGTCGACGCCGAAGGTGATGGGCGGCGTCCAGTCGCTCGTGGCGTTCGCGCCGGCTTTCGGGCCGTTCTCCGCGGAGGCCTTCGCCGCGGCTGCGGCCTACCAGCCGGAGCTGGAGCTGCTCGGTCCGATCCTGGCGCAGTACCCGGAGTTCGCCCCGGTCGTCGAGCCGGCCTTGAAGCCGGTGCTCTCGCTGTTCTCGACCGGCTCGAACGCGTTGTTCTCGGTGATCGCTCCGCTCTACAAGCCCTACCGCACCCAGGTGCTCTCGGCGGAGACGAAGCTCGCGGCGGCGCTCGCGCCGTACTCCGCGAAGGTCGCGGGAACGCCGCTGGCGGGTTGCGTGGTTGACCTGGAAGCCGCACTGGTCCGCGACACCAAGAAGTCGAAGTAAGGGAGACAGCCTCGTGTCCAAGCTCTTCGGGTTTCCGAACCCGGTCAACGAGAAGGCAGCGCGCACCGTGGCCGGGGTCGTCCTGGCCGCCAGCATCGTCCTGCTCGTGCTCAGCCTCACGGTCAGCGACGAGTGGGGGTGGGGCAGCGCGGTGCTGGCGTACGGGTTCGTGGCGCGCGTGCTCACCGGCCCGAAGCTGAGCCCGCTCGGCCGCTTCGCGATGACGGTTGCCGCCCCACGCCTGGGCGAGCCGAACTTCGTCGCCGGCCCGCCGAAGCGGTTCGCCCAGGGCGTGGGTGCGGTCTTCACGATCGGCGCGGTCGTCTTCATGGCGGTCGGGCGCCCCGCCGGCACCCAGGTCCTGCTCGGTTTCATGGTGCTCGCGGCCGGCCTCGAGTCGATCTTCGCGTACTGCTTGGGCTGCAAGGTCTTCGCCGCACTGATGCGCTTCGGGCTGATCCCCGAGGAGACCTGCGAGGCCTGTAACAACATCTCGCTGCGCGCGGCCGCGTAGCTCGTCGCGAAGTAGCCCGGGGGCACTGGAGTGGCGGTCTTCGCGGCGGGCACGTGGCAGGTGTCGGCGTACAGCGACTACGCGCTGCGCGCGCTCGTCGAGATCGCCAGCGCGCCGTCCGCCAGCCCGCTGCCGGCTCGCGTCATCGCCGAGCACCAGCAGATCCCGGCGCTGTTCTTGAACAACATCCTCGCCGACCTGCGTCGCGGCGGGCTGATCGCGAGCAAGCGAGGCTTGCGGGGCGGCTGGTCGCTGACCCGGCCCGCGGACCAGATCACGGTCGCGGACGTGCTCGGTGCGATCGACCGCCGGGAGCTGCAGCGGGCCGGCCGCGCCGTACGCCGTCCGCGGTCGTCGATCGGCCAGGCGATCGACGAGCTGTGGTGCCGGCTGCGCGCAAGCGTCGAGGCGGTCGCCACGACCACCACGCTGCGCGATCTCGTCGCCGCGGCATCCGAGTAGCGTCGCCGCTGTGACCGAGCCGCAGCAGCAGATCCAGATCCAGGTCCCCGAGGAGGTGCAGGGAGGGGTCTACGCCAACATGGCGATCGTCTGGCACACCCCCTACGACTTCACCCTCGACTTCGCGGTGACGAACCCGCCGGCGACCACTCCCGACGGCCAGACCGTGGTGCCTTCCCGGGTGGTCGCCCGGGTGAAGTTCCCGCCGTCGCAGATCTTCCAGCTGCTGCAGGCGATCAACGCCAACATGACCAGCTACGAGGCGGCGTTCGGCCCGATCGCAATCCCTGGGGCAACGCAGCCGGAAGGCGACTGAGGGCGCCCGCGGCCTCGGGCGCTCAGAGGGTGAAGGACGATCCGCCGTTGACCGCGATCGTCTGGCCGGTCACCCAGGACGCCCGCGGGCTGGCCAGTGAGAGCACCGCCCATGCCACGTCGGCGGGCTCGCCCGGTCGGCGTACCAGGTAGCTCGACAGGATCGAGCGCCGCAGCTCCTCGCTGCCGGTATCGCTCCACAGCGGCTCGGTCAGCGGCGTGCGCATCGTGCCGAGCGAGATCACGTTGACGGTCACGCCGTGCCGCGCGACCTCCCTAGCGACCGCACGGGAGAACCCCGCCGCGCCTGCCTTCGCTGCGCTGTACGCCGAGTAGCTCGCGCCGCCGGTACGCGCGGCGTCCGAGGAGATGGTGATCACCCGGCCCCAGCCCGCCTCCACCATCCCCGGCAGCACCGCGTGGGTGCAGCTCATCACCCCGGTCAGGTTCACGGCGAGCAGCGGCGCCCAGTCCGCGGGGGTCGTGTCGACGAACGTGGCGATCTTCCCGAACGTGTCAGGGCCGCCGTTGCCGGCATTGTTGACCAGGATGTCGACGCGGCCCAGCGCCGCGACCGCCGCGGCCACCGCACCGTGGTCGGCGACGTCGAACGGGGCCGGCGTCGCCGTACCGCCCTCCGAAGCGATGGCGGTGGCGACGCGCTCGGCGCGGTCGGCGTGGAAGTCGTTGACGACGACCTCGCAGCCGGCGGCGGCCAGCTCCCGGGCGATCGCTTCCCCGACGCCCTGGCCCGCGCCGGTGACGAGCGCCCGCCGTCCGGTCAGCCCGGCGTCGATGTGCACGGCCGGATCGTAGCCTCGGTGGCGTTGCCGCTGAGCACCTGCTCAGCACTATGCTCAGCCTCGCTGACCGGAAGGGAACATCGATGAAGCTCGAGCACGACACCACCCGCTGCGAGGCGCATGGCGTGTGCACCGCGGTCGACCCGGACCGCTTCGAGCTCGATGACGACGACCAGCTGATCGTGCACCGCTGGGAGGTCGCGCCGGAGGAGCTGGAGACCGTGCAGCACGCGGTCGACAGCTGCCCGCGCCAGGCGCTCAAGCTCGTCGACTAGACGCCGGCGGTGACTGGCTCGACCGTCATGTTCGGGTTGCGGTTCGACCTGCGCAACCCCGACTTCGCCGGCGTCTCGATGGCGGACCGCTACGACGCCGCACTCGAGATGTCGCTATGGGCGGAGCAGCACGGGGGCTTGGCGGTCAGCATCTCCGAGCACCACGGCTCGCCGGACGGCTACCTTCCGAGCGCCCTCCCGTTCGCGGCGGCGCTCGCGGCGCGTACCTCGACGATCGCGATCGGGATCAACGCGCTGGTGGCGCCCTTCTACGACCCGCTGCGGCTGGCCGAGGACATCGCGGTCGTCGACCAGCTCAGCCGCGGCCGGCTGTCGGTGACGCTGGGCGCCGGGTACGTGCCCGGCGAGTTCGCGATGTTCGACGTGGCGATGAACCAGCGCGCGGCGCGGATGACCGAGACGGTCGAGACGCTTCGCGCGGCGTGGACCGGCGAGCCGTTCACGTTCCGCGGCCGCACCGTTCGGGTGACGCCCGCGCCGTACCAGCCCGGGGGTCCGCAGATCGTGATGGGCGGAAGCAGCGAGCCCGCCGCCCGGCGCGCGGCACGGATCGGTGACGGGTTCATCCCGTCGGTGCCGGAGGTCTACGAGTTCTACCGCGACGAGTGCCGGGTGCTCGGCAAGCCGGATCCGGGCCCGTGGCTCGGCGGCGACACGACCTCGACGTTCGTCGCTGCCGAGCCTGATGCGGAGTGGGAGATCCTCGGCCCTTACCTGCTCCACGAGACCAACGCGTACGGCGCATGGCAGGCGCAGACCGGCGGCTTGACGACCGGGTTCACCACGGTGGCCGACACGGCGCAGCTACGTGCGGAAGGCCGCTACCGGATCTGCACGCCCGAGGCCTTCCTCGAGCAGGCCGGGGAGTTCACCTTCGTGATGCTGCATCCGATGTGCGGGGGGATCCCGCCGGAGCTGGCGTGGCGCCACCTCGAGCTGTTCGCGGAACGTGTGCTGAACGCCTGACGGCAAGGAGAGGGAACGCCATGGCATGGGACTTCGAGACCGATCCTGACTTTCAGGCGAAGCTCGACTGGGCAGACGAGTTCGTCCGGGACGAGGTCGAGCCGCTGGACTACGTCTGGCCGGGCCTGGAGTTCACCCCCCTCGACGGAGAGCGGCGGCGGGCCGTCGAGCCGCTCAAGCAGATGGTCCGCGACCAGGGGCTGTGGGCAACGCACCTCGGACCCGAGCTCGGCGGCGCCGGCTACGGCCAGCTGAAGCTGTCGCTGCTCAACGAGATCCTCGGCCGCTCCTCCTGGGCGCCGATCGTCTTCGGCTGCCAGGCGCCCGACACCGGCAATGCCGAGATCATCGCTCACTTCGGGACGCCGGAGCAGAAGGAGCGCTACCTCGCGCCGCTGCTGGGCGGCGAGCTGTTCTCCTGCTAATCGATGACCGAGCCGCAGGGCGGCGCGGATCCGTCGACGTTCACCTGCAGTGCCGTCAAGGACGGCGAGGAGTGGGTGATCAACGGCTGGAAGTTCTTCTCCTCCAACGCCAAGACTGCGTCGTTCTTCATCGTGATGGTGGTCACCAACCCCGACGTCGAGATCTACCGGGGCATGTCGATGTTCCTCGTGCCAGCGGACACGCCCGGCATCAAGATCGTCCGTAACGTGGGCCTCGGGGCTGAGGGACCCGAGCACGGGTCGCACGCGCTGATCCACTACGACAACGTGCGGGTGCCGGCGGATGCGCTGCTCGGAGACGAGGGGCAGGCGTTCGCGATTGCCCAGACCCGCCTGGGCGGTGGCCGGATTCACCACGCGATGCGGACCATCGGCTTGGCGCAGCGCGCGCTGGACATGATGTGCGAGCGGGCGCTGTCGCGCCACACCGCCGGCTCGCTGCTCGCGGACAAGCAGTTCGTGCAGGGCTACATCGCCGACTCCTACGCGCAGCTCAAGCAGTTCCGGCTGTTCGTGCTCTACACCGCGTGGTCGATCGACAAGCACAACAACTACCTGAAGGTGCGCAAGGACATCGCGGCAATCAAGGTGCTGATGCCCGGCGTACTCCACGACATCGCGCAGCGCGCGATGCAGGTCCACGGCGCGCTCGGGGTGTCCAACGAGATGCCGTTCTCGCGGATGCTGATCGGCGCCGCGGTCATGGGTCTGGCCGACGGGCCGACCGAGGTGCACAAGGTCACGGTGGCCAAGCAGGTGCTGCGCGACTACCGGCCCACCGAGGACCTGTGGCCGTCGGGCCACATCCCGAAGAAGCGCGAGGAGGCATTGGTGAAGTACGCCGAGTACCTCGAGCATGAGGTCGGGAACCTCTGATGGCCGCTCCGTTTGCGGGCGGGGACGGGCCCGCCCTCGATGCAGACGCGCTCGCCGCCTGGCTCGACACCACGCAGGCGCCTGGCCGCGGCGAGCCGCTGGAGCACGCGTTCGTGTCGGGCGGCTCGCAGAACGCGATCTATGAGATCCGCCGCGGCGACCTGCACGCCGCGCTGCGGATCCCGCCGCCGGCAGCGCCGGCCAGCCGCGACGAGGGGATCATCCGCGAGTGGCGGATCATCGAGGCGCTGACCGGGACCGACGTCCCGCATACGCCTGCGATCGCGGTCTGCTCGGATCCCGCGGTGCTCGGCCGCACCTTCTACTTGATGGGGTTCGTCGACGGCTGGTCACCGATGGGTCTCGAGGACCGGAAGTGGCCCGCGCCGTACGACTCCGACCTCGAGGCGCGCCGGGGCCTGGCGTTCCAGCTCGCCGAGGGCATCGCGCTGCTGTCGAAGGTCGACTGGCAAGCCAAGGGGCTCGCGGATCTCGGACGGCCTGACGGCTTTCATGAGCGGCAGGTCGAGCGCTGGACGCGTTTCCTCGAGCGGATCAAGGGCCGCGAGCTGCCTGGCTTCGAGGTGGCCTCGGCCTGGCTCGCAGCGCACCGCCCGCTCGACTTCATTCCTGGCCTGATGCACGGCGACTACCAGTTCGCGAATGTGATGTACCGCCACGGCGCGCCCGCCCGGATGGCGGCGATCGTCGACTGGGAGATGGGCACGGTCGGGGACCCGAAGCTCGACCTCGCCTGGATGATCCAGGGTTGGCCGGCCGACACCTCCTCGCCCGAGGCTGCCAACCAGAGCTATGTCGACATGGTCGGCATGCCGAGCGCGAACGAGGTGCTGGCGCACTACGCGTCGGTGTCGGGACGGCAGGTCGACGACATCGACTACTACCTGGTCCTCGCCAAGTGGAAGCTCGCCATCGTGCTCGAGCAGGGCTTTCAGCGGGCGGGTGACGACGAGAAGCTGCTGGCATTCGGGCCGATCGTGCTCGACCTGATGAAAGGCGCCGCTGAGCTGGCGGAGTCGACGGACTACTCGGGGTGAGCGAGCCGAGCCGGATGCGTGGGGCGGTGTGCCCGGCGTACGGCGGTCCCGACGCGCTGGTCCTCGCCGAGGTCGACGTCCCCGAGCCGGGGTCCGGCGAGGCGCGGGTGGCGGTCGACGTCGCCGCGGTGAACTTCCCGGACGTCCTGGTGCTCGCCGGGCAGTACCAGATCAAGGTTCCGCCGCCGTTCGTGCTCGGCAGCGAGTTCGCCGGCACGGTCTCCGCGGTCGGTGACGGCGTGGGCCACGTGGGCGTCGGCGACAAGGTGCTCGGCTCCTGTCTCGTCGGGGCTTTCGCCGAGCAGGTCGTCGTGCCCGCGGCGGCGCTCATGAGGGTGCCGGACGGGGTCGGGACCGACGTCGCCGCCGGCTTCGGCGTCGCGCACCGTACGGCGTACCACTCGTTGCGATCGGTCGGGCGGCTCGCGCCAGGCGAGGAGCTGGTCGTGCTCGGCGCGGGCGGGGGCGTGGGCCTCGCGGCCGTGCAGCTCGGCGCGGTGATGGGTGCGACGGTCACCGCGGTCGCGTCTACCCCGGAGAAGCTGGCCGCGGCGCGGGAGTGCGGCGCGACCCGCCTCGTTGAGCATCGCGGCGCGGACCTGCGTCAAGTGCTGAAGGAGCACCTCCCGGGCGGCGCCGACGTGGTGATCGATCCGGTGGGCGGGACGCTCAGCGAGCCCGCGCTTCGCTCACTGCGCCGTGACGGCCGCTTCGTCGTGGTCGGCTTCGCCTCGGGCGAGATCCCGCGAATCCCGCTGAACCTCGTCCTGCTGAAGGGCATCGAGATCGTGGGCTTCGAGTTCCGCGGCTGGGCTGTGGCGAAGCCCGACGAGCTGGCGCGTAATGACGCCGAGCTGATGGCGATGCTGGCCGCCGGCACGGTCGCGCCGTACATCGGTGCGCGGTTCGCGTTCGACGACGTCGTCGAGTCCGTACGCCACGTCGCCGAGGGCAAGGCGATCGGCAAGGTACTGCTCGACATCCGCTCGAAGTAGCACATGACGGGGGCCCCGCGGCGCCACTTCGTGCCCTCATGTCCGCTTCGGCCGGCCGGTCATGTGCTACTTCGAGGAAGACCCGATGACGAAGACGCCGATCCTGGTGTGGCCGTCTTCGGCGTAGACCGGGAGCGTTGCGGGCCTGGGGCTCTCGGTAGCAGCGATCTGCGGGTTCGCGGGCGCTGACTCGATCGCGGCGAGGTACGGCGCCTTGTGCACGTAACCGGGGCGGCCGTTGCTCGCGATCACCGAGATCAGGTCCGGCAGGTCGGCGGGCACGGTGATTCCCATAGCCGACCCATACGTCTGTCCGCTCGTGTTCCTCGGCCAGGCCGCGGGGGTCAGGTTTGGCGGCGAGTCCGTTGTGGACACAGCGGGGTAGGGGGACGGAGCCCGCCCGTGTCCCATTGCCGGCCGGAGGATCAATCCGCCGATCTGGCACGAACATCCGGGTCTCGGGCTGCCGACTACGACGAGCCCACTGGGCGTCCACGCCGTCCCGGTGACGTCAGCGAGAGCGTTGTCGCGCGGACCGGATAGCCATCGTCCTGTCGCAACGTCGTAGACCGACGAGCTGAGCGGGCGGATTGCAGGATGACCGGCGCCGTCGCCAATCTCCGAGTCGGTGTCGAGACCGACGACTGCTTCCCCGGCTACGACGGCGGCGTCCAGCGCGAACCCGAGCGGGGACTGCCCGATGCTGTGGAGCTGTCCGCTGCGAAGGTTGGCGATTCCGAGCTCGATGCCAGCGGGCGGACAAGAGGCGTAAGGCGGGCAGTTGCCGCCGGCGACGAGCTGGCGGTCGCCGAGCGGCTGGACGCTGGTGACGACGGCGGGCCGGCCCGGAAGGTTCGGCTCCCGCGTCCAGCCCGAAGCGTTGAGCCGAAGGAGTCGCAGCTGGGAGCTGAACCCGCTGTTGAAGGTTCGCTCCTCGGTGGCGAGTGCCCATTGGGTTCTCCCAGCCGAGTAGGCCGCAAGGGCGTCGATTGCGGTGCCGGGGTGTGGGAGTGAGGCCCTTGGGATCCACTTGGTGCCGTTGAACGCGAACACCTGGTCGTGATTTGGCCCGGCGCCGAGCACTACGGCTTGCGTAGTGCCCGAGACCACTGTCGTCAGCGCTCCCGCTTCCGGCACGGGCGGCAGCGAGTGCCATGTGCCGGAGCGCAGGTTCAGTACGGCGGCGGCGCCGGTCCGCTGCGATACGTAGAGGTTCTGAGTTGCGGTCAGTTGCCCGCGCAGCGACGCCGGCGGAGCCGAGAGCTTCGTCCACGTGTTGGCGAGGGGGTTGTATGCCGCGGCGGCACTCGGGCACCGCGGGGTGCCATCGGTCTCGACGAGGACCACGACGTCCCCGGTCGCGGTCACCGAACGCGCCGCGCCACACGACTTGATCGGGGGGGCCGGCATGCTGTGCCACGTTCCGTGCGCGATCTGTGTTGCGGTTACGCCGACCCCCAGAGGACCGGTTGGCCGGGGAGACCGATGCGCGCCGCCTGTCGTCGCGGCGACGACCAGGATGACGGCCGCGACCACCGCGACGGTGGCGCCCGAAGCCACGGCCTGCCAAGTCCGCAGGCGGCGGGCGCCACGCCCCACCAGCTCGGCGACCGGCGCAGGTCCGATCGGACCCTCCGCAGCCCGGTCCAGGAGCTCTCGGACGTCACGGTAGCTACTCATCGGTCGACCTCCAGATCGCTGTCTGCCGCGGTTGCCCGCAACGCGGCCAGTGCGCGGTGGGTTCGCGACTTCACCGTCCCGGGCGAGCACCGCAGTACCTCCGCGATCTCCGCCTCGGAGAAGTCGCAGTAGAAGCGCAGGACGATGACCGCTCGCTGGTGCCGGGGAAGCTGCGCGAGCAGCCGGCGTACCTCGTCCGCGGAGCCGATTCCGGCCGCTTCGTCGGGGCCTGCGATTTCCGGCAGGTCGGCTGTCGGCACCTCAGCGCGCCACCTGCGGCGTCCGGACCGCAGCGCGAGCCGGGTGAGGACCGCGCGGGTGTAGGCGCCAGGGTCCCGAACGGAGCGCCACCGCGCATACGTCTTCAGCAGCGCCGACTGGACGAGGTCCTCAGCCGAGGCAGCGTCCGGCGCCAGCAGTCGTCCGGTCCGGACGAGGGCCGGCCACGACACCGCGACGAAGGCAGCGAAGTCCTCGTCGCGGCTCACACCTCATCAGAGCACCGAGGGGCCCCGTTCGGTTCCATGCGCACTCTGCGGCAAAGAAGTGTGTCCCATATAGTGAAATGAAAGTCTCACTATTATGAATAGCGGTCTACCCTGGGCGACATGAGACAGGTCTATACCCACGGTCATCACGAGTCGGTGTTGCGGTCACATCGATCGCGCACCGCTGAGAACTCCGCGGCGTACCTGCTGCCCTACCTCTCGCCCGGACAGTCGCTGCTCGATGTCGGCTGCGGTCCCGGCACCATTACCGCGGACTTCGTCGATCTGGTCGCGCCCGGGACCGTGACTGCCGTGGAGCCCGAGGAGTCCGCGCTCGACATCGCCCGCGAGGAGATCGCGCGGCGGGGCATCGAAGGAGTGCGCTTCGAGGTCGCTGACGTGCACGAGCTCCCGTACGACGACGACAGCTTCGATGTCGTCCACGCTCACCAGGTGCTCCAGCACGTCCACGACCCGGTACGGGCGCTCCGGGAGATGCGACGGGTGTGCAAGCCGGGTGGAGTCGTCGCCGCCCGTGACGCCGACTACTCGGGCTTCACCTGGTATCCCGCGTCGCGGGACCTCGACGACTGGCTGCGGCTCTACCAGGATGCAGCTCGCGCCAACAAAGGGGAGCCCGATGCCGGGCGCCGTCTCCTGGCATGGGCCCACGCCGCGGGCCTCGAAGACGTTCTTGCGTCATCGAGCACCTGGTGCTTCGCCGACGATGGCGGCCGCGGCTTCTGGGGCGGGATGTGGGCAGACCGGATCCTGAGCTCGGATCTCGCTCGCCAGCTGGTCCGTGAGGGTCGCGCCGAGCAGGCCGACCTCGAGCGGCTGTCGAGCGCTTGGCGTGCCTGGACTGCGGACCCGGATGGCTGGATCTCGATCCTCCACGGCGAGATCCTCGCGCGAGCCTGAGGCGCGCCGGGTGGTCTGTCAGCGAGCGGCGATCTCCAGCAGCGCGTCGGCAACAGCTCGAGGTTCGGTGATCATCAGGTCGTGACCGGTGTCGATGTCCCAGAGCCGGCCCTCGCTGCGCGCCTTCTCGACGAGGTCTGCGCCTCGCGTGATCAGCGTCGACGTGCAGACGATGTGGAACTGCGGGATCGACCACAGCTGGGTCTCGTGCTGCAGGTTCAGCGGCTGCTCGATCGACTTCCACGGGTGCGGCGTCAGGTGGGCGTCCATCCAGGCGAGGGCCGCTGGATCCGTCACGCCGTAGAACGCTCCCGAGCCCGGCTGGTCCGGGCAGAGGATCACCTCGACGCCGTCGACCACTCGACCCAGCGACCGGGCGGCGAGCATCAGCTCACCCGCTACATCGACCAGCGACTGGCCGTTGCGGGGGTTCGCGGCGTCGAGGAACACCAGCTTGCCGACCCGGTCGTACGCCCGGTCCGCGGCGCCAGTGATGACCATTCCGCCATAGCTGTGGCCCACCAGGATCACGTCGGTCAGCCCTTCGGTCGCAAGCAGCGTCGTGACGTCGTCGATGTGGGTGTCGAGATCGGTCTCGGCGGTCAGCTCGCCGGCGCGCTCGGCCAGGCCGGTCAGCGACGGGGCAAACACGGTGTGACCCGCTTCGCGCAGCAGCGCGGCCACCTTGTCATAGCACCAGCCCCCGTGCCCGCCACCATGGATCAGGACGTACGTCGCCACCGCGCCACCTTTCCGACGTACCGATCGGACCTGATATTGACGTCAGTGTCAACGAGAGGTTTCATCGAGTCATGACCCTGAGCGACCTGTCGATCTTCGATGCCGACAACCACATGTACGAGACCAAGGAGGCGCTGACCAAGTTTCTCCCGGCCGCGTACAAGCACGCGATCGACTACGTCGACGTGCGGGGCCGGACCAAGATCGTGGTCCGGGGTCAGATCAGCAACTACATCCCCAACCCCACCTTCGAGGTCGTGGCGCGTCCGGGCGCCCAGGAGGAGTACTACCGCCGCGGTAACCCGGAAGGGAAGAGCCGTCGCGAGATCTTCGGTGAGCCGATGCGCGCGATCCCGGCGTTCCGGGAGCCGGCCTCGCGGCTGGCGCTGATGGACGAGCAGGGCATCGACCGGGCGCTGATGTTCCCCACGTTGGCGAGCCTCGTCGAGGAGCGGATGCGCGACGACCCGGAGCTGATCCACGTCGTGATCCACGCCCTCAACGAGTGGATGTACGAGACGTGGAGCTTCAACTACGAGAACCGGATCTTCCCGACGCCGGTCATCACCCTGCCGATCGTCGACAAGGCGCTCGAGGAGCTCGACTACGTGATCGAGCGCGGCGCCCGCGTCGTACTGATCCGCCCTGCTCCGGTCCCCGGCATTCGCGGGCCGCGCTCGTTCGGCAAGCCGGAGTTCGACCCGGTCTGGCAGAAGATCGTCGACAACGACATCCTCGTCGGGATGCACTCCTCCGACAGCGGATACGAGCGCTACGCCAACGAGTGGGAAGGCACCGGCAGCGAGATGCTGCCGTTCCAGCCGCAGGCGTTCCGGATGCTCTCGGCGTGGCGGCCGATCGAGGACTCGGTCTCGGCACTGGTCTGCCACGGCGCGCTGTCCCGGTTCCCGCAGCTCAAGATCGCGGTGATCGAGAACGGCGCCTCGTGGGTTGCGCCGTTGCTCAAGGCAATGAAGGACCTGTACAAGAAGATGCCGCAGGAGTTCGCCGAGAACCCGGTCGACGTCGTACGCCGCAACGTCTACATCAGCCCGTTCTGGGAGGAGAACTACGCGGAGCTAGCCGAGCTGCTCGGCGAGGACCACGTGCTGTTCGGGTCGGACTTCCCCCACCCGGAGGGCCTGGCGGAGCCGGCGAAGTTCGTCGACGACCTTGCGGCCTACGCCTCCGAGGAGTCGATCCGCAAGTTCATGGGCGGCAACCTGTCCAAGCTGGTCAGCGTCCCTGTCCCGGCCTAGCCGGGTCGTGAGGCGCCAGCCGTGGCGGGGTGCGGCTGGCGGCTCACAACCCGCGCGGCAGGGCTTTCTTCAGCAGCGACACGATCTTCTTCTCGACCGCGGGGCTCCATCGCTGGATCGCGAACATGATCGGCCACATGTCGCCGTCGTCGAGTGTTGCGGTGTCGTTGAACCCGAAGTTCGAATACCGCTCCTTGAACTTGCCGGCATCACGGAAGTAGATGACGGCCTTGCCGTCGGCGTTGGCGTACGCCGGCATGCCGTACCAGGTCTTCGCCGACAACTGCGGCGCGTGCTTCGTGACGACGGCGTGCACCCGCTCGCCGATCGCGCGATCGTCGGGCGCCATCTTCGCGATCGCGTCGAGGCAGGCCTGGTGCTCGTCGGCCTTCTTGGCGCCCTTCTTGCCTTCGGCGCGCAGCTCCTCGATGCGCGCCTTCATGGCCGCCTGCTCTTCCTTGCTGAATCCGCTCATGGGTCCAACCTAAGCAGGTCCGCTCCCGGGGTCTTCTCGATTCCTGCTCGACGCGCGGTCGACCAACTCCCTGGCGAGGCTTCAGGCTTAGGCAGGCACTGGTCGAAGGAATGAGCATGGACCGGGGGGCAGCGCCAAGACCGTGGTCGGTCGCGGTCGCGATCGGACTGCTGCCCGTCGTCGTCGTCGGCGTGCTCGGCACCTGGATCGTGTCGGGGGCGACGTTTGCCACCACGACGACTTCCACC
>DASZUS010000009.1:0-1503 GCA_035547515.1 Mycobacteriales bacterium
CTGCCAGTCCAGGCCCTGCGAGGCGAACGCCGCTTCGGCGAAGTCGCGGACCGTCGCGGCCTCACCCGTCGCAAGGACGTAGTCGGAAGGCGTGTCGGCCTGCAGCATCCGCCACATGCCCTCGACGTACTCCGGCGCGTAGCCCCAGTCGCGCTTTGCCTCGAGGTTCCCGAGATACAGCTTGTCCTGCAGGCCGCACTTGATCTGGGCGACCGCGCGGGTGATCTTGCGCGTCACGAAGGTCTCGCCGCGTCGCGGCGACTCGTGGTTGAACAGGATCCCGTTGACCGCGAACATGTCGTAGGCCTCGCGGTGGTTCACGGTCGACCAGTACGCGAACAGCTTCGAGACGCCGTAGGGCGAGCGCGGGTGGAACGGGGTCGTCTCGTTCTGCGGCGGCGGGGCCGCGCCGAAGATCTCCGATGACGACGCCTGGTAGAAGCGGGTGTCGATCTTGGCGGCACGGATCGCCTCGAGGATCCGCACTGCGCCCAGGCCGGTGGCGTCCGCGGTGTACTCCGGGATGTCGAAGCTCACCTTGACGTGGCTCTGCGCGCCGAGGTTGTAGACCTCGTCCGGCCGGATCTCGTGCAGCAGGTTGACGAGGGCGACCGAGCTGGTGAGGTCGCCGTAGTGGAGGAACAGCCGCCGGTGCGTCTCGTGCGGGTCCTGGTAGATGCTGTCGAGCCGCGCGGTGTTGAACGTGGACGAGCGCCGGATCAGGCCGTGGACCTCGTAGCCCTTCCCGAGCAGCAGCTCAGCGAGGTAGGAGCCGTCCTGCCCCGTGATGCCGGTGATGAGTGCGCTCTTGGACATGGCTCCCCGATGACAGGCGTCGCTCGACCCGCGCACCAGCGTACTTGTCGGACGTAACGATCTTGCGTGCTTGGCGAAGGCTAGATGCCCGCGTTTTCCCGTTCCGTTGCGAGGTCCGCGTCGACCATCATCTGGATCAGCTCCGAGAAGCCGACAGTCGGTTTCCAGCCGAGGACCTCGCGCGCGTGGGTGGCGTCGCCGCACAGGAAGTCGACCTCCGCCGGCCGCGACAATGCGCTGTCGACCTTCACGAGCGGGCGCCAGTCGGAGATGCCGATGTGACCGAAGGCGATGTCGAGGGTCTCCGCCACTGAATAGGTCTCACCCGTCGCGACCACGTAGTCGTCCGGCTCGTCCTGCTGCAGCATCTGCCACATCGCCTCGACGTAGTCGCCGGCGAAGCCCCAGTCGCGACGGGCGTCGAGGTTGCCGAGCGCGAGATTGTCCTGGACGCCGAGCGCGATCCGGGCGACCGCCCGGGTGACCTTGCGGGTCACGAACTCCGTGCCTCGCCGCTCGCTCTCGTGGTTGAACAGGATCCCGGAGGTGGCGTGCGCGCCGTACGACTCCCGGTAGTTGACCGTCATGTAGTGGCCGAACGTCTTGGCCACGCCGTACGGCGACCGGGGGTGGAACGGCGTCGTCTCCCGCTGCGGGACCTCGCGCACCTTGCCGAACATCTCGGAG
>DASZUS010000010.1:0-31057 GCA_035547515.1 Mycobacteriales bacterium
CGACGGCTGCGCGCCGCCGGGCTGCCAGGTCTCTGCCGGCCCGAACCGCGACGAGTCCGGTGTCCGCACCTCGTCGCCCCGGACCAGTACGCCGTCGGCGTCCCAGCCGAGCTCGACCGTGGTGTCGGCAAGCAGGATGCCGGCGCGCTCGGCGAGCACCCGGCCCCGCTCGTAGACCGCCAGCGTCACCGACCGCAGCTGCTCGGCGACCTCAGGCCCGACCTGAGCGACGACGTCCTCGAAGGTCATCGCCTCGTCGTGCTCACCGACCGGCGCCTTCGTCGTGGGGGTGAAGATCGGCTCCGGCAGCTTCGAGCCGTCCTGCAAACCGGCGGGCAGCGGTACGCCGCACACCGACCCGGTCGCCTGGTAGTCGATGACGCCGCTGCCCGCGAGGTAGCCGCGGGCGACGCACTCCACGGTGACCATCTCGAGCTTGCGGCACAGCACCGACCGGCCGCGCAGCTCCTCGACGTACGACGAGAACGGCGCGGGGTACTCCGACACGTCGGCGGAGACCAAGTGGTTCGGGATGACATCAGCCAGCTGCTCGAACCACCACAGCGACATCTGCGTGAGGATCACGCCCTTGTCGGGGATCGTCGTCGCGAGGTCGTAGTCGAACGCCGACAGCTTGTCGCTCGCGACCATGAGCAGCAGGCCCTCGCCCGCGTCGTAGAGATCCCGGACCTTGCCGGCGTAAAGGTGTCGGTCCTCGAGACCCGTGATCGCGGCCATGTCAGGTCAGCGCGGCGACGCGGTCGAAGACGTCGGTCAGCCGCTCGAGGTAGCGCTCCGGCCGGCACACCTCGTCGAGGCGCGCCTCGTCGAGCACCTGGCCGTTGTCGGCGGCGTGCTTGCGCAACGTCTCGCGGAACGGCACTCCCGACGACCACGTCTCCATGGCCGCGGCCTGGGTGATCGCATAGGCATCCTCGCGGGACAGGCCTGACTCGACGAGCTCGAGCAGGACGGTGCTGGAGTAGATCAGCCCCCCGGTTGCGTCGAGGTTGTGCTGCATCCGCTCGACGTCGACGACGAGCCCGTTGACCAGCCGCGACGTCAGGTGGAGCAGGTAGTCGGTGCCGATCGCGGCATCGGGCAGCGCGATGCGCTCAACCGAGGAGTGCGAGATGTCGCGCTCGTGCCAGAGCGGGATGCCCTCCATCACCGGCACGACTTGCGCCCGCACGATCCGGGCCAGCCCGCAGATCCGCTCGCACATGATCGGGTTGCGCTTGTGGGGCATCGCGCTCGAGCCCTTCTGGCCCGACCCGAACGGCTCGTTCAGCTCGCGTACCTCGGTCCGCTGCCCGTGACGGACCTCCAGCGCGATCGCCTCGCACACCGTCGCGATGACCGCGAGCGCCGACACCCACTCACTGATGCCGTCGCGGATGACCACCTGCGTCGCGACGTCAGCAGCACGCAGGCCGAGCGAGCTGGCGACCTGCTTCTCGATCGACGGGTCGATGTTCGAGTACGTCCCGACGGCGCCGGAGATCTTGACGATGCCGACGGCGTCTCGCGCGGCGAGTAGCCGGTCCCGCGACCGCGCCATCGCGAACGCGAAGTCCGCGACCCGGTGGCCCCACACATCGGGCTCGGCGTGCACACCGTGCGTCCGCCCCACCCGCAGCGTCGCGCGATGCGTCAGTGCGTGATCGCGCAGCGCCTCGACCAGCGCGGTCGCCTTCGCCACGAGCAGGTCGGTCGCCTCGGTGAGCTGTACGGCGAGGGCGGTGTCGAGCAGGTCCGAGGAGGTCATGCCGTGGTGCACCCACGCCGCCGCTTCGCGCGGCGTCGTGTTGTCCGCCCACGCGGTCAGGAACGCGATGACGTCGTGCTGCGTCACCGCCTCGACCGCTGCCACCGCTTCCGGGGTCGGCGCGGGTGCGGCGAGCACCGGGGCGACGACGTCGGTCGGCACCGTGCCTGCGGCGGCGTGCGCCTCGAGCACGAGCGCCTCGACCTTGCACCACAACTGGTACTTGTGCGCCTCACTCCACACCTGGCCCATCTCGGGGAGGGTGTAGCGCTCGATCATCCGGACTCCTCGGCGGCCTGCTCTGTGGTCTGCTGCGCGGCGCGCAGTGCGATATCCGTGCGGTAGTGCGAGCCGTCGATGCGGACCTGGCGCACGGCGTCGTACGCCGATTCTCTCGCAGCGCGCAGGTCGGGCCCGACCGCGGTGACCGCGAGCACGCGGCCGCCACTGGTGACCAGCCGCTCACCCTCGAGCGCGGTGCCGGCGTGCAGCACGTCGGCATCCGTGATCCGGTCGAGCCCCTCGACGACGTCGCCGGTACGCGGACGATCCGGGTACCCGCTCGAGGCGACCACGACAGTGACCGAGAACCCCGGCCGCCACCGAAGCGGCGGGTGGACGTCGAGAGTCCCGGTGGCCGAGGCGTGCAGCAGTTCGCCGAGCGGCGAGGCAAGCAAAGCGAGCACCGACTGGGTCTCCGGGTCCCCGAAGCGCGCGTTGAACTCGACCACGCGCACGCCGCGCGAGGTCAGCGCGAGGCCGACGTAGAGCAAGCCGGAGAACGGCGTACCGCGGTTGGTCATCTCGGCGAGCGTTGGGCGTACGACTCGGTCGACCACCTCGTCGACCAGGCCCGGCGGCGCCCACGGCAGCGGCGCGTAAGCACCCATGCCGCCGGTGTTGGGTCCCTCGTCGCCGTCGCCGACGCGTTTGAAGTCCTGTGCCGGCACGAGCGGCACCACCGAGACGCCGTCGGTGACGCAGAACAGCGACACCTCGGGCCCGTCGAGGTACTCCTCCACCACGACGGTGTGACCGGCCGCGTGTGCCAGCGCCGCGGCGCGGTCCTCGGTGACGACGACGCCTTTGCCGGCCGCGAGCTCGTCGTGCTTCACGACGTACGGCGCGCCGAACTCGTCGAGCGCGGACGCAACCTCGTCGGGAGTCGTGCAGCGGCGGTAGCGCGCCGTCGGCACGCCCGCCGCCAGCATGACCTCCTTGGCGAAAGCCTTGCTGCCTTCGAGCTGCGCCGCCGCAGCACTCGGCCCGAACACGTCGAACCCAGCTGCCCGCAGGTCGTCGGCCACACCGGCGACCAGTGGCGCCTCCGGCCCGATGACGACGAGGTCCGCCGCCGCGATGTGCGCCGCGGCCAACCAGTCCCCGCCGGGCAGCAGCCGAGCGACCTTGCCGATCCCCGGGTTTCCGGGGGCGCAGAACAGCGCTTCGACCGAGGAGTCCTGCGAAAGCGCCAGGCAGAGGGCGTGCTCGCGGCCACCCGAGCCGATGACGAGAACCCTCACGCCGCCGACCCGAGGTCAGTGAGCCTTGCTTCGAGCCCTGCCTTGAGCCGCGGCCACTCGTCGACGATCACCGAGAAGATCACCGAGTCCCGCCAGGTCCCGTCGGCTCGTCTGAGATGCCGGCGAGCGACCCCCTCACGGGTGGCGCCGAGCTTGGCGATCGCCGCCTGCGACCGCACGTTGACAAGGTCGGTCCGCAGCTTCACCCGGCCGAGGCCGCAGTCCTCGAAGCAGTGGGTGAGCAGCAGCAGCTTGCACTCCGGGTTGACCGCGGTCTGCCACACCGACGGGTGGTACGCCGTCCAGCCGACGTGCGCCTTCTCGTTGGTCACGTCGATGTCACCGATGCTCGTCGTACCGACGATCCGGCCGTCGCCGACTTGCCGCACCGTGTACATGACGCGGCCACTGTCGAGCGCCTGCACCACCGATTGGGCCCAACCGTCCGGGGCCACCGGCCGGCCCATCGACCCGCCGTACCCCAAGGCCCACACCTCGTCGAAGTCGAGAGCGGCGAAGATCCCCTCGGCGTCGGCCTCGGTCGCGCGGTCGAGCCGAACCGCCCGCCCGACCAGTGACCGCCCGTCGGGAGCCTGCGCCATCAGACGAGCGGCCGTACGACGATGGTCTGCTCCCGACCCGGCCCGACGCCGACCACGGACATCGGCGCGCCGGACATTTCCTCGAGCGCCTCGACGTAGGAGCGCGCCGCCTTCGGCAGGTCCTCCAGCGAGCGGGCCCCGGTGATGTCCTCGTCCCACCCGGGAAACAGCTCGTAGACCGGCTCGGCGTGGTGGAACTCGGTCTGGGTCATCGGCATCTCGTCGAGCACCGTGCCGTCGACGCGGTAGCCGGTGCACACCGGGACCTGCTCGAGACCGGTCAGCACGTCGAGCTTGGTCAGCACGAAGTCGGTCACGCCGTTGACACGCGCGGCGTAGCGCGCGACGACCGCGTCGTACCAGCCGCAGCGACGAGGCCGGCCGGTCGTGACGCCGTACTCTCCGCCGACCGTGCGGAGCCGTTCGCCCTGCTCGTCGAGCAGCTCGGTCGGCATCGGGCCGGAGCCGACGCGCGTCGAGTAGGCCTTCACGACGGCGACCACACGGTCGATCCGCGTGGGCGGGATTCCGGATCCGGTGCAGGCCCCGCCGGCGGTCGCGCTCGACGACGTCACGAACGGGTAGGTGCCGTGGTCGACGTCGAGCATCGTCGCCTGCCCGGCCTCGAGCAGGACCAGCTTGCCGTCGTCGAGCGCGTTGTTCAGCAGCAGCGAGGTGTCGGCGATCATCGGGCGCAGCCGCTCGACGTAGCCGAGCAGCTCGTCGACGATCGCGTCGACGGCGAGCGCCTTGCGGTTGAAGATCTTGACCAAGACCTGGTTCTTGCCGTCGAGAGCGCCCTCGACCTTCTGGCGCAGGATCTTCTCGTCGAGCAGGTCCTGCACGCGCACCCCGAGCCGCGACATCTTGTCGGCGTACGCCGGCCCGATGCCGCGACCCGTCGTGCCGATCTTGGAGTTGCCGAGGAACCGCTCGGTCACCTTGTCCATGAGGACGTGGTACGGCGTGATGACGTGCGCGTTGGCGGACACGACGAGCCTCGAGCAGTCGATGCCGCGCGGCTCGATCGCGTCGATCTCACTGAACAGCACGCCGATGTCGACGACCACCCCGTTGCCGATGACCGGGGTGACGCCGGGAGTGATCACTCCCGACGGGAGCAGGTGCAGCGCGTAGGTCTCGCCATCGACCACGATGGTGTGGCCGGCGTTGTTGCCGCCATTGAACTTGACGACGAAGTCGGCCCGATCGCCGAGCAGGTCGGTCGCCTTGCCCTTGCCCTCGTCGCCCCACTGGGCGCCGAGCAGCGCGATAGCCGGCATTCCCGCAGTCCCTTCCGTGCACGGCCCGAAGGCCATGCAAAAGGCCCCGGGTCGCAAGCGACCGGAGCCTCTTGCGGAAAAAGGCTACAGGGATTTCGGCAGGCCTGCAGTCCAGTTAAGAGGTGAGCGCCTCAGCGGCAGCCGGGTCGCTGTCGGTCAGGAACTGTTCGCAGCGCTCGGCCTCGTCGGTCTCACCGATGGCCTTCGCGGCACGGCCGAGCGCGTGCAGGCAACGCAGGAAGCCCCGGTTCGCCTCGTGCGACCAGGGGACCGGACCGTAGCCCTTCCAGCCGGATCGGCGCAGCGCGTCCAGGCCGCGGTGATAGCCGGTGCGGGCATAGGCGTAGGACTCCACCACGGACCCGGCGGCGAACGCCCGATCGGCAAGCTCGGCCCATGCCCCGGGGTACGCCGGAAAGGCGGCGGCAACCTGCGCCGGGTCGTCTCCGCGGGCAAGGGCGTCGCGGGCAGCAGGCGTGTCGGCGAGCAACGTCGGCGGCGGTCCGCCGAGCAGGTCCTGGTGAGAGTGGGTCACCGCGACCTCCTCCTCCTTCGGCTACCTCGAGCGACTACTTCGACGAGGCGTAGTAGATCCACACTGGCACGCCGACGGCGAACACGTCGTAGTAGCGGTCCACGGCACTGTCGGTGACCCGCACGCACCCGTGGCTCGCCGGGTACGGCGGCACGTCGGAGCCGGCGTTGCTGTCGCCCTCGCCGTGGATCGCGTCGCCGCTGGTGTCGAAGTACGACGGGCGGAACAGCGTCCCGAGCTTGTCGGTCACCAGGTGGTCGACCTTGTACTGGATGTGGAAGTAGCCGGTCGGGGTGATCGCGGTCGCCGCGTAGCCCGCTGAGTCGGTGTAGGTGTAACCGCCCGCGGTCGACGTGTCGAGGATCCGCCAGATCTTGCCGTTCTTGGCGATCATCAGGATCTGCTGGGTGAGGTTGACCTCTACCGACGTACCGGTGACATGCGTGTGGACCAGGTGCGGGACCTTCGGATGGCCCAGCCGAGCCCACGTCGTCTGGCTGGCGACGCCGTCGCGGTAGAGCCCCTGCACCTTCTGGAAGGCAGTGACGGCGTGCAGCAGGTCCCAGCCGTAGTACGACGACTTCGGCCCGACGTCGTAGTGCAGCGCGCGCAGCCGCTGCTGCAGCGCCAGCACGTCGGGCCCGAACGAGCCGTAGCCGAGATCGCGGTGGGTCACGGCAATCCGCAGCACCCGGCTGGTCGCCGCGACGTGGGTCAGGTCGGCCGGGCGGAACACGCGCTCCCGCAGCGCCGAGTAGCCCGAGGGCGTGATGGTGAAGCTGAACCGCCCGCCCACCGCGCGCGTCCGCTTGATCCGCCGCCACTTCTCCCCGTGCCGGCGCTCGAGGTAGATCGGTCCGGTCAGCCGCGGCTTGATCGTGCCGGTGATCTGCATCGGCAGGTTCGAGGGCGCGCTGCGCGCCGCCGCGACCGTGATCTTCGGGCGGACCGACACCGGCAGCGGCGTACTGGCCGAGCCGGCGAACTGCGGCGTCTGGGCGAACTCGACGCGGTACTCGCCGTTGTGGGCCGGCTCGAGCCGCCACCTCACGCGGCCGTCAGCGGTGGTCGTCCTCGGGGCTGCGCCGGGCGCTCGCCGCCACGCGTCCGTGGCTGCCGGCCGGTACTCCAACACGGCGACGACCCCACCGACCGGGCCGTTGAGGATGCCCGCGGTCGTCAGCTGAGCGCCGAGCGTGGCTTTGTGGCCGAAGGTCAGCGCGGACGGGCTGAGCGAGGCGAACCACGACGTCGGCTGCTGCAACGTGAACGTCGGGCCGGAGTACGTCGTGGCGTTGGCGACGACCGCGACCGGACCGGACGTGGCACCGGGCGGCACGACGACGTCGAGCTGGGTCGGGCTCACCGGCTGGATCGCGGTCGCCGCAACGTCGTCGTTGAAGGTGACGGCGGCTGACCCGTCGGTGGGAAACGTCATCGTTCCGTCCGCAGTGATCACCAGCGTCTGACCGACCTGGCCGTAGGCCGGAGCCATGGAGAAGCTGCCGTCGTCGGTTGTCGGAGTGGGGCTCGGTGTCGGGGTCGCGACGGGCGTAGGAGAAGAAGACGGGGGCGTCGGCTCGTCGGCGAACGCTAAGGGTGCGCAGACGCCGGCCGAGGCGCACAGTACGGCGGTGCACCCGACGAGGGCTGCGCCGCGCAGCCTGCGGGACATGGTTGTGATCCCCCACTTGGTGAGACTGCAGTCGTCTCACGATACGGGTGTGAGACCGCGGATGTCCGTTACGTGAGCTTCGTACCCACGCTCTTGAGGTCCTCGCACCCCTGCACGACCCGTGCGGCCATGCCGGTCTCCGCGGCCTTGCTCCACGACCGCGGGTCGTAGACCTTCTTGTTGCCGACCTCGCCGTCGACCTTCAGCACTCCGGCGTAGTTGGTGAACATGTGGTCGACGACCGGGCGGGTGTAGGCGTACTGGGTGTCGGTGTCGATGTTCATCTTCACGACGCCGTACTCGAGCGTCTCGTGGATCTCGGAGAGCTCGGAGCCGGAGCCGCCGTGGAACACGAGGTCGAACGGCCGCTCGACGCCGAGCTCCTTGCCGACGAAGTCCTGGCCCTCTTTGAGGATCTCCGGGCGCAGCTTCACCGAGCCCGGCTTGTAGACGCCGTGGACGTTTCCGAACACCGCGGCGAGCAGGTAGCGGCCTCGCTCTCCGGGAGCGCCGAGCACCTCGGTCACCCGCAGCATGTCCTTCGGCGAGGTGTAGAGCTTCTCGTTCATCTCGTTGGAGATGCCGTCCTCTTCGCCACCGACGACACCGATCTCGAGCTCGAGGATCGTGCGCGCCTCGATCGACATCGCGAACAGCTCGTCCGCGGTCTTCAGGTTGTCCTCGAGGTCGATGCCGGAGCCGTCCCACATGTGGGAGTTGAAGATCGGCTCCTGACCTGCCTTCACCCGCTCGATCGAGAGCTCGAGCAACGGGCGCATGTAGCCCGCGAGCTTCTCCGGCGGGCAGTGGTCCGTGTGCAGCCCGACGTTGACCGGATAGTTCTTCGCCGCCTCGCGGATGAACGCGGCGAGCGCCACCGCACCGGTCACCATGTCCTTGACCGTCTGGCCGGATGCGAACTCCGCGCCACCCCAGGAGATCTGCAGGATGCCGTCGCTCTCCGCCTCGGCGAATCCGCGGAGCGCCGCGATCGCGGTGCTCGACGACGTGACGTTGATCGCCGGGTAGGCGAAGCCCCCGGCCTTCGCCCGGTCGAACATCTCGGCGTAGACCTCGGGACTGGCTACCGGCATCGCTGCTGCTCCTCGAAAGATACGACTTCGGGCGTACTCTGCCCGCAAGTATGGGCCGATACCCTTCGGCGGTGCACCACCAGTACGCCCTCCTCTCCTCGATCTCGGCCAGTCACCTGCTGTCGACGTTCGGCGTGCTCGGCGTACTCGTCATCCTGTTCGCCCAGACCGGATTGCTGATCGGCTTCTTCCTGCCGGGCGACTCACTGCTGTTCCTCGCGGGCTACGCCACAGATCGCCACAACAACCTTCACGTGCACCTGCCGTTGGGGTGGCTGCTCGTCGCGGCCGCGGCCGGCGCAATCGTCGGCGGGCAGGTCGGCTACGAGGTCGGCCGCCGCGCAGGGGCGTCGCTGAACGAGCGGGGTGGGTCGCGGTTCTACAAGCAGGAGTACGCCGACCGCGCGCAGGCGTTCCTGAAGCGGTTCGGTGCCGCGCGAGCCGTCGCGCTGTCGCGGTTCGTGCCCGTCGTACGCACTTTCACCTCACCGATCGTCGGCGTGGCCGGTGTGTCGAGGGCGAGCTACTTCGTCGCCAACATCGTGGGCGGGCTGTTCTGGACCGTGCCCATCGTGATCCTCGGGCACTTCCTCGGCCACATCTCGTTCATCCGCAAGTACGTCGAGATCATCGCCGTAGCCGCCGTGGTGCTCTCGATCGTGCCGGCCGTGATCCACATGCTGCGCTCCCGCCGCCATGCGGATGGCACATAGCTACTGCCCTAGCGATACGCGTGGCACATAGGTACTGCCCGGGCAGTACGCATGTGCCATCCGCTCACTCGAGGCCGAGATCGGACAGCGAGTACGCCGCCCGGTACTCCAAGCCGGCAGCCGCAACCGCGTCCGCCGCACCCCGCTCGACGATGACCGCGACCCCGACCACGTCGGCGCCGGCCTCCCGCAACGCCTCGACGGCGGTCAGCACCGACCCGCCGGTCGTGGAGGTGTCCTCGACCGCGAGCACTCGCCGGCCAGCGACGTCGGGCCCCTCGATGCGGCGCTGCAAGCCGTGCGCCTTGCCTTCCTTGCGCACCACGAACGCGTCGAGCTTGCGGCCCTCTGCGGCAGCGGCATGCAACATCGCGGCGGCCACGGGGTCGGCGCCGAGGGTGAGCCCGCCGACCGCGTCGTAGTCGAGGTCGGCGGTCAGCGTCAGCATCACGCGTCCGACCAGCGGCGCCGCGTCACCAGACAGGGTGACGCGGCGCAGGTCGACGTAGTAGTCGGCCTCGCGGCCCGAGGACAGCGTCACCTTGCCGTGCACCACGGCGTCGGCCTTGATCAGCTCCAGCAACGCTTCCGCATCAGCCACGCGCAGAGGCTACCTAGCGGCCCTCGCCCGGCTCAGGACCTGTTGATCTGACCGTTCATCTGCACCACGACGTAGTTGATCCGGAACTTCTGCTCGCAGGACCCGTCGCTGGCCCGTACGCCGACGCCGGCGCCGTTCTCGACGTACGTCCCGCTCCCGGTCGTACCCGCATAGGCGCCGGTACCGCTGACGACGCGGTAGGTGCCGGTGTCGTGATCGGTCGCCGTACAAGCCGAGAGATTCGGACGCCAATGGAAGGCCACGTTCGCCTTGATCAGCAGCGTGCCGCCGGGCAGTGACACCTGCAGCGGGATGGGTCCCTTGGCCTCGTCGTCGGCCCGTGCGGTTCCCACCCCCGTGATCGCGCCCGTCGCCTGAAAGACGTCGACGAGGTCCTTGTCGTGGAGGTTGCCGCTGTAGAGCGTGAAGTGCTGCTTCTGCGCGGAGCCGGTCGCGCCGGCTGCGCCAGCTGTGGCCGCCACGAGCGAGCCGCTGAGTCCTACTGCCACCGCGCCTGCTGCTACCGCCGACGCCAACCGTGGCTTGCCCCGAAGTGCCATTCCTGCCTCCCGTGCTGAGTTGGAGTGGCTGACGCTAGGTGCCGGCTGCCGGCCGGCACATCGGCCTCGACGCCACACTTCGGTGCACCGCAGGAGGACCACCGGATCTGCCTCACGGCAGATGTTCGCGAGCTCCAACCCGGTTAGCGTTCTGGCGTGCCTGCCGTGCCGATCGAGAAGCTTCGCGGCTGGCCGCTCGACGTTGCGATATCGGTTGCGGTGGGGATCGGGGCGGTCTCGGAGGTCTTCACCAACCACCTGATCTCACCGAGGACAGCCGCCCTGCCCTGCGAGCTCTTCACCGCAACCGCCCTGGTCGCGCGACGCCGCTACCCGCTGGCCACGGTCGTCGCGGTGTCCGTGTCGGGCGCCGCCGAGGCGATCGGCGGCGTAGCCATCGACCAGCCGTGGGTGCCACTGGCCGCAATGATGATCGCGACGTACACGCTCGTCTCGCGGGCGCGGGTCGATCGGGCAGTCATCGGCTTGCTCTGTACGGCGTTGGCCTTCGCGGTGCAGGTGATCGACCAGCACAAGGGCTTCGGCAACTTCGCGTTCGGTGCCGCGTTCGTACTCCCGATCTTTCTCGTCGCACGAGCGATGCGCAGGCGGGAGGACCAGGCCGAGCAGGAGGCCCGGCAGAGCGAGCAGCTCGCGATTGCGGCAGTGGAGGCGGAGCGTCGACGGATTGCCCGCGAGCTGCACGACGTCGTCTCCCACGGTCTCGGCGTGATGGTGCTGCAGGCCGGCGCAGCGCAGTCGGTGGCGGACCGGGATCCGGCCAAGACCCGTGAGCTGCTCGAGTCGATCCGGCTCACCGGTCTGGAGGCGGTCAACGAGCTCGGCACTCTCCTCGCTCTGGTTCGGGCGGAGCCTTCCGACGAGCTTGTGCCGGCGCCGCGCCTGACCGATCTGGAACCGCTGGTCGAGCGGATGCGCGAGGCCGGCCTCCTCGTGGACCTGGACCTCGACATCTCGAACCTGCACCGCCCGTTGCCGGCACCGCTGGAGCTGTCGGCATACCGGATCGTGCAGGAAGGGCTCACCAACGCCCTGAAGTACGCCGCGGGCTCGACCGTCCGGGTGGTGGTCTCGTGCAACGAGCACAGCCTCGACATCGACGTCACCGACTCCGGCCGGCGCGGAGCGCCCGCGCGAGGAGGCAACCGCCAAGGCCTCGTCGGGGTGACCGAGCGGGTCGCGGTGTTCGGGGGCCGGGTACACGCAGGTCCGGTGGGCGAGGGCTGGGCGCTGCGGGCGTCGTTGCCCCTTCCATCATGATCCGGGTGACCCTCGCCGACGACCAGGAGGTCGTGCGCGCCGGCCTGCGGCTCATCCTCGAAGCGCACGACGACATCTGCGTCGTCGCCGAGGCCGACGACGGGCGCGGGGCCATCGAGCAGGTGCTCGAGCACAAGCCCGATGTCGCCTTGCTCGACATCCGCATGCCCGGCATCGACGGGATCGAGGCCACCCGGCAGATCACCGCGGCTGGCAGCGAGTCGCGGGTGCTGATCCTCACGATGTACGGGCTCGAAGGCAACGTCTACGACGCGCTGCGGGCGGGTGCGTCGGGCTTCCTGCTCAAGACCGACTCCCCGCAACAGCTCGTCGACGGCGTGCGCGTCGTCGCGACCGGAGACCAGATGCTGGCGCCCACGGTCACCCGCGCGCTGGTCGAGCGGTTCGTGTCCGGAGCGCACCCGGACACCGCCGTCGACTCCTTCGACCTCACCGATCGCGAGCTCGACGTGCTGCGGTTGGTTGCGCGGGGTCAGTCCAACGCCGAGATCGCGTCGAAACTGTTCATCAGCGAAGGCACCGTGAAGACCCACGTGGCACGGATCCTGGCGAAGCTCGGCGTGCGCGACCGCACCCAGGCCGTCGTCCTGGCCTACGAGCACGGGATCGTGCGGCCCGGCCAGACCTGACGGCGAGCTCGGCCGGCAGGGTCAGGCGGCCGCGCTGACCGTCAGCGCAGTCCGGTCGTCGGTGGTGTCGACCACCACCGTGTCGCCGTCCTTGATCTCGCCCGACAGCAGCGCCTTGGCCAGCTGGTCGCCGATCGCCGACTGGATCAGCCGGCGCAGCGGCCTCGCGCCGTACACCGGGTCGAAGCCGGTGAGCGAGAGCCACTCCCGCGCCGCGTCCGTAACCTCGAGGGTCAGCCGGCGGTCGGCCAGCCGATCCGCAAGCCGCTGGACCTGGATGTCGACGATCGCGCCGAGCTGCTCAGTGCCCAGCGAGGAGAACGTCACGATGTCGTCGAGCCGGTTGAGGAACTCCGGCTTGAAGTGAGCCCGTGCGGCGCCGAGGGCGGCCTCGCGTTTCGCCTCGTCGTCGAGGGTCGGGTCGTTGATGAAGGCCGAGCCGATGTTCGAGGTCAGCAGCAGGATGGTGTTGCGAAAGTCGACCGTTCGGCCCTGGCCGTCGGTGAGCCTGCCGTCGTCGAGCACCTGCAGCAGGATGTCGAACACGTCCGGGTGCGCCTTCTCGACCTCGTCGAGCAGCACCACCGTGTAGGGCCGGCGGCGTACCGCTTCGGTCAGCTGGCCGCCCTCGTCGTACCCGACGTAGCCGGGAGGCGCGCCGACCAGCCGAGCCACCGAGTGCTTCTCGGCATACTCGCTCATGTCGATGCGCACCATCGCCCGCTCGTCGTCGAACAGGTACGCCGCAAGGGCTTTCGCCAACTCGGTCTTGCCGACGCCGGTCGGGCCGAGGAACAGGAACGAGCCGGTGGGGCGGTCCGGGTCGGCGATGCCGGAGCGGGCACGCCGGACCGCGTCCGACACCGCCCGCACTGCCGTGTCCTGGCCGACGACACGTGCCTCGAGGGCCGACTCCATCCGCAGCAGCTTCTCGGTCTCGCCTTCGAGCAGCCGACCGGCCGGGATCCCGGTCCAGGACGCGACCACCTCGGCGACGTCGTCGGGGCCGACCTCTTCCTTGACCATCGGCGCGACGGCGGCATCTGCCGCCTGCTCGGCCGCTGCGGCAGACGCCAGCTCGGCCTCGGCCGCCGGGATCTCGCCGTAGAGCAACCGGCCCGCGGTCTCGAGGTCACCTGCCCGCTGAGCGGCTTCGGCCTGGGTGCGCAACGCGTCGAGGCGCTGCTTGAGGTCACCCACCCGGTTCAGGCCGGTCTTCTCGCGCTCCCACCGTGCGTTGAGGGCGGCGAGCTGCTCGTTTTTGTCCGCGAGCTCCGCGCGCAGCTTCTCCAGCCGCTCCCGCGAAGCAACGTCGTCCTCGCGCTCGAGGGCCATCTCCTCCATGCGCAACCGGTCGACGGCGCGCTGCAGCTCGTCGATCTCGACCGGTCGCGAGTCGATCTCCATCCGCAGCCGCGACGCGGCCTCGTCGATCAGGTCGATCGCCTTGTCGGGCAGGAACCGCGAGGTGATGTAGCGGTTGGACAGCGTCGCGGCCGCGACGAGCGACGCGTCGGTGATCTCGACCTTGTGGTGGGCCTCGTAGCGACCCTTCAGGCCACGCAGGATCGCGATGGTGTCCTCGACCGACGGCTCACCCACCATCACCGGCGCGAAGCGGCGCTCGAGCGCCGGGTCCTTCTCGATCGACTCGCGGTACTCGTCCAGCGTGGTCGCGCCGATCAGCCGCAGCTCACCGCGCGCGAGCATCGGCTTGAGCATGTTGCCGGCATCCATCGCGCCCTCGCCCGCCGAGCCGGCGCCGACGACGGTGTGCAGCTCGTCGATGAAGGTGACGACCTGCCCGTCGCTGTCCTTGATCTCGGCGAGGACGGCCTTGAGCCGCTCCTCGAACTCGCCGCGGTACTTCGCACCCGCGACCATCGCCGCCAGGTCGAGCGACACCAGGCGCTTCCCGCGCAACGACTCGGGTACGTCGCCCGCGACGATCCGCTGAGCGAGGCCTTCCACGACGGCGGTCTTGCCGACTCCGGGCTCGCCGATCAGCACCGGGTTGTTCTTGGTACGCCGCGACAGCACCTGGATGACCCGGCGGATCTCGGTGTCGCGCCCGATCACCGGGTCGAGCTTGCCCTCCCGGGCCGCCGCGGTGAGGTCGACGCCGTACTTCTCGAGGGTCTGGTAGGTGCCTTCGGGCTCGGGGCTGGTGACCCGCGCCGACCCGCGCACCGCGCCGAACGCGTCCTGCAGCTGGGAGGCTCCCGGCAGCCAGTCGGCCACCGGTGAACCGCCGTCGGAGGCAAGGCCGACGATCAGGTGCTCCGTCGAGACGTACTCGTCACCGAGTGACTTGGCGAGGTCGGCCGCGGCGTTGACGACCGCGATCGCGGGACGTGACAGGCCGGGCGCTGCCACGGTCGCCCCGCTCGCCGACGGCAGCCGGTCGAGATAGGCCTTCGCCTCGAGCAGCGCCTTGGCGGGGTCGCCGCCGGCGGCCTCGATCAGCGGGCGCGGTACGCCGTCAGCCGGCTCGAGCAGGCCGACAAGCAGGTGAACCGGCTCGACGTGCGGGTGGCCCGCCGCTGCCGCCGCGGCGACCGCGTCGCTGAGCGCCTGCTGGCTGCGCGTGGTGAATCGGTAGCTGTCCATGTCACTTGCCTCTACTTCGCGTGATCATGGGCTTGTTGCCAGAAACGCCGGGCGTGTCTGCTTGAAAGCCCATGACCACCGGGGTCATCGGGGTGGTTGGGGTCGCCAGACGACGATCTCTGGCGGGGTGACGGGCACCAGGTCGCGGCGGTAGGAGCGGTGGACCGCCTGTTCCCGGCGGGCCATCTCGCCATGCATCGCCTCGAGCTCGGCGAGCACCTCCGTGAGGCGCTGCTGCAGCGCTGACACGTGCGCCTCGAGCTCGAGGATCCGCTTCACGCCGGCGAGGTTGATGCCCTCGTCCTGGGAGAGCCGCTGCACCTCGCGCAGCATCGCGATGTCGCGCGCCGAGTAGCGGCGCCCGCGGCCACTGGTCCGGCCTGGTGAGACCAGACCCATCCGGTCGTAGGCCCGCAGGGTCTGCGGGTGCATCCCGGCCAGCGTCGCCGCCACCGAGATCACGAAGACCGGCGCATCGTCGGGCACGTTGCCCGACGGCCGGAAATCGTCGGGCACGTTGCCCGAGGGCCTGAAGGAGAAGTCGTCAGCCACCGTTCGCTCCCGCGGTCGTCCGGGTTGTCGACGCCGCGCCGGTCATCGCGTCGAGATGGGCGCGCGGGTTTTCCGGCGCGGCCTCGGCGTACGCCGCCAGTGCGGCCTTCGCCTCCTCGCTGAGCTTCACCGGCACCGTCACCTCGACGGTGACGAGCAGGTCGCCCTTCGAGCCGTCGCGGCGGGCCACGCCCTTGCCCCGCACTCGCAGCACCCGACCGCTCGCGGTGCCGGCGGGGATCTTCACCGTCACCGGCGGACCATCGAGAGTCGGCACCTTGACGGTCGTCCCCGTCGCGGCTTCGGGGAAGGTGACCGGCACAGTCAGCGTCAGGTTGTCGCCCTTGCGACCGAACAGCTCGTGCTTGCCGACGTGCACGAGCACCAGCAGGTCGCCGGGCGGACCACCGCGCTCGCCCGGCTCGCCCTTGCCCTTGAGCCGGATGCGCTTGCCGTCGGCGACCCCGGCGGGAATGCGCGCCCGCAGCGTCCGGGTGGTGATGGCCTCGCCGGTGCCGGAGCAGGTCGGGCACGGGTCGTCGACGAGCAGGCCACGACCGCGGCACTCGCGGCACGGTTCGGCGAAGGCAAACCCGCCCTGGTTGTTCGTCGACATCCCGGTGCCTGAGCACCTCGGGCAGACCCGGGTCGCAGTCCCCGGCTTCGCGCCGGAGCCGCGGCAGATGGGACAGGTGTGCGGGCCCGAGATCGTCAGCGGAAGCGTGACCCCGGCGGCCGCGTCGGTGAAGGAGATCGTGACCTCGGCCTCGACGTCGGCGCCGCGGCGCGGGGTCGAGGCGCGACCCCGGCCACCGCCGCCGAACAGCCCGCCGAAGAGGTCGCCGAGCCCTCCGCCGCCGCCGGCGGTAGCCCCGCCGAACAGGTCGCCCAGGTCGAACGTCGTCGCCCCGCCCGGGCCGGGCCGGCCGCCGTACCCGGCGCCCGGCGGCATCCGGAAGCCGCCGCCCGCGAACATGGCCCGCGCCTCGTCGTACTCCTTGCGCTTGGCCGTGTCGGAGAGCACGTCGTAGGCCTCGGAGACCTCCTTGAACTTCTCCTCGGCCTTCGCGTCCCCCGCATTGGCGTCCGGGTGGTGCTGGCGAGCGAGCTTGCGGTAGGCCTTCTTGATGTCGGCGGCCGAGGCGTCCTCCGGGACGCCGAGCGTGGCGTAGTAGTCCTTCTCGATGTAGTCACGAGCGCTCATCGCCGGCGTCCCTCCTTTCGATACGTGTCAGTGGTCGTGGCTCACTCCGCCGGCTGCTCGGCAGGCTCGGCCGGCTGGGCGTGCTCGGGTTCGAGTACGGCGACCCGAGCCGGGCGAAGCACGCGCTCGCCCACCCGGTAGCCGGGCTGGTAGATCTCGGAGCACACCGGCTCGCTGACCTCCGCCGACAAGCCGTGCGTCAGCGCCTCGTGAACCGTGGGGTCGAACGGCTCGCCCGCGTCGCCGAAGCGGGTGAGCCCGAGCTTCGTCAGCGTCGCGTCCAGGCCGTCGGCGACCAGCGCGAACCCGCCAGTGACCTCACCGTGGGCCCGTGCCCGGTCCAGATCGTCGAGCACCGGCAGCAAGCCGATCATCACCGAGGCAAGTGCGGCTTCGCCGACCGCCTGCCGGTCACGCTCGACGCGGCGCCGGTAGTTGGCGTACTCCGCCTGCACGCGCTGCAGGTCCGCGGTCAGCTCCGCGACCTGGTCGTCGGTGGCTGCGCCGCCGCCGGCCGCCGGTGCCGGATCGCCGGGTGCCGGCTGGGGCTGGCTCGCCGGGTCGGCGAGGTCCGGGATGTCGGTACGGCGCTGACCGGTCGAGGGATCGAGCCGGCGCTTGTCCCGGACGACGGGGGCATCGCCCTCGCCGCCCGGGAAGCCGCCGGCAAACTCGTCCGAGGTCACTGTCCCGACCCGTCCTCTGATCCCTCGTCGACGATCTCGGCGTCGACGACGTTGTCGTCATCGGCGGCTGCGCCATCCGCGGCACCCGTCCCCGCCTGAGCCGAGGCGGCAGCGTTGGCGTCGTAGAGCGACTGGCCCATCTTCTGGCTGATGGTCGCGAGCGCCTCCGACTTCGACTTGATCGCGTCGAGGTCGTCGGCCTCGAGCGCGGCCTTCACCTCGGCGACCGCCGCGGTCACCTCGCTCTTCACGTCCTCGGCGACCTTGTCGCCGTTGTCCGCGAGGAACTTCTCGGTGGAGTAGACGAGACCGTCAGCCTGGTTGCGCACCTCGGCGGACTCGCGACGCTTGCGGTCCTCTTCGGCGTACTGCTCGGCCTCGCGCATCATCCGGTCGATGTCTTCCTTCGGCAGCGCCGAGCCGCCGGTGATCGTCATCGACTGCTCCTTGCCGGTGCCGAGGTCCTTGGCGCTGACGTGCACGATGCCGTTGGCGTCGATGTCGAAGGTGACCTCGATCTGCGGTACGCCGCGCGGCGCCAGGGGCAGCCCGGTCAGCTCGAAGTTGCCCAGCGACTTGTTGTACGCCGCGATCTCGCGCTCGCCCTGGAACACCTGGATCAGCACCGAGGGCTGGTTGTCGTCGGCGGTCGTGAAGATCTCGCTGCGCTTGGTCGGGATCGTGGTGTTGCGCTCGATGAGCTTGGTCATGATCCCGCCCTTGGTCTCGATGCCGAGCGAGAGCGGTGTCACGTCGAGCAGCAGGATGTCCTTGACCTCGCCCTTGAGGACGCCTGCCTGCAGGGCAGCACCGACCGCGACGACCTCGTCCGGGTTGACGCCCTTGTTCGGCTCGCGCCCGCCGGTCAGCTCCTTGACGACGTCGACGACCGCCGGCATGCGGGTCGAGCCGCCGACGAGGACGACGTGGTGGATGTCGCCGATGTTGATACCGGCGTCGCGGACCACCTGCTGGAAGGGGCCCTTCGTCCGCTCGAGCAGGTCGGCGGTCATCCGCTGGAACTCGGTCCGCGACAGCTTCTCGTCGAGGTGCAGGGGGCCGGCGTCGCTGGCCGTGATGTACGGCAGGTTGATGGTCGCCTCGCTCGAGCTCGACAGCTCGATCTTGGCCTTCTCCGCGGCTTCGCGCAGCCGCTGCATCGCCATCTTGTCAACCGACAGGTCGATGTTGTGGCCCGCCTTGAACCGCTCCACCAGCCAGTCGACGACCTTCTGGTCCCAGTCGTCGCCGCCGAGGTGGTTGTCACCCGCGGTCGCCTTGACCTCGATCACCCCGTCGCCGATCTCGAGCAGCGACACGTCAAAGGTGCCGCCGCCGAGGTCGAACACGAGGATGGTCTGGTCGGCTTCCTTGTCGAGCCCGTAGGCGAGCGCTGCCGCCGTCGGCTCGTTGATGATGCGCAGGACCTCGAGGCCGGCGATCTGGCCGGCTTCCTTCGTGGCCTGGCGCTGCGCGTCGGAGAAGTACGCCGGAACCGTGATCACCGCGTCGGTGACCGGCTCGCCGAGGTAGGCCTCCGCGTCGCGCTTGAGCTTGGAGAGGATGAACGCCGAGATCTGCTGCGGCGTCTGGCTCTTGCCGTCGATGTCGATCGTCCAGTCGGTGCCGATGTGGCGCTTGACGGATCGAATCGTGCGGTCCGGGTTGGTGACGGCCTGGCGCTTGGCGACCTCGCCGACCAGCACCTCACCGTTCTTGGCGAACGCGACGACGCTCGGCGTGGTGCGCGAGCCCTCGGCGTTCGCGATGACGTTGGGCTCCCCGCCCTCGAGCACGGTCACGACGCTGTTCGTCGTACCGAGGTCGATGCCGACCGCTCGTCCCATGGGTGTGCTCCCTCTTCTTGTTCTCTGGCTCAGTCCGTCTCAGGATTGAGCCGGTCTCGCTCAGGTTAACCCGGGGGTCTGTCGTTGTCATTCCCACTTGAGCGAATCTGACTCAACTTTTTGAACGTCGATCGATCAAGGTGGATTCCCGGCCTGCCCGGCGTACCGTTCGAGGAGTGCTGAGCCGGCTGCAGGACAGGCGCGGGGAGCCGTCGCTACGCACCCGCGCCATGGCAGCGCTGGTGATCCTCGGCCTGGTCGTGCTGACCGCGCCGCTGGTCGTGATCCCGGTGATCAGCTGGATCGCACACCAGTTGCTCTAGGCCGCACGAGCGAATAAGTGCGGACCGAATAAGTAAAGTGCCGGGGTGACTGTTCGCCTGATTGCCGGCATCGCCGTCTCGCTCGCCGCTTTTGCGGTCGCGCTCTACCGCCTGCAGTGGCTGGGCCGGCTGGTGCTCGCCGGCGCACCGATCCCGCCGGAGCGCAGGCCGAACGTGCTCGGCGCGATCAGGGCGCAGATCGTCGACGTATTCGCGCAGCGCAAGCTGTTCAAGGTCAAGGGCTCGGGTACCGCCCACGCCTTCACCTTCTGGGGCTTCGTCGTCCTCCTCCTGACGATCATCGAGGCCTACGGCGCGCTGTTCCAGCGAGACTTCGCGATTCCCGGCATCGGCCGCAGCCGCGCGCTCGGCCTGATCGAGGACATCTTCGCCGTCGCCGTGCTGCTCGGCATCATCACCTTCACTTGCATCCGGCTCGCGCGCTCACCGCACCGCATCGGGCGCAAGTCGCGGTTCTACGGCTCGCACGTGGACCAGGCGTACATGGTGCTCGGGATGATCTTCCTCGTCATCGCGACGCTGCTGCTCTACCGGGGCGCGCAGCTGTCGAACGGCTACTTCCCCTACCAGCACGACGGGTGGTGGCCGTTCGCCTCCAAGGCCGTCAGCTACATCGTCCCGGGCGGCATCACCTTCGAGTCGACGTTCGTCGTCGCGCAGATCGCCGTGGTCGTGGGGTTCCTGGTGTTCCTGCTCTACGGCAAGCACATGCACATCGTTACGGCACCCATCAACGCGTCGCTGAAGCGGCACCCGAAAGCCCTCGGCGCCCTGGGTACGACGCCGGACCTCGAGAAGCTGATGGAGGACGAGAACGCCGTCCTCGGCGTGGGCCAGGTCGACCAGTTCCACCAGCAACAGCTGCTGCAGACGCTGGCCTGCACCGAGTGCGGCCGCTGCCAGGACAAGTGCCCCGCGTGGAACACCGGCAAGCCGTTGAACCCGAAGCTGGTCATCACCGGGATCCGCGACGCGATGTTCGCTGAGGCGCCGAGACTGATCGGCGGCGACACCGAGGCCGAGCCGAAGATGCTGGTCCCGGACGTGATCGACCCGGACGTCCTGTGGTCGTGCACCACATGCGGCGCCTGCGTCGAGGAGTGCCCGGTCGACATCGAGCACGTCGACGCGATCGTCGACATGCGCCGCTACCAGGTGCTGATGGAGTCGTCGTTCCCGAGCGAGGCCGGGACGATGCTGCGCAACATCGAGAACCAGGGCAACCCCTGGGGCCTTCGCGCGGACATGCGTACCGAATGGCTCGAGGGGATCGACTTCGAGATCCCGATCGTCGAGGACACGATCCCCGACGACGTCGAGTGGCTCTACTGGGTCGGCTGCGCGGGCTCCCTCGACGACCGGGCGCGGCGCTCGACGCGGGCGATCGCGAAGGTGTTCCACGCCGCCGGGGTGAAGTTCGCGATCCTCGGCCCGCAGGAGGCGTGCACCGGAGACCCGGCCCGGCGGATGGGCAACGAGTACCTGTTCCAGGAGATGGCCAAGGCCAACATCGAGATCCTCGACGGCGTCGGCGCCAAGAAGATCGTCGCCTCCTGCCCGCACTGCTTCAACACGATCGGCAACGAGTACCCGTCACTGGGCGGCAACTACGAGGTCGTGCACCACTCGCAGCTGCTCGGCCGGCTAGTCGCGGAGGGCAAGCTCTCCCCGCAGGACCCGATCGTCGCGAGGCTGACCTATCACGACCCCTGCTACCTCGGGCGCCACAACAACGTGATGGACGCGCCGCGCACCGTGCTCGACGCCGTACCCGGCCTCGAGCGGGTCGAGATGCACCGCCACGGCAAGCGCGGCTTCTGCTGCGGCGCCGGCGGCGCCCGCATGTGGATGGAGGAGCGGATCGGCAAGCGGGTCAACGTCGAGCGCACCGAGGAGGCGATCGACACCGGCGCCGAGATCATCGCGACGTCGTGCCCGTACTGCCTGATCATGCTCGACGACGCGGTCAACGGGAAGCGCGCCGAGGGCATGACGAAGCAGGTCCGCGTCATCGACATCGCCCAGGTGCTCGCCGACTCGATCGGCCTGCGTAAGGTGCCGGCGATGGCAGGTGCCCCGGCGAGCGAGGCGGAGGCCGACACGGCAGCTCCCAGCGCCGGCGCGCCGGCCGACGCGACCGCCTCCGAGCCGACGCCGGCTCAGCCGCTCGAGGAGTCGACGACGAACCCGGAGACTCCGGCGGTCGACCCGTCCGGGCCGTACCCCGACGACCACGACGGCCCCGTCGAGTAGCGAAGCGCGTCGCCGGTCAGGCGATGTCGCCGCGCCGGAAGCTGATGCTCGACCGGGACGGCGTCGGTCCGCGCTGCCCCTGGTAGCGCGAGCCGTAGATCGCCGAGCCGTAGGGGTGCTCGGCGGGTGAGGTCAGCCGGAAAACGCAGACCTGGCCGATCTTCATGCCTGGCCACAGCTTGATCGGGAGCGTCGCGACGTTGGAGAGCTCCAGCGTCACGTGGCCGGAGAACCCGGGATCGATGAACCCGGCCGTCGAGTGGGTCAGCAGCCCGAGGCGCCCGAGCGAGCTCTTCCCCTCCAGCCGCGCAGCGATGTCATCGGCGAGGCTGATCACCTCGTACGTCGACCCCAGCACGAACTCGCCCGGATGCAGGATGAACGGCTCGTCCACCCCGACCTCGACGAGGCGGGTCAGGTCCTCCTGCTCCTCCGCAGGGTCGATGTGCGGGTAGCGGTGGTTTTCGAAGACTCGGAACAGCCGGTCGAGCCGGACATCGATGCTGGACGGCTGCACCAGGGTCTCGTCGTACGGATCGATCCCGAGCCGCCCGGCAGCCACCTCAGCCTTGATGTCGCGGTCGGAGAGAAGCACGCGCAGAAGATATCGGCGCGCGGCTATCCTCGGCACGTCGCCGGTACACGCCGGCGCTCGCGGGCGTAGTTCAATGGCAGAACATCAGCTTCCCAAGCTGACAGTGCGGGTTCGATTCCCGTCGCCCGCTCCGCGTCGCTCGCAACGCCAACCCGGCGCGCCGCGCGTCACGAGCAGGTGATCGTCCCGGAGACGTGCACTGTCGTGGTCCCGACTACCTCGCGCAGGTCGACGTCGAGGCGGGCCCCGGACAAGTCGAGCTTCGCCACGACGGTGCCCGGCTGGTCCGTGCGGGTCGTGTACGACGCGTCCTGCGGCGCGGTGGCGTTGAGGATCGCGCCGGTCCGGCCGTCGCCCTCGCTGTCGAAGACCTGCAACGAGAACCCTGACGTCGAGACGGTGTACGCCACGCCTTTCTTCTCACTCGGGTAGTAGTAGGCGCAGGTGGCCGGCGCGCCCGTCAGCCGGCGGCTGATCGCACCGGTGAAGGTCAGGGTGGCGCGACCGTTCGCACCCGATGACGCGGCCGCGGCGGTGGCGGACGGCGAGGCAGTCGCCGCGACTGGCGGCGCACTGTCTGCCGCGGCCGACGACAGGCTCGCCGTCGACCCGCCCGATCGCTGGCCGCCGCAGCCGGCGACCAGCGGCGGCACGGCGGCGATCGCCGCCAACAACACAAGGCTCCGCTTGGCAGTCACGTGACTCCTCCGGTTTCGTGGTGGGTCGGGCGCGGGGCGCTCATCGCGCATGCCGCATCGATCGCGGCGGCGAGCTCGAGCCAGCCTTCGAAGGGCCACACGGCACCTCCGGCTGAGGACAGCTCACCGCGAATCGGGTCCGCCGCCCGGCTGATGCGAAGCGACAACGCGACCGCGTCTGGACCGGACGGCGACTCTGGCACCGGGTCAGTCTCGACAGGAACCCGGCGCGCGGCGGTAGTAGAGCTCCCTACCTTTTGTCGTCCTCGCACAGTGCGAGACGCAGGCCGGCGCGCCCGGTGATGCCAAGCTTCGTGTACGCGCCGCCGAGGTGCTTCTCGACCGTCTTGCGGCTCACGAAGAGCGCCTGGGCGATCTCGGCGTTGGACCGGCCCGCCGCCGCCATTTCCGCGACGCGGTGCTCGCTCGCGGTCAGCGCGCCGACGCCGCTGATCGGTGCCTGCCGCGGCCGCAGGCCACATGCCATCAGCTCGGTACGAGCCTGCTCCGCGACCGGCACCGCCCCGCTCGCCTGCGCCATCGCGTACCCGGTACGCAGCGGTTCCCGTGCCTCGACCCGGCGTCCCGCGCGGCGCAGTGCCGCGCCGAGATCGAGCAGCGCCCGCGCGTGAGCGAGACGGTCCGGCGAACGTTCGAGGACCCCGACCGCCGCGGTGAGGCCGTCGATGTCGACCCGGTCCTGCGCGAGCGCCCGCACCCGAAGCGCGGCGCCAAGAGCTCGCAGCGTCTCGGCGGCGGTCGCGCGGTCGATCTCGCTCTGCGCAATCGCGCGCGCCTCCGAACGGTCGCCAAGCGCGATCAGCAGCTCGACCGCCGTGCAGCGCCACTCGAAGGCACCGGCCGCCGGCGAGCCCCACGCTCGGCTGCGCTCGCCGTAGCGCAGCAGGTCATCGAGCGCCGGCCTCGACTCGCCGCGAGCCGCCGCGCACAGCGCGCCGGCGCGCAGCAGCGGTTCGTAGTACATCCCCGACGGCAGCGGGTCCGGCAGCGCGATCACGCCGAGCACGGCTTCCGCCTCGTCGAGCTCGCCTCGCAGGATCAACGCCTCGGCGAGATACGCGGCGGCTTCGATCCGCCAGATCAGCTGGTTGTGCTCCTGGGCGATCTCGAACGCGGTGCGGGCGTCCTGTTCCGCGGCGAGCAGCCGGCCGGTCCGCAGCGAGAGAAACCCGGCGCGATAGCAGCAAGCCATGCCGTACCCGACGATCGAGCCGATCCGCGCCGACGCCGCCGCCGCGCGCTCCCACTCCTCGCCCGCACGTTCGTAGTCCTCCGCCAGGCACAGTGCCTGCACCGCGACATGGAACATCCCCGAGGTCAGTCCGGCGGCATTCGCGAGATCGCCCTCGCCAAGCGCCCTTCGCGCCAGATGGCTCACTTTCCCCGCAGGCGAGCCAGCCGCCGCTTCGGCGAAGCTGCGCATCGCGTCCAGCACCCGCGCCTCGTAGGAGCCGGGAGGGGGTGGATCCGCGAACAGCCGCTGGTAGCGGTCGAGGACCGCCGGGTCCTGGGCGGCGTCCACGCGCGCCGCCGCAAGGACGCTCTCCAGATCGAGCCGCAGCGCCAGGGACGGCTGCGCGTGGCGAACCCGGTCGGCAGCAGCGGCGATGATCTGGCCCGCCCGCGCCGCCTGCCCGTCTCGGGTCAGCACGTCGCCGAGCTCCCGTGACGCGCGGACGAGGACCTCCGGATCCTCCGCCGAGGCGACCACCGCTTCTAGCTCCGGCACCGCCGCCGGGTCGGCCTGCCGGCTGCGGGCAACCCCGAGATCGAGGCGGATGGCCTCGCGCAGCTGGTGGCCCCCAGGCTCCTCGAGCGCCCGGGCAAGCAGCAGGGCGGCACCCGCGGCATCGCCTTGGCGCAGCGCGTCCGATCCCACCGAGGCGAGGACATCGGCCGCATCCGGAAGGGACCCGGCGGGCGCCCGCATCAGCTGGGCGGCGACCGCGGCTGGCCGGCTCCCGACCCGATGCAGCTCTACGGCCGCAGCAGCGTGCATCCGCAGCCGGTCGGCCGGGGGAAGGTCCGCGTAGAGAACGGTACGAACGATCGGATGAGCGAACTCGAGCCTGGCGGAGCCGACCAGGATCTCCGCGCGGGCAAGCGCATCCACCGCGCCCGCCCCCGCAGCGAGGTCGACGCCCGCGACCGCAGCGATCGTGCTGAGGGCCGACTCGTCACCGAGTACCGCGGCCGCCGAGGCAACCGCGACGGCGGTGGCGCCGAGCCGGGCGATGCGCGGGAGCACGCTTCGCGCGATGGCGTCCGTGGTGAGTCCCGCCACTGCCGCCACCGGGTCGCTGCCCGGCCGCGTCGCGACATCCCGGAGAGCGAGAAGCAGCTCGTGGACCAGGAGCGGGTTGCCAGCGGTGGCGTGGTGGCAGGCGTCCACCAGCTCGGCAGGTGACTCCCCGAGAGCCGCGTCGGCGAGCGAGGCCACCGCGGCGACGCTCAACGGGGACGGCGACACCGAGATGGTCTCGGGGCGCTCGAGCAGGGAACGCAGGACCACCGGGTCACCTGGTTCGCCGTCGCGTTTGGCGAGCAGCAGGAAGATCGCGGCGTCGTCGCAGCGCTCGCCGAGGTACGCGAGCCAGCGCAGCGTCGGCTCGTCGACCCAGTGCGTGTCATCGACACAGATGACGAGCGGCTGGCGCGACGCCAGGTTGACAGCCAGCCAGTGCAGACCGTGAAGGATCGGGAAGCTGGGATCGGGGTCGGTCGAGCCAGGCTGGTCACTGGTCGCGCCGGCAACCGGCGCGGCGATCGCGGCGGCTCCGGAGAACACCTCCGCGAAGTCCTCAGCCGGAAGCCCGAGCACGTGCCGTTCGAACAGGCGGCGTACGACGGAGAAGGCGAGGCCCTCCTCGAGCTGGCTGCCGCGGGCCGAGAGCACCGTGAGCCCTCTCGCGCGGGCGTGGTCGCACGTCGCACGCAGCAGGCTGGTCTTGCCGATCCCGGCCGGGCCGTGGACCACGGCCAACGCGCCGGTTCCGCTCGCCGTGGACTCGACCAGCTCCTGCAGCCGGCGCAGATCGCGGTCGCGTTCGAGCAGCGCCGAGTCGAACATCCCCCGCGATGCCACTGCGCCTCCCACCACCTTCCCGACCAAACAGTAGGGCCGCGCCCTACCGCGGCGCGCGGATCTGCTGCCTAGCGTCAGCGCCGCTCGATCCCGCCGGTCGAGATCCGGGAAGCCCGGGCCGACCCGGTGTGAACCAACCACCACGGAAGGAACAACCGATGCTCGCAAAGCGAAGCGCGATCGGCATTGCGGTAGCAGTGGGACTGATCGCATCGGGTGGGGTGATCACGACAGCGCTCGCGACGACGCCGAGCAGCCTCACGGCTTGCGCGACGCCGAGCAACGCGCTGGCTGTCGCCGTTCATGGCCGTTGCCCGCGAGGCACCCACGCCGTCACGTTGAACCGGCGCGGTCCGGCTGGACCGCAGGGCGTCGCCGGGAGCCCGGGGCCGGCAGGACCGGCAGGCCCGGCCGGACCGGCAGGACCCGCTGGACCGGCTGGGCCTGCAGGGCCGGCAGGCAGCAGCGGCGGGGCTGGATCGTCGACCGCCATCGGCACGCAGAACACCGCGGCGACCGCCATCTCGTCGACGAGCACCAGCGCACCGACCGTCCTGTCGACCGTGACGCTAGGTGCCGGCTCCTGGGCGGTCTTCGGCAAGGTCGAGGTGGCGCAAGGCAGCTACACCGCCGCGATTCAGTGCCACCTCTATGACCCGGCCGGTCACTTCGACACCGCCACCGTTACCGGCGCGGCGGGAAGCATCGCGACACTGCCGATGCAGATCCTGTTCCACACCACCGCCACCAGCACCGTCGTCTCGCTCGGCTGCGCCAAGATCGGTACCGGGACCGGAGGCGCCGACGAGGAAGAGGGCGCTATCACCGCCATCCAGGTCGGCTCGATCGGTTGAGCCTACGGCTGGAACGACAGTGCTCCCGTCGTCAGCGGCGGGAGCACTGTCGTTTGGTCACGGACGCGCTGCCGTGGGTAAGTTGCCTCTCTGTTGCAGGGGAGGGACGTACGACATGGCTGAACCAAGGGTTGCCGCGCCACCCGCGGAGTTCGACACCTACCAGCTGGTGATCCTTCGCAGCCCTGCTCAGGCTCCGGATCTCGACGACGAGACGACGCGCCTGCTGTTCGGGCAGCACCTCGGTCATTTCGCGAACATGTCCGATGCGGGTCATCTCATGGTCTCCGGCCCGCTCAGCGACCAGCCCGACGACGCACTGCGCGGCGTCTGCCTCTACCGGGTCGGCTCGGTCGAGGAGGCCCGCCAACTCGCCGAGCAGGATCCCGCCGTGCAGGCTGGCTTGTTCTCGGTGGACGTCATGACCTGGCGGACCGCCAAAGGCGCGGTGCGCTTCGTCAGATAGCCGCTGCCGCCTGCGGGCGGGCCACGATGTCGGCGCGCAACGGGGCGAGCGCGCCGGCGATCTGCTCGATCGTGCCCGCGTCGACGCCCAGGTCGATCAGAGTCGCGGCCAGGTGGCCGACCACCGCGTCGAACTCGGCATCGGTGATGTCGAGGCCGGCGTGCGCAACGGCCATCCGCCGGCCTTGGTAGGGCTCGGGCCCGCCAAGGGCGGCGGAGATGAACATGCGCTGGTGCGCTTTGAGCTTCGCCATGTCGATGCCGTCGAAGTACGGCGCCAGGTCCGCGTCTGCCATGACTCGCACGTAGAAGTTGTCGACGGCGGCGGACACTGCGCCGGCACCGCCGATCGCGTCGTAGATGGACATTGGTGATCCCCTTCCGGAAGAACCAGGCAAGGGCAGACGCTAAGAACGCGCGGTTTCTTCGAGGTTGTCCCGACGGGTCGGCGGCGGAACAGTCTGCTCACCTCACCCGCACGAGAGTTGTGAGGTTCAGCAGTGGCGCGGCACCCACACGGTCGCCGGCGTACCGGTGTGGATGGTGCAACCGCCAGAGGTGGTCAGCGTCACGTCCGAACCGGCGTCGCTGATCGAGAGCCGATTCAGCGTCCGGCTGAACTGCACCACCCTCGTCGGGGGCTTTGCGAACCGGTAGCCGATGTCCCAGAGCTGGCCGTGCGTCGCGACGGTTTCGTTGGTCCACGAGGTGGGCCGCGTGATCACCGGCTCGAACGGGTCCCACCTCACGTACGCCTCGACCTCGCGCAGGAAGTCGGGGATGTCGTGGCCGCCGGTGTGCTCGTGGTAGCTGATGTCGACGCCGGCCGCCACCGCCGCACGATGGAACCGCTGGCTCATCGGGTAGATCGCGACGCCTTCTTCTTCCGACCCTGGGGTGTTGTACGCCGCGACCGGGCTGGGCGCGCCGTTGCCGGTGCTCTCGAACACCCTCGTCTGCCGCAGGTTCATCACGAGCTGTGTCGGGTTGTGCCCGCGCATGTAGAAGCCATACGGCCGGCCTTCCACGGACAGCAAATCCTCGTCGCCCTTGAGCGGCGCCAGCGAGGTCGCCTCCATGAACGCGTCGGCAATCGGCGCGAAGTACTGCGGGTCGACGAACCCGGACAAGATGCCCACCGAGCCGAAGAACCCGGGAAGCCGGCCACCGAGGTAGGCCGAGCCCATCCCTCCCATCGAGACGCCCAGCAGGGCGTGGTAGCGCCGTTGCGGCAGGATCAGGTACCGCTCGAGGATCGTCGGCAGCACGGTGTCGAGCTCGTAGCTCTCCCATGACGGGTCACCACGCTTGCCGTCGTTCCACCAGTCGGTGTACCAGCCGCTCGCGCCTTCCGGCATCACGACGATCGCGTGCAGAGCCTCGAGCGGGACGTCGAGCTTCCAGTCGTGCCACCAGGAGTAGTCGGTGTTGAGACCGTTCAGCACCACGATCAGCGGATACCGCTTGGCCGGGTCGTAGCCAGCCGGTAGCAGCACGTTGGCGCGCGGCGGTCCGGAGTACGGCAGCCATTTCGCGGCGATCTCACCGTGTGGCGCCGGAATCGTGATCGTGACCAGGCGCGGCTGCGGCCGCGCGTCGGATGCGGTTCGCGCGAACGCGGTGCCGGCCGTGGCGGGCGCGGCGGCCAGCGCAGAGGCGGCCACCGCCGTCGCGAGCGCCAGTGCGGCTGCCCTGCCCAGTCTCATGCAGTCGTCTTTCGCGACGAACCGCCAAGACCCTGCCGAACCCCGTCTGCCCACCGGTAGGATTCATTGCGCTAGCAAACTAACCGGGCCGCTCGGTCCGCCGTACGTTCGGACCAGCCACCGTGACTGCCACAACCGCGGAGCCCGCGGCCATCACCTCATTGCCGACGATCGACACTCCGCTGTCGAAGAAGCAGTGGTTCATCCTCGGCGTGCTCTGCTTCACCATCCTCCTGATCAGCCTGGACCAGACCGTCCTCAACGTCGCGCTGCCGACCTTGGTCAACGACCTTCACCCGTCCAACAGCGGTCTGGAGTGGATCGTCGACAGCTACACGCTGATCCAGGCGGTGCTGGCCCTGCTCAGCGGCCGACTCGGGGACCGGTTCGGCCACCGGCGGATGTTCGTCGTCGGCAGCGCAACATTCGGCATCGGTTCGCTCGGCTGCGCCCTCGTCCACTCGACCTGGCCGCTGGTCGCGATGCGCGTCCTGACCGGGCTCGGGGCGGTCGCTCTCATGCCGGCGACGCTGTCGATCATCGTGGCGACGTTCGAGGGGCACCATCGGGTGCGCGCGATCGGGATCTGGGCCGGGATCGGGGGGATCGGCGGCGCCGCGGGTCCGCTGGTCGGCGGTGTGCTCCTGCAGCACTTCTGGTGGGGCTCGGTCTTCCTGATCAACGTGCCGATCGCGGTCATCGCCGTCGTCGGCGGGATGCTCGCCATCAAGGAGACCCGTGAGGACGATCCAGCGCCGATCGACGTCCTCGGGGTGCTGCTGTCCGCACTGGGCCTGACCGCGCTGACCGCGGCGGTGATCTTCGCTCCGTCCGATCACTGGGGCTCGCGGACCGTGCTCAGCCTGATCGCCTCGGCGCTGGTGCTGCTGGTCGCGTTCTATCGCTGGGACAGCCACCGCCAGGAGCCGCTGATCGACTTCCGGATGTTCCGCAACTCGGGGTTCTCGAGCGGGATCGGTGCCGTCACCGCGATGTTCTTCGCGATGTTCGGCGTCAGCTTCCTGCTCAGCCAGTACGTCCAGTTCGTCGAAGGCGTCTCGGTCTTCGGGGTCGGCATCCGGTTCCTGCCGCTGGCGCTCGGGTCGATGATCGGCAGCAACGTCTCGCCGCGGTTGATGCACCGCTTCGGGATCAAGCCCGTGCTGCTCAGCGGGATGTCGCTGGTCGTGGCGGGCCTGGCGAGCCTCACCGCGCTCGAGGTCGACTCCGGCTACCTCATCAACGGCGTCGCGTTCGCCTGCGTCGGCCTCGGCATGGGTCTCGCGGTGGCCCCGGCCTCCAACGCCGTGGTCAGCGTGCTGCCACCGGACAAGGTCGGCGTCGGCTCGGGGCTGCGGACGATGCTGCAGTGGCTCGGCGGCGCCTTGGGTGTCGCGATCGTCGGCAGCATCGCGACCGCTCACTACCGAGGGCACGTCGATTCGGCGTACGCCGGGACGTTGCGCGGCGTACCGGCCGGCGCGCGCCCGAGCATCAGCGAGCAGATCGGACGGGCGGCCATCGCCGCGCGACAGCTACCTAAAGACGTCGCGGCGAAGGTCACCTCCGTCACCGACCACGCCTTCGTCGGCGGCATGCACCTGTCGTCGCTGGTGGGTGTCGTCGTGACGGTGCTCGCGGTCGTCGCCGTGGCCATCTTCATGCCGAACGACATCGACATCGACGAGGAAGAGGCCAAGCTCGCCTCGTCCGGCTAGACATCCCACGGGTGTAACTGGTCAAGCGGCGAGCTTGGCGCGGTGTCCCCATGCGGTGTGTTCGTCGTAGGGGGTGTGGTGGGTGAGGCAGCCGTGGAGGATGCCGACGAGCCGGTTCGCGAGAGCTCGTAGGG
>DASZUS010000011.1:0-79080 GCA_035547515.1 Mycobacteriales bacterium
CGCATCTCGATGCCGGACATCGACCTGGACTTCGACGAGCGCCGGCGCGGCGACATGATCCGCTACGCCACCGAGAAGTACGGCGAGGACCGGGTCAGCCAGATCATCACGTACTCGACGATCAAGGCGAAGGCCGCGGTGAAGGACGCCGCGCGGGTGCTCGGCTTCCCGTACGGCATCGGGGACAAGATCACCAAGGTCATGCCGCCGCCGGTGATGGGCAAGGACCTTCCGCTCGCCGCGATCTTCGACCCGGCCCACGAGCGCTACGGCGAGGGCAAGGAGTTCCGCCAGCTCTACGAGACCGAGCACGACGTCAAGAAGGTGGTCGACACCGCCCGCGGTCTCGAGGGCCTGCGCCGCCAGTGGGGCGTGCACGCCGCCGGCGTGATCCTGTCGCGCTACCCGCTGCTCGACGTCGTACCGATCCAGCGGCGCGAGGCTGACGGCGCGATCATCACCCAGTTCGACATGGGCGCCTGCGAGTCGCTCGGGCTGCTGAAGATGGACTTCCTCGGCCTGCGCAACCTCACGGTGCTCGACGACACGCTGCGCCACATCGAGAGCAACCGCGGCGAGCAGGTCGAGCTCGAGACGCTGCCGCTGGACCTGCCCGAGGCCTACGAGCTGCTCTGCCGCGGCGACACGGTCGGGGTGTTCCAGTTCGAGGGCGGCCCGATGCGCTCGTTGATCCGGGCGCTGCAGCCGTCGACGTTCGGCGACATCGCGGCGCTCAACGCGCTCTACCGCCCGGGACCGATGGGCATGGGCTCCCACCTCGCCTACGTCGAGCGCAAGCACGGCCGGCAGAAGATCGAGCCGATCCACCCGGAGTTCGCCGAGTCGCTGGCTGACCTGCTCGCCGAGACCTACGGCGTGATCGTCTACCAGGAGCAGGTCATGGCGATCGCGCAACGCGTCGCCGGCTTCTCGCTCGCCCAAGCCGACTCGCTGCGCCGGGCGATGGGCAAGAAGAAGAAGGAGATCCTCGACAAGGAGAAGGTCCCCTTCAGCGAGGGCATGAAGGCGCACGGCTACAGCCAGGCCGCGATCGACAAGCTCTGGGAGACGTTGATCCCGTTCGCGGACTACGCCTTCAACAAGTCGCACGCCGCCGGCTACGGGCTGGTGTCTTACTGGACGGCGTACCTGAAGGCGAAGTACCCCGCGGAGTACATGTCGGCGCTGCTCACGTCGGTGCGCGACGACAAGGACAAGAGCGCGCTGTACCTCCACGAGTGCCGTCGGATGGGCATCAAGGTGCTGCCGCCGGACGTGAACTCCTCGGACGCCGACTTCGCCCCGGTCGGGACCGACATCCGCTACGGCATGGCCGGCATCCGCAACGTCGGTGCCAACGTCGTCGCCTCGATCTGCGCGACCCGGCGCAGCAAAGGCGCGTACGGCGACTTCGCGGACTTCCTGACGAAGGTCGAGCCGGTCGTCTGCAACAAGAAGGTCGTCGAGTCGCTGATCAAGGCCGGCGCATTCGACTCGCTCGGTCACACCCGGCAGGGTCTGCTGCGGATCCACGCCGAGGCGATCGACGCCTGCATGGACACCAAGCGCAACGAGGCGGTCGGCCAGTTCGACCTGTTCAGCGCGGGCGACGGGGACGGCGACGGCGAGCCGACGCTCGCCCTCAACATCACCATCCCGGTCAGCGAGTGGGACAAGTCGACGCTGCTGGCCTACGAGCGGGAGATGCTGGGCCTCTACGTCTCCGACCATCCGCTGTTCGGCATCGAGCACGTGCTGGCGGCCGCAGTGGATTGCCCGATCTCGGCGCTTTCCGGCGAGGAGCGCCAGGACGGCTCGATCGTGACTGTCGGCGGGATCCTGTCCTCGGTCACCCGCAAGATGACCAAGCGGGGCGACTCGTGGGCGACCGCGGTGCTGGAGGACCTCGAGGGCGCGATCGAGGTGCTGTTCTTCCCGAAGGCCTACGAGGAGCACGGCATCCACCTCGCCGAGGACGCGGTCCTGCTGGTGCGCGCGCGGATCGACAAGCGCGAGGAGGCTCCCCGGCTGATGGCGATGGAAGTCGCCGTACCGGACATCAACCAAGGGCCTCGCGGGCCGATCGTGATCACACTGCCCACCACACGGTGCACGCCGCCGGTGGTCGAGCGGCTCAAGGAAGTGCTGGCCGGTCACCCCGGGGCGACCGAGGTGCATCTGTCGCTGCTGTCGGCCGGCCGGTCGACGGTGGTGCGTATCGACGACCGGCTGCGCGTCGCCCCGACGCCGGCGCTGATGGCCGATCTGAAACAGCTCCTCGGCCCCAACGCGGTTTCCTGAGCGCTAGCGCACGACAGGCATGCGGGCGTTGCAAACGGACATTGACATAGCGTGACCGTGATGGGTTCGAAGCGACTGCTCATCGTGTCGGCATCGATGGGCGCGGGCCATGACGCCGCCGCCGCAGCGCTTGCCGCACAAGCCGAGTCCGAAGGCCACGTGGTCCGCACCGTCGACCTGCTCTCGATGCCGCGGCATGGCCAGGGCAGGATGCTGCGCGCCTTCTACCACGCGATGATCGCCGTCATCCCGTGGCTCTACGACTGGTCGATGCGCACCTGGATCACCCATCCGGCGCTGTTCGAAGCGATCACCAAGAACGGCGGGCGAAGCGCCGACAAGCCACTGCTCGCCGAGATCGAGGAGTTCCAGCCGGACGCGATCGTCGCGGTCTACAACCTCGCCGCGCAGGTGCTCGGCCGGCTGCGCAGCCAGCGACGGCTGACGACGCCGGTGGCGACGTATGTCACCGACCCGGGGGCGCACCCGTACTGGGTGTGGTCCGGCGTGGACCTCACGCTGGCGCCGATGGGGCCGACTGCCGCCGCGCTCGAGGAGATGGGCGCCGAGGTGGTCAAGCCGATCGCGCCGCTGATCGCGGACCGCTACCTTCAGCCGGTCGACCGCGCCGCGGCGCGGGAGCGCTGGGAGATCGCGCCAGATGCCCGGGTGGTCCTGGTCAACGGCGGCAGCTGGGGAGTCGGCGAGGTCGTCGCGGCTGCTCGACAGCTGACCGCCGCGGCCGACCTGGTGCTCGTCCTGTGCGGACACTCGCAGCGGCTGGCGCGCCGCATTGGCCACGTGCCCGGAGCGCGGGCGGTGCCGTGGACGAGCGACGTGATCGGAGTGCTCGCATCCGCCGACGTCGTCGTCGACAATGCCGGCGGGACGACGTGCTGGGAGGCGCTGGCGGTCGGCAAACCGACCGTGCTCTACCGGCCGATCGCCGGACACGGCAGGCTCAACGCCGAGGCGCTGCAGCAGGCGGGCCTCGCTCGGTGGGCGACGACTCCGGCCGATCTGATGGCTGCGGTCCGGGCGGCTCGAGCACCGGTCGACGCCCACGGCGTGTTCGGCAGCGAGCGGGCGATCGACGTGCTGAACACCCTGTGGTGACCCGGCTCCGAGCTGGCAGGCGGGGGTGAACGGGCTAGGCGTGGCGGCGGTCGCGGTCGGTGCCGCGGCGGCCGTCCAGGTCGGACCCGCGGGGACGTGGCTTCCCGGCCTGCGGCGGGTGCTCACCCCGCCGCTGTGCGGGCCCATGCCGGCCGGCACCGTCGCGCTGACCTTCGACGACGGCCCGCACCCGGAAGGCACGATCGCGATCCTCGACGAGCTCGAGCGGCTCGGTTGGCCCGCCACCTTCTTCGTGCTGGGCTCGGAGGTACGCCGGCACCCCGACGTGCTCGTCGAGACGCTGCGACGGGGACACCGGGTGGGCGTCCACGGCTACGAGCACCGGTACACGATCGCCCGGACGCCGTGGGGGATCGCGTCGGACCTGCGCCGCGGCCGTGACGCGGTCGCGGAGGTGACCGGGCAGACGCCGAGGTGGTGGCGGCCGACGTACGGCGTCATGTCGGGCCCGTCGTACGCCGCGGCCCGTTCACTCGGGCTGCGTCCCGTGCTCTGGTCGGCGTGGGGGAAGGACTGGCTCGCCGCAGCATCGCCGGAGTCGGTGGTCGCCGAGCTCGAGTCCGGCAGGCTGGCGAGCGGGACGATGCTGCTGCACGACTCCGACATCACGAGCGCGCCGGGCTCGTGGCGGACGACGCTGGCCGCCCTGCCTCTGCTGGCCGAGCGGTTGGCCGAGCGAGAGCTCGCTGTGGCTGCGTTCGGCGGCTGACGGCGTAGGCGACACTGGTCAGGTGTCGGACCAGCCCGTGCCAGTGGAGACGACCGGTTGGATCAGCTGGCGGGCGGAGGTCGTGACGGCGGTAGTCGTGATCCTCGCCGTCGCGGCGCTCGGCGGGGCGGTCGGCCTGATCTGGCACGCCGTCGCACCCCACGTCGACGTGCCGGCCGCGATCAACAACCCCGAAGAGCACACGAAGGCGCTGATGGGCGACGACCTGTGGCTCGCGCTGCTCGGGATCATCGCCGGCGTCCTCTGCGGGGTGGTCCTCTTCGTGCTCAGCCCCACCGTCGCCGAAGGCCCCGGGGCGCTGGTGGGGCTGGTCGCCGGTGGCTTCCTCGCGATGCTGGTGGCGGATCGAGTCGGTTACCTCGTCGGCGTCGACTCGTTGCGCCACACCCTCAACGCCGCATTTCCTCACGCCACCCCGAAAGGGATTGACGGCGTGGTCAGCCTGCTCGACTTCCGGGTCCGGGCCACGGCGATGCTGCTCACCTGGCCGGTTGCCTCGCTGCTGGTCACCGCGATCACCACGTGGTCGCGGGCGGTAAAGCAGCCGACGGTTGGCGGCGTCGCGGCCTACCCTGGCTCCCCGTGATCTCCCGCGTCGACATGCGCGGCCGCGAGTGCGAGCCGCGTGAGCTCCCCCGCGCTCGCCTCGATGTCGAGGCCGCGGTGGCGAGCGTCAGGCCGATCGTCGACGGCGTGCGCGAGCGCGGCCGGGACGCCGTACTCGACTTCACCGAGCGGTTCGACGGGGTCCGCCTCGACGACGTCCGGGTCCCGGGCGCTGCGCTGACCGCGGCGTTCGATGCGCTCGACCCCGCCGTGCGCGACGCGCTCGAAGAGGCGATCGAGCGAGCCCGGCGAGTGCATCGTGCCCAGCTGCGTGCGGACGAGGTCGTCGACGTCGCGCCGGGCGCGGTGGTCACGGAGCGGTGGGTGCCGGTCGGTCGAGTCGGGCTCTACGTCCCGGGCGGGCTGGTCGCCTACCCGTCGAGCGTGGTCATGAACGTCGTACCGGCGCAGGTCGCCGGTGTCGGGTCGCTGGCGGTCGCATCCCCGCCGAAGCCGCAGTTCGGCGGGCACCCGAATCCCGCCGTGCTCGCGGCATGCGCGCTGCTCGGTGTCGACGAGGTCTACGCGGTCGGCGGCGCACAGGCGATCGCGATGTTCGCCTACGGGATCGAAGGAGTCCCACCGGTCGACCTCGTGACCGGGCCCGGCAACGTCTACGTCGCGGCGGCGAAGCGGTGCGTCCGCGGGGTGGTCGGCATCGACGCCGAGGCCGGACCGACGGAGATCGCGATCCTGGCCGACGAGAGCGCGGACCCGGACTACGTCGCCGCCGACCTGGTCGCGCAGGCCGAGCACGACGAGCTCGCCGCCTGCCTGCTGGTGAGCCCGAGCGCCGAGCTGCTCGACGCGGTAGATGTCGCGCTCGCCAAGCGAGTCGCCGAGACCCGGCACCGGGAGCGGGTCGAGACCGCCCTTGCCGGGCAGTCGGCTTACGTCCTGGTCGACGACCTCGACGCCGGCATCGCCGTCGTCGACGCGTGGGGAGCCGAGCACCTCGAGGTCATCACCGCGAACGCGTCGGCTGACGCGGCGCGGATCCGCAACGCCGGTGCGATCTTCGTCGGGCCGTGGTCGCCGGTCTCGCTCGGCGACTACCTGGCGGGCTCGAACCACGTCCTGCCCACCGGGGGTACGGCACGGCACACGTCCGGCCTGTCGGTGCAGTCGGTCCTGCGCGGCATCCACGTCATCGACTACAGCCGGGACGCGCTCGCGGCAGTCGGTGACCACATCGCGGCGCTGGGCGGGGCTGAGGACCTCGCGGCGCACGTCGAGGCCGTCGCCACGCGCCTTCGATGAGCACCGCGGACCAGTGGGGCGACTTGCCCCTTCGTGACGACCTGCGCGGGTTGTCGGCGTACGGCGCTCCGCAGCTTCCGGTCGCCGTACAGCTCAACACCAACGAGAACCCGTACCCGCCGCCCGCGGCGCTGATCGAGGATCTTCGCGACTCGGTCGCGGCGGCGGCCGCCTCGATGAACCGGTATCCCGACCGCGACGCCCATGAGCTTCGCGCGGCACTGGCCGACTACCTCGGGCACGGGCTGACCGTGCCTCAGGTGTGGGCCGCCAACGGCTCCAACGAGATCCTCCAGCAGCTGCTGCAGGCATTCGGCGGGCCCGGACACCTGGCGCTGGGATTCGTGCCGTCGTACTCGATGCACGAGCTGATCGCGAGGGCGACCGCGACGCCGTGGGTCGGCTCGCCGCGCGCGACCGACTTCACGCTGTCCGCCGACGTCGCGGCCGCCGAGGTGCGTGCTCACTCGCCCGCTGTGGTGTTCCTGTGCTCGCCGAACAACCCCACCGGTACGGCGATGGACGGCTCGGTGGTCGAGGCCGTGCTCGACGTGGCACCGGGGATCGTCGTGGTCGACGAGGCATATGCCGAGTTCTCCTCGCAGCCGTCGCTGCTGCGGCTGCTCGACGGGCACCCGCGCCTGGTGGTGACGCGGACCATGTCGAAGGCGTTCGGGTTCGCCGGGGCGCGCCTGGGCTACCTCGCTGCCGACCCGAAGGTCGTCGAGGCGCTAACCCTGGTGCGGTTGCCCTACCACCTGTCGGTGCTGACCCAGGCGGCCGCGCTTGCCGCGCTGCGCCACAAGGACGAGACGCTCGCGCAGGTCGCTCAGCTGCGGGCCGACCGCGACTCGATGGTGGCATCGCTTCGGGCCCGCGGCTTCGAAGTTGTCGAGTCGGACGCGAACTTCGTGCTGTTCGGCGGGCTGCGCGACGAGAAGGTGGTCTGGAACGAGCTGCTGAACCACGGTGTCCTGGTCCGCGATGTCGGGCTGCCCGGCTGGCTGCGGGTCTCGGTCGGCACCGGTGGCGAGTGCGAGGCGTTCCTCGACGCGCTCGACCGGGTCGAGGCGGCCCAGCCCTAGCCGTTCTCCGCGATACTGGTCGGGTGGCGAGAACCGCGCTCGTGGAGCGTTCCACCAAGGAGTCGCAGGTCTCCGTGTCGCTCGACCTCGACGGCACCGGGGTCAACGAGATCTCGACCGGCGTCCCGTTCTACGACCACATGCTCGCCCAGCTGTCCAAGCACGGCGGGATCGACCTCACCGTGAAGACGGTCGGCGACCTCGAGGTCGACGCCCACCACACTGTGGAGGACACCGCGATCGCCCTCGGCCAGGCGTTGCGCGAGGCGCTCGGCGACAAGGTCGGGATCCGGCGCTTTGCCGACGCGTTCGTGCCGCTCGACGAGGCGTTGGCTCACGCGGTCGTCGATGTGTCGGGCCGGCCCTACCTCGTCCACGACGAGCCGCCGCTCGTCGAGCTGATCGGCAGCTACGACACGACGCTCACCCGCCACATCTGGGAGTCGATGGTGTCGAGCGCGCAGATCTGCCTGCACGTCCGCGTGCTCGGCGGGCGCAACGCGCATCACGTGGTGGAGGCGCAGTTCAAGGCGGTCGCTCGCGCGCTGCGCGACGCGGTGTCGCTCGACCCGCGCTCGGTCGGCGTGCCGTCGACCAAGGGCGTCCTCTAGCCCGTGGCAGCCAAACCGTCCGTGGTCGTGATCGACCACGGCTCTGGGAACCTGCGGTCTGCCGAGCGCGCGCTGGCACGAGTGGGCGCCGAGGTCAGGGTCACCGCGGATCTCGATGCCGCACGTGCCGCGGACGGCGTCGTGCTGCCCGGCGTGGGCGCCTTCGCCGCGTGCATGGCGGGTGTTCGTGAGGTCGGCGCCGATGAGCTGGTCCGTGAGCGGGTGGCCGCCGGGCGACCGGTGCTCGGCATCTGCGTGGGCATGCAGGTGCTCTACGAGACGGGCGAGGAGCACGGCGTACGGACCGCGGGAATCGGGGCGCTCGAGGGCGAGGTCGTGCGGCTGGAAGCGCCGATCCTCCCGCACATGGGCTGGAACACCGTCGCGCCGACCGGCGGCTCGACGCTGTTCGCCGGGATCGGCGACGAGCGGTTCTACTTCGTGCACTCCTACGGCGTGCGCGCGAGCGGGGCAGCCGGCGAGACCACGGCCACGCACGGGGTTCCCTTCGTGGCGGCGGTCGAGCGAGGCTCGCTGGCCGCGACGCAGTTCCACCCCGAAAAGTCCGGCGACGCCGGGCTCACCCTGCTCGAGAACTGGCTGAAGACGCTGTGACCGACTCATCGCTCGTGCTGCTTCCCGCAGTCGACGTCGCCGACGGGCAGGCGGTGCGTCTCGTCCAGGGCGAGGCCGGATCGGAGACGGCGTACGGCGCGCCCCTTGACGCGGCACTGGCCTGGCAGAGCGGCGGCGCCCAGTGGGTGCACCTGGTCGACCTCGACGCGGCGTTCGGGCGCGGGTCGAACCGCGAGCTCATCGCCGAGGTGGTCGGCCGCCTCGACGTCGCGGTCGAGCTCTCCGGGGGGATCCGCGACGACGCCTCGCTCGAGGCGGCGCTCGCGACCGGCTGTGCCCGGGTCAACATCGGGACCGCCGCGCTGGAGCAACCGGAATGGGTGCGCTCCGCGATCGCCAAGCACGGCGAGCGGATCGCGGTCGGTCTCGACGTGCGCGGTACGACGCTGTCCGCGCGCGGCTGGACCCAAGACGGCGGCGAGCTGTTCGACGTGCTCGCGCGGCTCGACGCCGACGGCTGCGCTCGCTACGTGGTCACCGACGTACGCCGCGACGGGACGCTCACCGGGCCGAACCTCGAGCTGCTGCGCGAGGTGTGCGCGGCGACCGACCGCCCGGTGATCGCAAGCGGCGGCGTGAGCAGCCTCGACGACCTGCGGGCGATCGCGGGCCTGGTCGACGTGGGCGTCGAGGGCGCGATCGTCGGCAAGGCGCTCTACGCGGGCGCATTCACGCTGCCCGAGGCGCTCGAGGCTGTGAGGGGCTGACGTGCCGGTCGCGGTGCGCGTCATCCCGTGTCTCGACGTCGATGCCGGACGGGTGGTGAAGGGCGTCAACTTCCGCGACCTTCGCGACGCCGGCGACCCGGTCGAGCTGGCGGCCCGCTACGACGAAGAGGGTGCCGACGAGCTGGTGTTCCTCGACATCACTGCGTCGAGTGGCGACCGCGAGACGACCTACGACGTCGTTCGGCGTACCGCCGAGCAGGTGTTCATCCCGCTGACGGTCGGTGGCGGCGTGCGCAGTGTCGACGACGTCGACCGGCTGCTGCGCGCAGGCGCGGACAAGGTCGGGGTGAACACCGCGGCGATTGCGCGGCCGGAGCTCCTTCGCGAGATCGCCCATCGCTTCGGCAACCAGGTGCTGGTGCTGTCGGTCGACGCGCGGCGTACCCAGGGTGAGACGACGACGCCGAGCGGCTACGAGGTGACCACCCACGGCGGGCGGCAGGGGACCGGCATCGACGCCGTCGAGTGGGCGGTGCGCGGCGAGGAGCTGGGTGTCGGCGAGATCCTCCTCAACTCGATGGATGCCGACGGCACGACCTCCGGCTTCGACCTGGAGATGCTCGAGCAGGTCCGCGCGGCGGTGACCGTGCCGCTGATCGCCTCGGGCGGCGCCGGGCGGGTCGAGGACTTCGCACCGGCGGTGGAGGTGGGCGCGGACGCGGTCCTCGCCGCGAGTGTGTTCCACTTCGGCACGCTGAAGATCGGCGACGTCAAAGCTGCCCTGCGGACCGCCGGCCATGAGATTCGCTGACTCGAAGCAGCACATGACCGGCTCGAAGCAGCACACGAAGTGCCCTCGGAGTCGGACAAACGGGGGCAAACGCACCGCGTCGGAGCCCGGTCATGTGCTACTTCGGGGTGGGGAAAAGCGCATGACGGCGACCGGCACAATGGAGGCATGTCTAGTCCGGCTCGTCCGTCCTCGCTCGACCCGGCCATTGCGGCGCGCCTCAAGCGCGACGACAACGGCCTGATCGCCGCGGTCGCCCAGCAGTGGGACACCGGCGAGGTTCTGATGGTCGGCTGGATGGACGACGAGGCGCTGCACCGCACGCTGACCACCGGCCGCTGCACGTACTGGAGCCGGAGCCGGCAGGAGTACTGGGTCAAGGGCGAGACGTCCGGCCACCAGCAGTGGGTGAAGTCGGTTGCACTCGACTGTGACGGCGACACCGTGCTGGTGTCGGTGGACCAGGTCGGCGCGGCTTGCCACACCGGCGACCGTCGTTGCTTCGACGCCGACGTGCTCGATGCCGTCGTCGGCGCACCGCCAGCGTGAGCGCGGCGAGCACGCGTCCCGACGGCGTGGTCCGGCCCGACCGCGACGAGTTCCTCGCCGCGCTCGCGCGCGACCGGGTCGTTCCCGTCGTACGCCGGGTCCTGGCCGACGCCGAGACGCCGATCAGCGCCTACCGCAAGCTCGCGGCCGGCCGGCCCGGCACGTTCCTGCTCGAGTCGGCCGAGCATGGCGGAGTGTGGGCGCGCTACTCCTTCATCGGCGTGCGCTCCGCGGCAACGCTGTCGGAGCAGGACGGCAAGGCGGTGTGGACCGGCATCGGCCCGGACGACCATCCCGAGGACCCGCTGGCCGCGTTGCACGACGCGGCTGCGCGGCTTCACACGCCACGCAACCCCGACCTGCCGCCGCTGACCTGCGGCCTGGTCGGATACATGGGCTACGACACGGTCCGGCGGATCGAGCGGCTTCCGGTCCTCGCCGACGACGACATCGCCATGCCGGAGCTGCACTTCCTGCTGGCGACCGATGTCGCGGTGGTGGACCACCGCGACGGGTCGATCCTGCTGGTGGCCAACGTCATCCACGGCCTGACGCCAGGCGCGGACTCCGACCCGGGCGCGGCGTACGACGAGGCAGTGGCGCGGCTCGATGCGATGACCGCCGACCTCGCGAAGTCCGCAGAGCCGTCGGTGGCGACCCTGGCTCGTTCGGAGGTGCCGCACTACCGGGAGCGGTCCACGCGCGAGGACTACATGGCCGCGGTCGAGACCGCCAAGGAGCACATCCGCGCCGGCGACTGCTTCCAGATCGTGGTCTCGCAGCGGTTCGAGACCGACTGTGCCGCCGACCCGCTCGACGTCTACCGGGCCCTCCGCACCACCAACCCGTCGCCGTACATGTACCTGCTGCGCTTCGACGATCTCGACGTCGTCGGCTCCTCTCCCGAGGCCTTGGTGAAGGTCGAGGGCGGCCGCGCGCTCATGCATCCGATCGCGGGCACGCGGCCGCGCGGCGAGACCCCGGAGCAGGACGCGGCGTACGCCGCCGAGCTGTTCTCCGACCCCAAGGAGCGCGCCGAGCACGTGATGCTCGTCGACCTCGGACGCAACGACCTCGGCCGGATCGCGGTGCCGGGGACGGTCGAGGTGGTCGACCTCATGGCGGTGGAGCGCTTCTCCCACGTCATGCACCTGGTGTCGACGGTCGCCTGTGATGTTGCGCCGAGCGCGACCGCGCTGGACGTGCTGTGCGCGTGCTTTCCAGCCGGCACGCTCTCCGGTGCGCCGAAGGTGCGCGCGATGGAGATCATCGAGGCGCTGGAGCCGACTCGGCGCGGTCTCTACGGCGGGATCGTCGGGTACGTCGACGTCGCCGGCGACCTCGACACCGCGGTGGCGATCCGCACCGTGGTGCTGCGCGAGGGCCGTGCCTACGTGCAGGCCGGCGCCGGCATCGTCGCGGACTCCGACCCCGCTGCCGAGGATGCCGAGTCCCGTAACAAGGCCGCCGCGGTGCTGGCGGCCCTGGCCTCCGCCGAGGCGATCCTTCCCGTCACGTGAAGGGGCTGCTGAGGTCGGTCGCACTCGTGGCGGTCGGCGGGGTGCTGATCCTGATCGCGAGCGGTCGCGAGTGGTCGCACACCACCGTGCAGATCCCGGCGGCGGCAGCCACGCATGTCGCGGTGACGGGCAACGCGGTCGAGCCGTCGCTGTCGGCCCTTGCGATCGCGTTGCTTGCGCTCGCCGCCGGGCTGATCGCCGCGAGAGGCGTGCTGCGCCGCATCGTCGGCGTGGTGATCGTCGTCATCGGCGCGACCGCGGTCGGGGTTGCCGTCGCCGGGCGCGGTGCGGTGTCCTCGGCGCTCACCTCGCACGAGGTGGGAGGCCTCGCGATCCCGGCGCACGGCAGTGCCAATGGCTGGTGGGTCGTGGCTGCCCTCGGCGCCGTGCTGGCGGTCATCGCCGGCGCACTGGCCGCGGTGCGAAGCGGCGGGTGGGCAGCAATGGGACGCAAGTACGACGCGCCCGACCCTGCCCGGCCGGTCGTTGCCAAAGGGGACCCGTCGGACACCGCCTGGGATGCACTCGATCGGGGCGAGGACCCGACCGCATGAGCCATGCACTCGATCACTACCCTTGCCGAATGTCCGTCCTCGACGACATCGTTCGCGGGGTTCGCGAGGACCTCGCCGACCGTGAGCAGGCGCTGCCGCTCGACGCGGTCAAGGAGCTCGCGGCGTCCGCGCCGGCGCCGCGTGATGCGGTCGCGGCGCTGTCCGGCGATGGCGTCGCCGTCATCGCTGAGGTGAAGCGATCTAGCCCGAGCAAGGGCGACCTTGCGCCGATCGGGGACCCGGCGGCTCTGGCAGGGGAGTACGCCGCGGGCGGCGCCTCGGTGATCTCGGTGCTGACCGAGCGCCGTCGGTTCAACGGCTCGCTTGCCGACCTGGACGCCGTGCGCGCCGCCGTTGACCTGCCGGTGCTGCGCAAGGACTTCGTCGTCACGCCGTACCAGGTCTGGGAGGCCCGCGCGCACGGTGCGGACGTGGTGCTGCTGATCGTCGCAGCGCTCGACCAGGAGGTGCTGGTCAGCCTGCGCGAGCGCATCGAGAGCCTCGGCATGACGGCACTGGTCGAGGTACACGACGAGACCGAGACGCTGCGCGCGCTCGACGCGGGTGCGCGGGTGATCGGCGTCAACAACCGCAACCTGCGCACCCTCGAGGTCGACCGCGAGACCTTCGCCCGGGTCGCGGCTGAGATCCCGTCCTCGGTGATCCGGGTTGCCGAAAGCGGCATCCGCGGGCCGCACGACCTGCTCGCCGCTGCCGCTGCCGGAGCGGATGCAGTGCTCGTCGGCGAAGGGCTGGTCAAGGCCGGCAACCCGCGGCAGGCGGTCGCTGACCTGGTGGCCGCCGGAGTCCACCCGTCGTGCCGCCATCCCGCGTGACGGGCGGCGAGTAGTGGACACGACCATCGAGCACTCCGACGGCCGGTTCGGGCCGTACGGCGGCCGCTACGTGCCGGAGGCGCTGATCGCGGCGCTCGACGAGCTCGACGAGATCTATGCCGCCGCCCGGCGCGACCCGGAGTTCCGCGCGGAGTTCGAGCGGCTGCTGCGCGACTACGCCGGGCGGCCGTCGATGCTCTACGACGCGACCCGGTTCTCCGAAGCGGTCGGTGCGCGCGTGCTGCTCAAGCGCGAGGACCTCAACCACACCGGCGCTCACAAGATCAACAACGTGCTCGGCCAGGCGCTGCTCACCAAACGGATGGGCAAGCCGCGCGTGATCGCGGAGACCGGCGCCGGGCAGCACGGGGTCGCGACGGCGACGGCGGCGGCGCTGTTCGGCCTGGAGTGCACGGTCTACATGGGCGAGGTCGACACCGAGCGGCAGGCGCTCAACGTCGCGCGGATGAGACTGCTTGGCGCCGAGGTGATCCCGGTGAAGAGCGGCTCGCGAACCCTGAAGGACGCGATGAACGAAGCGTTCCGCGACTGGGTCACCAACGTCGAGACGACGCACTACGTGATCGGCTCGGTAGGCGGTCCGGCGCCGTTCCCGGCGATGGTGCGCGACTTCGCTTCGGTGATCGGCACCGAAGCCCGAGCGCAGTGCCTCGACAAGCTCGGCCGGCTGCCCGACATCGTGTGCGCCTGCGTCGGCGGCGGCTCCAACGCGATGGGCATCTTCAGCGCCTTCATCCCCGACGAGCAGGTACGCCTCTACGGCTTCGAGGCCGGCGGTGAGGGCATCGAGACCGGCAAACACGCCTCGACGCTGACCGGCGGCTCGCCAGGTGTGCTGCACGGTGCGCGTTCGTACGTGCTGCAGGACGAGGACGGCCAGACCCGCGAGTCGCACTCCATCTCGGCCGGCCTGGACTACCCGGGCGTCGGGCCAGAGCACGCGTGGCTCAAGGACATCGGCCGCGCGACCTACGAGCCGGTCGACGACGAGGACGCGATGGAGGCGTTCCGGCTGCTGTGCCGGACGGAGGGCATCATCCCGGCGATCGAGAGTTCCCACGCCCTGGCCGGCGCGCGCACCCTGGCTCGGCGTGAGCCCGACTCGATCCTGCTGGTCAACCTGTCCGGCCGCGGCGACAAGGACATGGACACCGCCGCGCACTGGTTCGGCCTGGTCTGATGCGCAGCGCGCAGGCGTACGCCGCGGCCAAGTCCGAGGGGCGAGCCGCGTTCGTCGGCTACCTGCCCGCGGGCTTCCCGTCGTACGACGGATGCCTCGAAGCACTGCGCGCCCTCGTCGACGGCGGGGTGGACGTCATCGAGGTCGGGCTGCCCTACAGCGACCCTGTCCTCGACGGCCCGACGATCCAGGCGGCGACCGAGCAGGCCTTGCGCAGCGGGACCCGCATCGCCGACGTGCTGCGGACCGTCGAGGCCACCGCCGCCCTCGGCGTCCCGGTGGTGCTCATGACGTACTGGAACCCGGTCCTCGCCTACGGCGTCGAGCGGTTCGCGAAGGACTTGCAGTCCGCCGGCGGCCAGGGGCTGATCACGCCGGACCTGATTCCGGACGAGGCCGGTGAGTGGCTGGAGGTCTCCGACGACACTGGCCTCGAGCGGGTCTTCCTCGTGGCGCCCTCCTCGAAGCCGGAGCGGGTGGCAAGCACGGTCGCGGCCTGCCGCGGCTGGGTCTACGCGGCCTCCACCATGGGCGTCACCGGCGCGCGTAGCGCGACGTCCTCGGTCGCCCCGCAGCTGGTCAGCCGGGTGCGCGCGGCCACCGATCTTCCGGTCGGCGTCGGCCTCGGCGTCTCGAACGGAGCACAGGCGGCCGAGACCGCGGGCTATGCCGACGGCGTGATCGTCGGGTCTGCCCTGGTTCGCTGCCTGCTCGACGCGAGGAGTCCGTCCGCGGGCGCCGCAGCGGTGGGATCCCTGGCGAGCGAGCTCGCGGCCGGCGTGCGCGCCGCTCGCTGACCCGCTCTCACTAAGGTCGGTCGGAATGCTGCCCGCCTACATCCCGAGCCCGTCGCGCAACCTGGTCCACATCGGGCCGTTCCCGGTTCGCTTCTACGCGCTGTGCATCATCGCCGGCGTCATCGCAGCGGCGGTCATCGGCGACCGGCGCTTCGTTGCGCGCGGCGGGCGCAAGGGCGCGATCGCCGATGTCGCCACCTGGGCGGTCCCGTTCGGGCTGGTCGGAGCGCGGATCTATCACCTGGTGACGAACCCCGAGCTCTACTGGGGCAAGAACGGCCAGGGCACGCTCGCCGCGCTGAAGATCTGGGACGGCGGCCTCGGCATCTGGGGTGCCGTGCTGATGGGCGCGCTCGGCGCGTGGCTGGCCTGCCGGCACTACCACCTGAGCTTCGCCATGGTCGCCGACTCGCTGGCTCCGGCCCTACCGGTCGCGCAGGCGCTCGGGCGGTGGGGGAACTGGTTCAACCAGGAGCTCTACGGCCGGCCGACGTCGCTGCCCTGGGGGCTGCACATCGACCCGGCGCACCGGCCGATGACGGCCTCCGGCACCTACATCGCGAAGTACCAGCTCGACGCGTACTACCAGCCGACATTTCTCTACGAGTCGATCTGGGACATCGGCGTCGCCCTCGTCGTGGTCTGGGCCGACCGTCGCTGGCACTTCACGAAGGGCCGCGCGTTCGCGCTCTACGTGATGCTCTACACGGTCGGCCGCGGATGGATCGAGGCGTTGCGCATCGACGACGCGCACAAGTTCCTCGGACTGCGGCTCAACGACTGGACCAGCGTCGTCGTCTTCGTCGCGGCGGCGGCGTACTTCTATCTCGCCGGGCGAAAGGACACCACTGAGGAGGCCGCCGAATGAGGGAGTCGATGCCCGCCGTCGCGGGCGGCGGTAGTGAGATCCACCACTCTCACCGCGACGTCAACGCCGGCAAGCTCCGCCCCGCAGTATTCGGCGCGATGGACGGCCTGGTCTCCAACGGCGCGCTCGTCGCGGGCGTCGCCGGCGCGAGCGCACCCACCCATCAGGTGATCGTCGCGGGCATGGCGGGCCTGCTGTCCGGGTCGTTCTCGATGGCGGTCGGCGAGTGGACCTCAGTGGCATCGCAGACCCACCTCGTCCAGTCCGAGATCGACAAGGAGCGCGAGGAGATCGAGCGAAGCCCGGCGGCCGAGGAGCGCGAGCTTGCCGGGCTGTTCCGCCGCCGGGGCTTGCCGCGCGAGCTGGCCGAACGGGTGGCGCGCGAGGTCTCGAAGGATCCCGACGAGGCATGGCGGGTGCACGTCCGCGAAGAGCTCGGCGTGGACCCCGACGAGCAGCCCTCGCCGTACGTCGCCGCTGCGCTGTCCTTCGTGACCTTCGCCTTCGGCGCCGTGGTGCCGTTGCTGCCGTTCCTGCTGGGCGCGCACACCCTGCTGTGGTCGATCGGGCTTGGCGCGCTGCTCCTGCTCGTGATGGGCGGCGCCGTCGCGCACTTCACCAACCGGCCGCCGGTCGTCGGCGCGCTGCGCCAGCTGGTGCTCGGCTCGGCCACGGTCGCCGTGGTCTACGGAGTCGGTCACGGGATTGGCGCCGGCGTATCGGGGTAGGACGGCCCTGCTCCGCTCGCGCGACAGTTATCAGTTGGTCCGGTTCCGTAACGCTGGGGTAACCTGATCTGGCTGGGCCGACGCCGTCCCGCACCACGTATCCGCCACCGCACAGCCGCACCCCGGGCCGTGCGCGCGCCGTGTGCCGAGTTCGAAGGACGGGTCGATATGCCTGCTGCGTCGCTGGTCCCGGGTGAGCCGTTCCGGTCCTCCGCCATGCCCGCCGCGCAGGGTCTGTACGACGGCAAGCACGAGCACGATGCCTGCGGTGTTGCGTTCGTGGCCGACATGCACGGCCGGCGCAGCCACGCGATCGTTGCCGACGCGCTGACCGCGCTGCACAACCTCGACCACCGCGGCGCCTCCGGCGCCGAGGTCAACACCGGCGACGGCGCAGGCATCCTCACCCAGATCCCGGATGACTTCCTGCGCGCCGTGAGCGCCTTCGAGCTGCCCGAGGTCGGCGGCTACGCCGTCGGCATGGCGTTCCTGCCCGACGACGACGAGGAAGAGCGCAAGACCGTCGACGCCATCGAGCGGATCGCGGGCGAGGAAGACCTCGCGGTCCTCGGCTGGCGTGATGTCCCGACCGAGGCGTCGTCCCTGGGCGACACCGCGCTTTCGGTGATGCCTCGGTTCCGGCAGCTGTTCGTGGCCGCCGCCGACGGCTCGACCGGGATGCGGCTCGAGCGCATGGCGTTCTGCGCGCGCAAGCGGATCGAGCGGGAGGTCGGGGCGTACCTGCCGTCGTTGTCGTGCCGCACGCTGGTCTACAAGGGCATGCTCACCACGGACCAGCTGCCCGAGTTCTTCCCCGACCTGACCGACGAGCGTTTCGCCTCGGCCATCGGGCTGGTGCACTCCCGGTTCTCCACGAACACCTTCCCGTCGTGGCCGCTGGCGCACCCGTACCGCTATATCGCCCACAACGGCGAGATCAACACCGTCATGGGCAACCGCAACTGGATGCGGGCCCGTGAGGCTCTGCTCGAGAGCGACCTGATCCCGGGTGACCTCAGCCGCCTGTTCCCCATCATCACCCCGGGGGGCAGCGACTCGGCGAGCTTCGACGAGGTGCTCGAGCTGCTGCACCTCGGCGGCCGGTCGCTGCCGCACGCGGTGCTGATGATGATCCCCGAGGCGCACGAGAACAACGAGCTGATGGACCCGGCCCGTAAGGCCTTCTACGACTTCCACTCCTGCGTGATGGAGCCGTGGGACGGGCCGGCGTGCGTCGCCTTCACCGACGGCACGGTCATCGGGGCGGTCCTCGACCGCAACGGGCTGCGCCCTTCGCGCTACTGGGTGACCGCGGACGGGCGCGTGGTCCTCGCGTCCGAGGTCGGCGTGCTCGACATCCCCGCCGACCAGGTCGTCCAGAAAGGCCGGCTGCAGCCGGGACGGATGTTCCTCGTCGACACCGCCGCCGGGCGCATCGTCGGCGACGACGAGCTCAAGGACGAGCTGGCCGCGGCTCACCCGTACGCCGAGTGGCTGCACGGCGGGCTGCTGCACCTGGACGCGCTGCCCGAGCGCGAGCACATCGTCTACTCGCACGAGTCGGTGATACGCCGGCAGCAGGCGTTCGGCTACACCGAGGAAGAGCTGCGCGTCATCGTGGCGCCGATGGCGCGCACCGGTGCCGAGGCCATCGGCTCGATGGGCACCGACACCCCGGTCGCCGCACTGTCCTCGCGCCCCCGGCTGCTCTTCGACTACTTCACGCAGCTGTTCGCGCAGGTCACCAACCCGCCGCTGGACGCGATCCGCGAGGAGCTCGTCACCTCGCTGGGCACCTCGATCGGCCCGGAGCAGAACCTGCTCGACCCGACACCCGCGTCCTGCCGGCAGGTCACCCTGCCGTTCCCGGTGCTCGACAACGACGACCTTGCCAAGCTGATCCACGTCAACGACGACGGCGACCTGCCCGGCTTCGCCTGCCACGTCGTACGCGGGCTCTATCCGGTCTCCGGCGGGGGAGCGGCGCTTCGTACCGCGATCGAGCGGGCGCGGCAGGATGTCAGCGACGCGATCGCGGGCGGCGCGCGGCTGATCGTGCTGTCCGACCGTGACAGCGACGCCGAGCTGGCGCCGATCCCGTCGCTGCTGCTGACCAGCGCGGTCCATCACCACCTGATCCGCGAGAAGACGCGTACCAAGGTCGGGCTGGTCATCGAGGCCGGCGACGTCCGCGAGGTGCACCACGTCGCGCTCCTGATCGGGTACGGCGCGGCCGCCGTCAACCCCTACCTCGCCATGGAGTCCGTCGAGGACCTGGTGCGCGGCGGCGTGGTGACCGGCGTCGACGCCGACGAGGCGGTCCACAAGTACATCAAGGCGCTCGGCAAGGGCGTGCTCAAGGTGATGAGCAAGATGGGGGTCTCGACCAAGAGCTCCTACACCGGCGCGCAGATCTTCGAGGCGCTGGGGCTCTCGCAGGACGTCATCGACGACTACTTCACCGGTACGACGTCCCGGCTCGGGGGCGTCGGGCTCGACGTGATCGCCGACGAGGTCGCCGCGCGCCACGCCCACGCTTACCCGCGGGCGCCGCACAAGCACCGCCGGCTGTGGGTGGGCGGGGAGTACCAGTGGCGTCGCGAGGGCGAGCCGCACCTGTTCAACCCGCAGACCGTCTTCAAGCTGCAGCATGCGACGCGCAGCGGTCAGTACGACGTGTTCAAGGAGTACTCGACCGCCGTCGACGAGCAGGCGCAGAAGCTGATGACGCTGCGCGGTCTGTTCCGCTTCAAGGAAGGCGTCCGCCCGCCGGTCCCGATCGAGGAGGTCGAGCCGGTCTCGGCGATCGTCGCCCGGTTCGCCACCGGCGCGATGTCCTACGGGTCGATCTCGCTCGAGGCGCACCAGACGCTCGCCATCGCGATGAACCGGATCGGCGGCAAGTCCAACACCGGTGAGGGCGGCGAGGACACCGACCGGCTACACGACCCGGAGCGGCGCAGCGCCATCAAGCAGGTCGCCAGCGGACGGTTCGGTGTCACCAGCGACTACCTCAGCAACGCCGACGACATCCAGATCAAGATGGCGCAGGGCGCGAAGCCCGGCGAGGGCGGTCAGCTGCCCGGCAACAAGGTCTACCCCTGGATCGCGAAGACCCGTGGGTCGACGCCCGGCGTGGGGCTGATCTCCCCGCCCCCGCACCACGACATCTACTCGAGCGAGGACCTCAAGCAGCTCATCCACGACCTGAAGAACGCCAACCCGCAGGCACGGGTGCACGTGAAGCTCGTGGCTGAGGTCGGCGTCGGCACGGTCGCGGCGGGTGTCTCCAAGGCGCACGCCGACGTCGTACTCATCTCCGGGCACGACGGCGGCACCGGCGCTGCGCCGCTGACCTCGCTCAAGCATGCTGGTTCGCCGTGGGAGCTCGGCCTCGCCGAGACCCAGCAGACGCTGATGATCAACGGCCTGCGCGACCGGATCGTCGTACAGGTCGACGGCCAGATGAAGACCGGCCGCGACGTCGTGATCGCCGCGCTGCTCGGCGCGGAGGAGTTCGGCTTCGCGACCGCGCCGCTGGTCGTGTCCGGCTGCATCCTGATGCGGGTCTGCCACCTCGACACCTGCCCGGTCGGCATCGCCACGCAGAACCCGGAGCTTCGCAAGCGTTTCAGCGGGCGGCCCGAGTTCGTGCAGACGTACTTCGAGTTCGTGGCCGAGGAGGTCCGCGAGCATCTGGCTGCGCTCGGCTTCCGCTCGATCGAGGAGGCCGTCGGTCAGGTCGAGTCTCTCGACACGCGGGCGGCGATCGATCACTGGAAGGCCTCTGGCCTCGACCTCACGCCGATCCTGCACCAGCCGGAGGTGGACGGGCCGCGCCACCAGACCCGTAGCCAGGACCACGGCCTGGAGAAGGCGCTTGACCAGACGCTGGTGCAGCTCGCCGAAGGCGCGCTTGCCGACGCGCGACCGGTGAAGCTCGAGCTTCCGGTGCGCAACGTCAACCGGACGGTCGGGACGATCCTCGGCCACGAGGTGACCAAGCGCTACGCCGACGCCGGCCTGCCCGACAACACGATCGACGTGACCTTCACCGGTTCGGCCGGCCAGTCGTTCGGCGCGTTCGTGCCGAGAGGCATCACGCTGCGGCTGCTGGGCGACTCCAACGACTACCTCGGCAAGGGGCTGTCGGGTGGCCGGATCATCCTGCGGCCTGACCCGGCGGCGCCCTTCCGTGCCGAGGAGAACGTGATCGCGGGCAACGTGATCCTTTACGGCGCGACGGGCGGCGAGACGTTCATCCGCGGGCTCGTGGGCGAGCGGTTCTGCGTGCGCAACTCGGGCGCCACCGCGGTAGTCGAGGGAGTGGGCGACCACGCGTGCGAGTACATGACCGGCGGTCGCGTGGTCATCCTCGGCCCGACCGGCCGCAACGTCGCGGCGGGCATGTCGGGTGGGATCGCCTACGTGCTCGACCTCGACTCCGGCAAGGTCAACGGCGAGATGGTCGACGTCGAAGGTCTCGACGGCGATGACGAGGCGTTCCTGCGCGAGATCGTGTCGCGCCACCGCGCCGAGACCGACTCGGCTGTCGCGGCGGCGCTGCTCGCCGACTGGGATGGCTCGGTACGGCGGTTCGCGAAGGTGATGCCGCGCGACTACAAGCGGGTGCTGGAGGCGGCGAAGGCCGCAGAGGAGGCTGGCGAGGACGTGGACGCAGCGATCATGGCGGCGTCCAATGGCTGACCCCCGAGGCTTCCTGACAACACCACGCGAGACGCCGAAGCGGCGGCCCGTCGACGTACGCATCTCCGACTGGCGAGAGGTCTACCAGGACTTCCCGCCGGAGAAGCTGCAGAAGCAAGCCGGTCGCTGCATGGACTGCGGCATCCCGTTCTGCCACCAGGGCTGCCCGCTGGGGAACCTGATCCCGGAGTGGAACGACCTGGTCTGGCGCGACGACTGGCGCGAGGCGATCGAGCGGCTGCACGCGACGAACAACTTCCCGGAGTTCACCGGCCGGCTCTGCCCCGCGCCGTGCGAGAGCGCGTGCGTTCTCGGCATCAACTCCGACCCGGTGACGATCAAGCAGGTCGAGGTGGAGATCGTCGACCGCGCCTGGGACGAGGGGTGGATCTCACCGCAGGTCGCCGAGCGGCTGTCCGGCAAGACGGTCGGCGTCGTCGGCTCCGGCCCGGCCGGGCTGGCGGCCGCGCAGCAGCTCACCCGAGCCGGTCACACCGTCGTGGTCTATGAGCGCGCGGACAGGATCGGCGGCCTGCTGCGCTACGGCATCCCCGAGTTCAAGATGGAGAAGCGCCACCTCGACCTGCGGCTGCTGCAGATGGAGGAGGAGGGCACCCGGTTTCGCGCTGGGGTCAACGTGGGTGTTGACATCACCGCGGAGCAGCTGCGCAAGCGGCACGACGCGATCGTGCTCGCCGGCGGATCGACGGTGCCGCGCGATCTCGACGTACCGGGCCGGGATCTCAAGGGCATCTACCCGGCGATGGACTACCTGCCACTGGCGAACCGGGTGCAGCAGGGCGACATCGACGCGCCGCCGATCTCGGCTGCCGGCAAGGACGTGATCATCCTCGGCGGCGGCGACACCGGTGCCGACTGCCTCGGTACGGCGTTGCGGCAGGGCGCGAAGTCGGTCACGCAGCTCGAGATCCTGCAGCGGCCACCGGAGCAGCGCTCCGAGTCGATGCCATGGCCGACGTACCCGATGATCTACCGCGTCTCCAGCGCTCACGAAGAGGGCGGCGAGCGGGTCTACGCGGTCTCGACGCAGCGTTTCAACGGCGACGCCGACGGCCGGGTGTGCGGGCTCGTGATCAGTGAGGTCGACGCGAAGTTCAACCCGATCGAGGGCACCGAGAAGGAGCTCCCGGCGCAGCTGGTGCTGCTCGCGATGGGCTTCGTCGGGCCGGAGAAGGGCGCGCTGCTCGGGGGCCTCGGGGTCTCCTACGACGCGCGGGGCAACGTGGCTCGTGACAGCGACTGGATGACCGACAGCGACGGCGTCTTCGTCTGCGGCGACATGGGCCGCGGACAGTCGCTCATCGTCTGGGCGATTGCCGAGGGCCGCGCCTGTGCCGCGTCGGTCGACCGCTGGCTGATGGGTGACACCCAGCTGCCATCGCCGGTGCTCCCCACCGACCGCCCGATCGCATAGGCCATTTCCTCGAAGTAGCACATGACCGGTGGCCGCCGCCGCCCGAAACTGGACAGTCGGTGACGATCCGCCACCGATCCGCGGCGGTCATGTGCTACTTCGAGGAAAATCCGGTGCCCCGGGTCGGACTCGAACCGACACTGAACGGTGTTTGAGACCGCGACCTCTACCGATTGGGTTACCGGGGCCGGCAACGCGCAAAGTGTAGGAAACACGCCGTCGATAGGGTGATCGCGTGCCAACGGGGTCGCAGCGGCGGGTGCTGATCGCCGAGGATGAGGCGCTGATCCGCCTTGATCTCAAGGAGATGCTCGAGGAGGAGGGCTACGTCGTCGTCGGTGAAGCGGGCGACGGCCAGCAGGCCATCGACCTGGCGACCGAGACCAAGCCCGACGTCGTGATCCTCGACGTGAAGATGCCCGTCCTCGACGGCATCACCGCCGCCCAGCGGATCACCGCCGACGACATCTCGCCGGTCGTCATGCTCACCGCATTCAGCCAGCGCGACCTCGTCGAGCGCGCCGTCGAGGCGGGTGCCATGGCGTACGTCGTGAAGCCGTTCGGTAAGGCCGACCTCCTGCCGGCGATCGAGGTGTCGATCAGCCGCCACCAGCAGATGCGCGCGCTCAGTGGCGAGGTGGCTGATCTGACCGAGCGGCTCGAGACCCGCAAGATCCTCGACCGCGCGAAGGGCCGGCTGCAGGCCGAGCAGGGGATGACCGAGCCCGAGGCGTTCCGGTGGATCCAGAAGGCGGCGATGGACGGTCGCCGATCCATGCGCGAGGTGGCGGAAGCGGTCCTGGCGCAAGCCGAGCTGTCAGGCTGAATCCGTCGCCCGCAACGGGGAAGGACCGTCGCAATCATTTGTAACGACCTGGCAACGGTTGCAGCAGAGACTGCTGTGACGGTGTTCGGGCGCTAGGTTGCGCTTCGAACCAGGAATCGGCCTGTTGAGAGGAGCAAGGATGCGGACCGGTCGATCACTTCGACTTGTCGCCCCGCTCGCCCTCGCCGCGATCGCGGCGACCGCTTGCGGGAGCAGCTCGAGCGGTGGCTCGGGCAACGGCGGTGGTTCCGGCAGCGGCTCGGAGCCCACCTTCACGATCGCCTACCAGGGCCCGCTGTCCGGTGGCAACCAGCAGCTCGGTCTGAACATGTCCTACGCGGTGAAGCTGGCGATCAACCAGGCCAACGCCGGTACGACGTTCGGCACGCTGCCCTTCAAGCTTGCTTTCGCCCAGGAGGACGACCAGGGCTCGTCGACTGCTGCCCCTGCCGCTGTCGCGAAGATTCTGCAGATCAGCAACCTGATCGCGGTCGTCGGGCCGGCCTTCTCCGGTGCCACCGCCGCGTCTGAGCCGGCGTACTCCAAGGCCGACGTCGCGACGGTCAGCCCTTCCGCGACCGACCCGACGCTCGCCACCTCCGGTTGGCACAACTTCTTCCGGGTCGTGGCGGACGACGACGCGCAGGGTCCCGCTGATGCGCAGTACATGGCAAAGACCGCGGGCCTGAAGAAGGTCTATGTCATCGACGACGCCAGCACGTACGGCGCCGGCCTGGCGAAGGCGTTCGTCGGCGCGGCCTCGGGCGACGGCCTGACGGTCGTCAAGCACGACACGGCACCGGGTACGACGCAGTGCCAGGCAGGCAGCGGCAACGTGCAGCAGTACGGTCCGCTGGCCCAGAAGGTCAAGCAGTCCGGAGCCGACAGCGTGTTCTACGCCGGGTACTACTGCGACTTCGCGCTGCTGGCCAAGCAGCTGCGCAGCGCCGGGTTCACCGGCCAGCTGGTGTCCGACGACGGCAGCAACGACCCGCACTACGTGTCGAGCGCCGGGGCTTCCGTCGCCAACGGCACGCTGCTGAGCTGCGCCTGCCAGGAGACGATCACCTCGCCCGGATTCAAGGCGTTCGCTCCCCAGTTCAAGTCGCTCGCCGGCTTCGCATCGGGGACGTACTCCGCTGAGGCGTACGACGCGACCAACGCGATCATCGACGCGATGAAGTCGCTGGGCGCGAACCCGACGAAGGCAGGCGTCATCTCCGCGCTGCACTCGCCTGGTTTCTCCTACCAGGGCATCAGCAAGACGGTGAAGTTCGCCGCCAACGGCAACTACGCCGGATCGGCGGTGTACATGTACAAGGTGGAGAACGGCACGATCAAGGAGCTCGGCCTGATCGGCGCGAGCAGCTGACAGATCGCTGAACGATCGGGCGCCGCGGTTAGCCGTCGCGGCGCCCGATCGTCTGTCAGGATGCCGGGGACGATCGGAGGAGGGCGGCGACCGTGTGCTTGAGCCAGCACTTCTCGACGTACCTCGTCCAGGGCCTTGCCAACGGGTTCCTCTACGCGCTGATCGCGCTCGGCTACACCCTCGTCTACGGCGTGCTCCAGCTGATCAACTTCGCGCACAGCGAGGTGTTCATGGCTGGCGGGTTCGGCGGCGTACTGGTCGCCAACCACGTCACCCACGGCCAGCCGCACGGGTTCATGTCCGTCCTGATCGTCGTCGCCGGCCTGCTGGGTGGCGGCATCGTGGGTGCGGCGACCGCGTTCGTGCTCGAGCGGGTGGCCTACCGGCCCCTCAGGCGGCGCAACGCGCCGAAGCTCGCCTACCTGATCAGCGCGATCGGGGCGTCGTTCTTTCTGCAGACGATGGCCGGCAAGGAGTTCGGCCGCAACGGCTACGACATCGCGCCGGCGTACACGAACGGCACGGTCTTCACCATCTTCGGCGCGCAGGTCCAGACCATCGACCTGGTCTTCGCCGGCGCGGGCATCGCGATGATGCTGCTGCTGGACCGGATCGTCGCGAAGACGCGGCTCGGCCAAGGCATCCGAGCGGTTGCCCAGGACGCGGACACCGCAGGCCTCATGGGCGTCAACATCGACCGCGTCATCGCGGTCACCTTCATCCTCGGCGGCTTGCTCGGCGGGGCCGCCGGGTACCTGTTCGGAACGCTCAACGGCGTTAGCTACACCATGGGTACCGTGCCCGGCATCAAGGCGTTCACCGCAGCCGTCCTCGGTGGCATCGGCAACATCCGCGGCGCCGTGCTCGGCGGGCTGCTCCTCGGGGTCGTCGAGAGCCTTGCGATCTCGTGCATCAACACCGACTGGACTGACGTCATCTCGTTCATCGTCTTGGTCCTCGTGCTGCTGGTACGCCCGACGGGGCTGCTCGGCGAACGTCTCGGGAGGTCGGCATGAGCGCAGCGTCGGCACCGGTGGCGGTACGCCGGCCGGGGCTTCTGGCGTCACCGCATCTCAAGCGCCTGCTGACCTGCCTGATGGTGGGTGTCGTGCTGGCGCTGCTAACAGGTAAGAGTGGCTCGAACCAGCACCCGGCCAGTGGCATCACTGGCACCTTCAAGTCCGCGAACGCGTACGTCTGGATCGCTGCCGGCGCGGTCTTGTGGGCGGCGATCACCGGCTGGCAGTGGCGCGGCGTCGCGGTAGCGGAGACCTACCGCGGGCTCAGCGCCAGGCCGCGAGCGGTGTGGGCGATGCGGCCGGTGCGCTACCCGAGCTACGCCGTCCTGCTGCTCGCGGCGATCATCGTGCCGAACTGGCTGAACGGCTTCTGGCAAGAGGTCCTGGTCGGCCAGATCGCGCCGTACGTGCTGCTGGCGATCGGCCTCAACGTCGTGGTCGGCTTCGCCGGTCTGCTCGACCTCGGCTACATCGCCTTCTACGCCGTCGGCGCGTACTCCGCGGCGTACTGGACCAACCAGCTCCCGGCACATCCGCCGTTCACGGTCAATGTGTTCTGGGCGTTCCCGCTCGCGGTGGTCGCGGCGATGCTGGCCGGCGTGATCCTCGGCGCCCCCACGCTGCGCCTGCGCGGCGACTACCTCGCGATCGTGACCCTCGGCTTCGGCGAGATCATCCAGCTGGTCGCGGCCAACTCGAAGAGCGTCACCAACGGCTCGGAGGGGGTGGCGCCCAACTCGGTGCCGAACTTCTCCTTCCACGCCCTCGGGATCCACTACACCTGGCCGCTGGAAGTGCTGCCGGGCGGCCACATGCCGTGGTACTACCTGATCCTCGGCATCATCGTGGTGGTCGTGATCCTGTTCCACCTGCTGGAGAACTCACGCGTCGGCCGGGCGTGGGTCGCGATCCGTGAGGACGAAGTCGCCGCCGAAGCCTGCGGGATCAACCCGCTGAAGTACAAAGTCATGGCGTTCGCGATCGGCGCGAGCACTTCCGGGCTCGCGGGGGTCTTCTTCGCCAGCAAGACCGGTGTGTTCGACCCGTCGTCGTTCCCGTTCCAGCAGTCCGTCGTCGTACTCGTCCTCGTCATCTTCGGCGGCATGGGATCGCTGCCCGGCGCGATCATCGGCGCGGCCGTGTTGCAGTACCTGCCGCAGCTGCTGCGCAGCCACATCCAGCAACCGGACCTGTACGCCTACTACGGCGTGATCCTCATCGCGATGATGATCTTCCGGCCGCAGGGCGTCTGGCCGTCGCGGCGCCGGGCCCGGGAGATTGCGCAGGCAGAGGCCGGAGTCGGAGGCGCGGACGCCCTCGGCGCACCTGGAGCGGCGCCGTGACCGCGCCCGCGCCCGCTGCCATTCCGACGTCCGAGGCGAAAGACGTCATCCTCGACATCCGCGACGTGACGCTGCGCTTCGGCGGCGTGACCAGCCTGGCCGGCGTGACGCTGACGCACAACCGCGGCGAGATCCTGTCCGTCATCGGGCCGAACGGTGCCGGCAAGACGTCGCTGTTCAACTGCATCACCGGCGTCTACCAGCCGCAGGAAGGCTCGATCACGCTCCACGGCACGGGCGGCGACGCGGAGCTCGTCGGCCGAAAGCCCTCCGCGGTTACCCGCCTCGGGGTGGCACGGACGTTCCAGAACATCCGGCTGTTCAACGCGCTGTCCGCGATCGAGAACGTGAAGATCGGAGTCGAGGCGCGCCAGCGCACCGGCCCGATCGGGGCGATGCTGCGGCTGCCGCGGACCAGGCGCGAGGAGCGGGAGAGCGACGCGCGGGCCTTCGAGCTGCTGGAGTTCGTGGGGTTGCGGCAGCGGGCCAACGAGCTCGCGGCGTCGCTGCCGTACGGCGACCAGCGCCGCCTCGAGATCGCTCGCGCCCTCGCGACCGCACCGCAGCTGCTGCTGCTGGACGAGCCGGCGGCCGGCACGAACCCGTCGGAGAAGCTCGAGCTTGCGGAGCTGATCCAGACCATCCAGCGCGACACCGGCACGACAATCCTGCTGATCGAGCACGACATGAAGCTGGTCATGTCCGTCGCCCAGAGCGTCGTCGTCCTGAACTTCGGCAAGGTGATCGCCTCCGGGGCCCCCCACCAGGTGCAGAACGATCCGGCTGTGATCGAGGCGTATCTCGGCACCGCAGCGACCAGCCAAGGAGGACCGGATGCTGAGCATTGAGGGCCTCCGGGTCGCCTACGGCCGGATCGAGGCGCTGCGGGGAGTCGACCTCGAGGTCGACGAGGGCGAGATCGTGGCGCTGCTGGGCGCGAACGGCGCCGGCAAGACCACGACGTTGCGCACCATCTCCGGAATGCTCGCGCCGATCGCCGGGTCGATCACCTTCGACGGCAAGCGGATCGACGGGCGCCCGGCACACCAGATCGTCACTCTCGGCATCGGGCACGTCCCCGAAGGCCGGCGGATCTTCCCCCGGATGTCGGTGCTCGAGAACCTGCAGATGGGGGCCTACCACCGCGGCAAGGCCTCGAAGGAGGACATCCAGCGCGCGTTCACGCTGTTCCCGGTGCTCGAGGAGCGCCAGACCCAGCCCGGCGGCAACCTCTCCGGGGGCGAGCAGCAGATGCTGGCCATCGGGCGCGCGCTGATGGGCCGGCCGCGACTGCTTCTGCTCGACGAGCCGTCGATGGGGCTGGCCCCGATGATCGTGGCCCGGATCTTCGAGATCCTGCGTGAGATCAACGCGCAGGGCACGACCGTCCTGCTGGTGGAGCAGAACGCCGCGCAAGCTTTGCAGCTCGCAACCCGCGGGTACGTCCTCGAGACCGGCACGATCGCGCTGCGTGACAGCGCCGCGTCGTTGCTGGCCGACGACCGGGTGCGCTCGGCGTACCTCGGAGAGAGCGTCGCGTAACCGGCAAATCCGCTGAAAAGAAAGAAGGAAGCCCGGCACCTTTGGGTCCGGCCACGCCTTCCCCGTGCGTGGTCGTTGTCTACTCGGTGCCGGGCTGTGCGCTGAAATCTAGTAAGCCGCTACTTCACGGGTCAACGCCGGTCACCCGTTGTTCGTAGTCCGTCCACCCGATTCGACCCGACTTGTCTTCACGCCCCTGGCGCGGGCCGCCTGTCAAGGTCCAATCGGCTCTCGTCGCCGGGTTGCGGGGGCGCTACCTTTCTCCTACCCAGCGTCGCGGGCCAAGGGCCGCAGGGGACCGGATCGGCGTGAGGAGGCCACGATGTCGCGGACGCACGTGGCCACTCGGATGGCCACCGTCGAGGACATTCCCGTCCTGGTCGACCTCTGGGACGAGCTGCGCCAGGTCGGCGGTCGCGGGGAGCGCGCCAACAACCCGGTGTCGACGATCGACGTACGCGACCGGCTCACGTCGGTGCTGGCGAGCCCGTCGTACCGGATCGTGCTCGCCACCCTCGAGGGCAACCCGGCGGGCATGGCGGTGCTGCAGACAACGCGACCGGACCCGTTCGCGGACGGCAAGGTTCTCAACGTCGCGCACCTGGTGGTCTCCCGGTCGGCGCAGCACAAGGGGATCGGTCACGCGCTGCTCAAGGCAGCGGTGGACTTCGCCGCCGAGAAGCGGCTCGACCAGATCTCGGTGAGCATCTATCCGTCGCTGCGGGAGGCGAACCGGTTCTTCGCCCGCCTCGGTTTCGCGCCCGCCGCGACGCGCCGGGTCGCCCCGGTCAGCCTGTTGCGACGTCGCCTCGGCGCGGACGCGGGGGTGCCGGTCGTGGACGCGATGCGGCGTCGTACCCGCCTGGTGCGCGCCGTACCGACGCCGCGCCAGCGCAGAGGCGAGACAGCAGAGACCCTGGCTGCGCGTCGCGCGGAAGCGCGCTAGGAGGCGTCGCGCGGAAGCGCGCTAGGAGGCATCGCGCAGAAGCGCGGTGAGTCTCGCCGTACAGACCCGGCGGTCTTGCTCGTCGGTGATGACGATCTCGTAGCTCGCCATCGTGCGGCCGAGATGGAGCGGGGTTGCGACTCCGGTCACATAACCCTCGGTCGCCGAACGGTGATGCGTGGCGTTGATGTCCACGCCGACGGCGATCCGACCCGGACCGGCGTGCAGCGCGGCGCCGATCGACCCGAGAGTCTCGGCGAGCACGCACGAGGCACCGCCATGCAGCAGCCCGTACGGCTGCCGGTTTCCCTCGACCGGCATCCGCGCGACGAGGCGCTGAACGTCGTAGTCGAGGAACTCGATCCCCATGCGCTCTGGCAGGTCGGGGAGCTTCTCGTCGCGAGGGATATCGGTCACAGGCCGACATTACGATGCCGGGCATGGCCGATGGACCTGCGATCTCCGACGGCGCGCAGCGGCTGCTTCTCCTCGACGGCCATTCACTGGCGTACCGCGCGTTCTTCGCGTTGCCGGTCGAGAACTTCTCGACCACGACCGGGCAGTCCACCAACGCGGTCTACGGCTTCACCTCGATGCTCATCAACGTCCTGCGTGACGAGACCCCGACACATGTCGCGGTTGCCTTCGATGTCGGGCGCCAGACGTTCCGGACCGAGGCGTACGCCGAGTACAAGGCGAACCGCAAGGAGACGCCGAGCGAGTTCCGCGGCCAAGTCGATCTGATCAAGGACGTGCTGGCCGCGCTGACCGTGCCGTCGCTGTCGCTCGAGGGCTACGAAGCGGACGACATCATCGCGACGCTGGCGGTGCAGGGTGCGGATGCGGGCATGGACGTGCTGATCGTCACCGGCGACCGCGACGTGCTTCAGCTGGTCAACGACCGCATCACCGTGCTGATGACTCGCAGAGGCATCAGCGACATGACCCGGTTCACGCCCGAGGAAGTTCGGGCGAAGTACGACCTCACGCCCGCGCAGTACCCGGACTTCGCGGCGCTGCGCGGTGACCCGAGCGACAACCTGCCGTCCATTCCCGGGGTCGGGGAGAAGACCGCCTCGAAGTGGATCCGTGACTTCGGCTCGCTCGACGAGCTGGTCGCGCGGGTCGACGAGGTGCCGGGAAAGGCCGGGCAGGCGCTGCGCGACCACCTGGCTGGCGTGATCCGCAACCGGCAGCTCACCGAGTTGCGCCGCGACGTGCCGCTGGACGTCACGCCGGCTGATCTGCGGCTCGGGCAGTGGGATCGCGAGGCGGTGCACCAGCTCTTCGACACGCTGCAGTTCCGGGTGCTGCGCGAGCGGCTCTACGCAACGCTGTCCGCCGTCGAGCCCGAGGCCGACGAGGGCTTCACGATCGAGGGTGAGTCGCTCGGTCCCGACGGCGTGCGGGCGTGGCTCGACAGACACGCTCGGACCGCGGGTCGCCACGGCGTAGCCGTCGCCGGCTCGTGGGGGCGAGGGACCGGGCAGGTCACGCGGATCGCCATCGCGGTTCCTGACGGCGCCGCCGCGTCGATCGAGCCGGAGAGTCTGACCGTGGACGACGAGGCGGCGCTGGCCGAGTGGCTCGCCGATCCTGCGGTCGCGAAGGTCTTCCACGACGTCAAGGGCCCCTCGCACGCGCTGCGCGAGCGCGGCTGGTCGCTGGGCGGCGTCGTCAGCGACACCGCACTCGAGGCCTATCTCGCCCTGCCTGGACAGCGTTCCTTCGACCTTGCCGACCTCGCCCTGCGCTACCTGCATCGCGAGCTGCGGGCGGAGTCCAACGACGGCCAGCTCTCACTCGACGGGTCGGACGAGGCGGACGCGGCGCAGGCCGAGATGGTCCGCGCCCGCGCCATCCTCGACTTGGCAGAAGCGTTGGACGCTGACCTCGAACGGCGCGGCGGGACGCGCTTGCTCACGGAGGTCGAGCTGCCGCTCACCGCGCTGCTCGCCGACATGGAGGCGGTCGGCATTGCCGCCGACGTGGAGTGGCTGGCCGAGCTCGAGGCGAGGTTCGCCGGAGAGGTGAAGCGCGCGGCGGACGCGGCGTACGCCGTCATCGGGCACGAGGTGAACCTTGGGTCGCCGAAGCAGCTCCAAGAGGTGCTGTTCACCGAGCTCGACCTGCCGAAGACCAAGAAGATCAAGACCGGCTATACCACCGACGCCGAGGCGCTGCAGGAGCTGTATGCGAGGTCGGGCCACCCGTTCCTCGAGCACCTGCTGCGCCACCGCGACGTCGCCCGGCTGAAGACGGTCGTCGACTCACTGATTCCGATGGTCGACGACGGCGGGCGGATTCACACGACGTTCAACCAGATGGTCGCCGCGACCGGCCGGCTGTCGAGCACCGACCCGAACCTGCAGAACATCCCGGTGCGCTCCATCGAGGGGCGCGAGATCCGCAAGGCGTTCATCGTCGGGGCAGGTTTCGAGTCGCTGATGACCGCTGACTACTCGCAGATCGAGATGCGGATCATGGCGCACCTGTCCCACGACGCCGGCCTGATCGAGGCCTTCACGTCGGGTGAGGACCTCCACACGTTCGTCGCGGCCCAGGCCTTCGCGATCCCGGTTGAGCAGGTCGAGCCCGAGCAGCGTCGGCGGATCAAAGCGATGTCCTATGGCCTGGCCTACGGGCTGTCGTCGTACGGTCTCGCGCAGCAGCTGGGGATCTCGACCAGCGAGGCGCAGGAGCAGATGGACGCCTACTTCGCGCGCTTCGGCGGGGTGCGTGACTACCTCAAGGGCGTCGTCGACCTGGCCCGCAAGGACGGCTACACCGAGACGATCCTGGGCCGGCGGCGCTACCTGCCCGACCTGGCCAGCGACAACATGCAACGGCGTCAGATGGCCGAGCGGATGGCGCTGAACGCGCCGATCCAGGGGTCGGCGGCCGACATCATCAAGGTGGCGATGCTCAACGTCGAGCGGGCGCTCCGCGAGGCGTCACTGCGCTCGCGGCTGCTGCTGCAGGTGCACGACGAGCTGGTCCTCGAGGTTGCGCCAGGGGAGCGGGAGCAGGTCGAGGAGCTGGTTCGCGGGCAGATGTGCTCGGCGTACGTTCTCGGCGACGTACCGCTGGACGTCTCCATCGGCTATGGCCGCGACTGGGACGCTGCTGCTCACTAGGCCCCGGCACGGTCAGGGCTTGTGGGTCAGGAAGATGGCGGTGCCGGGGATGAGCTCGCCGCGAAGCTTGCTCCACTGGCCCCAGATCCGCTCGTGCTCCTTCGGCCACTCCGGCTCGACTAGCCCGTCCAGCACCAGCCCGGCGTCGACGATCTCGCGGATCCGGTCACCCATCGTGCGGTGGTGCTCGACGTAGGTCGGGGTGCCGTGCTCATCCACCTCGACATAGGGCCGCCGGTCGAAGTACGACGTCCGCGCCGTGAGCCCCTCCGGCCCCGGATCGTCGAGGAACGACCAGCGGATTGGGTGGGTGAGGGAGAACACCCAGCGCCCACCCGGCCGCAGCACCCGCGCCACCTCCGCCATCACGGCGGCGGAGTCGGCGACGAACGGCACGGCGCCGTACGCCGAGCACGCCAGGTCGAAGACCTCGTCGCGAAACGGCAGCACCTGGGCATCCGCCAGGGTCAGCGGAGTACGCACGCCGGCCGCCGCGTCGAGCATCCGGGCGTGGCTGAGCTGTGAGGCGGACACGTCGAGACCGACTGACCATGCGCCGGCCGCGGCCAGCCAGCGGCTGCACTGCGCCGCGCCCGCACCGATCTCGAGCACCCGCTTGCCGCGCACGTCGCCGAGCAAGCCCGCCTCGGACTCCCGCAGGCCCTCCGGACACCACAGGAAGTCGCTGTCGCCGAGGAAGTCGCCATGCTCGACCTGGTACTCGGCGGCTGAGGCGTCCCACCAGCTGCGCGAGGCGCGCAGACTGGACGCGGCGTCGAGCTTGCGGCGTACCGGTTTGATGATCATCCGGCGAGCCGCCGCACGCCCGGTTCCGCCGTTCGACGCGAGCGTGAGCGCGGACTAAACTCGCTGGCCGCGCCGTGGAACCCCCGACGCAAAACCCGACATCTGTCCACCTTCGACATCTGTCCGTTCCCGAGGATCCCCACTACATGACCGCTGCAGTCGCCGAGCCCAACACCCTGACCCAGGTCGCGATCAACGACATTGGCACCGCTGAGGACTTCCTCGCTGCCATCGAGGGCACGATCAAGGAGTTCAACGACGGCGACATCGTCGAGGGCGTCATCGTTCGCGTCGACCGCGACGAGGTGCTGCTCGACATCGGGTACAAGACCGAGGGCGTGATCCCCAGCCGCGAGCTGTCGATCAAGCACGACGTCGACCCTAACGAGGTCGTTTCGGTAGGGGACGAGATCGAGGCCCTGGTTCTCCAGAAGGAGGACAAGGAGGGTCGGCTGATCCTGTCCAAGAAGCGCGCGCAGTACGAGCGGGCCTGGGGCACGATCGAGCAGATCAAGGAAGAGGACGGGATCGTCACCGGCACGGTGATCGAGGTCGTCAAGGGTGGCCTCATCCTCGACATCGGGCTGCGCGGCTTCCTGCCCGCCTCGCTGGTCGAGATGCGCCGCGTCCGCGACCTCCAGCCGTACGTCGGCAAGGAGCTCGAGGCGAAGATCATCGAGCTCGACAAAAACCGCAACAACGTCGTCCTGTCCCGCCGCGCGTGGCTGGAGCAGACGCAGAGCGAGGTCCGGCAGACCTTCCTCACGCAGCTGCTCAAGGGCCAGGTCCGCAAGGGCGTCGTCTCCTCGATCGTGAACTTCGGCGCGTTCGTGGACCTCGGCGGCGTCGACGGTCTGGTGCACGTCTCCGAGCTGTCCTGGAAGCACATCGACCACCCGAGCGAGGTCGTCGAGGTCGGCCAGGAGGTCACCGTCGAGGTGCTCGACGTCGACATGGACCGCGAGCGGGTCTCGCTGTCGCTGAAGGCGACGCAGGAGGACCCGTGGCAGGCCTTCGCCCGGGCCCACCAGATCGGCCAGGTCGTTCCCGGCCGGGTCACCAAGCTGGTGCCGTTCGGCGCATTCGTCCGCGTCGCGGAAGGCATCGAGGGCCTGGTCCACATCTCCGAGCTCGCCGAGCGTCACGTCGAGATCCCGGAGCAGGTCGTCAACGTCGGCGACGAGATCTACGTCAAGGTCATCGACATCGACCTCGAGCGTCGCCGCATCTCGCTGTCGCTGAAGCAGGCCAACGAGGGCACCGTCGGCGAGGCGGTCGCGGACCACTTCGACCCGACGCAGTACGGCATGCCGGCCCAGTACGACGACAAGGGCAACTACATCTACCCCGAGGGCTTCGACTCGGACACCAACGAGTGGAAGCCGGGCTACGAGGCTCAGCAGGCCGAGTGGGAGGCGCAGTACGCGAAGGCGCACGAGCGCTGGGAGGCCCACCAGAAGCAGATGCAGGCCGCGCAGGCTGCCGACGCCGAGGCGGCCGAGGCCACGTCGTACAGCTCCTCGCCCGAGAGCGCGGCCGACGCGGAGTCCAGCGGCACGCTGGCCAGCGACGAAGCTCTTGCCGAGCTGCGTCGCAAGCTGACCGGTGGCGACGACGCCACGGAGGACGCGGCGGAGTAGTCCCCTCCTCGCGGTGATCATGGGAAAGGCGGCAGACACGCCCGCGTGTCGTGCCGGAAAGCCCATGATCACCGAGGGTTGAGGAGCGAGTCGATGCTCAACGTCGGGCTGACCGGCGGGATCGGTGCCGGCAAGAGCGAGGTCACCAAGCGCTTCGCCGCGCTCGGGGCCAAGGTCATCGACGCCGACGCGATCGCGCGTGAGGTCGTCGAGCCTGGTACGCCGGGGCTGGCGGCCGTGATCGAGGAGTTCGGCGAAGGGGTGCGCGCCGCCGACGGCTCGCTGGATCGCGAAGCGGTCGCGGCGATCGTGTTCGGCGACGACGACGCTCGAGCGCGGCTCAACGCGATCGTTCACCCGCTGATCGGCGAGCGGGTGTTCGCCAAGCTGGCGGAGTACGAGGCGGAGGACCCCGACGGGATCCTGATCAACGACGTGCCGCTGATCGCCGAGGCGGGGGTGGCGGAGCGCTACGAGGTGATCGTGGTAGTCGACGCTCCGGTGGAGGTCCAGCTCGACCGCCTGGTCCGGCTGCGCGGGATGACCCCGGAGGCGGCGCGGGCCCGGATCGACGTACAGGCCAGCCGGGAGGAGCGGCTCGCGCTGGCCACCCACGTGATCGTCAACGACGGCGACCTCGACGCCCTGCAGCGCCAGGTGGAGCAGGTCTGGCAAGACCTCCTCGCCCGTTCCTCGAAGTAGCACATGACCGCGCCGCGGAACCGGACACTCGGGGCCGCTCGGCGCGAAACCGGGCCGGTTCCTGGCCGGTTCCGCGCCGGTCATGTGCTAGTTCGAGGTGGGGAAGTGTCAGCGGGTCCGCGTACGTTGTGGATTTGTGGCCACTGTGACCTCGATCCGCCCGACCAAGGCTCCGTTCGTCGTCGAGTCGGAGTTCGAGCCCTCGGGTGACCAGCCGGCGGCGATCGACGAGCTCGCCCGCCGGATCCGCGACGGCCACAAGGACACCGTCCTGCTCGGCGCGACCGGCACCGGCAAGTCCGCGACGACCGCGTGGCTGATCGAGCGGCTGCAGCGCCCGACGCTGGTGATGGCGCCGAACAAGACCCTCGCCGCCCAGCTCGCCAACGAGTTCCGCGAGCTGCTGCCCCACAACGCGGTCGAGTACTTCGTCTCCTACTACGACTACTACCAGCCCGAGGCCTACGTCCCGCAGACCGACACCTACATCGAGAAGGACTCCTCGATCAATGAGGAGGTCGAGCGGCTGCGGCACTCGGCGACGATGAGCCTGCTGACCCGCCGGGACGTGGTGGTGGTCGCCAGCGTCTCGTGCATCTACGGTCTCGGTACGCCGGAGGAGTACGTCAACCGCTGCGTCCAGCTTGAGCTCGGGCAGACCATCGAGCGCGATGCGCTGCTGCGCAAGTTCGTCGACATCCAGTACACCCGCAACGACCTCGCCTTCACCCGTGGCACGTTCCGGGTGCGCGGCGACACCGTCGAGATCTTCCCGGTCTACCAAGAGCTCGCGATCCGCATCGAGATGTTCGGCGACGAGATCGAGCGCATCTCGATCCTGCACCCGCTGACCGGCGAGGTCGTCAGCGACGAGCAGTCCGTGTTCGTCTTCCCGGCGACCCACTACGTCGCGGGCCCGGAGCGGATGGAGCGCGCCATCTCCGGGATCGAGGCGGAGCTCGCCGACCGCCTCGAGGAGCTGGAGCGGCAGGGCAAGCTGCTCGAAGCCCAGCGGCTGCGGATGCGTACGACGTACGACATCGAGATGATGCGCCAGGTCGGGTTCTGCTCGGGCATCGAGAACTACTCGCGGCACATCGACGGCCGCGCCGCCGGCACCCCGCCGCACACGCTGCTCGACTACTTCCCGGACGACTTCCTGCTGGTGATCGACGAGTCGCACGTCACGGTTCCCCAGATCGGGGGCATGTACGAAGGCGACATGTCCCGCAAGCGGACGCTGGTCGACCATGGGTTCCGGCTGCCGAGCGCGATGGACAACCGGCCGCTTCGCTGGGAGGAGTTCCTGGACCGGATCGGGCAGACCGTCTACCTGTCAGCCACGCCGGGCAGCTACGAGATGCAGAAGGTCAAGGGCGACGTGGTGGAGCAGGTCATCCGCCCCACCGGCCTGGTCGACCCGCTGGTCGTCGTGAAGCCGCCGAAGGGCCAGATCGACGACCTGATGCACGAGATCCACGTCCGGGTCGAGCGCAACGAGCGCGTCCTGGTCACCACGCTGACCAAGAAGATGGCGGAGGACCTGACCGACTACCTGCTGGAGAACGGTGTGCGGGTCCGCTACCTCCACAGCGAGGTCGACACGCTTCGCCGGGTGGAGCTGCTGCGCGAGCTGCGGCTGGGGGAGTACGACGTGCTCGTCGGCATCAACCTGCTCCGCGAGGGGCTCGACCTGCCCGAGGTGTCGCTGGTCTCGATCCTCGATGCCGACAAGGAGGGGTTCCTGCGCTCGGACAAGTCGCTGATCCAGACCATCGGCCGCGCGGCGCGAAACGTCTCCGGTGAGGTCCACATGTACGCCGACACGATCACGCCGTCGATGAAGGCCGCGATCGAGGAGACGAACCGGCGCCGGCAGAAGCAGCTCGCCTACAACGCGGAGCGCGGGATCGACCCGCAGCCGCTGCGCAAGAAGGTGGCGGACATCCTCGACGGGATCATCCGCGGCGACGCCGGCGAGCTGATCGGTGGCAGTGGCCGGGCACAGTCCCGCGGCAAGACCCCGGTGCCCGGCATGACCAGCCCGTCACGGGCGGGCCAGCACGCGGCTGACCTTGCCGGCATGCCGCGCGCCGAGCTGGCGCAGCTGATCCAACAGCTGCAGGACCAGATGCACGCCGCTGCGGAGGAGCTCCAGTTCGAGCTGGCGGCGCGGCTGCGCGACGAGGTCAACGAGCTCAAGAAGGAGCTCCGCCAGATGACCGCCGCGGGTCTCCGCGACTGAGCTGCACGCTGGCTTCGTTGTCGGTCGCTTGCGTGCCTCGGCACGCGGCGCGCCCTTCCGCCTTGCCGGCGCGCACCTCAGCCTGCGGAGACAGACCGGTTTGCCAGCGCGCACCTGAGTCTGCGGAGAATGGCGGGTCGTGGGTATCGAGTGCAGCGTTGTCATCCCGGTCTTCAACCGCGGTGACGCCCTGGCAGCCGGTGCGGAGTCGCTGCGCGCCCAGACGATCGGCGCGGACAACCTCCAGATCATCTATGTCGACGACGGCTCGAACGACGGCCGTACGCCGGGTCTGCTCGACGACCTGGTCGCCGGGATGCCGAATGCGACGGTCTTCCACGAGCCGCCGTCGGGATCGCCGGGCCGCCCGCGCAATGTCGGCCTGCATCACGCCCGCGGCGAGTTCGTCTTCTTCAGCGACCACGACGACTGGTTCGAGCCTGAGGCGCTCGAGGCGATGGTCGGCTATGCCCGGGCCAACAACTCGGACGTGGTCATCGGCAAGGTCGTGGCGCACGGCCGCCGGACGGTGATTCCCCGGTTGTTCCGGCAGAGCAGGGCGCAGATCGACGCCACCGAGGCGATGATCAGCCTGACCCCGCACAAGCTGTTCCGGCGCGAGCTGCTCGCGACCCACGCCATCACCTACCCGGAGGGCAAGCGTCGCCTCGAGGACCACGTCTTCGTGACCCACGCCTACTTGCACGCCCGGACGATCTCGGTCTACGCCGACCGGATCTGCTACCACCACAACCATCCGGGTGAGGCGGCGAACTTCTCGCAGACCGTCTCCGACCCGAAGCTCTACAGCGACAGCAACCTCGAGGTGGTCGAGCTGATCCGCCGCCACGTCGATGATCCGGACCGGCGCGACGCGCTGGTGACCCGGCCGTTGCGCCACGAGCTGCTCAAGAAGGCAGTACTGACATCGGGTACGCCGCCCGACCCCGCCGCGGCCGCCCACAAGCACCACGTCCACCGGTCGGCGCTGCTCGCCATCGACTCGCCTGGGGCGATCGACCGGCTCGGCGCGTTCTCCCGGGCGACCGCGAAGGCGCTGCTCGACGACGATCCGGAGGCGGTGGCGCGGGTCGGTGCCCATGCGGCGGGGATGTCGCTGCGTGCGGCGCCCCGCCGGATCACCAAGGCGGGCGCGGTCTGGACGATCGAGTTCGAAGCCACCGTCGTCCATGACAAGCAGCCGGTGATGTTCCACAAGGTGGCGGAGCACAGCTGGCGGCTGGATGACGCCGCGTTGCCGGCAGCCGATACCGATCGCCCGGAGCGCGAAGCCGACCTGCTCAACCTCGACCTGGAGATCCTGCTGGCCAGCCGCGCGACCAGCGAGCAGTGGCACCTGCCCGCGTCGTACGACGTGGCGCTGCGGCCGGCCCGACCGCGTCGCTTCGGCACCTCCGCTCCATCGCCTGCGATCCTGACCATCACCGGTACGACGACCGTCGACCTGGCGAACGTCGGGGGCAGGCAGATCGGCTTCGGGACCTGGGACATCGTGCTGCGGACGGACACCCTCGGCGTCGAGCTCGGCAACCGCTTCGTCCCCGATGCGTCAGGCCGCGGCGGGCTGCCTCGGCACCGGCTCACCGACCCAGCGGCTCGGGCGCGGATGATCGTCACCGAACGCCGCCGCTCGCTTGCGATCGTCGTGAAGCCCGCCGCGGACGGCAACGGCTGACCGGTGGCACGGCGCGCCCAGCTGGCCCGGCTAGTCGAGGTCGGCGTCCGATACCGGTACGTCGTGCTCACGGTCGCCGCCGCCTTGATCTGGCTCGACACCGCTAACGCGGTCGGCTTCGACGGCAACGACTGGCACTTCTTCGTCGCTGGGGCCCGGGCAGTGACCGGATCAGCCGGGCTGTCTGTGTATGCCCGGATGCCGTACCTGCAGTTCGGTCCGATCGCGCTGATGGTCGGCGTGGTCTTCCGGTACGCCGGTCCGCACGAGGGCTGGCTGCTCGTCAGTGCGCTCGACATGGTCCTCGGGCTGGCGACGATCCGCCTGCTCGAAGGCGCTTTCGCCGCCGGTTCCCCGTCGTCGGCACGGGTTCGGCTGTGCGTATTGATCGGCGGCCCGTTCTTCCTCGCGACCTGGGCATCGCCAGGCGTGAGCGAGGGCCATCCCGACGACGTACTCGCTTTGTTCGCCATTGCGGTCGCGGTGCGACTGCTGATGACCGGGCGCTGGGCGCTTGCCGCGGTCGCGGTCGGGCTCGCCGCCGACGCCAAACCCTGGGCGCTGCTGGTCCTGCCGCTTGCGGCGGCGTGCCAAGGGGCTCGCGTCCGCGGCCTGGTGGTGGCAGTCGTGACGGCGGCTATCCCGTGGCTGCCCTTCTTCGCAGCTGACGGCAACACGCGACGTGTGGGCGAGTTCCATCTCGGGGTCGAGCCCACGTCGACGCTGCACTACCTCGGCATCGCGGTCGGGTCGGCGCCGGGCTGGCCGCGCGAGGTGCAGCTCGCGGTGGCACTGCTGCTCGGTGCGGCCGCCGTGGCCCGCGGGCGGTGGCTGCTCGTGCCACTCGTCGCGTTCGCGGTACGCGTCAACCTGGATCCGGCGGCCGTGGACTACTACGCCGCCGGGCCGGTGCTCGGCGCGTTGATCTGGGATCTCGCCGACCCGCGCCGGCTCGCACCGGCCCGGACCATCGCGACCTGGTTCGCGTTGCTCTACGTGCCGAGCGACCTGCTCTCGGCCGGCGCGCGGGGCAGCGCGTTCCACGCCGTCGTGGTCGCGCTCCGCCTGGCCGTGCTCGTGACGGCAGCCTGGGGCGTCGTCAGGGCACCTACGCAGGGACCGGGAAGCCCGCCGTCAGCTCGTTGACCTCCTTGGCCACCTGCTCGATGTCGGTCTCGTCGCCGTTCGAGACGGCGGTGGCGACCCGGTCCATCCAGCCCGCGATCGCGGTCATCTCCGCGGGGCCCATGCCGCGGGTCGTGACTGCAGCGGTCCCGATCCGCAGGCCCGACGGGTCGAACGGCGGCCGCGGGTCGTCCGGGATCGCGTTGTAGTTGGTGACCAGGCCCGCCCGGTCGAGCGCCTGGGCGACCGGCTTGCCGCCGACCCCCTTCGGCGTCAGGTCGACCAGGATCAGGTGGTTGTCGGTGCCGCCGGACACCAGGTTGAAGCCCCGCTCGAGCAGTGCCGTCGCCAGCGCGGACGCGTTCGTCACGATCTGCGCGGCGTACTCGCGGAACGAGGGCTGCGCCGCCTCGCGCAGCGCGACGGCGATAGCGGCCGTCGTGTGGTTGTGCGGACCGCCCTGCAAGCCCGGGAACACCGCCTTGTCGATCGCCGAGGCGTGCTCGGCATTGCACATCAGCATCGCGCCGCGCGGCCCGCGCAGCGTCTTGTGCGTTGTCGTCGAGATGACGGAGGCGTGGCCGACCGGGGACGGGTGCGCACCGCCCGCGACGAGGCCGGCGATGTGCGCGATGTCGGCGACGAGCACCGCGTCGATCTCGGCGGCGATGGTGGCGAACCCGGCAAAGTCGATCGTGCGGGGGATCGCCGTACCGCCGCAGAAGATCACCTTCGGACGCTCGGCGAGCGCGAGGTCTCGCACCTCGTCGAGGTCGACGCGGCCGGTGTCACTGCGTACGCCGTAGCGCACCGGCGTGAACCACTTGCCGGTCGCCGATACCCCCCACCCGTGGGTGAGGTGGCCACCGGCCGGAAGGGACATGCCCATGACCTTGTCGCCGGGGGAGAGGAACGCGAGGTAGACGGCCAGGTTGGCCGGCGACCCCGAGTACGGCTGGACGTTGGCGTGGTCGACGCCGAACAGCGACTTGGCGCGTTCGATGGCCAGCGTCTCGATCTGGTCGATGACCTGCTGGCCCTCGTAGTAGCGCTTGCCGGGATACCCCTCGGAGTACTTGTTGGTGAGCACCGTTCCGGTCGCCTCGAGGACGCCCCGCGAGACGTAGTTCTCGGAGGCGATGAGGCGGATCTTGGCGCGCTGCCGCACCTCTTCGGCGTCGATGAGCGCAGCGACATCGGGGTCGGCCTCGCGAAGCGCCGGCAGGGTCGGAATCGATGTGTCGGACATGCTCGCTCCCAAAGCGGGTGACGACGCCCAGGCGTACGGCGTCGTCTGGTTGCGCTTCCTGGTGGTCGATTCCACCCACTGCACGCCAGTCGCGACGGGGTCAGTCTAGTCGGTCGAGCACCGAGCGGTCACCGTGGGCGAGCGCGTTGGCCCGCGATTTCATCGTGGCCGTGGACCGGGTGCTGCGGGCGGGCACGCGCTCGCGCTTCGTCGGAGCGCTCGGCAGGAAGTGGCTGGCCGGCACGGTCGTCCCGGACTGGGTCGGCATCCGCTGCTCGGCGGGAATCGTCGGCGGTGGGGCGCCGCCGGTGTCGGAGTCCTGGTTGATCTCGGCGCACCTGCCGCCGCTGGTGACATGCGGCTCCGGTACGGCGGCGAGGGCCGGCATCGACATGTCAGGGGTGCCTGCGAACAGCGCGTCCGCCAGGCTCGAGACGGTCGAGCGGCGCCACGCCGAGATGTTGTCGACGTGGATCCCGAACCGGTCCTCCAGCAGCAGTAGCTGCGAGGTGTGGTCGAAAGTCTGCGATACGACGTGTCCGCCTCGGCTGAACGGCGACATCACCAGCAGCGGGACCCGTACGCCGAGGCCGAGCGGCCCGCGGATGCCCAGCGTCGAGCTGTCCAGGTTCGCCGCGGTGAGGTACTCGCCGGGAGTGTTCGGCGGCGCGGTGGGCGGTGGCACGTGGTCGAACCAGCCGTCGTTCTCGTCGTACATCAGGAACAGCACGGTCTTCGACCAGGTGTCGGCGTCGGCCATGAGCGCGCTGAGCACCAGGTTCGTGACGTAGGCGCCCCGGTCCGGGGAGGCCGAGGGGTGCTCGTCCCAGCCGATCGGCGGGATGATCCACGACACGCTCGGCAGCGAGCCGGACTGGATGTCCTGGATCAGCTCGTCGGGGTAGCTCGGCCCGAACGCCTTGGCGTACAGCGGCGTGCTCTGGTCCTGGTACTGCTTGAAGTACGGCAGGATGTGGTCGCCCACGGCGAGGATCAGCGGGTTCGCCGTCGGGTCGTAGAGCCGGCTGTCCCACACGCCGTACGGCTGGAACTGCGCGCCCATCTGGCCGTCGTCGGAGGGGTGATAGACCTTCCACGACACGCCGGCGTCCTCGAGCAGCTCCTGCACGGTGGTCCAGCTGCAGGTCCACAGCGCTTTCGAACTGCCGGTGCTGAAGGTGATCGGGCCGCCCTGCGTCCCGGCCGGGTCGATGGTGCCGGTGTTGGCCATGATCCGGTTCGGATGCGTCGGTCCGAGGATCGAGGCGTGGTAGCCGTCGCAGAGGGTGAACTCGTCGGCGACCGACCAGTAGAACGGGATGTCACGACGGGTGTAGTAGCCCATCGTCATCGTGCCGTCGGGGTTGCCCTCGTACTTCGCGCTGGTGTGGGTGCGGACCCAGGCGTCCATCTTCCCGTTGTTCCAGCACAGGTGCTGCGGCCCCCACGCGTGGGTGAGGTCGTCGGTGCACTCCTCGCCGGCGTTGGCGTCGAGGTGGAACGGCAGCAGCTTCTTGCGGGGCGACAGCTGCGTCCCTGCGGGGTAGTCCTGGGCGAAGACGCCGAGTGAGTGCCTGGGGTGGTCGTCGAAGCCGCGCCCCTTCGGGTAGGCGCCGAAGTAGTGGTCGTAGGAGCGGTTCTCCATCATCAGGAAGACCACGTGCTCGACCGCGCCGAGATCCGAGCCGCGCGGCATGAAGGTCGCCGCACGCCGAGCAGAGCGGACCAAAGGCGTCGCGGGCGGAACTGCCGCCGAGGCCCGCTCGGGCAAGCCGAGAGCGGCGGCCGCACCCGCGGTCGAGATCGCGGCGAGCAGCTCGCGGCGACTCAGGCCGGCGTGGTCCATCAGTGCTGGGGGATCGGGTCGCCGCCGGCTGGGTTCGCCGAGTGTCCACCGTGGACGACGTGGTTGTACGCCGACTTCGTGGTCGCCGTCTTGCGACCGCTGCGCAGTGGCACGTGGTCGGCCGGCGTCGGTGAGCCCTTGAAGAAGTGGCTTGCGGAGACGGTGACGCCGCGCTGCGTCGGCATCCGCTGCTTCGTCGCCAGGGTCGGGCCGACGCCGCCGAACTCGGTCTCCTCTCCGACCTCGGAACAGCTGCCGGTGAGCTGGAAGCTGGTGAGCGCGACCTCGGGCAGCTTCGGCAGCTTCGCATCGTGAGGGCTGCGGAACAGCGTCGAGGTCAGGTCGCCGACGGTCTTGTGACGCCAGTCCGAGACGTTCGGCACCTCGATGCCGAACCGCTGGTGCAGGAACTGCAGCTGGGACGTGTGGTCGAAGACCTCACTCGCGATGTGCCCGCCGCGGCTGAAGGGCGAGATCACCAGGCAGGGCAGCCGTACGCCGAGCCCGAGCGGCCCGCGGATGCCGAGCGTCTCTGAGCTGATCTTCGGTGCGGTCAGCCACTCGCCCGGCGTCCCCTTCGGGGCGGTGGGGGGTGGCACGTGGTCGAACCAGCCGTCGTTCTCGTCGTACATCAGGAACAGGACGGTCTTGGACCAGACCTTCGGGTTGGACGCGAGGATGTCGACGATCTGCTGGACGAACCACTGGCCGCGTTCCGGGGTCGACGAGGGGTGGTCGTCGAACCCGAGCGGCGCCATCATCCACGAGACGCTGGGCAGCTCACCCTTGGCGACGTCTGCCATGAAGTCGGCAGGGAAGGTCGGGTTGAAGGCCTTCTGGTGCAGCATCGACAACGGGTTCTGGAACGCCTTGAAGTACGGCAGGACAGTGTCGGTCGCCAGCATGACGACCGGGTTGAGCGTCGGGTCGTAGAGCACCGGGTCCCAGGTCGGGTACTGCGCGAGCCCGGCGTACTTGCCGGCCGCGCCGAGGAACGACGGGTGGTAGACCTTCCACGAGACGCCCGCGTCCTCGAGCACCTCCTGCGCGGTCGGCCAGGTGCAGCTCCACAGGACCGTCGGATCGGGGTTGGTGTCGGTGACCGGACCGCCGTGCGTGCCGGCCGGGTCGATGGTGCCGCTGTTGGCCATCAGCCGGTTCGGATGGGTCGGCCCGAGGATCGAGGCGTGGTAGGCGTCGCAGAGGGTGAACTCGTCGGCGAGCGCCCAGTAGTACGGGATCTCCCGGCTGGTGTAGTAGCCCATCGTCAACGCGCCGTCCGGGACGCCTTCCCACTCCTTGCTCGTGTGGGTGCGGACGAAGCTGTCCATCTTCCCGTCGTTCCAGCACAGGTGCTGCGGGCCCCAGTTGTGGGTGAGGTCGCTGGTGCAGTCCTCACCGGCGGCGGCGGTGAGATGGAAGGGCAGGAGCTTGCCCTTGGGCGAGAGGTTGGTGCCGGCCGGGTAGTCCTGCGCGAAGGCGCCCAGCGAGCGCTTCGGGTGGTCGTCGAACCCGCGGCCTCTCGGGTAGGCGCCGAAGTAGTGGTCGTAGGAGCGGTTCTCCATCATCAGGTAGATCACGTGCTCGACGGCGCCGAGGTCGGAGCCGTACGGCGCGGTCTGCGCGGCGCGCCTCGCCGCCGCCTTCGCGGCCCGCGGTGACGGTCCGCCCGCGATCGGTCCGGCCGGCGCGGCGGACGCCAGCGCTCGCTCGGGGATTCCCAGTGCTGCTGCCGCGCCAGCGGCGGTGATGGCAGCGATCAGGTCGCGCCGGGACAACGAGCTCATGGGTGCTACCAGTATCCGGACATCAGCGCGGTCGACCAGGCAGGTTGCAAGATTTCGCCGCGAGGCAGGAACTCGTTCATCACCGGTTTGAGGTCGAGCACAGGCGTGCCGTCGATCGCGTCGAGCCCCTGCACCCGGACGGTCAACCCTTCGATCCCGACCAGGCGGCAGGCAGTCACGCCGATCCGGTTCGGCCGCATTTTGGCGCGCTGGGCCAGGATTCCTACTGCCGGCCAGTCGGGGTTGCCGCGAGGGTGGCGCGCGCCGAGGGTGATCTCCGACTCGGCGACCCGGTCGAAGACGAACACGACCTCGACGTGCGAGAACGCGTCTAGGCCGGCGAGCGCCTCGGTGCCGACCCTCTCGGGGTCGAGCACGATCTCGGCGGTGACGGCGTCCCAGTCGTCATCGATCGCCTCGGAGCGTGACGAGCGGACCGTGCCGATCGGGGTGACCTCGAAGGTGGTCACCATCCTCGCTCGTACCACTCCCCGAGGTGTGGCCGCTCCGTCCCCAGCGTGCTGTCCTTGCCATGGCCGGGGTAGAACCACGTGTCGTCAGGAAGTACGTCGAAGAGCTTCGCCACGACGTCGGCGTACAGCAGCTCGAAGTTCTCCTTGGAGCCGAACGTGTTGCCGACGCCGCCCGGGAACAGCGAGTCGCCGGTGAACAGGTGCGGCCGGTCGCCGTCCGCGTAGAGCAAGGCCACCGAGCCGGGGGTGTGGCCGACGAGATGGATGATCGAGAGCCGGTGCGTCCCGACGGTCACCGTGTCGCCCTCGTTGATCGGCTCGGTGACCGGCACCGGCAGCGGCTCGGCGTCCTGCGGATGCGCCGCCACGGGCGCCCCGGTCGCCGCGACCATCTCGGGCAGCGCAGCCCAGTGGTCGGGATGCTGGTGGGTGGTCACGATGCGCTGGAGCCGATCCTGGTCGAGGACGCCGAGCAGCACGTCGGGGGAGTGCGCGGCGTCGATCAGCAGTACGTCGCCGGTCTCCGCGCACTTGAGGAAGTAGCAGTTGTTGTCGTAGGGGCCCACGGCGACCTTCGCCAGCCGGAGCCCTCCGCCGAGGTCCCGGATGTCCGGCGGGCCGCCCACTGTCACTACCCCGGTGTAGTCATCCGACATGCCCGCACGATACGGCCAGATCGCGCCCCAGGACCCCGCAGCCCTGTCAGACCCGGCACGTAGCATCGGGCGCGTCGACTCCCGTACTCAGAAAGCAGCCATGGCCGACCGCCTGATCGTCCGCGGCGCGCGCGAGCACAACCTGCGCGACGTGAGCCTGGACCTGCCGCGCGACGCCCTGATCGTGTTCACGGGGCTGTCCGGCAGCGGCAAGTCGAGCCTTGCCTTCGACACGATCTTCGCCGAGGGGCAGCGGCGCTACGTCGAGTCGCTGTCGGCCTATGCCCGCCAGTTCCTGGGGCAGATGGACAAGCCTGACGTCGACTTCATCGAGGGCCTCTCGCCCGCGGTCTCGATCGACCAGAAGTCGACCAGCCGCAACCCGCGCTCGACGGTCGGCACGATCACCGAGGTCTGGGACTACCTGCGCCTGCTCTACGCGCGGATCGGCACCCCGCACTGCCCGGTCTGCGGCGAGCCGATCGCCCGCCAGACTCCCCAGCAGATCGTCGACCGGGTGATGGACCTCGCCGAGGGCACCCGGTTCCAGGTCCTCGCCCCGGTAGTGCGCGGGCGCAAGGGGGAGTACGCCGAGCTCTTCCGCGAGCTGCAGACGAAGGGTTTCGCGCGCGCCCGCGTGGACGGCACCGTGGTCGCGCTCGACGACCCGCCGAAGCTGGCCAAGCACGAGAAGCACGACATCGAGGTGGTGGTGGACCGGCTGGCCGTGAAGGCCTCCGCCAAGCGCCGCCTGACCGACTCGGTCGAGACCGCGCTCAACCTCGCGGCGGGCATCGTCGTACTCGACTTCGTCGACCTGCCCGAGGACGACCCGAACCGGGAGCGCAAGTACTCCGAGCGGCTGGCCTGCCCCAACGACCACCAGCTGACCATCGAGGACCTCGAGCCGCGGACCTTCTCGTTCAACTCGCCGTACGGCGCCTGCCCGACGTGCACCGGTCTCGGGGTGAAGCTCGAGGCCGACGAGGAGCTCATCGTCCCGGATCCGACCAAGTCGCTCGCCGAGGGCGCGGTGTCGGTGTTCTTCGGCCAGAACGGCCGCGACTACTTCACCCGGCTGATGGTGGCGCTGGGCGAGGAGCTGCGGTTCAGCGTCAACACCCCGTGGGAGAAGCTGCCGGCGAAGGCCCAGCAGGCGATCCTGCACGGCTACCCGAAGCAGATCCATGTCCACTACAAGAACCGGTACGGCCGCGAGCGGTCCTACTACACCCGCTTCGAAGGGGCGATCCCGCACGTCGAGCGCCGCCATGGCGAGGCGGAGAGCGACACCAGCCGGGACCGGTTCGAAGGGTTCATGCGCGAGGTGCCGTGCCCGGCGTGCGACGGCGCGCGGCTGAAGCCGGAGGCGCTGGCGGTCAGCATCAACGGCCGGTCGATCGCCGAGGTCGCGAAGCTGCCGATCGGGGAGTGCGCCGCCTGGCTCGCCGGCATGAAGCTGACCTCGCGCGAGGCGCAGATCGGCAGCCGGGTGCTCAAGGAGATCAACGAGCGGCTGCGCTTCCTGGTCGACGTCGGGCTCGACTACCTCTCCCTGGACCGCGCCGCGGCGACGCTGGCCGGCGGCGAGGCGCAGCGGATCCGGCTGGCGACCCAGATCGGCTCGGGGCTGGTCGGCGTGCTGTACGTGCTCGACGAGCCGTCGATCGGGCTGCACCAGCGGGACAACCGTCGCCTGATCGAGACCCTCGTGCGGCTGCGCGACATGGGCAACACGCTGATCGTCGTCGAGCACGACGAGGACACCATCCGGACCGCCGACTGGGTGGTCGACATCGGTCCGGGCGCCGGCGAGCACGGCGGCGAGATCGTGCACTCGGGGACCTACCAGGAGCTGCTCGAGGTCGAGCGGTCTATCACCGGCGCCTACCTATCGGGCCGGCGTGAGATCCCGATCCCGGACATCCGCCGCCAGCCCTCGCCGGATCGTCAGCTGGTGGTCGTCGGTGCCCGCGAGCACAACCTGCAGGAGGTCACGGCGGAGTTCCCGCTCGGCTGCTTCGTCGCCGTCACCGGCGTGTCCGGCTCGGGCAAGTCGACGATGGTCAACGACATCCTCTACGCGGTGCTCGCCCGCGAGCTCAACGGCGCACGGATGGTGCCGGGCCGGCATCGGACCGTGACCGGGCTCGACCTGGTCGACAAGGTCGTGGGGGTAGACCAGTCGCCGATCGGGCGTACCCCGAGGTCGAACCCGGCGACGTACACCGGGGTGTTCGACCGGATCCGGTCGCTGTTCGCCGAGACGACGGAGGCAAAGGTCCGGGGCTACCTGCCCGGCCGGTTCTCCTTCAACGTCAAGGGCGGCCGATGTGAGGCCTGCGCCGGTGACGGGACCATCAAGATCGAGATGAACTTCCTGCCGGACGTCTACGTCCCGTGCGAGGTCTGCCACGGCGCCCGCTACAACCGAGAGACGCTCGAGGTGCACTTCAAGGGCAAGACGATCGCCGACGTGCTGGACATGCCGATCGAGGAGGGCGCCGAGTTCTTCGCCGCCGTACCCGCGATCTCGCGCCACCTGACGACGCTGGTCGATGTCGGGCTCGGCTACGTACGGCTGGGGCAGCCGGCGCCGACCCTGTCCGGTGGCGAGGCGCAGCGGGTGAAGCTGGCCTCGGAACTGCAGCGCCGGTCGACCGGGCGGACGGTCTACATCCTCGACGAACCGACCACCGGCCTGCACTTCGAGGACATTCGCAAGCTGCTGGGCGTCCTGACGCGGCTGGTCGAGGCGGGCAACACCGTGATCGTCATCGAGCACAACCTCGACGTGATCAAGACCGCCGACTGGGTGATCGACATGGGGCCCGAGGGAGGCAGCGGCGGCGGGACGATCGTCGCGGCCGGCTCGCCGGAGCACATCGCGACCGTTCCCGATTCCCACACCGGCCGGTTCCTCGCGGAGATCCTCGGGACGCGGGTGAAGTCCAAGCCCGCTGCGAAGCGCGCCACCCGCAAACGGGCCTAGCCTCGATTCGTAGCGCGCGTACGCGTCGTATTTCAGTGGTCAGGACGAGGCCGCGCATAAACTCAGGTGGTGGAAAGTAGCAGGTCGTTGCGTGCCTGACACTGGCGAGCTGCCTCGCCTCGTCATCGTGCCCCGTCGACGGTTCAGCGGGGTCGATCTGCGCGAAGCTCTGCACTATCGCGATCTGCTTCGCGCGTTTGCGGCCCGCGACATCACGCTCCGGTATCGGCAAACCGTCTTGGGTGTGGCGTGGGTGATCCTTCAGCCCTTGCTTGGTGCGGTCATCTTCGCCTTCGTGTTCGGCCGTGTCGCGGGTCTGAGCAGCGACGGGCTCCCTTATGTTGTCTTCGGCCTCGCGGGCTTGCTCGCGTGGAACATCTTCAGCAGCATCCTTACGCGGGCTTCGATATCGCTTACCTCTGTCGGCCCGATGGTGTCAAAGGTCTACTTCCCCCGCATCGCCCTCCCGCTGTCTGTGCTTGGGTCCGTACTGGTCGACTTTGCCGTGGGGTTCGCACTCCAAATAGCAGTGCTGGTCTATTACCACGTATCGCCCGGATGGCGCGTCGTGCTGCTCCCGGCCTGGCTGCTACTAGTGGTGAGCCTTAGTTCCGGGATAGGCCTCGTCGCGTCAGCGCTCGCGGTGCGCTATCGCGACGTCCTCCAGGTGGTGCCGATCGCGATTCAATTCCTAATGTTTCTGAGCCCCGTCGGCTACCAAGTGGCCGCTGTCCCCGCTGGTGTTCGCTGGGCCGTCGGTATCAATCCGCTGACGGGGATTCTTCAGGGTTTCCGTTGGTCCCTGCTGGGCCGTGGCGGCCTCGACACCGCGCAGGTGGCGTGGTCCGTGGTCGGTTCGCTCGCCGCGCTGGCGCTCGGCGTGTCGATCTTTTCGTCTCTCGAGCGCGATTTTGCAGACGTCATCTGACCTCGCTCTGACGCTTCGCGGTGTCGGTAAGTCGTATCGGATCCGACGACCTGGCGAGGACCGTCCGATTACGCTCGCCGAGGAGGCGTTGGGGTGGCTTCGACGCCCATTCTCCGCCTCGAAGCGTGAGGACTTCTGGGCGCTGCGGGATATCGACCTCGACGTCGCGCGCGGCGAGGTGCTTGGCGTGATCGGGCACAACGGGGCCGGAAAGAGCACGCTACTGAAACTGCTCGCGCGCATCACTTACCCGACTGCCGGCAGGATCGAATTGTTCGGCAGGATCGGGAGTTTGCTGGAGGTAGGCACAGGCTTCCATCCGGAGCTCACCGGTCGGGAGAACATATATCTCAACGGCGCCATCCTCGGCATGCGTCGCGCTGAGGTCGCGCGGCGTTATGACGAGATCGTCGAGTTCGCGGGTGTCGAACGCTTCCTCGATACGCCAGTCAAGCGTTACTCGAGCGGGATGTACGTGCGGCTCGCATTCGCCGTCGCTGCGCACCTCGACACGGAGATCCTTGTCGTAGACGAAGTCCTTGCGGTTGGTGACGGAGCATTCCAACGGCGATCGCTAGGCAAGATGGGAGAAGCCGCACGATCGGGCCGCACGGTGCTGGTGGTGAGTCACAACGTCGCGGTCATCTCGACGCTGGCCTCATCCTGCGTTGTGCTTGAACACGGGTCTGTGTCATTCCGGGGATCACCGGTCGATGCGATCGCGCATTACATGACGAGGGTCAGCGGGGTGACCGCCGCGGGCAGCTTCGAAGATGCACAACGGTGGGACATTCGGTCCGCCGAGCCGGCAGGCCGCATCCAAGCCGGATGGCTCGACTCTGAACTTGGCGTATATGACGCCGGGACCGCTCCACGCATTCGCCTTACGATTCACCGTCTAGTCCCTATCGCGAAGGTATGTGTTCGCGTGACTATTCAGCGGGCAAATGGTGAATCTGTCGGGACGACTTTCTCAGGTGCCATTGATTGGCCTGACGACTGCGGACGGTCTGATTACATCGTCGACCTCGTCGGCGTTGCCCTTCTACCCGGACGCTATTTCTTCGAGATCGAGCTTCGCGATGTCGATTCGCGGATCTACCAGCCGTCTCACGACTGCCTGCAACAGGTTCTGCCGTTCGAGGTTGCCCCGATCGTGATGGGCAACTCGGTCGAACAATGGCCGCCGACCTGGGGCTCCGCCTCCTGGGATCCTCCCGTCGTGACGCGCGAGCCCTCCCTCGGAGGGTCCAAAGCGGAGGGGCCGTAGCAGCAGCGTCACATGGGTTTGCGAGCGACGCTAACGGCGTCGACCGCCACCGGTCTCGGCCAGGTCAGCAAGCGATATGCGAGCTTCTTCCAGCCTGGGGCGGTGAACACTCCGTCGCCTTGCACGCTCACACCGGGGAAGCTGCGAGAACTTTGGGGTGACTCGAGACTTCCCCACCACGAGACGAGCGGCACCAAGCCTGCGAATCTGCAAAGCGCGTCCAGGCCGTCAGGGTAATAGCGAAAGCAATCGACGGGAGCCGGGTGATATGGCCAGCTGATCGGGGTAATCGTGATCACCACACCGGACGGAGCTGTCACGCGGGCCGCTTCGGTCATCCAGCGCCACGGTTCGCGGACGTGCTCCAGCACATTGCCCGAGAGCACCACGTCGAACGAGTTGTCCTCGAACGGAAAGTCGTACTCCCCGGCCATCGCTACGTCGGCTCCTTCTCGAAGGTAGCCCCCGGCGCTCGCATCGATGTCAGCAGTGATCCATGCGCTGACTGAGGTCGTGGTGAGCCTCTGGTAGGTCGAAGGGCGTCTGTCTGGTCCGATCTCAAGCACACGAGCACACGTCGGGATGTGCGCCGCTGCATGTCTCTGGAAGGCCAGGGCGGAGTTCAGGTGCAATGGCCATCCACATCGTGGGGAGAGAGAGGATTGATGCCATTGAGGTTCCGAGCGGTAGACATGTCTCGGTCTGCGAGCGCCCAGTCGAGGCTCATTCGCGTCGGTTCGCGGGTGGTGTAAGCACAGGCGAGAACGGGGATCGGAACCGCATCACGCCCGGCCGTTAGCCGGAGCGCGAGGTCCCAATCACTGGCGTAGCCGAGGCGCTCGTCGAAACGTGCCTCCGGATGTTCGCGCCGATGCCCCATCACATTGGCATCTATGAAGTTCCCCTCACGTAGGTAGTCGCGGCTGTACGGCTCGAAGTGGATTCGCGGCAGCGCCGAGGTCACCGTGCCGGAGGGTCCGGCATTGCCCGCGAGGTGGTCCCTGTCCTCTATGACTCGGGCGCCGTAGACCAGGACGGCATCGGGGAAGCGGTCAAACGCCCAGGCCACAGCCCGCATCCACCCGGGAAGCATCACGTTGTCGTCGTCGAGGTACGTCACGATCTCGCCGCGTGCCGCGGCGAGGCCGCGGTTCCGCGCGCCTGCCAGTCCGATTCCTTCGGTACGAAGCGTACTGAGGCGGCGGTCGTTGATTCCCGCAAGCCAAGTAGCGGTCTCGTCCGTGCTTCCGTCATCGACGACAATGAGCTCGAGGCGTGCGTGATCCTGCGCGAGGACGCTTGACACTGCGCGGGGCAGGACGTGGGCACGGTCCCTAGTCGCGATTATGACAGTTAACGACGTCGCTGGCGCTGGAACGCTCGCTACCCATGCGGATACGGCAGGGATCAGTGAGTGGAGCTCGGCTCGTGCGGCTGCACGCTCTGCCTCAGCCATGCTGTTCTGGGAGTGGAGATTGACAGCGGATGTCAGGCCGATCGCACGGCGACGCCACTGAGCCAGGACCACGGCGCATCTTAAGACTGATCGGCGCGCGGACGGGTGTCCTTGTCCGCGGCTAATTTAGGTAGGCGTGGCGGACCCGGCGAGCTATCGACCGGCTCCCGGCACGATCCCTGACGCGCCAGGGGTCTACCGCTTCCGCGACGATCACGGACGGGTGATCTACGTCGGCAAGGCGAAGAGCCTGCGAAGCCGGCTCAGCTCCTACTTCCAGGACACCGCCGCGCTGCACCCGCGGACCCAGCGAATGGTGCGCACCGCCTCCTCGGTCGACTGGACGATCGTCTCCACCGAGGTCGAGGCGCTGCAGCTCGAGTTCAACTGGATCAAGGAGTTCGACCCGCGGTTCAACGTCCGCTACCGCGATGACAAGTCCTATCCCTGGCTCGCGGTGACGATGGACGAGCAGTACCCGCGGGCCCAGGTGATGCGCGGCGCCAAGCGGAAGGGCGTGAAGTACTTCGGGCCCTACGCCCATGCCTGGGCGATCCGCGACACCCTCGACGCGCTGCTTCGGGTGTTCCCGGTGCGAACCTGCAGCGCCGGTGTCTTCAAGCGCGCCGGCCAGGTCGGGCGGCCATGCCTGCTCGGCTACATCGGCAAGTGCTCGGCGCCCTGCGTCGACCGGGTGAGCGCGGAGGAGCATCGCGCCATCGCCGATGACTTCATCGACTTCATGTCGGGCCAGACGCAGAAGTTCACCAGGCGCCTCGAACGCGAGATGCGCGCGGCGTCCGAAGCCCAGGAATACGAGCGGGCCGCACGGTTGCGTGACGACATCGGCGCGCTGAACCGCGCGATGGAGAAGCAGGCAGTGGTGCTCGGGGACGGCACCGACGCCGACGTGGTGGCGTTCGCCCAGGACGAGCTCGAGGCCGCGGTCCAGGTCTTCTACGTTCGTGGTGGGCGGGTGCGCGGGCAGCGCGGCTGGGTGGTCGAGAAGGTCGAGGACATCGGTACGCCGGGTCTGGTCGAGCAGTTCCTGACGCAGGCCTACCTCGACGCCGGAGCCGGGGACGCCGACGTACCGCGCGAGGTGCTGGTGCCCGAGCTGCCGCCCGACGCGGACGTGGTGACCGAGCTGCTCGAGCTAGCGCGTGGGGCGAAGGTGGATCTGCGGGTCCCGCAGCGCGGGGACAAGCGGGCGCTGCTCGAGACCGTCGAGCGCAACGCCAAGGAGTCATTCACCCGGCACAAGCTCCGCCGGTCCAGCGACCTGACCGCTCGCGCCATGGCACTCGAGGAACTGCAGGACGCACTCGGCCTCGACCAGGCACCGCTGCGGATCGAGTGCTTCGACGTGTCGAACCTGCAGGGCAGCGACATCGTCGCCTCGATGGTGGTGTTCGAGGACGGCCTGGCCCGCAAGAGCGAGTACCGCCGCTTCGCGGTGCGCGGGGCGGGCCAGGACGACGTCGGCTCGATCCACGAGGTGATCACCCGCCGCTTCCGTCGCTATCTCGAGGAGCGCATCGACATCGCTGAGGTCGAGGTCGACACCTCCGAGGCCGGGACGCCAGACGAGGCTCCGATGTCGCCGATCGACCCCGCGACGGGAAAGCCGCGCAAGTTCGCCTACCCGCCGCAGCTGGTCGTCGTCGACGGGGGAGCGCCGCAGGTCGCGGCAGCCGCGGACGCGATGGCGGCCCTCGGCATCGACGACGTCGCGCTCTGCGGCCTGGCGAAGCGGCTCGAGGAGGTCTGGCTGCCGGGCCGCGCGGACCCGGTGATCCTGCCGCGCACCAGCGAGGCGCTCTACCTGTTGCAGCGGGTACGCGACGAAGCCCACCGGTTCGCGATCACCTACCACCGCCAGCGTCGATCGAAGGGAATGGTCGACAGCGTCCTCGACGGCATCCCGGGGCTGGGCGAGGTCCGGCGCAAGGCGCTGCTGCGCAAGTTCGGATCGGTGAAGCGGCTGCGCGCGGCGAGCGTCGAGGAGATCGCCGAGGTGCCCGGGGTCGGCCGGCGTACCGCGGAAGCGATTCACACCGCGCTCGCGGCGGCTGGTCCGGGTGCGCCCGCGGTTGATGCTGTGACTGGCGAGATTTTGGAATCCGAGGACACGGTGCCCGCCTCGGTGGCAGGCTCGGGGACGCAGCCATGACGCCTCCCGACCAGACCTCGCAGCCCGCCCTGAAGCTCGCCGTGATCACCGGGCTTTCCGGTGCCGGCCGAAGCACGGCGGCGAAATGCCTCGAGGACCTGGGCTGGTTCGTGGTCGACAACCTCCCGCCCGCGCTGATCCCGGACGTCGCTGAGCTTGCGGCGAAGAGCAGCGGCGCCGTCGACCGGGTCGCGGTCGTCGTCGACGTACGCAGCAGGGGCTTCAACTCCGACCTCAGCGCCGCGATCGAGGGGGTCAAGGCGGCGGGCTTCGATCCCCGCATCCTCTATCTGGAGGCGCCGGACGAGGTGCTGGTTCGCCGCTTCGACGGGGTACGCCGTCCACACCCGCTGCAGGGCGGCGGGCGTGTGGTGGAGGGCATCGCCGAGGAGCGGGAGCTGTTGAACGAGTTGCGCGCGATCGCCGACCTCGTGATCGACACCAGCGCCCTGAACGTGCACGAGCTGCGCGCGAAGATCGCGGCGGCGTTCGATGAGAGCGGTGCGAACCAGCTGCGGGTGTCGATGGTGACCTTCGGCTACAAGTACGGCCTGCCGGTCGACGCCGATGTCGTGATCGACTGCCGGCTACTGCCGAACCCGCACTGGGTGCCGGAGCTGCAGCCGCTGACCGGGCAGGACGCTCCGGTGCGCGACTACATCTTCGGTCAGCCCGGTGCCGCGGACTTCGTTGATGCCGCGACCGATCTGCTGCGCCGCTACGAGCAGGGCTACGTCAGCGAGGGCAAGCAGTACGCCACGATCGCGGTCGGGTGCACCGGCGGGCGCCACCGCAGCGTCGCGATCGCCGAGGAGCTCGCGAGCCGGCTGCGCTCCGACGGCATCGACGTGACGCTGAGCCACCGTGACAAGGACCGCGAGTGAGCGGTCCGAAGGTGGTCGCGTTCGGGGGCGGCCACGGGCTGTCCGCGTCTCTGGCCGCGTTGCGTCGGGTGACGCCGAACCTCACGGCCGTGGTCACGGTCGGCGACGACGGCGGATCCAGTGGAGTGATCCGCCAGGAGCTCGGCGTCCTCCCGCCGGGCGATCTGCGGATGGCCCTCGCTGCACTCGCCGGTGACGACGAGCGCTCTCAGCTGTGGGCACAGGTGTGCCAGCACCGCTTCGGCGGCGAGGCGACACTCGCCGGCCACCCGGTCGGCAACCTGCTGCTGGTCGGGCTCGCCCAGGTGCTGGACGACCCGGTCGCGTCACTCGACGCCGTGGGGGAGCTGCTCGGGGCGGTCGGCCGCGTGCTGCCGATGTCGACCAGCCCACTCGACATCGTTGCCGACGTGGTCGGCCTCGACCGTGACGACCGTTGCGCGATCCACGAGGTGCGCGGCCAGGTGGCCGTGGCTACCACGCCGGGTCAGGTCGTCGGCGTACGTCTGGATCCGCCGGGGGTCGAGGCGTGCCCACAGGCGGTCGAAGCGGTGCTCGACGCCGACTGGGTGGTGTTCGGTCCGGGTTCGTGGTTCACCAGCGTGATCCCGCACCTGCTGGTGCCGGGCATCGTCAAGGCGCTCGCCGAGTCCAACGCTCGCTGCGTCGTGACGTTGAACATGTCGGCGCAGACCGGAGAGACGGAAGGCTTCTCCCCGGCAACCCACCTGGAGGTGCTCGCCGCGCACGCCCCGGACCTTCACGTCGATGTCGTGCTGGCTCCCCGACGATCCACTGCGGAGGGCATGGGATCCTTGGAGGCCGGCGCGGCCAGTCTCGGCGCCGAGCTCGTCGTCGCCCACCTCGGTGAAGACCAGTCCGTGCCGATCCACGACCCGCAGCGGCTTGCCGCGGCGTACGCCTCGATCTTCCAGCCCGAAGGGGACTTCGTATGGCAATGACGGCAGCGGTCAAGGACGAGCTGGCTCGCGTCGCCGTGACCAAGCCGTGCTGCCGCAAGGCGGAGATCGCCACGATGCTGCGCTTCGCCAGCGGGCTCCACCTGATCGGCAAGGGCCAGCTGATGATCGAGGCCGACCTCGACGCCGGCGCGACCGCACGACGGCTTCGCAAGGACCTCGCCGAGGTCTACGGGCACGCCTCCGAGCTCGCTGTCGTCTCGGCGGCCGGGTTGCGCAAGGGCTCGCGGTACCTGGTCCGGGTCACGAAGGACGCGCAGGCGCTGGCGCGACAGACCGGCCTGGTCGACGGCAACGGCCGGCCGGTCCGCGGCTTGCCGCCGCAGGTCGTGTCGGGCGCGTTGTGCGACGCGGCGGCTGCCTGGCGCGGCGCGTTCCTCGCCCACGGCTCGCTGACCGAGCCCGGCCGCTCGTCTTCGCTGGAGATCACCTGCCCGGGGCCGGAGTCGGCGCTCGCGCTTGTCGGATCGGCACGGCGACTCGGCGTTGCCGCGAAGGCCCGCGAGGTCCGCGGCGTCGACCGGGTGGTGATCCGCGACGGCGACGCCATCGGCGTGATGCTCACCAAGCTCGGCGCGCACGACAGCGTGCTGGCCTGGGAGGAGCGACGGCTGCGCCGCGAGGTCCGGGCGACCGCAAACCGGCTCGCCAACTTCGACGACGCCAACCTGCGGCGCTCCGCCCGAGCCGCCGTCGCCGCGGGTGCGCGGGTGTCGCGGGCGATGGAGATCCTCGGCGACGAGGCGCCCGAGCACCTGCTGTCAGCAGGCCGGCTGCGGCTCGAGCACTCGAACGCCTCACTCGAGGAGCTCGGCGCGCTGGCCGACCCGCCGTTGACCAAGGACGCGATCGCCGGGCGGATCCGCCGGCTGCTGGCGATGGCGGATGTCCGGGCCGACGAGCTCGGCATTCCCAACACCGAAGCCTCGCTGACGCCGGAGATGCTCGCCGACGCACCCTGAGTCGCGTCAAGCCCCGTCAGCAAAGGATGCGTCCGCCGCGGCGACGGAGCGGGGGTCGAGCTCGCTGGCTGGCGTGGCCGCGGGGCGTCGCAGCCATACCCAGGCCAGCGCTATCACCGCCCACCCCACTTTCGCCAGCGCGACTGGGGTCGGCGGCACGTGTCCGAACCGTGGAACGCCGAACTCGAGGAGTGCGGTGAGTCCCGTGAAGCTCAGCACGCCTCTCGAGCGGACGCTTTGGCGGTCGAACAGGTAGGCGAAGAGCAGTGGGCCAAGGCCGTAGTACGGATATGCGTAGGGATCGGTCAGGACGCGGGTGGCGAGCGCGGCGACCGGCGCGGAGGCGATTCCACGGCGTCGGGCAGTGATCGTCCCGACGGCGAGACCGACGGTGAACTGAACGGGGCGAAGCCACCGTTGGACGGGCCCCCGGATACCGACGAGATACAGCACGGAACCCGGGTGAGCCTTGATTGGGTAGTGCCCGAGTGCTTGCAGCGTGTCTGGCGCCGCGATGACGAACGGAGCCCACCACGCCGCCGCTACTGCGATCGTTGCAAGAGCGGTCTTGGCGAGCTCGCGCCGGCCGATTCCAAGCAGAACCGGCGTCAGGATGATCGCCCAGGGCTTCGCAGCTACCGCAGTGCCGAGCAGGAGCCCGATCAACCACCATGGACGACGGCGAACAATGAGATAGATCGCGACGGCAGTCAAACTGAGAGCCGTCGCGTCGTCGAGGTGCTTCCACCAGTCGATGTCCCAGCTCCAGATCGCGCCCGCGAGCAGTCCGGCGCCGACGTAGATGGCCCGGCGAAGCGTGGCGCGCCTCCCCGTGGGCCATCGTGGCCCGCATCGGCTGACCGCCAGGAGCGCAACGGCGCCAAGAGCGGGCATGACGCAGGAGAACAGCGCATAGATCGTCCGGACCGGAAGCCATTCGAACGCCGCGACCAGCCAGAGCGTCGGCGGCCCGATCTGTAGATCCGGGTTGTCGACGTAGAGGTGTAGCCGTGGGTCGGTATAGATGTTCTGGTGCTGGTAGTGGACGAGAACTCGAGCTCCGACCTCGAAGAAGATCCAGTCGCTGAACGCGTGCAGGGTCTTGTCGTAAGAGATGCGGCCGAACACGACTGTGACCGCCACTAGGGCGACGAAGTAGCCCCAGCACCACCACGTGTCGGCGGACAGGCGCCAGCTACGGCGATGATTACGTCGAGTCGCCGTCGTCATGCTGCCGCCATTGCTGTGACGCCGCCGACGTCGGACTGCCGCGCGGCGGTCCGTCGGGGCAGCAGGGTCGCGACGAGGACCGCGAGCGACCACACCAGCTTGGCGAGGGCGGTCCACGTTGGCCCGGCACCGGTGTAGGGGATGCCGAACTCGAGGAACGCGGTCATCAGCGTGAAGGTTGGCAAACCGCCGAAGCCTTCGCCGGTCCAGTCGTAGAACAGGGCGAACAGCAGCGGACCGAGACCGTAGTAGCCGTAGGCGTACGGGTCGGTGAGGACTCTGGTTGCCAGTGCGGCCAGCGGTGCCGCCGTCCATCCCCGTTGCCGTACGGCGAGACAGCCCGCGGCGATGCCGATCGTGAACTGAACCGGCCGCAACCAATGCTGTACCTGGCCGTGGATTCCGACCAGATGGAGGACCGAGCCGGGCCGGCTGAAGACATTGAAGTGTCCAAGGGCCTGGATGGTGTTGGGGGCGGATATGACGAAAGGCGCCCACCAGGCCATGGCGACCGCGATCGCGACGAGCACGGTACGCGCGATGTCGCGGCGCGGGAGCCCGAGCAGCATCGGTACGAGGATCATCGCCCAAGGCTTGGTTGCAGCAGCCGTGCCGAGGAGTATCCCAACCAGCCACCATGCTCGCCCTCGCGCAACTAGGCACGCCGCCAGCGCGGCGAGCATCAGCGCCAGCGCGTCGTCCAAGTGCTTCCATGCCACGCATTGGAACGCCGTGATCGCCGAAGTGGCCGTCGCGGCGGCTCCGAACGCGGCAGTGCGCCCGTGCCGGACGAGCAGCGACCGCGCCTGGCGGACCGGAAGCTTCGCCCAGTGCCCGGCGAGCGCTGCGGCGCCGACCGCCCCCACCGCGATAACCGCCAGCAGGACGGAAAAGAGGTTGTAGATGGTCCGCACCGGCAGCCACTCGAACGCGGCAACGGCCCAGAATGCAGGGGGCCCGATCTGGAGATCGACGTTGTCGACGTAGAGATGCCATCGGTCGCCGCCATAGATGCTCTGGTGCTGGTAGTGGACCAGGACGCGGGCCCCGACCTCGAAGAACACCCAGTCGGTGAAGCCGTGGACCGTGCGGTCGTATCCAATGCGCGCAAACCAGCACGCGGCCGCGATTGCGATGAGGCACCACAGGGCGGTATGACGGCGCACCCTAGCGGCTCGACCGGCAGTGAGAACTTCTTAAGGGGGTGCGGGGTGCGGCGACTCCACGCTCTCGGCCCCAGGGCGCGAGTGGCTCGGTCGTGGCACACTCAACGGCGTAGCAGCTGCTGCTCCGTTCGGCTCAGACTGCGCTCCGCGGCCCGTTCAAGCCCAGCCGGGATTGGGCCGATGGAGTGATCAGGCCGGCGAGTGGCGGCCATGAGATGAGGTGCACTGCGATGTCCGACTTGTCCAGCCGCTCTCAGCAGCTCGACCGGGTGATCGCCGACCTGCTGGCCCAGGCCCCCGAGGTCGAGGCCGCCGCGGTCGTGTCGTTCGACGGCCTGCCGATGGCCAGCGCGCTGCCCGCCGCCATGGACGAGGACCGGGTCGCCGCGATGAGCGCCTCGCTGCTCAGCCTCGGTGAGCGGGCCGCCGAAGGCCTCGGACGAGGCGGTCTCAACCAGGTTTACATCGAGGGGGACAGCGGCACCGTCTTCCTCGTGTCGGCCGATGACGAGGCGGTGCTGGTCGCGGTTGCCGCGAGCGGCGCCAAGGTCGGCATGATGCTGTACGAGGTACGCCGCGCCGCGGAGTCGGTCGCCGAGGTGCTGCGCAACGCGGGCGACGCCGTCCCCGCACCGGCGCCCTATGAGGCCGCGCCGGCACCGGCCGAGTACCCGGCAGCGCCGGTTGCTGCAGAGGTCCCGGCGTACGTCCCGCCGGTCGCGATGGAGCCCGCGCCGTACGCGCCGCCGGTCGAGGCGTTCGTCAAGCCGGTCGCCGAGGCGGCGGCCGACACCCAGCCGCTTCCGGCCTACGCCCCGCTCGCGTCGGATCCGGCATGGGCCAGCAGCCTTACCAATGGATCGCCGGTCCCGGTCAACGACCAGCAGAACTGGGCCTGATCCGAGCCGAAGCCAGTCACCCGCCCGCCTAGACCCCGAGGTCAACCGTGAAGCTTGAAGGCACTCTCGACGCCTTCAGCCTGCCGGACATCTTCTCGCTGCTCAGCATGACGAAGAAGTCCGGCGGGCTGCACTTGCGTCGCGCGGGTGCCCACGGCGCCGTCTGGTTCCACGACGGGATGATCACCGGCGGCGTCTCCGACATGACACGACAGCTGCTCGCCCGCCGGATCGCCGGCAGCAACCGGATTTCCGACGAGGCGCTGACCGCCGCCATCACCCAGGTCCGCCTCGACGGCGAGCTCGGTGTCGCGCGAGTGCTGCGGGACGCGGACGCGATCGACGAGGGTGACCTTCACTCGCTGGTCAACGAGCAGATCGTCGACGCGGTCTTCGATCTCATGCGGTGGCAGGACGGGTCGTTCGCGTTCGTGATCGATGAGGCGAACCGCGACGGGGTCGGCGTGTCCTGCCGGGTCGAGGACGTCGTCCTCGAAGCGCGCCACCGCCTCGACATCTGGGCGTCGGTCGACCCTGCTGTCGCCAATCCGGCGGCGATTCTCACGATGAACCTCGACCCTGGCGTGGAGCCGCAGCTCACTGCCGACGAGTGGTCTCTCGTGGCGTTGGTCGACGGCCACCGCAGCGTCGGGGACATCGTCGAGCTCTGCGGGCGCGGCGAGTACGCCGTCGTCATGACTCTTGCCGACCTGGTCGCGCGCGGTCTGCTCCAGGTTGGCGACGGCAGCATGGCAGCGCTCGAGCGGCGGCAGGAGCAGCTCACCGCGCTGGAGAACCTGACCGCCGGCGTCCGCGAGCTCCGGCCGGTCGATCCGCCGGTCACCGAACCGGCCGCACTGGCCGGTGTCGCCGAGCCCGAGGCGCCCGTTGCTGCGCCGGCGCCACCTCCGCCGCCTGCGGCACCGGGTCCGGTCGCCGCCGACCCGCCCGCTGCCTCCCTGCCTGCCTTCATGGAGGATCGTCAGCCGGTCCGCCCGCGCTACGAGGAGCGGCCGTCGCCGCCGATGGCCTCGGTCTCCCGCTTGCGCCCGGAGCCCGCGCCGAGCCCCTTCACCTCGGGACGCGAAGCGCTCGTGCCCGAGCAGGACCGGCCGTCAGACACCGCCATCACCGCGGCCTCGCCTGCGGCAGCTGTCATTGCGAGAGATCCGAACGTGAACAAGAGCCTGCTGCTGCGGCTCATCGCCGGCGTACGGGGGTTGTAGTGGCCAGACCACCGCGCGGACGCTCCGGCGGCACCGCAGTCAAGATCGTCGTCACCGGCCCGTTCGCGGCCGGCAAGACGACCCTGATCCGCACGATCAGCGAGATCACGGTGCTTTCGACCGAGAAGGCCGTCAGCGACGTCGAGGTCAGCCGCAAGGTCGACACCACCGTCGCGATGGACTTCGGCCGGATCACGATCGATCGGGATCTGGTGCTCTACCTGTTCGGCACGCCGGGCCAGGACCGCTTCGACTTCATGTGGGAGATCCTCTCCGAGGGCATGCTCGGCTACGTCCTGCTCGTCGATGCGTCGCGGCCGGACTCGCTCAACGAAGCCGCCAGCATCCTGACCGCTTTCCGCTCGATGGCGCACGTCCCGTTCGTCGTCGGCTACAACCGCGCGGACGGGCTAGACGAGGTCGACGAGGGCCGGATCCGAGGTGTGCTCGACCTCGACAGCGAGGTGCCGATCGTACCGTGCGACGTCACTGATCGGGAGTCGGTCAAGTCCGTCCTGCTCGCGTTGCTGTACGCAGTTGTTGACTCGCTGGACACCGCGACCGCCGTCCAGGCCTAACCGTGTTCAACGCCTGGATCGACCGGGCCGCCGACCTTGCGGAGGACTTTCGCACCGCCACGCCGTTTCCGGTGCTGGTCATCGATGATTTCCTGTCGGCGGAGGCTGCCGACGCCGTCCTGAGCGAGTTCCCGGCGCCGGAGGCGATGCCGAAGTCGCGCGACTACGTTTTTGGCGACAAGCGAGAGCTGTCGAGCGTCGCCGAACAGGGCCCGGCCTCGCGTGCGCTGTACGAAGCGCTGATGGGGGAGCGGTTCCGTAGCTTCGTTAGCGCTCTGACCGGCAAGGAGCTGTTCATCGACCCCGCGTTCCATGGCGGCGGCTTCCATCAGAGCGGCGACGGCGGCTTCCTTGACACCCATGTCGACTTCAACGTCCACCCGCTCCACCCGGACTGGCTGCGAACTCTCAACGTGCTGCTTTACCTCAACAAAGACTGGAAGCCCGAGTACGACGGTCGCCTTCTCATCAAGGCACACCACGGCGACCAACCGCGGGAGATCGAGCCGTTGTTCAACCGTGGCGTGATCATGGTCAGTGGCGCACACACCTATCACGGGTTCCGGAAGATGACCCTGCCTGCCGGGGTGACACGGAAGTCGATCGCGACCTACGCCTACCAGCGCATCGCGGCTGGCAGCACGCCGCCCCGCACGACCGGCTGGATGCCCGAGGACGCAAATCTGATCAAACGTGCGGTTGCGCGGCATTACGACACGGCCGTGCGAGTCAAGACCAGATTTTTGGGCAGTGCCACGGCGAAGAACCGCTGAGCGAGCCGTCCACGGGCGTACAGTCGCCTGGTGCGTTGGCCCAGACTCACACGTCGCGCACGAGAAGCCCAGCGACAGTCGCGGGCGCTTGCCTACACGCCTGGCGGCTGGGGCCAGGCGAGCGATCCTGGTCCCACGGTCCCGATGGTTGCGTCAGATCAGACGTCAGCGCCACCGAGCGAGTCGACTGTGACGGCTGTTCGTCTCGGATTCGCCGACGGCACTGCAGTGGATCTGGATCCGAGTGACCCGCGGGCGAAACAACTGAGGGCGGTAGCCGAGGTCCTTGCATTGCGTGAGGCATGCGGCGAGTGACCGTCGCGGAGCACGGGCCCGCTGAGCCTGGGCGGGGCAGGGTCAGTGGGACCTGCGTAGTCAGGTATGGATCCTGACGAACAACGCACCAAAGATGCGCACAGCGCTGAGCGACGCGTGACGGTTCCGGTGGCGGCGGTGATTGTTCATCACCGGCGGCCGGACCTTCTTGGCGCCGCCCTGGACGCGTTGTACGCGCAGTCGGTCCGGCCACGTGACGTCGTCGTCGTCGATAACGGAGATGGCACCGCCGCCCCGATCGTCTCGGAGTTCGGGGCTCGGCTCCTGCAGCTTGACTCGAATAGCGGGTACGCCGCCGCGGTCAACGCCGGCCTGGCAACCGTCGATCCGGACCTTCACCCGCTGGTCATGACCCACGACTGCGTGCTCCGCGCGGATGCCCTCGAGCGGATGGTCGAACGGCTCCTGTCGGATTCGTCAATCGGCGTCGTGGGCCCGTTGCTGGGCCGGCTCGACGAGCGCGGCCACGTGTGGTCCGCCGGTGGGGGCTTCGGACGGATTCGTCGCTTGCCGTTCCATCGCGACGCGGGCCTGCCGCTGCAGGAACTCGAGGGACCGGATGCGGTCGAGGTTGAATGGCTCGACGGTGCCTGCCTGCTCATTCGCCGCTCTGCTTTTGATTCGGCCGGTCCTTTCGACGAGTCGTGGTTCCTGTACGTCGAAGAGGTTGAGTGGCTCCAGCGAGCGCGTCGGAAGGGCTGGCGGGTCGTGTGCGACCACCGAGCCGTGGCTTGGCAGCGTCCGGGGATGACACCGCCCTACCTCGAGGCCCGCAACCTGCTCAGATGGCTGATTTCGCGACGCCACTATTTCGCCGCTTCCATCTTCGTCGGTCGTCAACTCCGGCTGGCGGCTGCCGCAGGATGCGCTGGACGGGCCTGGGAGCTTCGCGCCCGCGCGCTCGGGCTCGCTGATGGGGTCGGCGGACGATTCAACCCTCACTACGTGTCGGTGCGCTCGTGAAGCTGCTGATACACCGCAAGGCTCGCAGCCACCGACTCGGTGAACGTCGGTCGAGCCGCACTCCACTCCGCTGCTTTAGCTCCCACCTGCCGACGCAGGGGACGATTCTTCAGCAGACTCACGACCGCCGCCGCGAAGTTGGTCGCATCATCTGTTATCGCGCCGAATGCGTCACCGGGGGCGGTCTCGGCGATCCCCTCGGCGCCGATCGTGGTGGTGACCACAGGGAGCCCGCTTCGCATGGCCTCGAGGACCTTGACCTTGATCCCTGCACCTGCGACCAAAGGCGCGACGAAGACCCCGGCTCGTGCGTACTCGGCATCGAGATCGTCGACCCAGCCCTTGATCGTCACCCCTGCATGGCCGGAGTAGGTGAGGGTTTCTTCGGCAGGACGCGCACCCACCGCAACAAACTCCGCGTCCGGCTTGGCGGATCTGACCATCGGCCACACCTTCTCGATGAACCATCTGAGCGACCAGATGTTCTCGATACGCCACAAGGCACCGGTAAAAAGCACCGGCCCGGGTCGACCAGCGGACGTGGCGGACTGTGAGCTGCCTCCGCCCAGTAGTTCGGTGACGATGATGGGGGTCTGAACACCATTAGCGGAGAGCAGCTGCCTGTCCTTCTCGCATAGGGTCCGAACGAGATCAGTTCGGTTGAGAAGGCTCGCCTCGCGGCGCATCACGCGCGCCGCCTGCAAGCGGATGGCCGCGCGGCGCCATACCGCAGCGTTGTCAGCTCTGCGGCTCATCGACTGCGCCACGACATCGTGTTCGGTGGCGACCAGTGCGCCCGCCTTGAGCTCACGCAGGCGCGGAACAACCGTAAGCAACTGGCCGAACTCGATGTCGATTACATCGGAGCGGGTCACCAACTCGGGCAGCGACGGGCAATCTCGGATGGCCAGGTGCGTGAGCCAGCCGGGACCGAGCGCGAGGCGTGCATTATTGGCGCGGACCCTCATTCGCTGTGCCGCAAGCCTTGGAGGTTCAGCCAGCACCACTTCGTAGTTCGTCGCCTGAGCTGCGGCGGTCCTGTTATCGCTGGTCGCCGGCGCGAGCAGGGTTACGTCTTCCGAGCGGGCCAGCACGTCGAGATAACGGCCCAGGTATGCGCCACCTGCATGAGGGATGCCGACGTATGGAACGTACGGCGCGACACACAACAGGCGCACAGAGGACGCTCCACGGCAGAAGGCTGAACGACGGGACAATGACACGGTCATGCTAGATAGCCACTCGCGACCCGGCCCGGCTGCGCGAGTCGCGGCATCTGTCGTTCTTTGGCGTACCGATCCTCGTCACTGGCGGGCCTGCCTCGAATCGTTGGTTGCGCAGGCCTGCCCGTTGGTTGCCCTGTCGGTCCTGGTGAACGAGGACGACGGCACGATCGCCGATGCTGTTCGTGCTTGGCTGGGAGAGGCCTCGCTCGATCCAAAGTGGGTGTTCTCCGATGTCGGCAATCAGGGATACTCGGGCGGCCACAATCGGCTGCTCGCCGAGTTGTTCTCGGCGGGGACCCTCGCAATCGATGGTGTGCTGGTCCTGAATCCCGATGTCGTTGCCGAGCCTGGACTTGTAAGCGCGGTCACCGACTTCGCTGCTTCTCGCTGTGACCCGATGCTCGTAGGCCCGCTCCTCGAGCTCGCCGATGCCGACACGCTTGCGGGTGAAGGAGTGATCGACACGTGCGGAACGGTTTGGGACCGCTGGGCACGACACCATGACCTCGCCCAGGGTCGTCCGATCGCCGAGGCGCCAACGGCTCCGCAGAAGACCGCCGGGATCTCGGGTGCTTGTATCTACGTGCCAAGAGCGGCCTACGAGCGAGTGATCGACGCGACCGGCGAGTTCTTCGATGCTGACTTCATCGCCTACCGCGAGGACGCAGAGCTAGGCATTCGTGCAGCTCTGGTCGGGGTCGAGTCCTGGGTGGTCCCGGCGGCTCGTGGCCGTCACGTGCGGCGACTCCGCGGCACGAGTCGCGGAGTGTCCGCACACATCGACCGGTTGAGCGTTCGAAATCGGTTTCTGATGCGGTTCAAGCTCGGGACCTATCGGCCCGGTGGCCGTCTCGCCGCCACCTTCCGGGACGTCGCGGTTGTCGCTGGTGTGCTGCTTCGCGAGCCGCGCTCGTTGTCCGGGCTGCTCGACGCGGTGAGACTTCGCGGCGCCATGCGCCGCAAGCATGCGCGGCTTTGCCTCGCGGAGCGCGTCAATGCCTGACATCGACGTGTTGATCGTCAACTTCCTCACCCCCGATCTGGTTGTCGGCCTCGTCGACCGGATCGCGGGGGAGGGAATACACGTCTACGTCTGGGACAACTCCGGCGACATCCCGCCAGGTCGCCTTGGACCGGATGTCGAGGTGCACGGCGACGGTCGCAACCTCTTCTACGCGGAGGCCAGCAACCGGCTCTATGCAATGTCCGACAGCCCGCTCGTGGCGCTGGTGAATCCCGATATCGAGCTTGACGTCGCAGAACTGCGCCGGATGGCGGACGCGCTGCTCGGGGATGAGGCGCGGTGGGGGGTCGCTCCTCGGCTCGTTGATCCGGGTGGCCAAGATCAGGCCTACGTTCGTCGGCTACCAACGCTCTCGCGTGTCGTCGCTGATCGAGTGAAGCTTGCGCGGCGATGGCTGAGGGCAGCGCACGACAGCTACTGGTACGCCGATCTTGCGCGCGACCGGGATGGCGATGTCGAACAACCCGCAGCTGCCTGCCTGATGTTGCGGCGAGCCGCAGTCGGTCCGTCTCTGTTCGATCCGTCCTACCGGTTGTTTTTCAACGACACCGATCTTGCTCGCAGGCTAGGGATGCGCGGGACATGTCGCTATCTGGGCTCGATGAGCGTCGTGCACCGAGGCGGGGAGTCGATCGCCCGGCTCCAAGCGCGGCGCTGGATTCGCATCGAGTACGACCGGTCGTATTTGCGCTACTGCCGGCGCAACCTCCGCAGCTGGCCTCTGCTGGTGCCGATCTTTGTGGCTCGTATCGGGCTCACGAAGCTGATTGCGGCGGTTGCCCGATGAGGTTGATCCGATTCCGGCGCCGAACCGATCTGATCTTCGCGGGGATTGATGCGCTGTGCGCACTCGCCGTCTCGTACCTGGCTTACCGGTTCCGTTTCGAGGGCGTCTTCGTGCCCGAGCACTACGTGGGCCGCTACCGCGTGATGTCGGCGGTCGTGACCGTGATGTGGGTCATTGCGGCTCGCTCGTCAGCGCTCTACCGACGCGAGGCCTTACGTCCCGGGACGACGATGGTGCCCGCGGCCTTTCAGGCCGCTGCTGTCACCGGCCTCGTGGCACTCCTTGTCAACGAGCTCTTCTTGAGTGCCGACGTCTCCCGCGCATGGATTGGTCTCGAGGTTCTCGGCCTGCTCCTGGCCGGCGTCGGAAGCCGCAGCCTGCTACGACGGCTCCGGCGCTCGCTTGTGCCATTCGGCGTTGCCCTCGAGCGGTACGCCGTCGTCGGGACAGACCTGGCCGCTCGTCGGCTTCTCGCGGATCTGACGCGTGCATCCGGTGCGCCGTTCGAAATCATCGATCTGCTCGATCCCGCAGCTGGGCCGGAGCAGCTGGCAGCCTTCGCGGTCAGCAATCGTCTCGACGGATTGATCTTGGCCCAGGACGCGTCGCTTGACGTCGGAGAGCTGTCGCGGCGGCTCGCGGGCTTTGGGATCGAGGCGCTCGTCGCACCCCGATTTGACGAGCTCGACATGCGGGTGTCGAGCCTGGTGACCTTTCACGGCATCCCGCTCCTCAGGGTGGCTGGTTTGGCGCCGCGACGCGCAGCCGTGCGTTCGGCATCTCGCCCGCGGTCGCGTGGGGTCGCAATCCTGGGGACACGTGGCATACCCGCGAGCTACGGAGGATTCGAGACGTTCGCCGAGAAACTCGCCGTTCGCCTTGTCGATGCGGGTACGGACGTAACGGTCTACTGCCGCCGGCGGTACGCCACGGCGGGATCAGAGTGGTCGGGCGTTCGGCTCGTCACCTTGCCGACAATCAGTCACAAGTACTTAGACACCGTGGTGCACACCTTCCTCTCGGTGATTCACCTCGTCCTGCGCACTCGTGTACGCGATGTGATCCTCTGCAATGCCGCGAATGCTGCTGTGCTGCCGGTGCTGCGACTGTTCGGCGTTCGGGTGGTGATGAATGTCGACGGGCTGGAATGGCGTCGCGGGAAGTGGGGGATCGCCGGGCGCGCTTGGTACCGCGCCGGGGAATGGCTGTCGGTGCGCTGGGCAAGCGTGCTGGTGACAGACGCCGAGGAGGTCCGGACCTACTATCGGGTGCGCCACGATGCGGATTCCGTGATGATCCCGTACGGCGCGGACCAGCTGCCGCGAGGGCTGGCCCTGCCCGATCAGCTAGGGGTCGAGCCCGACAAATACGTCCTCTACGTGTCGCGCTGGGAACGGGAGAACAACCCCGTGATGGTTGCCAGAGCCCATGCCGCCGCCGGCGGACGACGCCCCCTGGTGATGTTGGGCGAGGCCACCTACGACGAAGAGCTGGATGCTGAGGTGAGGGCTGCCACCGCGGCCTCCGCGGTGCTGCCCGGTCCGTTGTTTGGTGACGCGTACCGTGCTCTCCAGAGCAATGCCCGCTGCTACATCCACGCGACCGAGGTGGGCGGGACCCATCCGGCCCTGATCGAGTCGATGGGAGCAGGCAATCTTTGCCTGGTCCTCGACACGCCTGAGAACCGAGAGGTTGCGGGACCTGATGCGTGGTATTTCGCCGATGAGTGCGAGCTCACCGACCTCCTCCGCCGGGCCGATCGGATTCGCCACGCGGAACTGGAGAGGCTGCGCGACTTGAGCCGGGCCCGCGCTGCTCGGCTTTACTCCTGGGAGGGAGTCTGCGCCGGCTACCGACGGCTGCTGCTTGGTGATGCGAGATTGTAAAGCCGGTCAAGCACATCGTCCGTGCCGTCGATGCCCACACTGTGGTGGTGGCCGACGGGACGGATCGCGCAAGCTGCCCGGAGGTCCAGGTAACCCGTGACGGGCTCCCGCCGTTCGAGCTGGTTGAGCATCTAACGCTGCTCGGTCTGCTCACAGTGTGGGCAGTGCCATTCACCCGGGCGATCGGCGGTCGCGGAGTCCACCACGAGCTGATCTTCGCAGCAGTGCTCGCGGTAGCAATTGCGCTGGCCCGGGCCTGGCTCGCCCCGGTCGGCTCTGTCGTCCTGGCCGCCATCGTTGCGGCAGCTGCCCTGCTGGTGTGCGTATTCGCGCCAACCGGGTGGTGGGGCAGCGACGTCGCCGCCGGCTATGCCATCGGCGCCTCGGTGTACGTGGTCGCCCGGCGTTACGTCCGGGACGAGCAGCGGCGCGACCTGATCGCCGCGGCGATCTGCCTCGCGAGCGTCTACGAGTTCTCGCAAGGCTTCATCAGCTGGGTTCGCACCGGCGATCCAGCGACCGAGATGTCAGGCACCTTCTACTGGCACAACCCCTATGCCGCGTACCTGCTTCCCGGCGCGGTGATCGGGCTCGGGCTCGTGGCCGGCCGCAGGCGGCCCTGGAGCCTGATTGGTTGGGTCAGCGTCCCGCTGTGCACGGCCGGCGTCGTGCTTTCGAGCAGCCGGGCGACGATGCTGCCACTCGTCGTCGCACTGGTCCTCGTCACAGCGGGCGTAGCGGCTCGATCGGGACTGGCGAGGGTCGGCGGAGTGCTCGTCCTGTCCGTCGGCGCCCTCGTGGTGCTGCCCGGGCCGCCGTTCTTCTCCCATCGGGTCGCGCCGTGGGCACCGACGGCTGTGCGTGCTCAGGGTCAGACCCTCGCACAGAATGGCGGCTACCGAACCGAGTTCTGGCGTGAGGGAGCACAGGTCTTCCTGCACCATCCTGTGGTTGGTAGCGGATACCACGCCTTGGCCACTGCCAGCGTGCTCTACACCCCGGTCGGGTGGGCGCGTTCCTCATTGACGCATGACGGCTACCTTCAAGCGCTCTCCGATGGCGGGCTTCTGCTGGGCGTGCCCTTCCTGGTCGCGGTCGCCACCGTCGCCTGGTGGGCACTCCATCGGTTCTTGACACTTGCTCGGAAGCGGCGGTCCGGAGGAGTCGACCCGGTCGAGCTCGCAATCGTTCTCGCCTTGCTGGCCGGGATGGCGCACTCGGCGGTCGACTTCGACTGGTCGCACCCCGCGCTCCTCGTCCAAGCGGCGCTTCTTGCGGCTTGCGTCGCGCCAGCAGGTCCGGGCCGCTCGAGCGCCGGCAGGCGCTGGTGCGCAGCTGGCGCCGCGCTGGCCCTGACCGGCGTGTTGATTGCCATCCTGCCCGCCCTGCACCAGTGGCAGCGCGATCAACCCAACGACACGCACACCACGGCGAGCCTCTTGGCGGACGCATCAGCCACCTTTGGGGACTACCGGCCCGCCGCAGCGCTCGTGTCAATGGCGAACAGTCGTACTCGCGTTCTGACGCCCTTAGAGGCGGCTGAGGCCCTTCGGCTGACCGCGAATGAGGCGTCAGTAGATCCAGGTCTATCGCTGGCTCGCGACGAGCTGGGTGCACGTATGGGCCTTTTGCCAGGCGCTGCGTCCGCCGCGGAACGTGAAGTCGCACGGCTCTCCGGAGGCGCGACGGTGTACGACGCAGATCTAGCCGCCGTACTCGGGTCGGCTGGTGAGCTCGACACGGCCCGTCGATTGCTTGCCGCCGACATTGCGCGCCAGGCGAACGCCGGCGAGGCATCGCCTGACCTCTCCCAGGAGCTTGGTGTGTGGGCATCGACGCTGGGACGAGGGCGCGGGTACGCCTGTCAGATCGCTTTGATCCGGCCACTTCTTGGATCGTGGCGGACGGCCGGGCTGCCCCGTCCATCAGCGTCCTGTCGTGGGACCGTCAAGGACGTCGGTTCGGCTTCCGAACAATGATGTTGAGTACTCGATGAGGGGAAGTCCGTGAAGCAGCTGGGTGACATCCTGCTCGAAGACGGCCTCGTCACCCAAGACCAGCTGTCCGACGCCTACGACGAGCACCAGCGGGTCGGCCGTGCGCTTGGGCGAGTTCTGGTCGACCGTGGCGTCCTCACCGAGAGCCAGCTCGTCGCGGCATTGGCCCAGCAGATCGGCATGCGCTTCGTCGACCTCACGGAGTTCGCCGTCGACGGCGCGGCTCTCGCTCAGGTGCCGCAGCCGGTGTGCCGTCGCTACAACGCGCTGCCGATCGGCTACGAGGACGGCAAGCTGCTCGTCGCCATGTCAGACCCGGCGAACGTGTTCGCCCTCGACGACATGCGCTCGATCACCGGTTTGGAAATCAAACCGGTCGTCGCCACCAAGGCCGACGTGGTCGCGGCGATCAACCGCTACCACCGAGCGGACTCCGACCTCGACGACCTGACGCTGGCGCTCGACCAGAACGAGGAGGAGGACCTCAACGACCTCAAGACCGTCGTTGAGGACGCCCCGATCGTCAAGTTCGTCAACCTGCTCATCACCCAGGCCGTGAACGACCGGGCCTCCGATATCCACCTCGAGCCCAACGAGCGCGACCTGCGCGTCCGGTTTCGGATCGACGGCGTCCTGCACGACATCATGCATTCGCCGCGCAACATCCAGTCCGGCGTGATCAGCCGGTTGAAGATCATGGCGGACATCAACATCGCCGAGCGCCGGATCCCGCAGGACGGCCGGCTTTCGGTCAACGTGACCGGCAAGAAGATCGACCTGCGCGTCGCGACCCTGCCCACCGTGTGGGGCGAGAAGGTCGTGATGCGAATCCTCGACAACACGACGGCCATGCTCAAGCTGTCGGATCTCGGGTTCAGCGACGCCAACTACGAGATCTACTCGAGGAGCTTCGTCAAGCCCTACGGGATGATCCTGGTGACGGGCCCGACGGGTTCCGGAAAGTCGACCACGCTCTACGCGACTCTCAACATCGTCAGCCGGCCCGAGATCAACGTCATCACGGTCGAGGACCCGGTGGAGTACCGGATCAGTGGCATCAACCAGGTCCAGACCAACCCGAAGGCAGGCCTGACCTTCGCCAGCGCGCTGCGCTCGATCCTGCGTTCAGACCCCGACGTCGTCCTGATTGGTGAGATCCGCGACCACGAGACGGCCCAGATCGCGATCGAGGCAGCCTTGACGGGCCACCTGGTGCTCTCGAGCTTGCACACCAACGACGCGCCCTCGGCCCTTACCCGCCTTGTCGAGATGGGGATCGAGCCCTTCCTAGTCGGGTCCGCCCTCGATGCCGTGCTCGCTCAGCGCCTCGCTCGTAGGCTGTGCGACCGCTGCAAGGAGCCGTACACGCCGGAGCCCTCCGTGCTTCAGTCGGCGCGCTTCCCCTGGCAGGAGGGAGAGCCGCTGCCTACGTTGTACCGCCCGGTCGGCTGCTCGGCGTGTGCCAAGACCGGCTATCGCGGACGGGTCGCGCTCACTGAGGTCATGGCCGTCACCGAGGAGATCGAACGGCTGACCGTGCAGCGCGCCACCGCTGTGGAGGTCAGCAAGGTGGCCGTCGAGCAGGGCATGATCTCGCTTCGGCTCGACGGCATGTACAAGGCCATCGCGGGGGTCACGGCGCTGGAAGAGGTACTTCGCGTCGTCGTCTGATGGTCCGTTCGGTCCAGGTCCGGTGCTCAAGAGGGAGCAGGGACCGTCCGATGCTCTCGTATGGCAGGACCCGGCCCGCCATAGCGAAAGTGGCCGAATGGGTGGTCGATGAGGGGATTGGCACGTGGAGACGTCGGACCCGGAGACTTCGCCCTTCGCGGGGTCGAGCATCCCTAGCGCCGACCCGCCTGCGCAGGCAGCAGCTACCGTCGGCATTGCGGCGGCCGGGGACGTTCCGACCACGGGAGTCGACCCCACGTGGGGCGCGTATGCCCCAGCGATCCCAGCGGGGTCGCCAGGCGCCGCAACGATCGCACCGCCCGTGACGGCGGAGCCTGCATTCACTCCGGCGTCACCCGCCGTCACCAGTGAGGTGACCTTCGCGCCGTCGCCCCTTCCCGCCCCGCCTGCTCCGGCAGAGCCGAGCGTTCCTGCCGCGAGCGTCGAGGTGGCACCGCCGGCGGCCACGCCCTCGGCGCCGGCTGCCTTCGCTGCTGCGCCATTCAGCCCGGCGCCTCCCGCGACGACGCCGCCTCCGCAGTCGTCACCATTCACCGCCGACCCTCCTACCGGGCTTCTGACTGCCAACCCGCCGCAGGCCGCCTCAGTCCCCGCGCCGCCCTCGAGCGTGATGACCGCGGACGTGCCCGACGAGGACCCCATGTCGGCCGCTGACCGTGAGGCCGCGTACACCCGGACGGCACTCGAAGAGGACAGCAAGTTCGAGGCCTCGCTGCTGGTCGACCTGCTGACCGAAGTGCAGAGCAGCGGCGCGTCTGACCTTCACCTGAGCTCCGGCGCCCGCCCCACGCTGCGCATCAACGGTGCGCTGGCGCCGATGGAGGACCACCCGCTGCTCACCCCGCCGGTGATCCAGCGGATGATCTACGCGATCCTCACCCAGAAACAGCGGGAGATCTTCGAGGCAGAGCTGGAGCTCGACTTCGCCTACGCGCTTCCCGGCCGGGCCCGGTTCCGTGTCAACGTCTACCGGCAGCGGGACTCCCTCGGCGCGGCGTTCCGCATCATCCCTTACGAGATCAAGTCGCTCGAAGACCTCGGCGTCCCGCCTGCGGTCGCCAACTTCGCGATGCTTCCTCGGGGGTTCGTCCTCGTGACCGGGCCGACCGGCTCCGGTAAGTCCACGACGCTCGCGGCCCTCGTCGACCTCGCGAACCGGCAGCGTCGCGATCACATCATGACCGTCGAGGACCCCATCGAGTTCCTGCACCGCCACAAGTCCTGCCTGGTCAACCAGCGGGAGGTGGGGGAGGACACCTGGTCGTTCCAGAACGCCCTCAAGCACGTTCTGCGTCAGGACCCGGACATCATCCTCGTCGGCGAGATGCGCGACCACGAGACAATCTCGGTGGCGCTGACCGCGGCGGAGACCGGCCACCTGGTCTTCGCGACGCTGCACACGCAGGACGCCGCGCAGACCATCGACCGTGTCATCGACGTGTTCCCGCCGCACCAGCAGCAGCAGATCCGGGTGCAGCTGGCCGGCGCGCTGCAGGGCGTCGTCTGTCAAACGCTCTGTCGCACGTCGGACGGGAAAGGCCGAGCCGTCGCGACGGAGGTGTTGATCGCAACGCCGGCCATCCGCAACCTGATCCGTGAGGGCAAGACACACCAGATCTACTCGTCCTTGCAGGCCGGCGCCAAGCATGGAATGCACTCGCTCGACCAGCACCTGGCCGAGTTGGTGAAGTCAGGCCGGATCACCTACGAGACGGCTCTCGAGAAGTGTCTGCACGTCGAGGACTTCAACCGCCTGACGAACCGCGGCTAGGAGCAGCTACATGGCAACGATCGCCTTCAAGTACCAGGTTCGTGACCGGTCCGGAAAGCTGATCTCCGGCGAGTCGAACGCCGAGACCGAGGCGGCCCTGGTCCGCCGGTTGAAGTCGATGGGCTATGCGCCGGTCTCCATCGAGGCGACCAACACCGGCCTGCAGAAGGAGATCAAGATCCCCGGCTTCGGCGGCCGGGTGAAACTCAAGGATCTCGCGATCTTCTCGCGCCAGTTCGCCACGATGATCAACTCGGGCCTCTCGCTGATGCGGGCCCTGAGCATCCTTGCGGAGCAGACCGAGAGCAAGCTGTTCGCCGGATTCATCTCTGAGGTACGCAACGACGTCGAAGCCGGCAACTCGCTGTCAGCGGCGATGGCCAAGCATCCCAAGGTCTTCCCGCCGCTGATGGTCAATCTCTGTAAGGCCGGCGAGATCGGCGGCTTCCTCGACACCGTTCTGCTGCAGATCGCGGAGAACTACGAGGCCGAGGTCAAGCTTCGGGCGAAGATCAAGTCTGCGATGACCTACCCGATCGTGGTGGGCTGTATCGCCATCATCGCCCTGGTCGTGATGCTGACCTTCGTCGTGCCGTCGTTCGCGAAGATCTTCACCTCGCTGGGCTCGAAGCTCCCCGCTCCGACTCAGATGCTGGTTGACATCTCCCATGCGATGAAGTTCGTCCTTCCGCTCGGGATCATTCTCGCGATCGCTGGGACGATCGTGTGGCGCCGGATCCGCGACCGGGAGGACGTCAGGCGAGTCGTCGACCCGCTGAAGCTGAAGGTGCCGGTCTTCGGACTGCTGTTTCAGAAGGTTGCGATTGCTCGCTTCGCTCGTAACCTCGGCACGATGATCAAGTCTGGTGTACCGATCCTGCAGGCGCTGGACATCGTGGCGGACACCACGGGCAACTGGACGATCACCCAGGCGGTCCATGACGTCCAGGAGAGTGTGCGGCAGGGCGAGTCGCTGACCCAGCCGCTGAGCCAGCACGACGTCTTCCCGCCAATGGTGGTGCAGATGATGGCGGTCGGCGAGGACACCGGCGCACTCGACACGATGCTGGCGAAGATCGCTGAGTTCTACGACCAGGAAGTCGAAGCGACCACGGAGGCGCTAACTGCCCTGATCGAGCCGATCATGATCGCCGTGCTCGGTGGCCTGGTTGGGTCGATGATCGTATGCCTCTACCTGCCGATCTTCGAGGTGTACAACCACATCGGCAGCTAGCTCGAGGTGATGGGTCCCGATCGGCATGCTCCGGTCGCATCACATGCCGTTGGGCTGATCGGCCTATTCCGCCCGTAGTAGGGCGCTGTTGTCCCGATGTTGTGGTGAATGGCCCTCAAGTCGAGCCATCTGAATCCCGATCAGCCCATTGTCATCGAGCCGATCGGCGACTCTCCGGGGGAACCCGCACTGTCGAGGCGAGACGCTCACCGTAGTGCTATGGAAGGACATTCCACATGCTCGCTCGCATCCGCAAGATGCAAGAAGAGCGCGAAGAGGGCTTCACCCTCATCGAGCTTCTGGTTGTCATCATCATCATCGGCATCCTGGCCGCCATCGCGATCCCGGTCTTCCTGCAGCAGCGCAACAAGGGCTACGACGCTGGCGTCAAGTCCGACCTGCGCAACGCGGCAACGGCGGAGGAGAGCTACCTCACCGACTACAACGCATACACGACCGACGTCACCGCGCTCAAGAGCGAGGGCTTCTCGTACTCGAACTCGAGCGACTACAGCGGCGGCACCGCGGCGATCACCGTGACCCTCGTCTCTGGCGGCGGCGGAACGGGAAGTGCCGGTTCGTACTGCATCCAGGCGACTTCGGCCTCGGGGAAGAGCTTCGCCTACGACAGCTCCAAGGGCGGCCTTCAGTCGACGAACGCGACCTGCTCGTAGCAGCTGGTTGTGTGAGGGGCCTGCGGCGAGAGCCGCAGGCCCCTCGTCGTATTAGGCCGGACGGCTGTATCACGGCTGATTGCGTCCGCCGAGAATGGTTGCGAGCAATCCGGGCGTGGGCGTAGATGGGGGTAGTGGGGTGTTGTGGCGGTGGTTACGCGGTGAGGCGGAGGACGCGGGCTTCACGCTGATCGAGCTGATGGTGATCATTATCATCATCGGGATCTTGATGGCGATCTCTATCAGGGTGTTTCTCGACCAGCGGAGCAAGGCCTACGACGCGGCCGCGAAGAGCGACCTTCGCAATGTCGCCGACTTCGAGGAGATCTACCTCAACGACTACGGGACGTATGCCGACTGGAGCGATCTCATCGCCAATGAGCCTACGGTCGAGGACAGCGCCAACGTAGTGACGACGATTGTCCATCTGAACGGGGCACAGAGCTACTGTCTGTCGGCTAAGCACGACAGCTCGTCTAACACCTGGTACTACGACAGCGCCGCCGGCGGGATTCAACCGAGGGGTGTTAGCTGCCCTGTCAC
>DASZUS010000012.1:0-1960 GCA_035547515.1 Mycobacteriales bacterium
GACAGCTTCGACACGATGCTCGCGCGACTCGAAGCTCACGTCGCGGAACAGCAACGGTTTGCCGCCAACGCCTCACACGAGCTCCGTACGCCGCTCGCGATCACCCAGACGCTGCTCGACGTCGCGCGCAGCGATCCGAGCCGCGACCCGGCCGAGCTCGTCGAGCGGCTGCAGTCGGTCAACACCAGGGCGATCGACCTCACCGAGGCGCTGCTGTGGCTCAGCCGCGCCGGCCAGCGGTCGTTCGTGCCCGAACCGGTCGACCTCTCGCTGATCGAGGAGGAGGCCGTCGAGTCCCTCCTCCCGCTCGCGGAGAAGCACGGCGTCACGATCGAGACCTCGAGCGAGGTCGCGCCGACCGTCGGTTCGCCTGCGCTGCTGCAGCAGCTCACGACGAACCTGCTGCACAACGCGATCGTTCACAACGTCCCGGAAGCGGGGACGGTCTGGGTCACGGCGCGGGCCGAGCCGGGCCGCGCGGTGCTGCGCGTCGAGAACACCGGTGCCCAGCTCAGCCCGCAGACGGTGTCGAGGCTCGTCGAGCCGTTCCAACGCGGGGCCGAGCGGGTTCATGCCGACCATGCCGGGGTTGGCCTCGGCCTGGCGATCGCCAAGAGCATCACCGACGCACATGACGGCACGCTCGACCTCGCGCCGCGCAACGGCGGCGGCCTGTGCGTCGAGGTCCGCCTCCCGGTCCCGCCGTAGCGGCCCGCTTCCCGCTCCGCGCCCTGGCGTGTCCGGCCGCGCCGAGGGCGCTCTCGTGCTCTGATACCCCCGATGGACGCCTCCAGGGTGGATCCGCATCGCGCGTACTGGGAGTCCGTGCTCGGGGAGCGCTACGACCTTCGGGGCACCGGCTTCCCGGATCTGCCGCTTTCGTGGAACCGCTGGCTCTACCGCCAGATGCGCGGCTCGGTCGATCGGCTGCTGGCGCGCAACGACCTCACTTCGCGGATCGCCGACGCGTCGGTCCTCGACATCGGCTCCGGCGTCGGGCACTGGCTGCAGTACTGGACAGATCGCAACGTGGCGTCGCTGCAGGGCGGTGATCTCACGGCCACGGCGGTGAAGGAGCTGCGGCGACGCTTCCCGACTGTGCCGATGGCCGCGGTGGACATCGGGCTACCGGACCCGCCGTTCCGCGGGCGCTACGACGTGATCTCGATGATGGCGGTGCTGCAGCACATCGCTGACGACGTCAGGTGGCGGCAGGCCCTGGTCAACCTCGGCGCGCTGCTTGCCGACGGCGGAGCCGGGGTCATCATCGACACGTTGCTCGTGCACCGGATGTGGGTCGATCCGAAGCCCGAGGGCGGGTTGTCATGGTCGCGTTCCAAGGCCGAGTGGGAAGAGGCACTCGCCGACGCCGGCCTGGTCATCGTCGACCGGATCCCGACGACCTTCACCCTGGCGGTGGGCGGTGACACCGCGCGTGCTGTCGCGAGTCGGGCGTGGCGCCGCTATTGGCGATTCGTTCAGAAGGTCACCAGCGGGCACGAGATGGCAGGGCAGCTCGGGGGCGCACTTGCCTACGGCGTCGACCAGCTACTGGTGCGGTCCGGCCTGCCGGGCGTGACGTCGAAGACCTTCCTCGTCCGCCATCGGGTGGCCTAGCTCGCGAACGCTTGCCGCGCCGCCGCGCGGCCCACCTCGGACTGATCGATGGTGTCGGCGAGGAATACTTGCAAAAAAAGTTGGAAGTTTCTTACCATCGTCTTGTAGGAACGAAGCGGACCCAGCAGGTCCGCTGACACCACGGAGGTGACAAATGTTGCTGGACCGAGTGGACCCGTTCATCGCCGAGTTCGACCGCCTTACCCAGCGCGCATTCGGCGCCACTGATGGCGTCGGACTTCCCATGGACGTGGTACGCCGCACCGACGAGCTCGTCGTGACGGTGGATCTGCCGGGCGTCCCCGCGGAGCAGATCTCGGTGAACCTCGAGAACCGGATGCTC
>DASZUS010000013.1:0-63690 GCA_035547515.1 Mycobacteriales bacterium
CAACGTAGTGACGACGATTGTCCATCTGAACGGGGCACAGAGCTACTGTCTGTCGGCTAAGCACGACAGCTCGTCTAACACCTGGTACTACGACAGCGCCGCCGGCGGGATTCAACCGAGGGGTGTTAGCTGCCCTGTCACGACAAGCGGGCCCTCAGGCGGCAGCAGCGCCGGTCCGTAACAGGCTTGGCTGGCTGGGGCGTCGCTAGTCTGCGGGCGTGGCCGTGTTCCTCTGCGTGGTGCTGGCCGCGGTCGGTCTGATCATCGGCTCGTTTCTCAACGTCGTCATCTGGCGCGTACCCCGCGGCGAGTCTGTGGTGCTGCCGGCCTCGCATTGCCCCTCCTGCGATGCGCCAATCGCCCCGCGCGACAACGTCCCGGTGATCTCCTGGCTGCTGCTGCGTGGCCGCTGCCGCCACTGCGAGGCCCCGATTGCCGTCCGCTACCCGGCCGTCGAGCTGGCTACCGCTCTGCTCTTCGTCGGATTCGGGATCCGCTTCGGGGCACACGCGGACCTGCCGGCGTTCCTCTACCTCGCCGCCATCGGCATGGCGCTGGCGCTGATAGACCTCGACCATCAACGGCTTCCCGACGTCCTGACGCTTCCGTCCTATCCGGTCGGACTCGCGCTACTCGGCATCGCAGCCGCTGTCGATGGCACCGGTGACGGCTACCTGCGCGCCCTTGTCGGCATGGTGGCGCTGTTCGCCTTCTACGGCGTGGTGTGGTTCATCTACCCGGCTGGCATGGGCCTCGGCGATGTGAAGCTCTCCGGCGTGCTCGGGCTCTATCTCGCGTGGCTCGGTTGGGGGCCGTTGGTGGTCGGCGCGTTCGCGGCGTTTGCCGTCGGAGCGGTCGTCAGCGTCGGCATCGTCCTGTTCCGCGGCGGGGGTCGTAAGACCAAGGTGCCGTTCGGACCATTCATGCTGATTGGGGTGCTGATCGGCATCTATGCCGGGCACCCGATTGCCCACGCGTACACCCACTCGATCACCCACTGAGCGCCTCCGTAGGCCGTCCGGCTCAATCAGTGCCCTCCAGTTGCTCAAGGAGGGCGGGAAATCGACCGATCCCGTCCTTGAAAGCGACACGGGTAACACACGTAACGCGGCACGGAGAGGCAGCACAGTGGCGGGTGCGGTGGTCGGTCTCGACATCGGGACCTCCGGGGTGCGCGCGGCTGAGCTCACGTTCGGGCGCGGCCCCGCGACGCTTCAGCGATTCGGTCAGGTGGCGCTTCCCGTCGGGGCGGTGCGCGACGGCGAGGTCGCCGATCCGCAGGCCGTGGGCGAGGCGATCAAGCACCTGTGGTCGACGGCGAAGTTCTCCTCCAAGCGCGTCGTACTCGGCATCGCCAACCAGAAGGTGATCGTTCGTCAGGTCGACCTGCCGTGGATGCCCGAGAACGAGTTGCGCAAGACGCTCCCGCTCCACGTCCAGGACCTGGTTCCGATCCCGATCGAGCAGGCCGTGCTCGACTACCACGGGCTCGAAGCGGTCACCGAAGATGACGGGACCCGCTCCCGCCGGGTGCTTCTCGTGGCGGCGGCACGGGACATGATCCAGCAGCTGCTCGATGCGGTGCGCCGCGCCGGGCTGCAGGCGGTCCACATCGATCTCACGCCGTTCGCGCTGTTGAGGTCGCTTGGCCAGCTCGACCAGACCGGGGCGACCGGCGGTGGTCAGGGCGGTGCCGAGGCGCTGGTCGACATCGGCGCGAAGGTCACGAACATCGTCGTCCACGACAACGGCGTCCCGCGCTTCGTACGGATCCTGCTGATGGGCGGCGACAACATCACCGATGCGGTGAGCGAGCGCCTCGGCGTGCCGTTCGAACAGGCGGTCGGGGTCAAGCAGCAGCTGGGTATGTCCCCGACGCGCGGCGAGGTGATCAGCGATCACCCAGCCGCCCGGGTGATCGAGGCCAGTGCCACGGCGTTCGTCGAAGAGGTGCGCGGCTCGCTCGACTACTACCTCGCCCAACCGCAGTCACTTCCGCTAACTCGAATCGTGCTGTCCGGCGGCGCCGCCCGCCTGGGTGGCCTGCCGCAGCGGCTGGCGGCCGCGAGCCGGCTCCCGGTCCGTCCCGGCGCGGCGATGGCCTCGCTCAAGATCGGGAAGACCGGTCTGAGCCCGGACCAGCTCAGCTATGTCGAGCCGCAGATCGCGGTCCCGGTCGGCCTGGCACTGGGGATGGCGTCATGACCGTCCAGACCACGCATGTCATCCAGCCGTTGCCCACGGCGGCGGCACCGCGCGTCAACCTCATGCCGCCGGAGATCGCGGAGTCCGAGCGCCTCCGGCAGATTCAGCTCGCCTGCGGCGGAGCAGTGGTTCTCGCCATCATCGTCGTGGTTCTCCTCTATCTGCACGAGCACAGCAGGGTCAGTTCGGCGCAGAGCCAGCTGGCGCAGGCGCAGGCTCAACAGACTTCCCTGCAAGAGAAGCTGACCAGCCTGTCGAGTGTTCAGCAGACATACGCCGAGGTGCAGGCTCGGCAGGCGCTGCTCAGCGAGGCGATGGGCAACGAGATTCGCTGGTCCTACATCCTCAACGACCTTTCGCTCCAGATGCCGAGCAACGTCGCGCTGACCTCGTTCTCGGCGGCCGAGTCCCTGACGCCAGGACAGGCCCCGACGATCAGCACACCGCCGTCAAGCATCGGCACGATCAACTTCAACGGTGTGGCTCTGACACGCGACGACGTCGCGACCTGGCTCGACATGCTCGCTACGGAGCACGGCTTCACCGATCCGGTCTTCACCAGCGCGGCCGAAGGTGCGATCGCAGGTCGCGGCTACAACACCTTCACCACTTCGGTCACGCTGACGCCTGACGCGTTGTCGGGTGCCTATGCCTCACCGACGACGACCCCGGCGGGTGAGTGATGACCGTCACCCGCCGGTGGGTTGTGTTCACCGCCGTTGCTGTTGTCCTCGTGCTCGCGCTCGGCTGGCTGCTTGTGGCGAAACCGCAGAAGTCCAAGGTCTCGAGCCTCAACGACCAGACCACCTCCCAGGACCAGGCCAATGCCCTGCTGCTCACCCAGATTCAGTCGCTGGAGTCCGAGCAGAAGGAGCTGCCGCAACAGCAGCTGAGGCTGCAGAGCTTCTCGACCGAGGTGCCGGACGACGTCGACGAGCCGACCCTGCTCCGCCAGCTGAGCAACGTCACCAGGTCCACCGGCGTCAACCTGGTCAGCATCACGCCTGGCACGGCCGCGGCGGTCGGCGCATCCAGCAGCTCGACCGTCGCCTCCCCGACGTCCGCGTCCACGCTCTACGAGCTCCCGGTCTCGCTCAGCGCACTGGGCTCTTACGCGAATGCTGAGGCCTTCATCAGCGCGCTCGAGAAACTCCCGCGGGCGATGCTGATCGGAAGCTTGAATGTCTGCCCGGTGCAGGTCAGCGTTGGTTCAGGTTGCTCGGCGCCCCAGGCGCCGGGCAACTACGTGCCGCCGCCTAACGCCGTAGGAGTGACGCTTTCGGCGTATGTCTTCTACGCGCCCGGCACCGATGATGCGACTCCTCCAGCATCTGGCGGCACCCAGAGCCTGACGACGCCGGCCACCACTCCGGCGACGCCCGACGTCACCGCGTCCAGCACGCCCGGCGCGACGAGCTAGGAGCCCAGGATGAGTGACCCGTCGATCCTCCCCGGCTCTGAGCTGCCGCCCGAAAGCGGCGGGGCGCCGTTTCCCGACTTCGACGACGAGGGCGGAGACGACCGCCGACGCCTGTACCTGATCGGTGGCGGCGTCGCCGTCGTCCTGGTGCTGATCGTCGGCTTCCTGCTACTGCACGGCGGCGGAAGCAGCTCCAACGACCTTGGCGCGGTGCCGCAGGGGACTCCTAACGCGTCGCTGGTCTCCCCGTCGCCGAACTCCTCGACCGGCGCGGGCGGCTCAGGGAAGAACGCTGCCGGCACGAAGCTTCCGAAGAAGACCCATGTGCTCCTGGCGCGTGACCCCTTCAAGCCGCTCTTCGTCGTGCCCACAGCGCCGGCGGGCGGGTCCGGCTCCGCCACCGTGGGCACGGCCAATGTCGGCCCAGGTTCGGGGAGCTTCACGTTCCCGAGCGGCGGCGCCAGCGGCGGCGGTGCGCCGACGCAGGTGCCGGCTAGCTACGGGCCGCCGATCTGGATCGAGCTGATCCACGCCGGGTCTAAGGACGCGGTCTTCGACGTCGGCTACGCGCATGGCAAGAAGTTCCGGTTCGACGTCACCGCGCCGGCTCCGTCGGCCGTGCAGGGCACCGTGTTCGACGAGGAGTTCGCGCTGCTCGGCATCCAGGACGGCAGCGTCACCGTCCAGGTCGGCGACGCGACTCCCTTCGACCTGCGGCCTGGGGTCTCGCACCCGGTCTGACCGGGCGCGCTTCACTGCCTGAGCGCTCCGCCCAGGCAGAATGGAGCAATGCTGCGCTGGCTGACTGCGGGAGAGTCACATGGGCCGGCGCTCACCGCCGTCCTCGAAGGCTTGCCGGCGGGGACGGCCGTCACCACCGCCGCGATTGCCGATGAGCTTCGGCGGCGCCGTGCGGGCCACGGCCGGGGTGCCCGGATGTCGTTCGAGCAGGACGTCGTCGAGCTGCTGGGCGGCGTGCGTCACGGGCTCACGCTCGGCTCGCCGATCGCCATCCAGGTGGCCAACTCCGAGTGGCCGAAGTGGGACGTCGTGATGGCGGCGGACCCGGTGGCCGCGGAGGTCCTCGAAGGAACCGGGCGTGGCGCCCCGCTGACCCGGCCGCGGCCGGGTCATGCCGACCTCGTCGGGATGCAGAAGTACGGCTTCACCGACGCGCGCCCGGTACTCGAACGTGCGAGTGCTCGAGAGACCGCCGCCAGGGTGGCGCTCGGTGCGGTCGCCAAGGCGTTTCTCGCCCAGGCGCTGGACGTGCGCGTCCTCAGCCACGTCGTGGCGATCGGCGGGGTGCAGGCACCCGACGGCGTGCTGCCCAGCCCGGACGACCTCGACCTCGTCGACGCCGACCCGGTCCGCTGCGTCGACCAGGCCGCGAGCGCGGCCATGGTGGCAGAGATCGACGCGGCCAAGACCGACGGCGACACCTTGGGCGGTGTCGTCGAGGTGGTGGCCTACGGGTTGCCACCGGGGCTTGGCAGCCACACGCACTGGGACCGCCGGATCGACGGCCGGCTCGCCGCCGCGCTGATGGGCATCCAGGCAATCAAGGGTGTGGAGGTCGGTGACGGCTTCACGACCGCCCGCCGGCGGGGGAGCGAAGCCCACGACGAGATCGAGTCGACGCCCGAGGGGCTGCGGCGGCGTACCGGGCGCGCCGGTGGTACCGAAGGTGGCATGACCACCGGTGAGCTGCTGCGAGTGCGTGCCGCGATGAAGCCGATCTCCACGGTCCCGCGGGCACTTGCGACCGTCGACGTCGCGACGGGGGAGGCGGCGAAGGCGATCAACCAGCGCTCTGATGTATGTGCGGTGCCCGCCGCCGGCGTGGTCGCCGAGGCGATGGTCGCCCTGGTGCTAGCCGACGCCGCACTGGAGAAGTTCGGCGGCGACTCCGTTGCCGAAACCAGGCGCAACCGCGACGCGTATCTTGCGTCACTGGCAGTCCGGTGAGACCGCTCGCCGTTCTGGTCGGACCGCCCGGAGCGGGTAAATCGACGGTAGGGCGCCTCGTCGCCGAGCAACGCGGGGTCGCCTTCCGCGACACCGACGCGGACGTCGAGGCCGGCACCGGCAAGACGATCAGCGACATCTTCATCGAGCGCGGCGAGGTCGAGTTTCGCGCGCTCGAGCGCCAGGCAGTTGCAGCCGCGCTCGAGGAGCACGACGGTGTCCTCGCCCTAGGGGGCGGCGCGGTGCTCGACCCCGACACTCGCCGCGCGCTTTGCGGGCACCGCGTGGTCTTCCTCGACGTTGGTCTGGCCGACGCTGCCGCCCGGGTCGGGCTGAACCGCGACCGGCCCCTGCTGCTCGGGAACCCGCGTGCGCAGCTGCGCGCGATGCTCGCCGACCGCCGGCCGCTCTACCTCGAAGTCGCGACCGTGACGGTGGAGACCGACGGCCAGGAGCCCGCCGTCGTCGCCGAGAAGGTGTTGGCCGCGCTGTGACGACCGTCATGCGAGTCGGCGGGGAGGCGTCGTACGACGTCGTCATCGGGCGTGACCTGGCGGGTCAGGTGCCGCCCTTGGTGGGCGCGGCGGCGACCGTCGCGCTTGTCGCGGACCCAGCGGTCACCGACGTCGCGGAGGCGGTTGCGGGGGCCCTGCACGGCGGCGGCGTCCACGTGGAGACTCTGACCATTCCTGCAGGCGAGGCGGGCAAATCGCTGATCACCGTCGCCGGCATGTGGGACGACCTCGGCCGGATGCGGCTTACCCGTTCCGACGCCATCGTCGCGGTTGGGGGAGGGGCCACCACGGACGTCGCGGGCTTCGCCGCGGCTACCTGGCTTCGCGGTGTGCGGCTGGTCTCGGTGCCCACGACACTGCTCGCGATGGTGGACGCCGCGATCGGCGGCAAGACTGGCATCAACACCGCGGCCGGCAAGAACCTGGTCGGCGCGTTCCACCCGCCCGCGGGTGTCCTGGTGGACCTCGACGTCTTGCAGAGCCTGCCCGCGCAGCAGTGGGTCAATGGGATGGCCGAGGTAGTGAAGGCCGGGTTCATCGCCGACCCGGAGATCCTGGACCTGGTCGAGGCGGATGTGTGCGCGGCTGCGCTGCCGACCAGCGATGTCGCGGTCGAGCTGATCGAGCACTCTGCGGCCGTCAAGGTCGACGTCGTCTCACGCGACCTCCGGGAGAGCGGCCCACGCGAGATCCTCAACTACGGCCACACCCTCGGGCACGCGATCGAGCGGCTCGAGGACTACCGCATGCCTCACGGCCACGCAGTCGCTATAGGGATGGTCTTCGCGGCGGGTCTCGCACATGCGGCGGGTCTCATCGCTGAGGACACCCTGCTGCGCCACAAGGCAATCCTCGGCGCCCTCGGGCTGCCGACCACCTACCGAGCCGATGCACTGCCCGAGCTCCTCGAGCTCATGCGAGTCGACAAGAAGGCGCGCGGTGCGAAGCTGCGCTTCGTCGTGCTCGAGGAGGTTGGCAAGCCGATGATGCTCGAGGACCCCGAGCCCGCACTGCTCGACGCGGCGTACCGGGAGGTGGCGGCGTAATGGGCAAGCGCGTTCTCGTGCTCAACGGCCCCAACCTCGGACGGTTGGGTGCTCGCGAGCCGTCGATCTACGGCACCGCGTCCTACGCCGATCTCGCCTCTGCTTGCGAGGCCGCCGGCGCGGACCTCGGGCTGACCGTGGAGGTGCGGCAGACGAACGATGAGGCAACCTTCCTCGGCTGGCTCCACGAGATCGCGGGCGGCGCGGCGGACGCGGCGATCCTCAATCCCGCGGCGTGGACCCACACCAGCGTCGCGGTCCGGGACGCCGCGGCACAGCTCACGGTGCCGTTCGTCGAGGTGCACCTGTCCAACCCGCTGTCGCGGGAGGAGTTCCGGCACACGTCCTACACCGCGGGCCTGGCACGGGGAGTGATCGCCGGGTTCGGCGTGGACTCCTACCTGCTGGCGCTGCGGGCGCTCAGCAGCTTGCTGGGGTAGCTGCTCAGCTGGAGCCGCCGCCCGTCGTGCTGACCGGGCTCCCGCCGCCGTTGCTGCTGCCGCTCCCGCTTCCGCCACTCGTGCTCGAGCTCGGGTCGAGCACGATCGCATCGAAGTTCGCGGTCCCGCTCGCCGCACGCAGCGTCAGGGTTCGGACGCCGCCCGGGATCGCGCCCTGCCAGAGCGGCTCGCCGCAGCGGGTGAAGGTCTGGTACTCGCTGGCGGTGAAGTTCTGGCCCGCGATGTTGATGCTGAGCTGGCCCATGTTCGGTGCCTTGCAGCCGTAGACGACGAGCTCGGACCCCGCGACCTGGATGGTCGCGATGTTGCCCCGCTTGGTCTGCACGTAGCTCCCGCTGAGCGCGCTCGATGCCGAGTGGCGGGTCCACCCGCGGCTGTACTGCCACCCAGGGCTGGTGTTGAGCGCCGTGGTCGCCACCCGCACCGGGCTGCCGCCGACGACAGCGGGATTGCCGCTGGTGTCGTACACGGGCTGGGTGAGGCGCAGCTGGTAGGTCGCGCCGGTGGCCAGCGGCACGTGGGGGAAGAAGCTGTAGACGGTGTTCGATGCGCCCTCGACGAGGCGGCCCTGGATCGCGTTCTGGGTCGGCGCACCGACCGGCACGACCTTCAGCACCTGCCCGTCCAGCCCGCGTAGCGGCGTGCTGACCTGGATCTCCAGCGGCTGGCCGACCGCCGTGCCGTCGGCCGACAGGAAGGACACTGTCGGGGCGACGGCGTTGACGGTGAGCTGGCGGATGGTGCTCCAGGTCAGCACCTTCCCGCTCTCGTCGATCGCTGCCACCCGCCAGTAGTACGAGCCGTCCGCGAGTAGCCCGGTGGGGTTCGTGTACTGGGTCAGGTCGACGTCTTTGTCGTCGAGGACCGTCGAGTCGAAGCTGTGGTCCTTGCTGATCTGCAGCTCGTAGTTGCGCGCGTCGTAGGAGTCGAGCCCGCCGGTCTCCAGGAAGTCGCTCCACTTGAACGTCGGGCTGGTGCCGGAGACCACCGCGTGGTTCGCGGGGGAGGTCAGGGTGATCGGGCCGCTTTTCTTCGCAAAGTTAGCGGTCGCGCTCTTTCCGTAGACCGTGATGAGGGCGCCGGCGGTGATGTGCAGCGGCTCGCTCGCGTTGCTCTCCCCGCCGTCGGGGTTGACGACCTGGAAGGTCACGTCTTCCGCGGCGACCGGGGCGTCGTAGGTGAAGGTGATGATGCCGCCGGCGGCGACCTTGACGCTGGACTCGTCCACGTAGCCGTCGGAGGGCACGACGCACGCGCCTGAGACGATGCCGGAGTCGTTGTCGATGGTCACCGTTGCGACGGTGCCGCCCTGCATCGTCTGGCTGTTCGTCGTCGACGGGTTGACGGTGATGTCGCTGGGCCCGGAGTCGTTGAAGACCGGCTTGGACACTGTCGTCCCCGTGGTGGTGCCGGTGCCGGTGGTGGAGGTGCTTGGCGAGCAGCTGGCATCGCTGCCGGTCGCCGACGGCGTGGCGCAGGTCGGGTCGGAAGCGGACGCCTCACAAGTCGCAGGGGTGACGGTCCAGTAGTAGGGCTGTCCCGCCTGCGCGTCGTACATCGTCAGCGCGGGCGTGAGCTCGGGCCACGATGTGCCGTACTGCTCGTACTCGTTGGTCAGACCGGGGTCGCGGTAGATGTCGACCAGGTAGTAGTTCGCGCCAGAGACCGGGTTCCAAGAGAACGTCGGCGTCATCGGGCACGGGTTGGTGACGTTGCATGTGTCGCCGGGAAGCGCGCTGGTGTGCCAGCTGGTCGTCAGACCGGTCGCGGTGGCAGTGCCCGACACGATCCCCGCGGAGGGGGCGACGAACTGGAAGGGCTGGCCGAAGTAGCGGTCGATGTCGCACAGCGGTTGCTGGCCCTGTTCACAGTCCAGCAGGACCCCGGGCGCGTCGTCGGCCTCGATTGCGCTGGCGGTGGTGTCGTCGTACGCGATCAGCTCCCAGCCGTAGGAGGTGCCGCTGACCAGGGAGAACGTGGTCGCGCTCTCGCAGCTCTTGCTCGCGCCCGGCCCCGCGCTCTTCTCCGTGGCGAGGACGAGCCCGTCGGTGTAAGGCGTCACCGAGGTCTGGGCGGTGTAGCAGTCGACCTCGCCGGGCTGCAGGCCGATCGTGCCGTTGCCGCAGCCGCCCGGGCAGTACCGGACGAGGTAGAGCGACGCCTCCTTCACCGGCGCCCAGGTGATGGTCGGATCCGCGGAGCTCGGCTGCTTGAGAATCGTGATCGGCGACTGCCAGTCCTTCACGAAGGTCCACTTCGCGGAGTAGCGCCCCCACACGCCGCCGACCTGCGCCCGGACGTGCCAGTAGTACGTCGCGTTCGGCAGCGAGACCGGCATCTCGAAGGTCGGGTCGACCACGTCCCCGCCGTTCGGCAAGCTGACCGTGTTGTTCGTCCACTCGCCGTTGGGGCTGACCTGGACCTCGTACTGCGACGCGCCCGACACCGGCTGCCACTTCAGGATGATGTCCTTCAGCTGCTTGCCCGGGTCATTGGCGGGGCTGAGCAGGGTCGGCGTGTTCACGTCGAGCGAGGCCATGGCGGGTGTGGCGGGCCCGACAAGGGTCGCGACGAGGGCGCCCACGACGGCAAGAACCAGTGCGATCCGGCGTGAGACAGATGCCACGATGTGACTCCCGGTTGTGCTCGTGGGCGGCCCGCCTGTCACAGGCGTTGCCTTTGGCATCGGCGGACCCCCTCCTGCGCTGTACGTCGATCACCCGAACGGAGTAGTCCTGGTGGCTCCCATGAGCGGTTCCGCGCTTGCCGCCCGGCGCTCGGCGCTTGCTGCCGCGTTGGGCGGGTCATCCTACGATGCGCTGCTCGTCACCTCTCGGGAGAACATCCGCTACTTGTCCGGTTTCACCGGGTCCAACGGAGGGCTCTTGGTGACCAGCGGCGGCGAGTGCGTGCTGGCCACCGATGGCCGCTACCTGACCCAGGCGGCCCGCGAAGCCGCGGACCTCGAATGTCTCGAGGCCCGGTCGGTCCTCGTCACGCTCGTCGAGCGTGCGGCCGCGCGCGGCCTGCGGGGCCTCGGCTTCGAAGCGCATGCGCTGACGGTCGAGCAGCTCGGGGTGCTCGAGCGTGCGGCCGGCGATGACGTGGACCCGAGGGCCGCAGGCCACCTGGTCGAGCGCCAGCGCGTCGTGAAGGACGCCGCCGAGCTCGAGGTGCTTCGCCGTGCCTTCGAGATCACCGATGCGGCGTACGGCGAGGTCCTCGGCCAGCTCAGGCCGGGCACGACCGAGCGCGAGGTGGCCTGGTCGCTCACCGACGCGATGCGGCGACGCGGTGCCGAGGGGCCCGCCTTCGACATCATCGCGGCCTTCGGGGAGAACTCCGCGGTCCCGCATCACTCGCCGACGGACCGCCCACTAGCCCGCGGCGAGCTGATCAAGCTCGACTTCGGCGCGAAGGTCGACGGCTACCACGCGGACATGACCCGGACCGCGGTGTGCGGACCCGCGGCCGACTGGCAGCGCGAGATCCACAGCGAGGTGGCAGAGCTGCAAGCCGACCTGCGCAACTCGGCCACCGCCGGCGTCGTACCTTCCGATCTCGACGCCGTGATGCGCGCCTGGCTCGAGTCGCATGGCCGTCAGGTGATGCACGGGCTCGGTCACGGCGTCGGCCTTGCGATTCACGAGGACCCGTTCCTCACGCCGTCATCGACCGCCGATCCGCTCGCCCCGGACGCGGTCGTCACGATCGAGCCCGGCATCTACCTGCCCGGCCGAGGCGGAGTCCGGATCGAGGACACCGTGATCGTCACCGCTGATCGGCCGGTCGTCCTCACCACGTCACCGCGCGAGCTCGTCGAGGTCTGAGGCTTGTCCGTAGTCTGTTCGCCGTGGCGACGACGAACGACTTCAAGAACGGCATGACCCTCGACCTCGACGGCGTCCTTTGGAACATCGTGGAGTTCCAGCACGTCAAGCCCGGTAAGGGCGGTGCCTTCGTGCGCAGCAAGCTCAAGAACGTCCTCACCGGTCAGGTCGTCGAGCGGACGTTTAACGCCGGCGTGAAGGTCGACACCGCCAACGTCGACAAGCGCGAGATGACCTACCTGTACGCCGATGGCTCCGACTTCGTGTTCATGGACGTGGAGACCTACGAGCAGATCCACGTCTCTGCCGCAGCGGTCGGCGACGCGAAGAACTACCTCCTCGAGAACACCAACGCCACGGTCGCAGTGCACGGCGACACGGTCCTCTACGTCGAGCTGCCGGCGTCGGTCGAGCTCACGATCACCTACACCGAGCCCGGCATGCAGGGTGACCGCTCGACCGGCGGCACGAAGCCCGCCACGCTCGAGACCGGTGCGACCGTGCAGGTGCCGCTGTTCGTGACGCAGGGCGAGAAGATCAAGGTCGACACCCGCGACGGGCGCTACATCAGCCGCGTCAGCAGCTAGCACCAGCCCGACACGTGCCCGCCCGTAGCAAGGCCCGCAAGCGCGCGCTCGACATCCTGTTCGAGGCCGACCAGCGGGCGACCGATGCACGCGTGACCCTCGAGCAGTGGGTCGCGCGCGCCGACCCGCCGGTCCCGGACTACTCGCGTCAGCTCGTCAACGGCGTGATCGACCACCGCACCTCGATCGACGAGCTGCTCTCTGCGACGTCGACGGAGTGGACCCTCGATCGGATGCCTTCCGTGGACCGCACCGTGCTGCGCCTGGCGGTCTACGAGCTGCTCTGGTGCGAGGACATCCCGACGGCTGTGGCCATCGACGAGGCGATCGAGCTGGCCAAGTCGCTGTCGACCGACGAGTCGCCGGCCTTCATCAATGGCATCCTGTCGCGAGTGGCTCGGGAGCGCTCGGCAAGCTGATGGAGGTCCGGTCCGTCGCGTGGGTCCGCGCCGCCGTCTACGGGATTCTCCTCGCGCTCGGGCTTGCGTGGTCCGTATCGATCGTTCATCGGCAGGGTGAACGGCTCAGTGACTGGCTCGTGTTCGAGATCGCTGCTCGTACTTTCATCCATTTTCAGCACAACGTCGTGTACGCCGGAAACCCTTTCGCGCTGTACGCCCGCAACCCGCTGCTCCAGATCGGCCCGCCATCGTGGCTGCCGGTCGCGGCGTTCCAGTGGGCCTCACCGCACACGGTCAATCAGGGCTTCGGAATCGTCATGGTGCTTCTCGGGCTCGGCGCTGTGGCTGCCGTGGAGGGCATCGCGGTCTCCGCTCACCCTGACCTGACAGCTCGTCGGCGCCTGTCGATGCTGCTTGTCCTCGGTGGCGGCGTGATGGTCATGTGGGGCTACAACATCGGCCGTTGGCATCACCTTGACGATGTCATCGGCCTGACCTTCACGGCGTACGGCTGCTGGCTGATCCAGCGCCGGAAGGCGTGGTGGCTGATCGGGATCTTCATCGGCACTGCAGTGGCGGCGAAGCCATGGGCGATCATCCTGACCCCGGTCCTGATCGGGCTGCCCCGCGAAGCCCGCAGCAAGGCGACGTTGGCGACCATCGTCGTCGCCGGGGCGTGGTGGGCACCGTTCATTCTGGGTAGTAGCGGCACGATTCACGCGCTCGGGTCGTATCCGATCCCAGTTCACCAGGGTTCCGTCCTCTGGCTGTTCGGGCTACGCGGCGACGTCCAGCATTGGCTTCGACCAGTGCAGTTCCTCGGCGGACTTGCCCTCGGCGTGCTCATCGCGAAGCGGGCCAGCATGGCCTGGCTCGCCGCGCCTCTCGGGGCCCTTGCGTTTCGGGTCATCACTGACCCATTCATCTGGAGCTACTACGGCATGGGTCCGGTGCTGTTCGCTTTCGTCTGGGATATGGCCCGCGGAAGGGGCCGGCAACGGTGGCCCCTGTACACGGTGGCCACTCTCGCGGTCGAGGGCCTGCTGCCTTGGCTGCCCATTGTGATCGCCAGGCAGTCGTTCTCGGCATGGGCGCTTGCGGTGGAGTGGTCGAAGCTGGCATGGGGGCTCGCAGTGATCGCAGGACTGCTGATCGAGACGCGTTGCGAAGATGAGCGTGGGACCCCCCTGCCAGCGAGGCTGGCGGCGAGTGCGGTGTGACTCCGAGCGCGACGTACCGGGTCACTGTGCCGAGCTGGCTGGGGCGCGCCAGCAGTGACGAGCGGGTTGCGGTCTGGGCGTGGCTGCTGAGCAGGCTGCTCGGACTTTTGGTCCTCAGCGGTTCGACGTTCTACCCCTTGGTCGATAGCGACGTGGTCAATCGCTACTACCCGTGGGCCAAGCTTCTCCAAGCGGGTTTGCTCCCATGGCGCGATTACGCCGTGGAGTACCCGCCGGGTGCGCTGCCGTTCATGACGCTCCCGGGGCGCTTCGGCGAGTTCGAGTTTCAGTTCGTCCTGCTCGCCTTTGTCGCAGACGCGTTCATCGCGCGGACACTGTGGCGCGCTCGTCCGGGGGCGGCCGGCGCCTGGCTCTGGATCGTCTTACCGATTCTGCTTGGTCCGCTCGAGTGGGTGCGGCTGGACATCTTCGTGGCTGCCGCGATGGTCGGGTACATCCGCGCGATCGAGCTACGAAGGTGGCGCGCCGCGGGGTTGTGTCTCGCCGCCGCGACGCTTCTCAAGCTCTGGCCGCTCGCGCTGCTCGTGGTGATGTGGCGGTTGCTCGACCGGTCGGGTCGATGGCGGATTGCGACATGGGCTCTGTTCGGTACGGCTGCGCTCACGGTGCCAGTTCTCGCCTGGGGTGGAGCCGGTGGACTGAGAGACATGCTCAGGTTCCAGGGTGGGCGGGGCCTGGAGTTCGAGTCCGTGTGGGCGTTTCCATACGAGGTCGCACACCGCTTCCGTCTGTCTTCGCAGTGGCTGCAGCAGGGCTATGGCTCGATCGACGTCCGGGCGGCGCACCTGGTCGCATATTGCATCGGGTTCGTCTTGCCTGCGGCTCTCCTCGCCGTGTGGTTCATCTGCTGGCGCTCCGGGCCGCACGCCCGCATCACCGTGCGAGGCGCAGCCCTTCTCCTGATTGCAGCCTTGCTGGTGTCCGAGCGAGTGCTCTCGGCGCAGTACGTGGTGTGGGCCGTCGCGGTGGTCGCGCTCGTCGCGGGGGAAGCGAGTACTCACTCAGTGAAAGAACGAACGTGGTTGTTGGGTGCGGCCGCCGCCTGGGCGGCATCGAGCCAGCTGGTCTATCCGGGTCTGTTCGTCTCGCTACTCTCCGGGGGAATCGCCGGTTTCCTCGCGGCATGCGTCCATGTGGTGTGCTTCCTCGCGTGGGTGGTCGTCGCCGTGCGATACGCCCTCCGCTACCGGCGCGTCCCGCCGCACGCTCCAGCACCGGCGACAGCGCTGGCACCCGCCTAAGCCGGCGTCCCTGCCGGGTGAGGTGCAGTGCGACCGCTCGGCTGCCGGCGTGGGTGTGGCTGGTGACTCGCTTGGCTGGCCTGGTGGTGCTCAGTGGCACGACGTTTTACCCACAGGTCGACGACGACGTCCAGTACCACTATTTCCTCTGGGCCACGCTGGTGTTGCGCCACGGCCTCCTGCCCTGGAAGTCGTTCCCAGTCGACTATCCGCCCGGCGTGTTGCCCTTGATGATCCTGCCGGGGGGAACGAAGGCCTACGAGCTCGAGTTCATCGTTCTGGCGCTTGTCGCAGATGCGCTCGTGGCCAGAACTCTGGCTCGGTCTGGTGCCGCGTCATCCGGGCTGTGGGGCTGGGTCCTGTTGCCTGTTCTGCTGGGTCCCGTGATGTGGGTCCGGCTCGATGTGTTCGTGGCCGCGGCGATCATGGGCTTCGTCCGCGCTGTCGAGCGGCGCCGGTGGCTGCTTGCAGGGCTCTGCGTCGCCGCGGCGACACTCCTCAAGCTCTGGCCGGCCGTTCTGCTCGTGTTGATCTTTCCGATCGTCGAACGTCGTGGCTGGCTGCGTGCGGCGACCACGGCGGGCGTGTCAGTCGCGGTCGCGACCGGTCCGGTGCTCGCGTGGGGCGGGGGTGCCGGTCTGTGGGCGATGCTCCGAACCCAGGGAGGTCGCGGGCTCGAGGTCGAGACGCTGTGGGCGGCGCCGGCCGTTCTTGCGCACGCTCTGGGCGCGACCGTCGCGATCACCGAGGGCGAGGGTTCGCCGGAGATCCTCATACCGGGCTGGGCTCTGTGGATCGGCAGCGCCCTCCTTCCGGCGTTGTTGCTGATCCTCTTCGCGTGGCTGTGGAGAATCCGAGCCCGCGGCGTACCTGTGCCGATCGTCGTCGCCGCGGGTGCCGCGCTCGTCCTCGTGGGGGCGAAGGTCCTTTCGCCTCAGTACGTCGTGTGGGCGGCGGCGGCCGTCCTTCTGGCGCTGGACGGGGTGCCCGAGGGCGGCCAGCGGCGCAGGGTTCTGCTGCTGACGACGGGTGCCCTGGCGGCGACGACCCAGTGGTTGTATCCCTTCGCTTATCAGGGGATCGAGTCGAGTTCCACTGCCTCCCAGCTGGCGGTCGGATTTCACGCGGCAGCCCTCCTGACATGGGTATTCGCGGTTCTCGTGACGCTGGGTCAAATCCCCTCGGGCGAGTCGCCGGCCCTGGCCTGACGTTCCGTCGGCGGCTGGTACTGTCGAGCCGGTACGACAACGTCCTTTAATCCCGTCCTGCGAGGCGGGCAAGGAGGTGTCTCGATGACGGCTGCGCACGGTTCGAACCGGCTCAGGCCGACGACTGGTGACCCATCGGCGGCACGTCCCGTGCTCGAAGCAAGCGACGTCCAGCGGGCGCTGACCCGCATCGCTCACGAGATCGTCGAGCGGAACCAGGGCGCGGACCGGCTGGTCCTGCTCGGCATCCCGACTCGCGGGGTCACACTGGCCCGACGGATCGCCGAGCGGATCGCCACTATCGAGAACGTCGAGGTCCCGGTCGGCGCCCTCGACGTCACCATGTATCGCGACGACCTGCGGCTTCGCGGCGTGCGCGCCCTCGAGCCGACCGACATCCCGGCCAGTGGCGTCGACGACCTGGTCGTCGTACTGGTCGACGACGTCCTGTTCTCCGGACGGACCATCCGCTCCGCGCTCGATGCGCTGTCGGACATCGGCAGGCCCAAGGCGGTCCAGCTGGCGGTGCTGGTCGACCGGGGCCACCGTGAGCTGCCGATCCGCGCCGACTACGTCGGCAAGAACCTCCCGACGTCGTTGACCGAGACCGTCCACGCGCTGCTCGAGGAGCACGACGGCCGCGACGCGGTGCTGCTCGGTCCGGCCGATCTCAAGCGCGTCGCGAGCCCGGAGGGAGTCGCCTGATGAACCGACACCTGCTCTCCGCGGCCGATCTCGACCGCGACGATGCGCTCCTCGTCCTGGACACGGCCGCCGACATGGACGCGGCGCTGGCCGGGCGCAGCATCAAGAAGCTGCCGACTCTGCGCGGTCGGACGGTGGTCAACCTCTTCTTCGAGGACTCGACCCGGACCCGTACGTCGTTCGAGGTCGCCGCCAAGCGGCTCTCGGCCGACGTCATCAACTTCTCGGCGAAGGGGTCGAGTGTCAGCAAGGGCGAGTCGCTGAAGGACACCGCGCTCACCCTCGAGGCGATGGGATCGGACGCGGTCGTCGTGCGCCATTCGGCGAGCGGCGCCCCGCACCGGCTCGCGACCTGGATCCGCGGCAGCGTCGTCAACGCAGGCGACGGCACCCACGAGCATCCGACTCAGGCACTCCTCGACGCCTACACGATGCGCAGCCGCATGGGCCGGCTCGAGGGGCTGCACGTGACGATCGTCGGGGACGTCCTGCACTCCCGGGTCGCCCGCAGCAACGTCTTACTGCTGTCGACGCTCGGCGCCGAAGTCACCCTGGTCGCGCCGCCGACCCTGCTGCCGGTCGGTGTGCCGAGCTGGCCATGTGCCGTGTCCTATGACCTGGACGCAGTGCTTCCCAAGAGCGACGTGGTGATGATGCTGCGCGTCCAGAACGAGCGGATGCAGGGCGGCTTCTTCCCAACCACTCGCGAGTACTCCCGCCGCTACGGGCTGGACGCGCGCCGGATGGCGGCGCTGCCCGACGACGCGATCGTCATGCATCCCGGGCCGATGAACCGCGGCGTCGAGATCGCGGCCGAGGTGGCCGACGGCGTCCGCTCGACGATCGTCGAGCAGGTCGCCAACGGCATCTCGGTGCGCATGGCCGTTCTCTATCTCCTCCTCGGCGGCCTGATCGACGTCTCGGACTCCGTGGTGGCAGCAGCATGAGTCGACGCAGTCGACGCCGCTGTTGGGTGGCGGGAGGGGTGGAGGACGTGTGACGGGCTTCGTCATCCGCGGGTCGCGTCCGCTCGGCGGCGACGTCCGGGACCTGTACGTCGACAACGGCGAGCTGGTGGAGTCGGCACCGGCCGGCGCCGAGGTCATCGACGCCGGCGGCCTGGTCGCACTGCCTGGCTTCGTCGACCTGCACACACACCTGCGGGAGCCCGGCCGCGAGGACGCAGAGACGGTGGAGACCGGCACCCGAGCCGCCGCGCTCGGTGGCTTCACCGCGGTCCACGCCATGGCCAACACCGATCCGGTCGCGGACGTGGCGGGCGTCGTGGAGCAGGTCTGGCGGCTGGGGCAGGAGGCGGGACACTGCGACGTCCACCCGGTCGGCGCGGTCACTGTCGGCCTCGCTGGCGAGCGGCTCGCCGAGCTCGGCGCGATGGCGGATTCCGCCGCGCGGGTGCGGGTCTTCTCCGACGACGGCAAGTGCGTCCATGACCCGCTGCTGATGCGCCGCGCGCTCGAGTACGTCAAGGCCTTCGACGGCGTCGTCGCCCAGCACGCCCAGGACCCCCGGCTCACCGAGTCCGCGCAGATGAACGAGGGCGAGTGGTCGGCGACGCTCGGCCTGGCCGGCTGGCCCGCGGTCGCCGAGGAGGCGATCATCGCCCGCGACTGCCTGCTCGCCGCGCACGTCGGCTCCCGGGTGCACTTCTGCCACGTCTCGACCGCCGGCTCGGTCGAGCTGGTGCGCTGGGCCAAGGCGAAGGGCTGGAACGTCACCGCCGAGGTCACGCCGCACCACCTGTTGCTCACCGACGACCTCGTCGCCTCCTACGACCCGGTGTTCAAGGTCAACCCGCCGCTGCGCACCCACGACGACGTCATGGCGCTGCGCGCCGCGCTCGCTGACGGCACCATCGACGCGGTCGCCACCGACCACGCGCCGCACGCGCTGGAGGACAAGGAGACCGAGTTCGCCGCCGCGGCGTTCGGGATGACCGGACTGGAGACGGCGCTCGCCGTCGTCGCGACGGCGATGGTCGAGACCGGCCTGCTTGACTGGGCAGGCGTGGCTGACCGAATGAGCGTGCGGCCGGCCGCGATCGGCCGGCTGCCGAAGCAGGGGCAGCCGCTCGAGCCGGGCGCGCCGGCCAACCTGGTGCTGGTCGACCCGGGCGCGCGATGGACTGTGGACCCCGCAGCCAGCGCCAGCCGGAGCCGCAACACACCGTTCGCGGGTCGCGAGCTCTCGGCGCGCGTCGTCGCCACCTTCCTTCGTGGCCGCCCGACCGCGCTGGACGGCAAGCCTGCATGATGCTCGCTGACAAGAAGGTCCTGATCGACCCCCACCCGGCCTGGGGGAGCCTGGGCGTCGCGATCGCGGCCGGGGTGATCTTCCTGCTCTTTGCAATCTGGATCGTGATCCAGCGGGTCCGACACGGAAGGGAAGGCGACGATGACTGAGCCGGCGATCCTCGTGCTGGAGGACGGCCGGACCTTCCGCGGTCGTTCGTACGGCGCGGTCGGCGAGACATTCGGCGAGGCGGTCTTCACCACCGGCATGACCGGCTACCAGGAGACCCTGACTGACCCGTCCTTCCACCGTCAGGTCGTCGTGCAGACCTCGCCGCACATCGGCAACACCGGTGTCAACGACGAGGACCCGGAGTCCCGGCGCGTGTGGGTGTCGGGGTACGTCGTGCGGGACCCGGCACGGGTGCCGAGCAGCTGGCGGTCACAGCGCACCCTCGACTCCGCGCTGGCCGCGCAGGGAGTCGTCGGGATCAGCGGCGTGGACACACGGGCTCTCACCCGGCACCTGCGCGAGCGCGGCGCGATGCGGGTCGGCGTCAGCAGCGTCGAGACCGACCCGGAGGCGCTGCTCGCCCGCGTCCTCGAAAGCCCGGGAATGGAAGGCGCCGACCTTGCCGGCGAGGTGACCACGCCGCAGGCCTACGTCGTACCCGCGGTGGGGGAGAAGCGGTTCACGGTGGCGGCGGTCGACCTCGGCATCAAGGCATCGACGCCGCGCTACATGTCCGAGCTCGGCTGCGAGGTGCATGTGCTTCCGGCCACCGCAACGGCCTCCGACATCCTCGCCGTTTCGCCCGACGGTGTGTTCTTCTCCAACGGCCCGGGCGACCCGGCGACCACCGACGCACCTGTCGCCGCGATGCGCGGCGTGCTCGGGGTGAAGCCGGTGTTCGGCATCTGCTTCGGCAACCAGATCCTGGGCCGGGCGCTCGGGTTCGGCACCTACAAGCTCAAGTTCGGCCACCGCGGGGTGAACCAGCCGGTGCAGGACCGGCGCACCGGCGGGGTCGCGATCACCAGCCACAACCACGGGTTTGCGGTCGACGCCCCGACCGAGGAAGCCGCGACGACCGAGTTCGGCAAGGTCGAGGTCAGCCACGTCGACCTCAACGACAACGTGGTCGAGGGCCTGCACTGCCTCGACATCCCGGCGTTCTCGGTGCAGTACCACCCAGAGGCAGCGCCGGGGCCCCACGATGCGACGAACCTGTTCGCGATGTTCGCCGAGCTGATGGAAGGTGCCCGCTAGTGCCCAAGCGCGCCGACATCAACAGCGTCCTCGTCATCGGGTCGGGGCCGATCGTCATCGGCCAGGCCTGCGAGTTCGACTACTCCGGCACCCAGGCGCTGCGCGTGCTGCGCGAGGAGGGCCTGCGGGTCAGCCTGGTCAACTCCAACCCGGCGACGATCATGACCGACCCGGAGTTCGCCGACGCGACCTACATCGAGCCGATCACCCCGGAGTACGTCGAGAAGGTCATTGCGATCGAGCGTCCCGACGGCCTGCTCGCCACCCTCGGCGGCCAGACCGCTCTCAACACGGCGATTGCGCTGCACGACCGCGGGGTGCTCGAGAAGTACGGCGTGGAGCTGCTCGGCGCATCGGTCGATGCGATCCACGCCGGTGAGGACCGGCAGAAGTTCAAGGAGGTCTGCGACGTCATCGGCGCGGACTATGCCCGAAGCACCCTGGTGCGCACCGTCGAGGAGGCGGTCGCGGTGGCGGGCGAGCTCGGCTACCCGCTGGTGCTCCGACCCTCCTTCACTCTCGGTGGCGGCGGGTCGGGCTTCGCGCACGACGAGGCCGAGCTGCGCACGATGATCGCTACCGGCCTGGCCGCCAGCCCGGTGCACGAGGTCCTGGTCGAGGAGAGCGTGCTCGGCTGGAAGGAGTACGAGCTCGAGGTCATGCGCGACCGCAAGGACAACTGCGTGGTCGTCTGCTCGATCGAGAACCTCGACCCGATGGGCGTGCACACCGGTGACAGCATCACGGTGGCGCCCGCGATGACGCTGACAGACCGCGAGTACCAGCGCATGCGGGACATGGCGTTCGCGGTCATCCGCCAGGTCGGCGTCGAGACCGGTGGGTCGAACATCCAGTTCGCGGTCGACCCAGACACCGGCCGCCAGGTGGTGATCGAGATGAACCCGCGGGTGTCGCGGTCCAGCGCGTTGGCGTCCAAGGCCACCGGGTTCCCGATCGCGAAGATCGCCGCGAAGCTTGCGCTGGGCTACACCCTCGACGAGATCCCCAACGACATCACCCGCGAGACCCCGGCGAGCTTCGAGCCCAGCCTCGACTACGTCGTGGTCAAGATCCCGCGGTTCGCGTTCGAGAAGTTCCCCGGCGCGGACACCACCCTGACCACGCACATGAAAAGCGTGGGCGAGGTGATGGCGCTCGGGCGGAACTTCACCGAGGCACTGCAGAAGGCCACGCGATCGCTGGAGGCCAAGGGCGCGGAGCTGGACTTCGCCTCACCGCCCGGCGATCTCGAGGAGTGGATGCCGAAGGCCACCCGCCCGCACGACCGCCGATTGCAGGCCGTCGTCCAGGCGATGCGAGCCGGTGCCAGCGTCGAGCGGCTGCACGACGAGACCGGCATCGATCCCTGGTTCCTCGACCAGCTCGCACTGCTCGGCGAGGTCGCGGCGGACGTCGCTGCGGCGCCGACGCTCGATGCCGACACGCTTCGTGCCGCGAAGCGGCATGGCTTCTCCGACGCGCAGATCGCGGCGATCCGCGGCCTGACCGAGGAGGACGTGCGGGGGCTGCGCCACGAGCTCGGCGTCCGGCCCGTCTACAAGACCGTCGACACCTGCGCGGCCGAGTTCGCCGCGAAGACGCCGTACCACTACTCCTCCTACGACGAGGAGGACGAGGTCTCACCCGGTCAGCGGCCGAAGGTCCTCATCCTCGGCAGCGGCCCGAACCGGATCGGGCAGGGCGTCGAGTTCGACTACTCGTGCGTCCACGCCTGCTACGCCTTGCACGACGCGGGCTTCGAGACCGTGATGGTCAACTGCAACCCCGAGACAGTCTCCACCGACTACGACACCTCCGACCGGCTCTACTTCGAGCCGCTCACCTGTGAGGACGTTCTCGAAGTCGTCGATGCCGAGCGGAGAAGCGGCGAGGTGGTCGGTGTCGTGGTCCAGCTCGGCGGCCAGACCCCTCTCGGGCTCGCGCAGCGGCTCAAGGACGCCGGCGTGCCGATCGTCGGGACCCCGCCCGAGGCGATCCACCTCGCGGAGGAGCGCGGCGCATTCGGGCAGGTCCTCGCCGAGGCGAACCTCGTCGCGCCCAAGCACGGCACCGCGCGGTCGTTCGACGAGGCCGCCGAGATCGCGCACGAGATCGGCTACCCGGTGCTGGTCCGGCCCTCCTACGTGCTCGGCGGCCGCGGCATGGAGATCGTGTACGACGACGCGACCCTGCGCGACTACATCGACCGCGCGACCGAGGTCAGCCCCGAGCACCCGGTGCTGGTCGACCGGTTCCTCGAAGACGCCATCGAAGTCGACGTCGACGCGCTCTACGACGGCGAGGAGCTCTTCCTCGGCGGCGTCATGGAGCACATCGAGGAGGCCGGCATCCACTCCGGCGACTCGGCGTGCGCGCTGCCGCCGATCACCCTTGGCCGGGCCGACATCTCGCGGATCCGCGAAGCCACCGAGGCGATCGCGCGCGGGGTCGGCGTCCGCGGACTCCTCAACGTCCAGTTCGCCCTTGCCGGCGACGTGCTCTACGTCCTCGAGGCGAACCCGCGCGCCAGCCGGACCGCGCCGTTCGTCTCGAAGGCCACCGCCGTTCCGCTGGCGAAGGCGGCCGCGCGGGTGATGCTGGGCGCCTCTATCGGTCAGCTCCGCCAGGAAGGCATCCTGCCGGCCGGTGACGGTGCGGACCTGCCGTTCGACGCTGCGATCTGCGTCAAGGAAGCCGTTCTGCCGTGGTCGCGCTTCGCGGGCGTCGACACGGTGCTCGGGCCGGAGATGAAGTCGACCGGCGAGGTCATGGGGGTCGACGCGACCTTCGGCACCGCGTTCGCCAAGTCCCAGGAAGCGGCGTACGGCGCGCTGCCCACCAAGGGCCGCGTGTTCGTCTCGGTCGCGAACCGCGACAAGCGTCACCTGATCTTCCCGGTGAAGCGGCTCGCCGACCTCGGCTTCGAGGTGCTCGCGACCGAGGGCACCGCCGAGGTGCTGCAACGCAACGGCGTCCCGTCGACCGTGGTCCGCAAGAACTCCGACGGGCGGGGCCCCGACGGTGAGCCGACCATCGTCGACCGGATCGCTGCCGGTGAGGTCGACCTCATCGTGAACACCCCGTTCGGCAACTCCGGCCCGCGGCTCGACGGTTACGAGATCCGCACCGCAGCGGTGATGCGCAGCGTCCCGTGCCTGACGACGGTCCAGGCGCTGGCCGCGGCGGTGCAGGGAATCGAGGCGCTACGCGGGGGCGACATCGGGGTTGCCTCGCTGCAGCAGCATCATCGGTTGATCAACGCCGCCCGCGCCGCCGAAGGAGGAGCCGCCTGATGGGCATCCAGGTCAAGGGCGAGGTCCTCAACGTCAAACCGGTCGGCGAGTACTACTCGATGACCGTCGTCGCGCCGGGGATCGCGGAGCTCACCCGACCCGGCCAGTTCGTCGCGGTCGCGGTCGGCGGCGACAGCGGCTCGATGCTGTTGCGTCGCGCGTTCTCGATCTACGGCGTCCGCGAGACCGGCGTGTACGGCGGCACGGTGGAGTTCATCTTCTCGGTCTCCGGGCGCGGCACCGCGTGGCTGGCCGCGCAGCGCCCCTACGACCCGATCGACATCGTCGGGCCGCTGGGACGACCGTTCGCCCTGCCACGCGAGCCCGCGAACTGCGTCGTCGTCGGCGGCGGGTACGGCGCGGCCCCGCTGTTCATGCTGGCCGACGCGCTACGCACCCGCGGCTGCCGCGTCGACGCGGTCCTCGGCGCGTCGACCGGCGACCGGCTCTTCGGAGCGCTCGACGCCAAGCGGATGGCGGCAAGCGTCGCCTTCACGACCGATGACGGCACGTACGGCGAGAAGGGCCGGGTGTCCGACGTCCTGCCCGAGGTGATCGACCGCGTCAAGGCGGACGTCATCTATGCCTGCGGCCCGATGGCGATGCTGCAGGCGGTGCAGTCGGTCGCCGCCGCCGCCTATGACGGCGCCGGGATCCCGACGCAGCTGTCGGTCGAGGAGTCGATGGCATGCGGGATCGGTGTCTGCATGACCTGCGTGCTTCCGATCATCGGCAACGACGGGCAGACCCGGATGGGGCGCTCGTGCGTCGACGGCCCGGTGTTCTCCGGTGACCGGATCCGCTGGGACGCCTTAGGCACCGTCCCCGAAGACGCGGTGGGAGCAAGCCAATGACTGTGACGCTCAAGCGGCAGGTCGAGCCGGTCCGCCACGTCAACGTGGACATGACCACCAAGCTCGGCTCGCTCACCGTCTCCGACCCGGTCTTCACCGCGTCCGGCTGCGCCGCGGCCGGCCAGGAGCTCTCCGCCTACAACGACCTCACCGCCATCGGCGGGGTCGTCACCAAGTCGATCCAGCTCAACGCCCGAGCGGGTCGGGCGACCCCGCGCATGGCCGAGACGCCCAGCGGGATGCTCAACTCGATCGGCCTGCAAGGGCCCGGCATCGACGTCTTCATCAACCGCGACCTTGCCTGGCTCGCCGAGCACGACGTGACCGCGGTCGTCTCGATCGCCGGCCACACCATCGAGGAGTACGGCAAGCTCGCCGGCAAGCTGCGCGGGAAGCCGGTCGGCATGATCGAGGTCAACATCAGCTGCCCGAACGTCGAGGACCGCGGGCAGGTGTTTGCCTGCGACAAGTCGGCAGCCGCCGCCGTGATCCAAGCGGTACGCCGCGCGACCCCGTCGAGCCTGCCGATCTTCGCGAAGCTCTCGCCTGACGTGACGGACATCGTCGACATCGCGAAGGCGTGCATCGACGCCGGCGCCAACGGGCTCAGCCTGATCAACACGACGCTGGGCATGGTGATCGACACCGTCACGATGCGCCCGCTCCTCGCGGGCGTCACGGGTGGGCTGTCCGGCCCGGCGATCCGCCCGCTCGCGCTGCGCTGCGTGTGGCAGGTCCACCAGGCGCTGCCGGAGGTGCCGCTGTTCGGCATCGGCGGGATCCGGACCGGCAACGACGCGCTCGAGTTCATCCTCGCCGGCGCGAGCGCGGTGCAGATCGGCACGGTGATCTTCAACGATCCGGGAGCACCCGCCCGGGTGTCCCGCGAGCTGCGCGAGGCCTTGGCCGCCCGCGGCATGGACCGGCTCGAGCAGGCGATCGGGTTGGCCCACCGCGCTCCCGACCAGATCGTTCCCGAGCTCCCCGACCCGCCCGGCGACGAGGGCGACGGCGCGGCCGGTGAGGTGGCATCGGCTGCCGAGGAGGACGACGACCCGCTGGCCGACGACTGGTGGGAGGACCAGGATGTCTGAGCGCGCCCCCATCGCGGTCGCTCTCGACACCGCAGACCTCGCTACCGCGACGCGGTGGGCCCAGACGGTTGCGCCGCACGTCAGCACCGTCAAGGTCGGGCTCGAGCTGTTCTGCGCCGAAGGACCCGGCGCGGTCGAGAAGATCCGCGCAGCGGCGGACATCGACCTGTTCCTCGACCTGAAGCTGCACGACATCCCTGCGACGGTCGGCGGCGCCTCGCGATCGGTCGCCTCGCTCGCGCCCGACTACCTCACCGTCCATGCGTCCGGCGGGCCCGCAGTGATCGCCGCGGCCGCCGAGGCGCTGCCGGCGACCCGGATCACCGCGATCACGATCCTCACGTCGCTCTCGGCGGCCGACCTCGACCTGCTCGGCATCGCCGGCCCGCCGGCTGAGGCCGTCGTACGGCTCGCTCGCCTCGCCACCGAGTCGGGCGCGCGGGCGATCGTCTGCTCGCCGCAGGAGGTCGCGCTGGTCCGCGGCGCAGTCGGCCCCGACATCACGCTGATCACCCCGGGCGTCCGGCCGGTCGGCTCCGACACCAACGACCAGGCGCGGGTGGCGACGCCGGAGCAGGCGATCGCCGACGGCGCCGATCTCGTGGTCATCGGACGTCCGATCACGGGTGCCAGTGATCCTGGTGAGGCGGCTGCGTCGATCGCGGCGGCGCTGTCCGGTCAGTGAGGTCCAGCGCCAGTTGCGCGACCCGCGCTGGCCTCGCTAGGTTCGCCGCCGCTGGCGATTTGACGCGCACGGGGCGACGCCCTTGCTCGTCCCGATGTGGTGACCTCGAGGTGGCATTCCTTGGCACTCCCGCCGTTGACGCCCGAGCAGCGGGCCGCCGCCCTGGAGAAGGCCGCTGCCGCCAGGCGGGCGCGGGCCGACCTGCGGGAGCGGCTCAAGCAGTCGACGGTGTCGCTGGCCGAGGTCTTCGCCGAAGGCGAGCGCGACGAGGCGATCGGCAAGATGCGGGTCAGCGCCGTGCTGGAGTCGATGCCTGGTGTCGGCAAGATCCGCGCCCAGCGGATCATGGAACGACTCTCGATCTCGGCGAGCCGCCGGGTCAGAGGGCTGGGCGCGCACCAGCGATCGGCCCTCGAGCGTGAGTTCGCGGAGTAGTAGCCGCCTCACCGTCCTGTCCGGTCCCGCCGGGGTTGGCAAGAGCTCGGTCGTCGCGGCGCTGCGCGACCTGGCGCCCGACGTCTGGTATTCGATCAGCGCCACCACGAGGCCGCAGCGCCCCGGCGAGGTCGACGGCGTCTCCTACTTCTTCGTCACGGAACCGCAGTTCGAGGCGATGATCGAGCGCGGGGAGCTGCTCGAGCACGCGACGTACGCCGGAAACCACTACGGGACCCCGAGAGCGCCGGTCGAGGAGAAGCTCGCCGCCGGCGTACCGGTCCTGCTCGAGATCGAGCTCGCCGGCGCCCGGCAGGTCCGCGCGATCGACCCCCGCGCGCAGCTGGTCTTTCTGGCTCCACCGTCCTGGGAGGAGCTCGAGCGGCGGCTGCGCGGCCGCGGCACCGAGGACGCCGACGTCATCGCCCGCCGGCTGGCCCAGGCGAAGGTCGAGCTCGCCGCCGAGGCGGAGTTCGACGCAGTGATCGTCAACACCTCGATCGCCGAGGCCGCCGCGGCGCTGGCCGCGCTGATTCGCGAGGGCTGACCGTAACGAGTCCGTCTCCTGTAAAGTTGATGGGCACTTCCGCGACTGAGATGAGGCACCGCTTTGGCCGGCACCGCTGCTCGCCCCGAGGGGATCACGAACCCTCCGATCGACGAGCTGCTCGACAAGGTCGAGAGCAAGTACGCCCTCGTCATCTATGCCGCCAAGCGGGCGCGGCAGATCAACGCCTACTACTCGCAGCTCGGTGAGGGCCTGCTCGAGTACGTCGGTCCGCTCGTCCCGGCGCACGTGCAGGAGAAGCCGCTGTCGGTGGCCCTGCGCGAGGCGAACGAGGACCTGCTGACCTTCGAGCAGGTCGAGATCGCGTAAGGCATCCGCTGCCATGACGGGCGGGCCTGGATCCGCCGGCCCCGAGTCGGGGATGTCGCAGCCGCAGCGCCGCAACGTCGTCCTCGGAGTCTGCGGCGGCATCGCTGCGTACAAGGCGTGCGAGCTGCTCCGCCGGTTCACCGAGTCCGGACACGACGTGCACGTCGTGCCCACCGCCTCCGCGCTGAAGTTCGTCGGCGAGACGACCTGGGCGGCGCTGTCCGGTCACCCGGTGGCGACCGACGTCTGGACCGAGGCGCACCGGGTGCCGCACGTGTTGCTGGGCCGCCAGGCCGACCTCGTCGTGGTCGCTCCGGCCACTGCGGACTTTCTCGCGCGGCTGGTCACCGGCCGCTCCGACGACCTGCTGACCGCGACGCTGCTCACCGCGCGGTGCCCGGTCGTGCTCGCCCCGGCGATGCACACCGAGATGTGGCAGCACCCGGCGACCGAGGCCAACGTCGCCACCCTGCGGGAGCGCGGCGTCATCGTGCTCGACCCGGCGGTCGGCCGGCTCACCGGAGCAGACACCGGCATCGGCCGGCTGCCCGACCCCGAGGAGATCTTCGCGGTCGCCCGGACCGTCCTCGACCGTGGCGTCAGCGGGCTGGCGCCGGACCTCGACGGCCGTCACGTCGTGGTGACGGCAGGCGGCACCCGCGAGCCGCTGGACCCGGTGCGCTTCCTGGGCAACCGGTCGAGCGGCCGGCAGGGCTACGCCATCGCGCGTGCCGCGCTGGCGCGCGGCGCCGAGGTCACCTTGATCTCCGCGAACTCATCCCTCGCCGACCCCGCGGGGGCGAAGGTGGTCCGGGTCGGCACCGCCGAGGACATGCGTGTCGCGGTCGAGGAGATCGCCCCGAGCGCGGACGCGATCGTGATGGCGGCCGCCGTCGCGGACTTCCGTCCGGCGGCGCGCGCCGCGGCGAAGATCAAGAAGGGCGCCGCCGACCCCGAGCCGATCGCGCTGGTCCGCAACCCCGACATCCTTGCCGACATCTCGGCCACGCGCCGACGTCCCGGCCAGGTCATCGTCGGGTTCGCCGCCGAGACCGACAACGTGATCGCCAACGGTCGCGCGAAGCTCGCCGCCAAGGGCTGCGACCTGATCGTGGTCAACGAGGTCGGCGAGCATCGCACCTTCGAGTCCGAGCACAACGCCGCCACCATCCTCGGTGCCGACGGCAGCGAGACCGTGTTCGCCCACGGCAGCAAGGAAGCGCTCGGGCACACGATCCTCGATCTCATCGCCCTGCGTCTGGCCTCGCCGAACCGATAACTCGATAGACTCCCGGCGGGCCGGCGCCGCTGTGCCCGCCGTGCTGTGCCCGCTGCCGAGTGGGACCGATAGGAGCCGTCCGTGTCTCGCCGCCTGTTCACCTCCGAGTCCGTGACCGAGGGTCACCCGGACAAGATCGCCGACCAGATCAGCGACTCGATCCTCGACGCGATGATCAAGGAAGACCCCACCAGCCGGGTTGCGGTCGAGACCCTGATCACGACCGGGCAGGTCCACGTGGCCGGCGAGGTCCGCACCGACACCTACGTCGACATCGCGAGCATCGTGCGCGAGAAGGTCCTCGACATCGGCTACGACTCCTCACGCAAGGGCTTCGACGGCGACTCCTGCGGCGTGAGCGTCTCGATCGGCTCGCAGTCTCCGGACATCGCACAGGGCGTCGACGACGCCTTCGAGCACCGCGCCGAGGGCGACGACGATCCGCTGGACCGGCAGGGCGCCGGCGACCAGGGGCTGATGTTCGGCTTTGCCTGCACCGAGACCCCCGAGCTGATGCCACTGCCGATCGCGCTCGCGCACCGGCTGGCGCGGCGGCTGTCGGCAGTCCGCAAGAGCGGCACGGTTCCCTACCTGCGTCCCGACGGCAAGACGCAGGTCACGATCGAGTACGACGGCAACAAGCCGGTCCGGCTCGACACCGTGGTCGTGTCGAGCCAGCACGCCGCCGACATCGACATCGACACGCTGCTGGCACCGGACGTCCGCGAGCACGTGGTCGGCCCTGAGCTCGAAGACCTCGGCATCGACACCGAGGGCTACCGCCTGCTCGTCAACCCCACCGGCCGCTTCGAGGTCGGCGGCCCGATGGGTGACGCCGGCCTGACCGGACGCAAGATCATCGTCGACACCTACGGCGGCATGGCGCGTCACGGCGGCGGCGCGTTCTCTGGCAAGGACCCGTCGAAGGTCGACCGCTCCGCGGCGTACGCGATGCGCTGGGTCGCCAAGAACGTCGTTGCTGCTGGCCTCGCGGAGCGCTGCGAGGCGCAGGTCGCCTACGCGATCGGCAAGGCGCGCCCGGTCGGCATGTTCGTCGACACCTTCGGCACCGGTGTGGTCGACGACGACAAGATCCAGTCGGCGATCCTCGAGGTGTTCGACCTCCGCCCGGCCGCGATCATCCGCGACCTCGACCTGCTGCGCCCGATCTACTCCCAGACCGCCGCCTACGGCCACTTCGGTCGCCCCGAGCTCGACTTCACCTGGGAGTCGACATCGCGAGTCGACGCCCTCAAAGCGGCAGCCGGCAAGTAACCGCGACTGCTCGACCTTGTGACGGTTACGCCGGCCAAGAAAGCGCCCGCGAAGGCGGCCAAGCCGGCGATGCAGCGGCGGGCAGAGGTCCTGCCGATTGCGCGGGTCTCGGTCGACGTCTCGCTCGCTCACCTCGACCGCCCGTTCGACTACCTGGTGAGCGAGGAGCAGGACGCCGCGGCCCAACCGGGGGTACGGGTACGGGTCCGCTTCGCGGGTGCGCTGGTCGGCGGGTTCGTGCTCGAACGTGCAGCCGAGAGCGAGCACGAGGGGCGCTTGGCGTTCCTCGAGCGGGTGCTCGGCGCCGAGCCCGTGCTGCTGCCCGAGATCGCGGAGATCGCGCGGGAGGTCGCTGACCGCCAGGCCGGCGTCTTCGCGGACGTGACCCGTCTCGCCGTGCCGCCGCGTCACGCGGCGGTCGAGCGGGCCAAGAGCAGGCCCGCGACGACCGAAGTGGCGCTGCCGGAGCCACTGGCGCTCGGCCGCTACGCCGGCGGTCCGGAACTGCTGCGGGAGCTGGCCACCGGCACCGCGCGGCGGGTCTGGACGGTGCTGCCGGGCGACTGGCCGGCGGAGATCGCGGCGGCGGTTGCGGCAGTCCTGGCGGTCGGTCGGGGTGCCGTCGTGGTCGTGCCGGATGCCCGAGACGTCGAGCGGGTCGACCGTGCGCTGCAGGCACGGCTCGGCGAGGGCCACCATGTCGCGCTGACGGCCGATCTCGGACCGTCGGAGCGCTACGAGCGGTTCCTCGCGGTCTCGCGTGGCGCGGTGCGTGCCGTCGTCGGCACCCGCGCCGCGGTCTGGGCGCCGGTGCACGACCTCGGGCTGATGGTCGTGTGGGACGACGGCGACGACCTACTGGCCGAGCCTCGCGCGCCGTACTGCCACGCTCGAGAGGTCGCGCTGCTGCGGGCGCACCGGGCGGGGGTCTCGCTTCTGCTGGCCGGGCACGCGGTCACCGCCGAAGGCGCCCAGCTGCTCGCCAGCGGATGGGCGAGCGAGCTCGGGCCGAGCGCAGCCGCGCGGACCAGCGACCTGCCGGCGGTGCGGGCCACAGGGGGAGACGAGGAGCTGGCGACCGATGAGGCCGCACGCGCCGCGCGGCTCCCGACGCTTGCCTGGCGAACCGCCAAGGACGCCCTCGCTTCGGGAGCGGTGCTCTTCCAGGTGCCGCGGCAGGGATACCTGCCGGCGCTGGCCTGCGCGCAGTGCCGGCGTACCGCGCAGTGCAAGCACTGCGCCGGGCCGCTGGCCGGCGTCGGCGACGACGCGCCGCCGATCTGCCGCTGGTGCGGCGTGGTGGCGACCGGCTGGCGCTGCCCGCACTGCGCCTCGTTGAAGCTGCGCGCGGTAGTCGTCGGCGCCCGCCGTACGGCGGAGGAGCTCGGACGGGTGTTCCCCGGTTTCCCGGTCAAGACCTCCGGCGGCGGCCGGGTGCTCGCGAGCGTCAAGGGGGACCCGGCGATCGTCGTGGCGACGCCGGGCGCCGAGCCGGTGGCCGAGGGCGGCTACTCCGCAGCGATCCTGCTGGACGGCTGGCTGGCGCTGTCGCGCCCGGACCTCCGCGCGAGCGAGGAAGCCCTTCGGCGGTGGCTCAACGCCGCGAGCCTGGTGCGAGGTGCGTCCTCGGGCGGCCGGGTGGTCGTTGTCGCTCCGGGCGAGCTTCGCCCGGTCCAGGCGCTGATGCGGTGGCAGCCGCGCTGGCACGCCGAGCGGGAGCTGGAGGACCGCCGCGCGCTGCACCTGCCCCCGGCGGGCCGGATGGCCGCGCTCACCGGCGACGCCGAAGCGATCGCGGACCTGCTCGCCGCCGCGAAGCTGCCGCCGGCGGCGGAGCTGCTCGGTCCGGTCCCGGTCGACGGCGGCGAACCCGACGACGAGCGAATCCTGGTCCGCGTGCCGCGGGTGCGCGCGCTCGAGCTGGCCAGCGCGCTCAAGGCAGCACAGGCGACGCGCAGCGCCAAGAAGGCGCCGGGCTCGGTGCGCGTCGAGATGGACCCGGCCGTCCTGGGCTGACGGCAGCGGGCTGCCGATCAGCCCTTGAGGTAGTGGCCCCAGCCGGGTGGTGCGATCTGGCGCAGTGCGCTGGTCAGCGCCGAGCTGGTCTCCCGCGGGTAGCGGCCGGGCGCCGACACGCTGTGGCAGCCGCTGAGCTCGATGTTGACGTACTGGTCGACGCCGCTGTCGTACATCAGGTAGACGCGCACCGCGGAGCCGTCGTCGAGCGGGCAGAACAGCCCGCGAGGCATCGCTGGCGCCCCCTCGATGGCCGCCGCGATCGGCTGGGCCTTCTCGGCGTTGTCGTTGGTCCGTACGGCGACGCAGCTGCCGGCGTTCTCGCCGGGCAGCCAGATGGCGACGACCCGCCGTGGCTTGGGGTTGACCCAGACCAGGCCGTCGCTCGACGCCGGCACCGGCTCGGCATGGCCCTCGACGGTGCAGACGCCGTTGCGCTTGCGCGTCAGCGGAGCACTGGCCGGAGCCTGCCGGTACACCGGCGTACCGCGCTTGGTGGTCGCGGGAGGCGCGGCCGTGACCTTCGCCGTCGGTGCCTGGCCGCCGAGGTAGCTGCGCCATGCCGGCGGAGCGGCGGGCAGCAGCGCCGCCTCGAATGCGGCGGTGTTGCCCCAGCGCGCCGCGCGGCCCGGCGCCGAGATCGGGCGGCACCCGTTGAGCGCCGCCTCGACGTACTCGGAGGTGCCGTCCGGGTAGGTCAGGTACAGCTGCACCGACGTGCCGTCGGCGAACGGGCAGGGCAGCGGCTCGTCGGGCATCGCCTTCGCGCGGTCGACTGCGGCGGCGAGCTTCTTCGCGACCGCTGCCTTGCGGACGGTACGGCGGGCGACGCACTTGGTCGCGTTGGAGCCCGGCAGCCAGATCGCGGTCAGCGAGACCGGGTCGCGGTCCAGCCAGACCAGCTGCTCGCCGCTGGTCGGCGTACCGGGATACGACGCTCCCGGCGCCGTGCAGCTGCCGTCAGCCGTCGAGGTCTGCGGGGCGGTGCGGGGTGGGTCGCGGAAGACCGGCGCGCCGTGATCTGCCGCCGCCTGTGCGGCGAGACCGCTGCTGAGGAGAAGCGCGGCAGCCGTCGCGACGACGCCGGTGATGCGGACCCGAGCAACCATGCGAGCCATCATGCTCGTTGGACGCAGCAGACCGCGACATCGGTTCCCTAACATTGACGGGCCTGTTGTCGTCGTCTGAGGAGCTGCCGTGCCGGTCCAGCCGATCCGCCTGTTCGGCGATCCGGTGCTGACCACCCCGGCCGAGCCGGTCACCGTCTTCGACAAGGAGCTGCGCCAGCTGGTGCGGGACCTTGCCGAGACGATGCTGGACGCGCCCGGCGTCGGCCTCGCGGCGCCGCAGATCGGCGTCAGCCTTCGCGTCTTCACCTACCACGTCGACGACGAGCAGGCCGGTCACCTCATCAACCCGGTGGTCAAGGCGGTCGGCGACGAGGAACAGGACGGCGGCGAGGGCTGCCTGTCCCTGCCCGGCCTGACATTCCCGACCGTGCGCAAGCACCGCGTCGTCGCCACCGGGGTCGACATGCACGGCGAACCGGTGGTAGTCGAGGGCACCGAGCTGCTCGCCCGCTGCATCCAGCACGAGACCGACCATCTCGACGGCATCCTCTTCATCGACCGGCTTGACCCGGAGCAGCGCAAGGCAGCGATGAAGGCGATCCGCGAGGCCGACTGGTCCGGCCTCACCCCACCGGTGGTGCGTGACTCCCCGCACGTCACCGGCGGGCTTCCCGTCTAGCGACGCTGCCTCGTGCGTCTCGTCTTCGCCGGTACGCCGGAGGTCGCCCTTCCCTCACTCGACGCGTTGCTCGCCGCGCAGCGGCACGAGGTGGTCGCGGTGCTGACCCGCCCCGACGCCCCGGCCGGGCGGGGCCGGGTGCTGTCGCCGAGCCCGGTGAAGCAGCGAGCGGCCGAGCACGGCATCGAGGTGCTCACCCCGGCGCGACCGTCCGAGCCCGAGTTCCTCGAACGGCTCTCGCAACTCGACGTCGACTGCGTGGCCGTCGTCGCCTACGGCGCGCTCGTCCCGCCGGCTGCCCTCGACATCCCGCGGCACGGCTGGGTCAACCTGCACTTCTCGGTGCTGCCGGCCTGGCGGGGAGCGGCACCGGTGCAGCACGCGCTTATCGCCGGTGACGACGTCACCGGCGCGACGACGTTCCGCCTCGAAGCCGGGCTCGACACCGGACCGGTGTACGGCGCGATGACCGTCAGCATCCGCCCGCGGGAGACTGCGGGAGAGCTGCTCGAGCGGTTGTCCGTCGATGGTGCGGTGCTGCTCACCGCCACGCTCGATGCGATCGAGGACGATGCGGTCGCCCCGATCCCGCAGCCCGACGAGGGGGTCTCGCTCGCCCCGAAGCTGACCGTCGACGATGCGCGCGTCGTGTGGGATCGCCCGGCGGCGGTCGTGGACCGCCGGGTCCGGGGCTGCACCCCTGAGCCCGGGGCGTGGACGATGTTCCGCGACCAGCGGCTGGGGATCGGACCGGTGCTTCCGGTCGAGGCGGACGGGGTCAGCCTCGCGCCCGGCGCGCTGCTCGACCGGGGCCGCGACGGCGTGCTCGTCGGGACCGGGACCGGGCCGGTGCGCCTCGGCACCGTCCGCCCTGCCGGCAAGCCGGACCGGGACGCGGTCGAGTGGGCCCGCGGCGCGCGGCTCGCAGCCGGCGACCGGTTCACGTGAGCCGCCGGTGGTGGACGTGAGGGCCGATCCGGCACGTCGTACCGCCGCAGAGCTGGTCATCGCGGTCGAGAGGGACGCGGCGTACTCCAACCTGGTCCTGCCCCGCCTGCTCCGGGAGCGGCGGCTGAGCCCGACGGATGCCGCATTCGCGACGGAGCTCGCCTACGGCACGCTGCGGTGGCAGGGCGTGCTCGACGAGGTGATCGCCACGGCGTCCCGACGCGACGTGGCCTCACTCGACCTGCCGGTGCGCGGGGTGCTGCGCGTGGGCGCCTACCAGCTGCTGCACACCCGCGTCCCGCCGCACGCCGCGGTGTCGACGACCGTCGACCTGGCGAAGGCGCTGGCCGGCCACCGCCCCTCCGGGCTGGTCAATGCGGTGATGCGCAAGATCAGCCAGCGGGGTTGGCCCGCGTGGGTCACCGCGTTGGCGCCCGCCGACCCGGTCGGGAGGCTCGCCTTCGATCGCGGCTACCCCACGTGGGTCGCTGCCGCACTGCTCGATGCGCTCGACGGGGACCTCGCCGAGCTCGACCGCGCGCTCGCCTTCGACCGGCCGGTGACGCACCTCCTGGCGCGACCCGGATCGATCGGGCGCGACGAGCTGGTTGCCCAGGCCGGTGGTCAGGCATCCGCTGGTTCGTTGTCGCCGTACGCCGTCCATCTCGGCGGTGGTGACCCGGCGGCGATCGCTGCGGTCCGCGACGGCCGGGCGCGAGTGCAGGACGAGGGCAGCCAGCTGGTCGCGCTCGCGCTGGCCCGGGCGTCCGTCGACGGAACGGACCGCTGGTGGCTCGACGGGTGTGCCGGGCCCGGCGGCAAGGCGAGCCTGCTCGCCGGCCTGCTGCCGGAGTCTGCGCGTCTGGTGGCCAACGAGCTCCAGCCGCACCGCGCAGAGCTGGTCCGCAGTGGCGTGCGCGGCACCGAGACATCGGTCGTCGTGGCTGACGCGGCGAGACCGGCCTGGCGAGACGCAGGCTTCGACCGGGTGCTGGTCGACGTGCCGTGCAGTGGGCTCGGCGCGCTGCGCCGCCGGCCCGAGGTGCGATGGCGACGTACCCCCGACGACATCGAGCGGCTGGTGCCGCTGCAGCGATCCCTGCTCGACAGCGCCGCGGCCTCGACGAGGCCGGGCGGCCTCATCGGCTACGCGACGTGCTCGCCGCACCGAGCCGAGACGCGCGGCGTCGTCGACAGCGTCATGGCCTCACGCGGCGACCTCGAGCTAGTGGATGCCCGCGCGACGCTTCCCGGCGTACCGGAGCTCGGCCCCGGGCCCACGGTCCAGCTGTGGCCCCACCGCCACGGCACCGACGCGATGTTCCTCGCGCTGCTCCGGCGCAGGCCCGCCTAGGATCCGAGCAATGCAGATCGCCCCGAGCATCCTCTCGGCCGACTTCGCCCGGCTCGCCGACGAGGTCGCGGTGATCGGGGATGTCGCCGACTGGGTCCACGTCGATGTCATGGACAACCACTTCGTGCCCAACCTCACGCTTGGGCTCGGCACGGTCGAAGCGCTGCTCAAGCACACGGCGCTTCCCATGGACTGCCACCTCATGATCGACGAGCCCGACCGGCACGCACCCGCATACGCGGAGGCAGGCGCGCACAGCGTCACGTTCCACGCCGAGGCGGCACAGGCACCGGTGCGGCTGGCACGGGTGCTGCGGTCCGCCGGCGCGCGGGCGGGCCTGGCGTTGCGTCCCGCAACGCCGATCGAGGGCTACGCCGACCTGCTGCCAGAGATCGACACCGTGCTGGTGATGACGGTCGAGCCGGGGTTCGGCGGCCAGGCGTTCCTCGACGTCATGCTGCCCAAGATCCGCCGCGCTCGGGAGCTGGTGCGGGAGGGCGAGCACTCGGTGTGGGTCCAGGTGGACGGCGGGGTCGACTTGGACACGATCGAGCAGTGTGCCGAGGCGGGCGCCGACGTGTTCGTCGCCGGGTCGGCGGTCTACGGCAGCGACGACCCGGCCGACGCGGTGCGGCGGCTCCGGGCCGCCGCCAAGGCCTCGGCCGAGACTGCCTGGTGGTCTTCTCACTAGGTCTGGAGCAGAATGGTCGGGTAAGCCCCGCGCGCTCCGGGATCGGTGAAAGTCCGAACCGGCGGTGACGAGGCGGTCCGGCAGCGGACCCCTCGAAGCCCGCGACCCGGCCGAAGCCATCGGCCGGTGGACCTGGTGAGACTCCAGGGCCGACGGTGAGAGTCCGGATGAGAGGCAGCGCGCGAGCGCCACCCGTTGGGTAGCGCCGGCTCCGGCGCGGGTCCTGCGGGCTGCTTCGTTCGCGTCTCCTCGTCCCGGTACGCCGGTTCGACCCGAGGAGACAAGTGGCCACCGCCGCAGAGACCACCGCGATGCGTCGCGCGGTCGCCGCTGCGCGGGACGCGCTCGGTACGACGAACCCGAACCCGGCAGTCGGCGCGGTCCTGCTGGACCGTGCGGGCCGCGAGATCGCGGTCGGCGCTACCGCGCCGGTCGGTGGTCCGCACGCGGAGGTCGTCGCACTCGCAGGTGCCGGACCTGCTGCGCGAGGCGGCACTCTCGTCGTCACCCTCGAACCGTGCGCGCATCGCGGCCGGACGGGTCCCTGCACCGAGGCGATCATTGCTGCCGGGGTGAGGCGCGTCGTCTACGCAGTCGCTGACCCACACGCGCCCGCGGCGGGGGGCGCGGCGGTGCTCGAGCGGGCCGGCGTCGACGTCGAATCGGGCGTGCTCGCCGACGAGGCGGAGGCGGACATCGCCCCGTGGCTGATCGCGGTACGCCGGGGCCGCCCGCACGTGACCTGGAAGTACGCCGCGACGCTGGACGGTCGCGCTGCCGCAGCCGACGGCACGAGCCAGTGGATCACCGGAGAGCCAGCCCGGGCCGACGTCCACGCGCTGCGGGCCCGCGCTGACGCGATCGTCGCCGGCATCGGCACGGTGCTTGCCGACGACCCGTCGCTGACGGTCCGCGGCATCGACGTCGGTCGCCAGCCACTGCGGGTCGTGGTCGACAGCCACGCCCGCACGCCGCTGGACGCGAAGGTGCTCGACGGTTCTGCGCCAGCACTGATCGCGGTCACCGCCGCCGCCCCGGGTGACCGCTGCGCGGCGCTGCGCGCGGCCGGAGCGGAGGTCGTCGAGGTGCCCCGCGGCGAGCGCGGGATCGACCTCACCGCGCTGCTGGCGCTGCTCCACGGCGTGGAGCGCTACCTCGTGCTCGTCGAGGGCGGTGCGACCCTTGCCGCGGGCTTCGTCGCCGATGGCCTGGTGGACCGGGTCGTCGGCTACCTCGCGCCGACCCTGCTCGGTGCGGGCAAGAGCGTCCTCGACGGTTTCGGGGTCGCGACGCTCGCGGACGCCAGGCGGCTGACGCTTCGCGAGGCAGGGGTAGTCGGGGGAGACGTGCGGATCGTTGCCGATGTCGGAGGTGCTTGATGTTCACCGGGATCGTTGAAGACCTCGGCTCGGTCGCGGCGATCGAGGAGCAGCCCGATGCGGTCCGGCTCACGCTCGCCGGCGAGACGTTGCGTGACCTCCAGGGTGGTGAGTCGATCGCCGTCAACGGCGTCTGTCTCACGGTTGCCGAGAGCCACCCGTCGTCGTTCACCGCGGACGTGATGCGCGAGACGTTGCGTCGTACGACGCTCGGGGGGCTTCGCCTCGGCGACCCGGTCAACCTCGAGCGATCGGTCACGCCCACCACTCGCCTCGGGGGCCACATCGTGCAGGGCCATGTCGACGGCGTCGCGACCGTCGTTGCGTCGAGACCTTCGCAGCACTGGCGCGAGGTGGACCTCGAGGTGCCTGCCGGACTCGCGCGCTACATCGTCGAGAAGGGATCGATCGCGCTCGACGGCGTCAGCCTGACAGTGACGTCCATCACCGGATGCGTCGTCGGCGTCAGTCTGATTCCGGAGACGCTCGCCCGTACGACGTTCGGGTCGCGTGAGGTCGGTCAGCGCGTCAACGTGGAGGTCGACGTGCTCGCGAAGTACGTCGAGCGGTTGCTCACAGCGAAGGAGATCCGGCAGTGACGGCCTCAGGAGGGCACGAGCCCATGATCGGCTTCAGCGAGGTCGAGCGCGCCATCGCCGACATTGCGGCCGGCAAGCCGGTGATCGTCGTCGACGATGCCGATCGCGAGAACGAAGGCGACTTGATCTTCGCCGCAGAGAAGGCGACTCCGGAGCTCGTCGCGTTCATGGTCCGCTACACGTCGGGCTACATCTGCGTCCCGCTCACCGAGGCCGACTGCGACCGTCTCGACCTTCCGCCGATGTACCACACCAACCAGGACAAGCGAGGTACGGCGTACGCCGTCACCGTCGACCTGGTCGAGGGCACGACGACCGGCATCTCCGCGCACGACCGGGCGTTGACGATGCGGGCGTTGGCAGACCCTGACTCGAAGCCCGCCGACTTCACCCGTCCGGGACACGTGGTGCCGCTGCGCGCCAAGGACGGCGGGGTGATCCGGCGCGCCGGGCACACCGAGGCCGCCATCGACCTGTGCCGGCTCGCGGGCCTGCGGCCGGCGGGGGTGCTCTGCGAGATCGTCAGTGAGAAGGACATCGAGGGCATGGCCCGCCTCGACGAGCTCGAGGTCTTCGCCGCCGAGCACGACCTGGCGCTGATCGCGATCGCCGACCTGATCGCCTACCGCCGTCGTACCGAGAGCCAGGTCGAGCAGGTCGCCGACGCCCGGATCCCGACCAACCACGGGGAGTTCCGCGCGGTCGGATTTCGCAGCCTCATCGACGGCATCGAGCACGTCGCACTGGTCAAGGGCGACATCGGCGACGGTGAGGACGTGCTCGTCCGGGTGCACTCCGAGTGCCTCACCGGTGACGTCTTCGGCAGCCGACGCTGCGACTGCGGGCCGCAGCTCGACGCCGCGATTGCGGCGGTGGCGGCGGAGGGGCGCGGTGTCGTGCTCTACGTGCGGGGCCACGAGGGCCGGGGGATCGGCCTGATGCACAAGCTGCAGGCCTACCAGCTGCAGGACCAGGGGCAGGACACGGTCGACGCGAACGTCGCGCTCGGGCTGCCCGCCGACGCTCGCGACTACGGCACGGGAGCCCAGATCCTCACCAGCCTCGGGGTGCGCTCGATGCGCCTGCTGACGAACAACCCGGACAAGCGCGCCGGGCTCGAGGGTCACGAGCTGAAGATCCTCGCCCGGGTCCCGCTGCCGGTCCGGGTCACCCCCGAGAACCTGCGCTACCTCACGACCAAGCGCGACCGGATGGGACACGACATCCCCGACCTTCCGCCGATCGCCGAGGACGAGGTGACCGAGGCAAGCGCCGACGTGCTGCCGGTCGCGGTGACCGAACGTGCGGCGAAGGCCGAGCCGGACATCTACCGCACTGCGGTGCGGATGGCCTATGCGCTCTCGCCCTTCGCCTTGCCGGTTGCCGAGCCCTCGGACGAGGTCGCCCAGTGAGCGGCGGGGGAGCGCCGGCAGAGCAGACGCCGGACGGGAGTGGACTGCGCGTCGCGGTCGTCGCGGCACGCTGGCACGCCGACATCACCGACGCGCTGCTTGCCGGCGCGCTGCGCGGACTCGCCGACGCCGGAGTGCCCGCGCCGTACGTGTGCCGGGCACCGGGCGCCTTCGAGCTGCCCGTCATCGCCCGGGAGCTCGCGACGATGTACGACGCGGTGGTCGCGCTGGGTGTCGTCATCCGCGGCGGGACGCCGCACTTCACCTACGTCTGTTCCGCGGCGACCGATGGCTTGGCGCGCATCGCGACCGAGCTGCGGGTCCCGGTAGGCTTCGGCCTGCTGACCTGCGACACCACGGAGCAGGCGCTCGACCGGGCGGGCCTGCCCGGGTCGAGTGAGGACAAGGGACGGGAGGCCGCGATGGCTGCGGTCGAGACGGCGCTGGTGCTGCGGGCGATCCGCGCGACCAGCCATGCGCCGGCGGACGACGGTCGCTGACCTCGCGTCCGCCCGCCCCCGCCGTCCTGATCTACCCGTCTGAAAGGCCATCTGCCGTGCTTTCGCTTGTGCTTCCCAAAGGTTCGCTGGAGAAGGCGACCCTCGAGCTGTTCGACGCCGCCGACCTCGCCGTACGCCGCGGGTCCGACCGCGACTACCGCGCCGGCATCGCCGACCCGCGCGTCGATCGGGTGATGTTCCTGCGGCCGCAGGAGATCCCGCGCTACGTCGAGGAGGGCCTGTTCGACCTCGGCATCACCGGCCGCGACTGGATCACCGAGACCTCGGCGACGGTGGAGTCGGTCTGCGAGCTGGAGTACTCGAAGGCGACGTCGAACCCGGTGCGGATCATCCTCGCGGTGCCGGCCGAGCACCCGGCGCAAAGCGGTGCCGAGCTGCCGGACGGCGTGCGGGTGTCGACGGAGTACCCGGAGCTGACCCGCCGGTTCTTCTCCGATGCCGGCGTCAAGGCGGTCATCGTCCCGTCGTACGGCGCCACCGAGGCCAAGGTCCCGGACATCGTCGATGCGATCGTCGACGTGACCGAGACCGGTTCGTCGCTGCGGGCGCACGGGCTGCGCATCCTCGAGACCCTGTTGACCTCGCGCACCGAGCTGATCGCGAATCCCGCGGCGTACGCCGACCCGGAGAAGCGGGCGGCGATGGAGGACATCGCGCTGCTGCTGCAGGGGGCGATCCGGGCGCGCGGCACGGTCTACCTGATGCTCAACGTGTCCGACGGCGACCTTGCCGGCGTACTCGAGCAGCTGCCCTCGATGAGCTCGCCCACGCAGACGCAGCTCGCCGGTGGTGGCTACGCGCTCGGCACCGTCGTACCCAAGCAGGGCGTCAACGAGCTGATCCCCGCGCTGAAGGCCGCCGGCGCGCGCGACATCCTCGAGCTCCCCATCGCCAAAATCGTGGAATAAGCGTGATCTTGACGATCGGCACCCCTATGAGGCGCTCATAGGGTGCCGATCGTCAAGATCACGCCAAGGGGGCGGGCGGCCTGTGGACAGCGCTGAGCGCTGCCGCCGCCGTTGGCCCGAACCTGGTGCAGTGCCAGCTGCAACTGAGCCCGAGGTGCTCACCCACGGCCCGTTCACCAGCGCTACCGCCGCGCTCGCCGGTGTCAGCGACTCCGCGCTCCGCGATGGCCCGTGGCGCCAGGTGTTTCGCGACGTCTGGATCCACGAGGCCCTGCCGGACGACCAGCGCACCCGCGCCGAGGCGATCCGGCTGGTGCTCGGCAAGCACGCGTTCGTCTGCGGGCTCACCGCCGCGTGGCTGTACGGCGTCGATGCCCGCGACCCACGGTGGCCCCTGGTGTGGGTCGGCTGCCCGGCGGGAACCCGGGTGCGGTCCCGCGAGGGCTGCTACACCCGCGAGGTGAGCCTCGAGGCGCGCGACCTCGATCTGATCAACGGGGTCCTGCTGACGACTCCGGTCCGCACCGCGTACGACTGTGCCCGGTGGCTCTCGCCCGTCGAGGCCCTGGTCGTGGCGGAGGCGATGGTGCATGACGGGCTGCTCATGCTCGACGAGCTCGTCGCGTACCGCAATGCCCACCGGGGTACTCGCAATGTCACCCGCGTCGACGCGATGCTGCGCGACCTCGAGCCGCTCAGCGAGTCATCGGCGCACACGCGTCTGCGCTGCCTGCTCCTCTCCGCCGGACTGGGCCGCCCTGCGGTCCAGCACCTCGTCAGGGACACCACCGGCGGGTTCGTCGGCCGGCTCGCCCTGGCCTACCCGGGCGAACGCGTCGCCATCGAGTACGACGTCGAGTACGACGACTCGCCGCACTGGGACCGGCGCCGCGAGGACGCCCACCGCCGAGATGCGCTGCGCGCGCTGGGCTGGCGGGTCATTGTCGTCGCCGCCACGGACCTCGACGTGCCGGAGCGGCTCCTCGGCCAGGTCCGCGCCGCACTCGACCCAGCCGCCTAGTTCCCGATCACTCGCCACGGTTGCACGCGCGCTGCTAGTCTTCGTAGTGCGACTAGTGGGTGGTGACACCCGCTTGCAAGTGGGGTCTCGACTCCCACCCGATCGGTCTGCGGGCTGACGGGTCACCGGTCGCCGCACCGCCGTACCGCATGATCTTCGGTGGTGGGGTCTGCCGTTGTCGTCGAGGCCTCGCACGCGCGTCGTGCGGGGCTTTTCCCATGAATGCCTCGCGGTAGCTAACGCAACGTGGAGGTCCCATCAGCGTCGAACCCCGTATCAACGACCGGATCCGCGTCCCCGAGGTGCGGCTGGTCGGTCCAAACGGTGAGCAGGTCGGCATCGTCGCCATCGGTGACGCGCTGCGACTGGCCCAGGAGGCAGATCTCGACCTGGTCGAGGTAGCCGCCGAGGCTCGGCCGCCGGTCTGCAAGCTCATGGACTACGGCAAGTGGAAGTACGAGAACGCGCAGAAAGCGCGGGAGGCGCGACGTAACCAGTCGCACACGATCATCAAGGAGATGAAGCTCCGGCCGAAGATCGATCCGCATGACTACGAGACCAAGAAGGGTCACGTCGTGCGGTTCCTCAAGGCGGGAGACAAGGTCAAGATCACGATCATGTTCCGTGGCCGCGAGCAGTCGCGCCCCGAGCTGGGGTTCCGGTTGCTGCAGCGTCTCGCGGCGGATGTCGAAGAGCTGGGGTACGTCGAGGCGTCGCCCAAGCAGGACGGCCGCAACATGATCATGGTGATGGCCCCGCACCGAAAGCACCAGACGCAGCCAGCGAGAGCACGACGGGCAGACAGCGAGGCGGATTCCGACGCCGGCCCCGAGGCGCCCGAGCAGGCAGCGGTCTAGCACCGACAACGAGGTAGGAGACAGGCAGCGATGCCCAAGATGAAGACCCACAGCGGGTCGAAGAAGCGCTTCCGGGTCACCGGTTCCGGCAAGCTGATGCACCGCCGCGCGAACCGCAACCACCTGCTGGAGCACAAGTCCTCAGTGCGGACGCGGCGGCTCGCCAACGAAGAGGTCCTGTCGCCGGCCGACACCAAGAAGGCCAACAAGCTGCTCGGACGCTAGTCCGCGGTCTCGTCTCCGGCGCGCTCAGCGCGCCATTTCGTTGTCTTCCCCGGCGTACGCCGGGCCTTAGCTCTCAAGGAGAATCCCGTGGCACGGGTGAAGCGGGCGGTCAACGCCCACAAGAAGCGTCGGGTCGTCCTCGAGCGGGCGAGCGGCTACCGCGGCCAGCGGTCGCGCCTCTACCGCAAGGCCAAGGAGCAGATGCTCCACTCGATGAACTACGCCTACCGGGACCGGCGTGCCCGCAAGGGCGAGTTCCGCCAGCTGTGGATCCAGCGGATCAACGCCGCGGCGCGCGCCAACGGGATGACCTACAACCGGTTCATCCAGGGCCTGAAGGCTGCCGGCGTCGAGGTGGACCGCAAGAACCTCGCCGAGCTCGCCGTGTCCGACGAGGCTTCGTTCGCCGCGCTCGTCGAGCTTGCTCGGACCTCCCTGCCGGCCACCGGCAGCGCCGCCGGCTCTGCCGCGTAGCACCGCCTGCTCGTGCCCGCCGGGGTCCCCGGCGTGATCGACTCCCCGCGCAACCCGCGGATCGTGGCCGCACGCGCGCTTCGCGAACCGCGCGGCCGGCGCGCCGCGGGAGCGTTCCTTGCCGAAGGCGTCCACGCGGTGCAGGCCGCGCTTGACGCTGGGTTCGCGCTACGCGAGGTCTTTGTCAGCGACGACGCTGCGGAGCGTGAGCGCGACCTGGTCCGAGCGCTCGCGCATCGGCAGGTGGTGCTTCACACCGTCACCGATCGCGCGCTGCGCGCGGTAGCCGAGACGACCACGCCGCAAGGTGTGGTCGCAGTGGTCGACGCACCCAGTCCGGCTGGCATCCCACCCGCCGTGCAGCTCGCCGTCATCCTTGACGACTGCTCCGACCCGGGCAATGCGGGGACCGTGATCCGCACCGCGGATGCCGCCGGCGCGCAGCTGGCCGCCTTCGGTGAGGGCTCCGTGGACGTCTGGTCCGGCAAGTGTGTTCGCGCCAGCGCTGGCAGCGTGTTCCACCTTCCGCTCGTCGTCGGCCGACCCACTGCTGATGTGCTCGCAGATCTCAAGGCGGCCGGCTGCCAGCTGCTCGCGACGGCCCCGGATGGTCAGGACGAGCTCGACGAGCTCGCCGACACCGGTGCACTCGTCGCTGCGACTGCTTGGCTGTTCGGCAGCGAAGCCCATGGCTTGCCTGCCGAGCTGGTGGCGCTGGCGGACCGCGTCGTACGGATCCCGATCCGCGGCCGCGCCGAGAGCTTGAACCTCGCCGCGGCGGCTGCGGTGTGTCTCTACGCCTCCGCACGCGCTCATCGCCGACGGGGGACGTCCTAGGCTCTCCCGTGGACCAGGGAGGCGGGTACGTGCCTGAGCGGGGCGGCACCGGGTCCGCGTACGACGCGCTGCCTGACGGCGTAGTCGTCGCGGACGCCGACGGGATCGTGGTGGAGGTGAACTCCGCGGCGATCCGGCTACTGGGCTCCAGCGATGACGGCTGGATCGGGCGGCCGCTGTCCGAAGTGCTCCCGCTGATCGATCCGCAAGGTCGCGACTGGTGGGCCTGCAGCCGGCCGTACGACGGCCTGTCCTCGCGGGTTCGCCAGCCCGAGCGCTGGCTCACGTTGACCCGTCCGGGCAAGCCGGATGAGACCTTTCTCGTCACGGCGGCCTACCAGCGCGACGACGCCCGGCGGGTCACTTCCGTCGTGGTGTCGCTGCGTGACACGAAGGCGCGATCGCGCACCGAGCGCAGCGGAACCGAGCTGGTCTCGGTCGTGGCCCACGAGCTGCGCTCGCCGTTGACCGGGGTCAAAGGCTTCACCGCCACCCTGATCAACAAGTGGGAACGCTTCACCGACGAACAGCGCCTGCACATGCTGCGCACGATCAACTCCGACGCCGACCGGCTGACCAGGCTGATCAGTGAGTTGCTCGACGTCTCACGCATCGAGTCGGGCCGCCTCGAGCTGCACAAGCAGCTCGTCGACCTGCGCGTGCTGATCGAGCGGGATGTCGAAGGCCGGATCGCGGCGGGAGAGCCGGAGAGCAGGTTCGTCCTCGAGAAGGACGACGTGCCGGAGGTGTGGGCCGACCCGGACAAGATCGGGCAGGTCGTCGGCAACCTGATCGAGAACGCGTTGCGTCACGGTGCGGGGACGGTGACCATCCGGCTCCGCCCGGAAGGCGACGGCGCACGGGTGACGGTGTACGACGAGGGAGAGGGGATCGCGGCCGAAGCGCTGCCGCGGATCTTCACGAAGTTCTGGCGAGACGCCAGGCGCGGCGGGACGGGCCTCGGGCTGTTCATCGCCAAGGGCATCATCGAGGCGCACGGTGGCGTGATCGAGGCGGGCCGGGCGCAGTCCGGCGGCGCCGCCATCGGTTTCGCGCTGCCGGCGGGCGCGCCCGCGCACCCGGAGGGCTGAGGCTCGGCCGGCGAAGCCGCGATCACCTTCCGCAACGTCTCCAAGGCCTACCGCCGCGGACCCGGCGAGGTGAAGGTGCTCGACGACCTGACGCTCAGCGTCGCGCGCGGCGAGTTCGTGACCGTGATCGGTCCGAGTGGCTGCGGCAAGACGACGCTGCTGCGGCTTGCCGCCGGGCTTGCCTCGCCCGACACCGGGGAGGTCGCCCTGTTCGGCAATCCGGTCAAGGAGGCCGTCGCGGCAAAACGGATCGGTTTCGTCCCGCAGTCGCCAGCGCTGCTGCCATGGCGCTCGGTGATCGACAACGTGAGGCTGCCGTTGCAGGTCAACCGCAGGCACTCGCCCCCGACACCGCCGAATGCCCACGCGCTGCTCGCCTCGCTCGGGCTCGACGGCGTCGCCGACCGGATGCCGCGCGAGCTGTCGGGTGGGATGCAGCAGCGGGTCGCGATCGCCCGCGCGTTCGTTTTCGACCCGCCGATTCTGCTGATGGATGAGCCATTCGCCGCGGTCGACGAGCTGACCCGCGAAGCCCTTCGCCATGAGCTCCTCACCGCGTGGCAGCAGAGCGGCAAGACGGTGCTTTTCGTGACCCACTCCGTCTCCGAGGCGGTCGCGCTCTCCGATCGGGTGGTGGTGATGTCGGCGCTCACGCACGGAGTGCAGCGGGTCATCGACGTACCCCTCGACCGTCCGCGCGACGATCTGGTCGAGACAACGCCGAAGTTCCAGAAGCTCGAGCGCGAGTTGCGCCTCGAGCTTCGCCGAGGCCACGCGGTGAGTGGATCGCGGTGAGCAGGCTCCGCTTCGGAACGTGGCTGCCGCCGGTCGTCGCGGTTGCGGTGCTCGTGCTGCTCTGGCAGCTCTACGCCGTCCACCACCCCTATGTCCTGCCGCGGCTTTCGAAGGTCGGCGCCCAGCTGCACGACCGGCCGGGCCTCTACCTGCGCAACGCCGGGACCACGCTCGAGGAGACCGCCGTCGGCGGCGCGATCGGCATGGCCGTCGCGTTCGTCCTTGCGGTGCTGATGTTCTACGTCAGGATCCTCGAGCGGGCGATCATGCCGCTGGCGGTGCTCCTCAACGTGACGCCGCTGGTCGCGATCGCGCCCGCGCTCGTCGTGGCACTCGGGTTCGGGATGGCGCCCAAGTTCGTCATTGCGGCGCTGCTGGTCTTCTTCCCGTTCCTGGTCAACGTCCTCGCCGGACTGCGCGACGTCGATCCCGAGGTGCTCGATGTCGCGGCGACGCTCGATGCGAGCCGCACGGAGGTGCTGTGGCGGATCCGGCTGCCTAGTAGCCTGCCGTACCTGTTTGCGGCCGGGCGGATCTGCCTGCCGTTGAGCCTGGTCGGCGCGGTGGTGGCCGAGTTCGTAGCGGCGGGGGAGGCGAAAGGGTTGGGCACGCTTGTCGTGACTGCGGCTTCGCTGGGCAACCTCGGCGTCGTGTACGCGGCCGTGGTCGTGCTGGCGGTGCTCGGCATTGCGTTGTTCTCCGCCGTGGTGGCCACCGAGCGGCTAGTGCTTCGGCGGCAAGGCCGCCCGGTCGCGGAGCGGGGAGCATGACGCGCCTCCGGCTGGCGTCGCTGGTCGCCGCAGTGACCGTCGGGGCCGGTCTGGTCACTGGCTGCGGAGCTGGCTCGTCGCCGGTCCCGCCCGGGCACGGCCTGGTGTCCGCGGCGGAATGCGCGGCGAACCGTAGCGCCGGCACGATCACCTACGTGTCGCCGTTCGGCTACGACGCCTCGGCCGGGATCATCGACGTGTTCGCAGCGGACAAGCTCGGTTACTTCGCCGACCTCTGCCTGAAGGTCAGGCTCATCCCCACGGCGTCGAACGCCGCCGCACTGGTGTCGGCGGGGACAGCGACCACTACCAGCACCGGCTCGGCCGCGGACTTCCTCGTGCTCGCCGCGAACGGCTCCAACGTGACCGCGGTCGCGACGTACGGCGACGTCTCGGACTACTGCATCATCGCCAAGCCGGAGCTCTCGACCTTGAAGGACCTGGAAGGCCACACGCTGGGCTACCACTTCGTCGAGGAGGCGCCGGACCTCGAGATGCTGCGAGCTGCCGGCGTCGATCTCGGCAAGGTCAAGCTGGTCGACACCCCGGACTTCGATCCGAACCAGATCGTGCAGGGCCGCCTCGACGCGGTCGGCTGCTACCAGTCCAACGAGCCGCTGACCCTGCGCGCCGAGCACGTGCGCTTCAACGAGTTCACTCCGGCGCAGTACGGCGTCAAAGGCACCTACAACGTCGTCTTCTTCAACCGCGGGTTCCTGGCGGCACACCGCGGGGCCGTGGCGGACTTCATGCGTGCCGACCTGCACGCGTTCGACTACTGCGAGAGCCATCAGATGCAGTGCGTGAGCATCGAGAAGGGGTACGCCGACGCCGCAGGCGCTGACTTCTCGGTGAGCCACGAGAGTGCCGTGTGGAAGCTGGAGGCAGCGCTCTCGCGAGAGCACACCCTGCCCGGCAAGGGCATCGGCGTGCAGAGCGCGGCGGAGTGGGCCCCCGAAGCCGCGGAGGTCAGGAGGTTCGGCCTCGCCAAGGCCGTGCCACCGCTGGCGAGGGTTGAGGACCCCGCACTAGTGGCGTCGCTGTACCGAGGCGACACGCTGATTTGGCCGTGAGCCGGCCCGGCCCCCCTCATTAGAATCGGCAAGCCGACCATGTCTGCCCCAAACTCCCAGTACGACCCCAAGGAAGTGGCTGCGCTGTCTGACGACGCTCTGGCGAGCGCAGCGCAGACCGCTCTTGCTGCTTTCGCCGCGGCCGCTGACCTCGACGCTCTCGCCGAGGCGCATGTCGCTCACCTCGGACCGCGCTCGGAGGTCGCGCTTGCCCGGCGCGAGCTCGGCGCGCTCCCACCGCAGGCGAGAGCCGACGCGGGCCGGCGGGTCAACGAGACGCTCGCGACGATCACAGGCGCGTACGACGAGCGGCGCGCAACGCTCGAGCGTGATCGCGACGAGCGGGTCCTGGTCGAGGAGGCCGTCGACGTCACGCTGCCGTCGGATCGCCGGCCGCGCGGAGGGCGTCACCCGCTGAGCCTGATCCAGGAGCGTGTCGCCGACGTGTTCGTCGCGATGGGATGGGAGATCGCCGAGGGGCCGGAGGTCGAGGCTGCTTGGTACAACTTCGACGCGCTGAACATCCCGCCGGCGCACCCAGCGCGGGAGACGCAGGACACGCTTTGGGTCGACCCGCCGGAGGCGGGCGTGCTGTTGCGTACTCAGACCTCGCCGGTCCAGATCCGCGCGCTGCTCAGCCGCGGCGCTCCCTGCTACGTCGCGGTCCCGGGACGCGTCTACCGCCAGGAAGCGCTGGACGCGACGCACAGCGCGGTCTTCCACCAGCTCGAAGGGCTTGCGGTCGACGAGGGTCTCACGATGGGGGACCTGCGCGGCACCCTCGACGCCCTGGCGCGCGCGATGTTCGGCTCCGACGCGCGCACCCGGCTGCGTCCCGACCACTACCCGTTCACCGAGCCGTCGGCGGATGTCGACCTGCAGTGCTGGGTCTGCCACGGCACCTCCACCGAGCCGGGCGCTCCGGCCTGCCGCACCTGCCGCTCCGAGGGATGGGTGGAGTGGGGCGGCAGCGGGATGGTTCACCCGCGAGTGCTGGCCTCGGCTGGCGTGGACCCGCAGCGCTTCACCGGCTTTGCCTTCGGGATGGGGCTGGAGCGCACCCTCATGTCACGCCACGACATGAGTGACATCCGCGACCTCGTCGAGGGCGACGTGCGCGTCACCGCGGCCCTCGGACGCGAGGCCTGACGCATGTTGGTCCCGCTGTCGTGGCTGCGTGAGTACGTCGACCTCGCCGACCACGTCTCGGCTCGAGACGTCGGCGAGCGGCTGACCGCTGCCGGCTTGCAGGTCGAGCGCATCGAGCGGCTCGGCGAAGGCGTCGAGGGCGTCGTCACCGCGAAGGTGCTCTCGATCGAGGAGCTCACCGGGTTCAAGAAGCCGATCCGATGGGTCACGCTGAACGACGGCACCCACGAGCGGCAGGTGATCTGCGGCGCGACAAACTTCGCCGCCGGGGACGTCATCGCCTATGCGCGACCGCCGGCGACGCTGCCCGGCGGCTTTCGCATCGAGGCCCGCGAGGCCTACGGCCACATGTCCGACGGCATGATCTGCTCGGGGCGCGAGCTCGGCATCTCGGACGACCACAGCGGGATCCTCATTCTCGACCCGGACCTCGCCCTCGGCGCAGACGTCGTCGCTGCGCTCGGCCTCCGCGAGGATGTGCTCGACATCTCGGTCAACCCCGACCGGGGCTACGCGCTCTCGGTGCGCGGCGTCGCTCGCGAGGTCGCGATCGCCTACGACGCCGACTTCCGCGACCCCGCTGCGGTCGACCTGCCCGCGCCGAGTGCGGCTGGCTACGACGTGCGTCTCGATGACGCCGGCTGCGACCGCTACCTCGCGGTGTCGCTGTCGGAGCTCGACCCGAGCGTTGCGTCCCCGGCGTGGCTGCAGCGGCGGCTCGTCCTCGCCGGCATGCGCCCGATCTCGCTGATGGTCGACGTCACCAACTACGTGATGCTCGCCGTGGGGCAGCCCACGCATGCCTTCGACCGTGCCACGTTGCGCGGACCGATCGTCGTACGACGGGCTCTAGCCGGTGAGCGGCTGCGGACTCTCGACGACGTCGATCGCGCGCTGGACCCGAGGGACCTGCTGATCACCGATGACAGCGGCCCGATCGCCCTTGCCGGCGTCATGGGCGGTGCGGCGACAGAGATCACCGAGGCCACTCGCGAGGTGCTGCTCGAGTCGGCGCACTTCGAGGCGACGACTGTCGCCTACACCGCCCGGCGGCATCGGCTCGCCTCGGAGGCGTCGCGCCGGTACGAGCGCGGCATCGACGACGCGCTCGCCCCCGCTGCCGCCGAGCTCGCCGTCTCGTTGCTCACCCAGCTCGGCGCCGCCCGCCGTACCGGCGAGGTCACCGACATCGACCGTCGCGCCGAGACCGAGCGCATCGTGCTCGACCCGGGTCTGCCGGGCCGCATCGCCGGCGTGCCCTACCCGGCGGAGACCGTCGTACGTCGCCTGACGCAGGTCGGCTGCCGACTCGATGAGCCGGCCGGCCCGAACCTCTCAGTCCTCCCGCCGACGTGGCGGCCGGACCTGCGTCTCGACGTCGACCTCGTCGAGGAGGTCGTGCGCCTCGAGGGGTACTCGAGCCTTCCCTCGACGCTGCCTCGGGCGACGGCCGGTCGTGGTCTGACCCATGCCCAGCGGCTGCGCCGGGTCCTCGGCCGGGCGATGGCCGGGGCGGGGTTCACCGAGGTGCTGTGCTCGCCGTTCGTCTCCGCCGAGACGGCTGAGGCGCTCATGCTCGAACCCGGTGACGCCCGGATCCCGTCGGTGCGAATCGCCAACCCGGTGTCGGACGCCGAGCCCTTCCTGCGTACGACGTTGTTGCCGGGGCTGTTCGCCGCGCTCGCCCGCAACGTCGGCCGGGGGATGAACGACGTCGCGCTGTTCGAAACCGGCCCGGTGTTCCGGGCGCGGGAAACCTCCGCTGCGCCCGACCTCCCGGCGGCCGTGCGACCGGCGGATGGCGACCTCGCGGCGCTCGACGCGGCGCTGCCGGCGCAGCCCGCGAGGATCGCCGCGGTGATGGCGGGGGAACGCGACCTCAGCGGATGGTGGGGAAGCGGCCGCAACGCGTCCTGGCCGGACGCGGTAGATGTTGCCCGTCTGCTGGCCGGCGAGATCGGCGTCGCGGTCGAGATCGCGGCTGACGCGCACCCGCCGTTCCACCCTGGACGCTGCGCCTCCGTCGCCATCGACGGCGAGATGGTCGGCCATGCCGGTGAGCTGCACCCGCGGGTGATCGAGGCGTTCGGGCTGCCTGAGCGGACGGTCGCGGTCGAGCTATCGCTCGATGCGTTCATCGCAGCCGCGCGGCCAGTCACGTCCGCGCCGGTGGTGTCGGCGTACCCGGCCGCCAGCATCGACATCGCGGTGAGTGTCGCCGCGGCGGTGCCAGCCGGCGCGCTCGAGGCAGCACTGCGCGAGGGCGCCGGGGAGCTGTTGGAGGCGATCCGGCTCTTCGACGTCTACGAGGGCGCCCAGGTCGGCGAAGGCCGCAAGTCGATGGCGTTCACGCTGCGGCTACGCGCCCAGGACCGCACGCTGGCCGCGGATGAGGTCGCGGACGTCCGGGCGCGTGCGGTCGCTGCTGCCGCGTCACGTCTCGGAGCCGAGCTGCGCACCTAGGCGCCCGAGCGCTCCGAGCGTATATTCAATCGCTTACCTGCATGCTCATGCAGTAGGGTGAGGGCATGGGTGTGCGGACCGCCGTCGTCGGCGCGAGCGGCTACTCCGGCGGGGAGCTCCTGCGCCTGCTGGAGGCCCATCCCGATCTGGAGGTAGGCGCCCTGGTCGCTGGTGGCAATGCGGGACGCCGGCTCGGCGAGCTGCATCCGCAGCTGGTGTCGCTGGCCGACCGGGTCCTCGTCGACGCATCCTCGCCTGAGCTGGCGGACGCCGAGCTGGTCTTCCTCGCGCTGCCGCACGGCGCAGCGGGAGCGGTGGTGGCCGGGCTCTCGCCGGACACCTACGTGGTCGACATCGGGGCCGATTACCGCCTCGCCGACGCGGCGGACTGGGAGCGCTGGTACGGCGGGAGCCACCCGGGGACCTGGACCTACGGGCTTCCCGAGCTCCCGGGCGCGCGGGAGAGCATCGCAGGAAAGCTGAGAGTCGCGAACCCCGGCTGCTACGCCACCGCGGTGCAGCTCGCGCTCGCGCCGTTGCTTGCCGCGGATCTGGTCGAGCCGCTCGACCTCGTGGTCGTCGCCGGGAGCGGGACCAGTGGCGCCGGCCGTAGCCCAGTGGTCGAGCAGCTCGCGACTGAGGTGATGGGCGACCTCGCGGCGTACAAGGTCGGCGGCACCCACCGGCACATCGGGGAGATCCGGCAGTCGTTGCGCGCGATCGCCGGCACCGACGTCAGCCTCTCCTTCACCCCGCTGCTCGTGCCGATGCCGCGCGGCATCCTCGCGACGTGCACCGCGCGGCTGAAGCGGCAGGTGTCGCCGGACACGCTGCGGGACGCCTTCGGCTGCTACGACAACGAGCCGTTCGTGACGTTGCTGCCGGACGGCCAGCTCCCTCACACTGCCGCGACGGCGGGTTCGAACAGCGCACAGCTGCAGGTCGCACTCGACGCCGATCCCGGTCGCGCAGTGGTTCTCCTCGCCCTGGACAACCTCGGCAAGGGTGCTGCGGGACAGGCGATCCAGAACGCGAACCTCATGCTCGGGTTGCCCGAGACCACCGGGCTGTCGGTGAACGGGATGGCACCGTGACGGTCACGACCCCCGCCGGGTTCCGGGCGGCGGGCGTCCTCGCCGGGCTCAAGGACGGCGGCCGGGACCTTGCCCTGGTCGTCAACGACGGCCCGCTGTCGGCAGCAGCGGGAGTGTTCACCGCCAACCGGGTGAAGGCCGCTCCGGTGATCTGGTCCGAGCAGGTGCTCGCCGGCGGCGCGGTGCGCGCGGTCGTGCTGAACTCCAAGTACGCCAACGCCTGCACCGGCCCCGAAGGGTTCCAGATCTCACACGCCACGGCCGAGGCGGTGGCCGAGGCACTCGGGGTCGGAGCCGGCGAGGTCGCGGTGTGCTCGACCGGGAAGATCGGCGAGCCGCCTCCGCTGGACCTGCTCCGCGGCGGGATCGCCGCGGCGGTCGCCGCGCTGTCCGCCGACGGCGGCCACGACGCGGCCGATGCGATCCGGACGACAGACACCGTGACCAAGGAGGCGACCGCAACCGGCGAGGGATGGTCGGTCGGCGGGATGGCCAAGGGTGCGGGGATGCTCGCGCCCGCGCTCGCCACGATGCTTTGCGTCATCACCACCGATGCCGTCGCTGACGCCGCCACCCTTCGCCGCGCCCTGTGCGCGGCGACTGCCCTGACGTTCGACCGGATCGACGCCGACGGCTGCATGTCCACCAACGACACCGTTCTGCTGCTCGCCAGTGGTGCATCCGGGGTGACGCCCAGCGACGCCGATCTCGACAAGGCCGTGCTCGAGGTCTGTGCCTCACTTTCTCGGCAGCTGATCGCCGACGCCGAAGGCGCGAGCAAGGACATCGAGATCGAGGTACGCGGCGCCGCGACCGAGGGCGACGCGCTCGATGTCGCGCGTGCCGTCTCGCGCAGCAACCTCCTCAAGTGCGCGCTGCACGGAGAGGACCCGAACTGGGGCCGGATCCTGGCGGCGGTCGGCACCACCCAGGCCGCCTTCGACCCGCTCACCCTCGACGCGGCAATCAACGGCGTATGGGTGTGCCGCAACAGCGCTCCCGGCGAGGACCCCGCGAGCGTCGACATGAGTGACCGCGAGATCAGCATCGTCGTGGATCTCAAGGCGGGAGCGAAGGCGGCAACCATCTGGAGCAACGACCTCACCGCCGACTACGTCCACGAGAACTCGGCGTACTCGACATGAGCCGGCAGATCGACCTCCAGTCCAGGGCAGCCGCACTCGTCGAGGCGCTGCCGTGGCTCGAGCAGTTCCACGGCAAGACGGTGGTCGTGAAGTACGGCGGCCACGCCATGACCGACCAGCCGTTGCGCGAGGCGTTCGCGCAGGACGTCGTGTTTCTTCGTTACGCCGGGATCCGGGTCGTGGTCGTGCACGGCGGCGGCCCGCAGATCAACGCTCACCTCGACCGGCTCGGCATCGAGCAGAAGTTCGCCGGTGGCCTGCGCGTGACCACGCCCGAGACGATGGACGTCGTCCGCATGGTTCTCGTCGGTCAGGTGCAGCGGGAGATCGTGGGGCTCCTCAACGCCCACGGCCCGTTCGCGGTGGGTCTGTCGGGCGAGGACGCGCGTCTCATGACCGCCTCGCGGCGTCCCGGGATCGTCGAAGGCGAGGAGGTCGACATCGGGCTGGTCGGCGACGTCGACCATGTCGAGGCCGGCGTCCTCGAGGGCCTGCTGCACGATGGGCGAATCCCGGTGGTCGCAAGCGTCTGCCGCGGCGTGAACGGCGAGATCTACAACGTCAACGCAGACACGGCGGCCGCGGCGGTCGCGGCGGCGGTGAAGGCCGAGAAGCTCGTCGTCCTGACCGATGTCGAGGGCTTGTACGCCGACTGGCCCAACAGCACGGACGTGATCAGCCGCCTCCGCGCCGACGAGCTCGAAGCGATGCTGCCGACCTTGACCGAAGGAATGATCCCGAAGATGGAAGCCTGCCTCCGCGCGGTCCAGGGTGGGGTCGGCGCCGCCCACGTCCTTGACGGGCGGGTGCCCCACGCGCTGCTGCTCGAGCTGTTGACCGACTCCGGCGTCGGCACGATGGTTCTGCCGTCGTGAGCGCTGGCAACGCCGCCTTCCAGCAGCGCTGGGAAGCGGTGATGATGCGCAACTACGGCGTGCCGCCGATTGCGCTGGTCAAGGGGTCGGGGACGCGCGTCACGGATGCGGACGGTCGCGAGTACCTCGACCTGATCGCGGGCATCGCGGTGTCTTCGCTCGGCCATGCACACCCGGCGGTCGTCGCCGCGGTCGCTGAGCAGGTTGCCACCCTGGCCCACTCGTCGAACCTCTTCATCAACCCCCCGGCGTTGGCCCTCGCCGAGCGGCTCACCGAGCTGATGGGCGTGCCGGGTACCCGTGCGTTTCTCAGCAACGACGGCGCGACCGCCAACGAGACCGCCATCAAGACCGCGCTTCGGGCGCGGCCGGGCAGGCGGCGCTTCGTCGCCGCAGAGTCGTCCTTCCACGGCCGGACGCTCGGCGCGCTCGCGTTGACCGGCAAGGCCGCGATCCGCGAGCCGTTCGGTCCGTTCGGCTTCGACGTCGACTTCGTCCCGTACGGCGACCCCGCCGCACTCGAGGCCGCGGTCGACGGCCGAACCGCAGCGGTGTTCCTCGAGCCCACTCTCGGCGAGGCAGGGGTGATCCCGCCGCCTGACGGCTACCTGCGCCAGGCGCGGCGCGTCTGTGACGCGGCGGGAGCGCTGTTGGTGATCGACGAGGTCCAGGGCGGCATCGGGCGGACCGGCAAGTGGTTCGCCCACCAGCACGAGGGTGTGGTGCCGGACATCGTCACTGTGGCCAAGGGGCTGGGCGGCGGCCTGCCGGTCGGTGCGTGCCTCGCGAACGGTGACGCCGCCGAAGCGCTGCAGCGAGGCGACCACGGCTCGACGTTCGGCGGCAACCCGGTGTCATGCGCCGCTGCGCTCGCCGTCATCGACGTCATCGACCGCGAGGGGCTGCTCGATCACGTCGAGCGGCTGGGCGCGCAGTGGAAGTCAGACCTGCAGGCCTGTGCTGACGGGTTGCTCACCGGCGTGCGGGGACGCGGGCTGTGGCTCGGCCTCGAGACCCGCGGCGGTGGGCCCGCGATCGAGGCGGCGGCTCGTGACCAGGGCTTCCTGATCAACGCCACAGGTCCGGACGCGGTGCGGCTCGCGCCTCCGCTCATCCTGACCGCCGCGGACGCCTCGGCCTTCACAGCGGCCGTTCCCGGCATTCTTGAGGCTGCCGGACGCGCCTTGGAGGGTGCCGCATGACCGCTACGCAGATCCTCGTGGTCGAAGACGACCCGAGCGTGCGCGGCTTGCTCGAGTCACTGCTGCAGGGCGAGGGCTACTCGGTGGCGACGGCCTCCGATGGCATCGGCGGGCTGGTCAAGGTCGCCGCCAACCGGCCGGCGCTGATCATGCTCGACGTGATGATGCCCGACCTCGGGGGGATCCGGGTGCTCGAGGAGCTGCAGTCGGATCCCGCGACTGCTGAGATCCCGGTGCTGATCGTCACCGGCAAGGTCGAGGCACTCCCGGCTCTCGAGTCGATGGTCGGCCCGGACAACGTGATCCCCAAGCCGTTTGCGGTCGCCCAGCTGCTCGCCCGGGTGGCCGAGGTCACCGGGGGACCGGTCAGCCGGCCGGAGGTCAAGTGATGGGCAACCGCGTGAGCAGCAGCCGGAGAGCGGGGTGGTCGGCATGCCGCGCCACTTCCTGATCGACGACGACCTCAGCCCTGCCGAGCAGGGCGAGGTGCTCGACCTTGCCGCGCGGATGAAGCGGGACCGCCTCGCCGAGCGCCCGCTTGCCGGTCCTAGGTCGGTCGCGGTGATCTTCGAGAAGCCGTCGACGCGTACCCGGTTCTCCTTCGAGGTCGGGATCGCCGAGCTCGGTGGCCACCCGGTCATCATCGATGCGCGCAGCAGCCAGCTGGGCCGCGGCGAGACCATCGAGGACACCGCTCGGGTGATCTCGCGGTATGTCGACGCGATCGTCATCCGCACCTTCGGCCAGGACCGCATCGAGGCCCTCGCCTCGGCGGCAACCGTGCCGGTCGTCAACGCGCTCACCGACCTCGCCCATCCGTGCCAGGTGCTGGCCGATCTGCAGACGATCCGCGAGCACAAGGGGCCCAGCAACGGCGGGCGGATCTCCGGCCTGACGCTGACCTATCTCGGTGACGGGAACAACATGGCCCACTCGCTGATGCTCGGCGGCGCGATGGCCGGCCTGCACGTGCGGGTGGGCTCGCCCGAGGGCTACCTGCCCGACGGCGGCATCGTCACGCGTGCAGAGCGGATCGCGGCGACCACTGGGGGAAGTGTCTCGGTGCTCACCGATCCGGTTGCTGCGTCGAAGGACGCCGACATCCTCTACACCGACGTCTGGGCCTCGATGGGCCAGGAGGACGAGGCGGCGAGCCGGCTCGACACCTTCCGGCCGTACGCCCTCGACGGCGAGAAGATGGCCGCGGCCGCCCCGGACGCTGTCGTCATGCACTGCCTGCCGGCACATCGTGGCGAGGAGATCTCGGCCGAGGTCATGGACGGGCCGGCAAGCATCGTGTTCGACCAGGCCGAGAACCGGCTGCACGCCCAGAAGGCGCTGCTCGCCTTCGTGCTGGAGTGCCGCGTCTGATGGCAACGGTCAAGCAGCGAGATCAGGTCAGCCCCCACACCAAGACGGCCAGGCAGTCGCGGATCGCAGCGGTGCTCAGCGCACACGAGGTGCGCTCGCAGACAGAGCTCGCCAGGCTGCTCGCCGACGAGGGCGTGGTGGTCACCCAGGCGACGCTCTCGCGCGACCTCGAGGAGATGGGCGCGGCGAAGCTTCGCCACCCCGCCGGCGGCACGGTGTACGCGCTCAGCGACGCACCGCCCGGCCCGGTCCTGCGGGCGGTCGCGGATGCCAAGGACGGCCGCGTCTCCCGGCTCGCTGCCGAGCTGCTGATCTCGGCCGAGGCAAGCGCGAACCTGGTGGTCGCGCGGACGCCGCCGGGCGGCGCGCACCTGCTGGCCTCGGCTATCGATCGCGCCGCGATGCCCGACGTGCTCGGCACCGTCGCCGGCGACGACACCGTCCTGCTCATCGCCCGGGATCCGCGCGGCGGGGCGAAGCTCGCGGAGCGACTGCGCCGCATGGCGGGGGAGTAGACAAATGAAGTGCCCGAACGCTGATAGGAGCGCACCCAGATGACCGACCGCGTCGTACTCGCCTACTCCGGTGGCCTCGACACCTCCGTGGCGATCGGCTGGATTGCTGCCGAGACAGGAGCCGAGGTAATCGCCGTCGCGGCCGACGTCGGTCAGGGCGGTGAGGACCTCCAGGTGATTCGCGAGCGTGCGCTGGCATGCGGCGCGGTCGAGGCGGTCGTCGTCGACGCCCGCAACGAGTTCGCCGACGAGTACTGCCTGCCGGCGCTCAAGGCGAATGCCCTGTACATGGACCGCTACCCGCTGGTCTCCGCGCTGTCGCGGCCGGTGATCGTCAAGCACATGGTGGATGCGGCACGCAAGCACGGCGCGAACATCATCAGCCACGGCTGCACCGGCAAGGGCAACGACCAGGTCCGCTTCGAGGTCGGGATCGCGGCGCTCGCACCCGACTTGAAGGTGACGGCGCCGGTCCGGGACTCGGGCATGACCCGGGACAAGGCGATCGCGTTCGCCGAGGAGCGCAACCTGCCGATCGACGTGACCAAGAAGTCGCCGTACTCCATCGACCAGAACGTGTGGGGCCGAGCCGTCGAGACCGGGTTCCTCGAGGACGTCTGGAACGCACCGATCGAGGACGTCTACTCCTACACCTCGGACCCGTCCGTGCCGCGCGACGCGGACGAGGTCGTCATCACCTTCGTCGACAGCGTCCCCACGGCGATCGACGCTAAGCCGGTGACGATGCTCGAGGCGATCGAGCAGCTCAACCGCCGCGCCGGTGCGCAGGGCGTCGGCCGGCTCGACATGGTCGAGGACCGGCTGGTCGGCATCAAGAGCCGCGAGGTCTACGAGGCGCCGGGTGCGCTGGCGTTGATCGAGGCGCACCGCCACCTCGAGGACCTGACGATGGAGAAGGAGACCGCCCGGTTCAAGAGGTCGGTCGAGCGGCGCTGGACCGAGCTGGTCTACGACGGGTTGTGGTTCTCCCCGCTGCGCCGGGCCCTGGACGCCTACATCTCAGAAGCCTCCAAGCACGTCAGCGGCGACATCCGGATGGTCCTGCACGCCGGCCGCGCGGTGGTCAACGGGCGGCGCAGCCAGGCGTCGCTCTACGACTACAACCTCGCGACGTACGACGCGGAAGACACCTTCGACCAGCGGCTGGCGAAGGGCTTCGTCGAGCTGTGGGGCCTGCCCACCAAGATCGCCGCCCAGCGCGACCACCGGCTGGGCTGACGGGAGCGCCATACCGTGACTGAGTCCTCGCCCCCCACACGGCTGTGGGGCGGCCGTTTTGCCGGCGGGCCGGCCGAGGCGCTCGCGCGGCTGTCCATGAGCGTGCAGTTCGACTGGCGGTTGGCGCCCTACGACCTGCTCGCGTCGCGGGCGCACGCGCGGGTGTTGCAGCGGGCCGGGCTGCTCGACGACGGCGAGCTGGAACGGATCCTTGCTGCCCTCGACACCCTGGAGCGTGACGCGCGCGACGGGACCTTCCGGCCAGGGGCCGACGACGAGGACGTCCACACCGCGCTCGAGCGCGGCCTGCTCGAGCGCGTCGGCGCGCTCGGCGGCAAGCTGCGCGCCGGCCGCAGCCGCAACGACCAGATCGCGACCGACCTGCGCCTCTACCTGCGAGACCACGTCCGGCAGATCGTCGACCGCCTGGTCGAGCTCGAGACCGCACTGATGGCACAGGCCGAAGCCACTCTGGACGCGCCCGCGCCGGGTCTGACCCACATGCAGCACGCCCAGCCGATCGTCTTCGCGCATCAGCTGCTCGCTCACGTGCAGGCGCTCGTGCGTGACGTCGCTCGCCTCGAGGACTGGGATCGCCGTACGTCGGTCAGCCCGCTCGGCTCTGGTGCGCTCGCCGGCTCCTCGCTGCCGTTGGACCCCGAGGCAGTCGCCGCTGAGCTCGGCTTCGCGCGCGCTGCCGCCAACTCCCTCGACGCGGTGAGCGACCGCGACTTCGCAGCAGAGTTCCTGTTCTGCGCCGCGCTGATCGGCGTACACCTCTCGCGGCTCGGCGAGGAGGTCGTGCTGTGGGCGACGAGCGAGTTTCGCTGGGTCGAGCTGGACGACACCTTCAGCACCGGGTCGTCGATCATGCCGCAGAAGAAGAACCCCGACGTCGCCGAGCTCGCCCGCGGCAAGGCAGGCCGGTTGATCGGCGACCTGACTGCCTTGCTCACCGTCCTCAAGGGCCTCCCGCTCGCCTACGACCGCGACCTGCAGGAGGACAAGGAGCCGGTCTTCGACGCCGTCGACACGCTCCTGCTGGTGCTGCCGGCGATGAGCGGCATGGTCGCGACGATGACGGTCGACACCGGACGGCTCGCCGCGACCGCGGCCGACGGCTTCGCGCTCGCCACGGACGTCGCCGAGCTGCTGGTCCGCAACGGCGTCGCGTTCCGCGAGGCGCACGAAGCCGTGGGGGAGCTGGTCGCCTACTGCGACAGCAAGGGACTGGACCTGGCGGAGGTCTCCGACGAGACGCTTGCCGCGATCAGCCCGCACCTGACCCCCGGTGTCCGGGACGTCCTGTCGGTCCAGGGAGCGCTCGAGGCCCGCGCCGCCCGTGGCGGCACGGCACCGGCCCGCGTGGCCGAGCAGCTGGCTGAGCTGCGAGAGCTTGCGATGCGGCAGCAGGAGTGGGCCACCGGGGCGTGACGCTCCCGAGGCGGTTCTACGACCGGCCGGTCCTCGAGGTCGCACGCGACCTCCTGGGCTGTGTGGTGACCGCCGGAGGGGTCTCGGTCCGGCTCACCGAGGTCGAGGCGTACGACGGCGCCAACGACGCGGCGTCTCACGCTTATCGCGGGCAGACGCCGCGCAACGCGGTGATGTTCGGGCCGCCCGGCCACGCCTACGTGTACTTCACCTACGGCATGCACTACTGCATGAACCTGGTCTGCGGACCGACCGGTACGGCGCAGGCGGTGCTGCTGCGCGCGGGGGAGGTGGTCGACGGGCTCGAGACCGCGCGGGCACGGCGGGCGGCAGCGCGACCCCGTGACCTCGCCCGCGGCCCCGCGCGGCTGTGTCTCGCGCTCGGGGTGGACCGCCGCCACGACGGCGTGGACGTCACAGCGCGCGGATCGGCCATCACCGTGACGGCGGGGACGCCTGTGGCGGACCGCGACGTACGGGTTGGGCCTCGAACCGGGATCTCCGCGGCAGCCGACTGGCCCTACCGGTTCTGGATCGACGGGGATCCGACGGTCTCGGCGTACCGCCCGCACGTCCCGCGCAAGCGCAGGTCGTGACAGACCCGCAATGAAAGAATGCGGTGGTGACCGCCGACATCCTCGACGAGCTCGAATGGCGCGGTCTTCTCGCGCAGAGCACGGATCCCGACGCCCTCCGCAAGGATCTCGCTGACGGGCCACTGACGCTCTACGCCGGCTTCGACCCGACGGCCGACAGCCTGCACGCGGGCAACCTGATGCCGCTGCTGACGCTGCGGCGGTTCCAGCTGTTCGGACACCGGCCGATCGTGCTCGCCGGCGGCGCGACCGGGCTGATCGGCGACCCGTCGGGCCGCGACACGGAACGGTCGCTGAGCGACCCTCAGCAGATCGCGGCTCGCGTCGAGCAGAAGCTGCGACCGCAGCTCGCGCGATTCGTCGACCTCGGCGGCGAGGCGCTCCTGGTCAACAACCTCGACTGGACCGCGCCGCTGAGCGCGATCGACTTCCTTCGCGACGTCGGAAAGCACTTCTCGGTCAACGTGATGCTGAGCAAGGACTCGGTGGCCGCCCGGCTCGGTGGCGACGGCATCTCGTTCACCGAGTTCAGCTACATGCTCTTGCAGTCCAACGACTACCTCGAGCTCTACCGCCGGCACGGGTGCAAGCTGCAGATCGGGGCGACCGACCAGTGGGGCAACATCACCGCCGGCCTTGACCTGATCCGCCGGGTCGAGCGTGGCTCCGCGCACGCGCTGACGGTTCCCCTGGTCACGGACTCCAACGGGGTGAAGTTCGGCAAGTCCTCCGGCGGCGGGAGCTTGTGGCTGGACCCTGCGATGACCTCGCCGTACGCCTTCTTCCAGTACTTCGTGAACGTCGCGGACGCCGATGTCGGGCGCTACCTGCGCTACTTCACGTTCTTGCCGCGCGAGGAGATCGAGGCGCTGGACCGCGAGACCGCCGAGCGCCCCCAAGCGCGCAGCGCGGCCCGCAGGCTCGCAGAGGAGATCACCACGCTGGTGCACGGGCGTGAGGAGACCGACCGGGTGATCGCGGCGAGCGCCGCGCTGTTCGGGCAGGGCGCACTGGAGGCCCTCGATGCCGCCACGCTGGGCGCCGCGCTCCGCGAGGCGCCCCACGTGGAGCTGGACGGGCCGCTGCCGAACGTCGTCGACCTGCTCGTGGCGACCGGGCTGTGCCCCAGCAAGTCCGCGGCGCGGCGGGCGGTCGACGAGGGAGGGGCGTACCTCAACAACACGCGGGTGACCGACGGCGACGCGGCACCGAACGGCGAGGATCTGCTGGCGGGCGGATGGATCGTCCTGCGACGTGGAAAAAGGTCGCTCGCTGGCGTACTATCGACGGCCGGCACACGCGGAAGTTGAGCGCGGCTGGTTTTGACACCAACGCCTCGCTGACATAGCGTGGTCAGGTTGCCCCGAGACGGGCCGAGAGGCCCCGACGGTGCGCATCCGTCCTTTGAGAACTCAACAGCGTGCCAAAAGTCAGTGCCAACTGATTCGCGTCGGACGTCGCCTCGGCGGCGGTCGTCGCGAGTTCTATTTGGCGATGACAGACGAACAGCAAACAACGTTTATCTGATCAATCGCCAGGATCCACGATGTGCACCAGCGCACGTGGCTCCGTTGAGTTTGGCGCCCGGTCTCGGCCGGGTTGCCTGACAGACATCAATGGAGAGTTTGATCCTGGCTCAGGACGAACGCTGGCGGCGTGCTTAACACATGCAAGTCGAACGAGGCCCTCCCTTCGGGGAGGTGTCCTAGTGGCGAACGGGTGAGTAACACGTGGGCAACCTGCCCTCC
>DASZUS010000014.1:0-6797 GCA_035547515.1 Mycobacteriales bacterium
CGCTCGAGCGGGGCCTTCACCCCGACTGGCGGAGGTAGCCAGTCGGAGCCTTGCTACGCCTGCGGGCTAGGCGAGTCGGTCGGCTCCGGGCTCGTGGTCGGCTCGGGTGAGGTGGTCGGCGCCGGCGCCGGCTTCACCCGCGTGATCGTCACGGTGCCGCTGTGCGACTTGCGGTAGGTGTCGTCACCGGCGAAGACCAGGCGGTACTGCTCCTTCTTGTCCGACTGGGTGAAGGTGAAGCTGACCTTGCCGTCGGCGTCGGTGGTCGCGGTCTGGCCGTCAACCGCGGTCCAGTGGTTGCCCTTGCCGTCGCGCTGCTGCACGGACACCGTCTCGCCGGCCACACCGTCCTTGTGGGAGCGAAGCTTGCCGTTGACGGTCGCCTTGAAGTGTCCGGTCGTGTTCGCCGGGGCGTGGACGGTCAGATGCGTGTGCTGCAGCTTCGCGCCGTGCTGGCCGTGATCGCCGGCGAGGGCCGTCCCGGCCAATCCGGCAGTCGCGATGGCGAACGAAGCGCCGATGACCGTGGTACGTCGAACAGTTGCCATTGGTGGATTTCCCCTCCGATGTGGAACGGTCGAGTGTGCTGGACTCACCGGCAAATCGCTGACCACACCGAGGGCGTTACAGACCGCGAGGAAGATCGTGACGACGGCCGAGTTCCCCGAGCTGCTGCGCGAGGCGCAGCAGGGGGACGAACGCGCCTTCAACGCCCTTTTCCGGCAGAACCAGCCCGTCGTGCTCAAGTACCTGATGACCGTCGCCGGCCGGGAGGCGGCCGAGGACATCGCCGCGGACACCTGGGTGTCCGTGGTGCGCGACCTCGGCCGGTTCGAAGGCGACGAGCCGGCCGCGTTCCGGGCGTGGCTGCTCAGCATCGCGCGCCGGCGGTGGATCGACGAGGTACGCCGCCGAACGCGGCGGCCGGAGACGCCGGTCGACGTCCTTCCGGACCTCACCCCGGCCCCCGATGACGTCGTCTCCGCCTCGGATACGGCGGCCGGCACGAGATGGGCGCTCGACCTGCTCGCCACCCTGCCGCCCGACCAGGCGGAGATCCTGGCGCTGCGGGTGATCGCCGACCTGGATGTCCACACCACCGCCAAGCTGGTCGGGAAGACCCCCGGTGCAGTGCGGGTCACGGCGCACCGGGCGCTGCGGCGGCTCGCTGCGCAGCTCGGCGGCGACCACAGCGACCCGGCTGTAACCAACCCGGCCGCCCCGACGATTGATACCTGAGATGACCGACGAACCGAACCTGCCGAACGGCTTGAGCGACGGCGACTGCGAGGACCTGCTCGCCGGTCGGCGTACCGACTCGCCGGTCGGTGGCGTGCTGCACGCGCTGCAGGGCCCGCTCGGCGGCGCACTGCCCGGCGAGGCGGCCGCCATGGCGGCGTTCCGGGCACACGGCGCGGGCGCCGTACCGATCACGCGGCGCGGTCGCGCCTCGGCGCGCGTGGTAGCGGCCGGCATCGGCACCGGCGTCCTGCTGGTCGGCGGCGTCGCAGCCGCCGCAAGCGGCACGGTCCGCGACGACATCGCAACGGTCATCGGCGTCCACCACCACAGCAGCCCGCAGCGGCACGACCAGCCGCCGGTCACGGTCAGCCCGACGCCGAGCGCGCCAACCCCGTCACCGACCTCGACGAGCGCGGTCAGCCCGACCGGCCACGGCAAGGCGCACGCCGGTCACGGCAAGGGCCGCGGGATCGGCGAGACCGCCCAGCCGACGCACCCGGCGCACCCCAGCCACCCGGCGCACCCCAGCCACCCGGCGCACCCCAGCCACCCGGCGCACCCCAGCCACCCGGCGCACCCGACCCAGGCGGCCTCGTCCACGCACCGCGCGCACCCGACCCGCAAGCCGCACCCCACGCAGGCGGCCACACCGACCCACAAGGCGCACCCGACGAAGCGTGCGCATCCGACCCAGGCGGCGAACTCGACAGCCGGCTCGGACCACGGCCAGGCCGCAGCGTCGAGCTAGGAGCTCGGCAGCGGGCTAACCGCCGCGCGCTTCGACCATCGCCCCGCGGCTGACCTTGGTCGCCGCGCTGCGCGGGATCGCATCGACGAACTCGACGGTCTTGGGCACCTTGTAGCCGGCCAGCCTGGACTTCGCGTAGCCGATGATGTCCGCCTCAGTGGGCGGAGCGGCCGGGTCCCTCGGCTCGACGACGGCGTGCACCCGCCGGCCCCACTGGTCGTCCTTCAGACCGATCACCACGACGTCGGCGACGCCCGGATGGTCCACGAGAGCGCTCTCGACCTCCGCCGGGAAGACGTTGGCGCCGCCGGTGATGATCATGTCTGCCCGGCGGTCCGCCAGGTACAGGTAGCCGTCCTCGTCCATCCAGCCGATGTCCCCGCCGGTACCGAACCCGTCCGCGGTGACGGGCAGCAGGGCAGCGCCGCCGCGGTAGTCGTACGAGCCGGTCATCGGCGAGCGCAGGTAGACGTCGCCGAGCTGACCGGTCGGGACCTCGTCCTTGTTCTCGTCCAGGATCCGGATCTCGGTGTCCCGGAAGCCGCGACCGACGCTGCCCTCGTGCTCGAGCCACTCGTCGCCGCGCAACGCGGTGAGGCCCAGCTGTTCGGTCATGCCGTAGGCCATGACGATCTTCTCGGGCGCGAGCAGGTCGAACCAGGTGCGCAGCAGCGACGGCGGCATCATCGCCGCGCCCTGCAGGATCCACTCGACGCTCGACAGGTCGCGCTGGTGCACGCCCGGCACCGCAGCCAGCCGTTGCAGCATCGTGGGGGTGGCCGTGAAGGTGGTCACCCGGTGCCGTTCGATCGCGTCGAGAGCCACGTTGGCGTCGAACTTCTCGAGCACGATCAGCCGGTCTCCGCCCAGCAGGAAGTTGAGCTGGGCGAAGCCGTTGGTGTGGTACATCGGCCCCATCACGAGGATGACCTGCGGCCGAGTGGTGCCCTGCCAGTTGCTGATGAACGGGTCCGACAGCGGCGGGCTCCACACCCCGGGGCGGGTGCTCATGATGACCTTCGGCGTGCCGGTCGCCCCGCTGCTGCAGATGCCGTTGATCTGCGGCGGGACGACCTCGGGCAGCGCGGCGTCGCCGGCGGCGGACGCCGCTTCGCGCATCGCCGGCAGCGACTCGCTGTCGACGACGACCGACGCGTCGACCACGTCCAGCACCCGGCCGCGCTCCCAGTCGGGCAGGTCCCAGCGCACCGGGATCGGTGCGGCGCCGACCTTCCAGCAGCCGAGTACGGCGAGCAGCAGGTCGACCGAGTTCGGTACGGCGAGGGCGACCCGGTCGCCAACCTTCGCGCCGCGCGCCTGCAGCACGCGGCCCCACTGGTTGGCGCCCGCCTCGAGGCGGGACCAGGTCAGCGCATGGTCGGTGCCGTCCGGCGCCACGACGACCGCGGCGACGCCGTCCGGGTCGGCGGCGGCCACCTGGCCGAGCTTCGTGCCGAACGGGACGTCCACCGGTTGCTCGGTGCTCACTTCTTCTGATCCGCCTTCGCCTTCGCCGCCGGTGGCAGCAGTGGGGGTGGTGCCAACGGTCCATCCGGGTTCGCGTACATGAAGATCTCCGGGACCACCACCCGCGGATGCAGCCCGTCGAGGAACAGCACCGCGTCGACCACGTCACTCGCCTGCAACGCGACCATCTCGAATGTGACCTCTTCGAGGATCTCCGTCTCGACCGGGGCCGGGATCACCACGTTGACGTTGATGCCGTCACGGCTCACCTCGCGGCGCAACGCGTAGGCGAACGCGTCGAGACCGGCCTTCGAGGCGGAGTACGCCGTGCGGCCCTTCATCGGCTCCTTGCTCGCGGACGAGCCGATGTAGATCAGCCGGCCACCGACCGGCATCTTGGTCAGGGTCGCCTGGGTCGTGACGAAGGCGGAACGCAGGTTGGCGCTCAGGACCTGGTCGAGGTCCTCGAGCGACAGCTTGCGCAGGAACGTCCCCTTCAGGATGCCCGCCGAGTGGACCAGCAGGTGGACCTCGTCGACCGCCTCCATCACAGTCGCCATCTGCTGCTCGTCGGCGGCGTCCGCGACGACGTACCGCGCGCCGATCCGCTGCGCCGCCGCACGCAGCCGATCCTCGGTGCGGGCGGTGATCACCACGTCGTACCCGCGCCCGACCAGACCTTCGGCGACCGCCAGGCCGATCCCGCCGCTGCCGCCGGTCACGATCGCGGTCTTCGGCGCCCCAGGACTCACGACGCAGATTCCAGCAGATCGACCAGACCGGTCCGCACCACCTTGCCCATCGCGTTGCGCGGCAGCTTCTCCACCACGCCCCAACGCTCGGGCACCTTGTAGTCGGCCAGCTGCTGCCGGCAGGCGGCAGCCAGCGAGTCGATCGCGACGTCCACCGACAGCTCGATGAGGGCGGCGACCCGCTCGCCGAGCCGCTCGTCCGGGATGCCGAACACCGCGACGCCGGCGACCCCCTCCTGTGCGAGCAGCACCCGTTCGACCTCGGCCGGGTAGACGTTGGCGCCGCCGCGCACGATCAGGACCTTGATCCGGTCGAGCACGGTGAGCCAGCCTTCGGAGTCGACCACGCCGAAGTCGCCGGTTGCGACCGGCACCGACGGCGGGTCCACGACCGAGCCGTCCCGCCAGACCCCGAGGTAGGGCGTCCATCGCCCGGCCCACTCGCTCTCGCTGCGCGGCGACAGGCACAGTTCGCCCTCCGCGTCGCGCGGGAGCAGAGCACCGTCGTTACGCCGAGCCTGCACCCAGAGGTGGGGCAGCACCCGCCCGCTCGCGCCGGGGCGGCGCTCGCCGCCGACCGGGTCGATCGACACGACGGTCGGCGCTTCGGTCAGACCGTACGTCGCACGGATCGGCAGCCCGTACACCTCCGCGAACCGGACCCGGAGGGCGTCCGGGCAGTCGCCGCCACCGCTCCACACCTCCTGCAGGGATGCCAGGCGCGCAGGGTCGACCTGCTTGACCGTGACCAGGTCGTGCAGCTGGGCCGGCACCCCGTTCCAGTGCGTCACGTGCTCCCGCTCGATCCAGTCCGCGATGCCCTCGGCGTCCCGGCGGTCCATCACGATGCAGCAGCCCTGCGCCTGCGCCGTGAGCAAGGTCGTGAGGACCATCAGGTTGAGGATGGTCAGCGGCAGGCAGTCGCCCTTGCGAAGCGACGGACCCCATCCGCGCGACGCGACCAGCACCTCACCGGGAAGCAGCAGGTTGTGCTGCGAGTGCACGATCCCCTTCGGGACGCCGGTGGTACCGCTCGTGTAGGCGATCCCGGCCGGTGCGTGCGGGTCGATGTCGACCTCCGGCGCAGCGCCCGCGGCCGCGATCACCGCCCGGAAGGTCTCGACCGTGGCGCCCTGCGCGCCGACGTCGGCGAGCGCGGGCGCGCACTCGGCGAGGACGTCGGCGGAGGCGAGCATCAGGGACGGCGCGCAGTCGCGGATCAGGTGGTGCTTCTCCGGAGCGGCGAGCGCCTCGCCGATCCCGACCCAGACCGCGCCGATCCGCATCGCGCCGTGAAAGGCGATCACGACATCGATGTCGTTCGGCAGCGTCGCGGCCAGCCGGGCACCGGGGCGTAGACCGAGCTCCCACAGCGCGGCCGCGGCCGCGTCGGCCTGCGCGTCGAGCTCGGCGTAGGTCAGCCGACCGGACCGGGCAACCACGGCAGGGGCGTCCGGACGGTCCCGAAGCGCGGCGTCGAGGACACCGGGGACTCCTGGCCTCATGGGCTGCGGACCGTCACGAGAAGAGTGTCTCGAACTCGCCGGACCGGACGGCCGGCACCAGGCGCAGCGCCAGGCGTTCCGCGGAGCACGGCTCGCGAAGCAACGGCTGCAGGTGGCGATCGATCACCGAGACGGCGTGCTCGTCGCAGAAGCCGATCGCTCCGAGCATCTGGTGGCAGGTGCGCAGCACCGAACGGGCAGTGTCGACGGCGTGCAACCGAAGGGCGGCGGCGTCCGCGGAGCGCTTCGCGGGATCGGCGACCTGAAGTCGCCACGAGGTGAACCGGGCCAGCTCGTCGAGGCCGCGCAGCGCGACGCTCGCGTCCGCGACGGCGAAGCGTACGACCTGGAACTGGGCGAGCGCCTGGCCGAACTGCTTGCGGGCCTTCACGTGCTCGACGACCTGCCCGAGCGCGGCCTCGAGGCCGCCGATGATCCGCCAGGCGCCGAGTACCAGGTGGCGGGCGACGTCGTCGGCGGCGACCGCGGGTAGCGGCTCTCCGAGCTGCGCCGGTACGAGGAACGGGCCGAGCTTCGCGCGGGCCGGCGGCGGGCCGGGCTGCAACGCGTGCGTCGCGCCGTCGAGGTCGGCGCCCACCCACTCGCCGAGGTCGCCGTGGTCGACTCGAGGAGCGGACGGGTCGACCAGCGCCAGGCGCCGCCCGTCGAGGGCCATCAGCTCCTCGACGACCGGCCACGGCAAGCACAGCGCCCCCGCGACCCGGCACAGCTGCGCGGCGGCGAGGAACTGGTCGAGGTCGTCTCGTACGTCGAGCTCGCCCGCGCCGAGGTCGGCGAGCGCCTCCCCCGCCTGCTCGCGCAGCGCGCGGTCGGTCTCGGCGCGGAGCCCGAAGTCGACGCCACCGAGCCGCTCGAGCCGCCCGGACGCGGCCTCGCCGTACGCGACCGCGTCCGCCGGCAGGTCGGTCTTCATCGCGACGACCCCAGGACCGAGCGGGCCACGAGCATGCGCTGCACCTCGATCGTCCCGGAGGCGACGGTTGCGGCCTGGGCGTAGCGCCAGTGGTCGTCGATCGCGCCGTGCAGCACGGCCTCCGGCCCGGCGTCGAGCGCCCCGGGGCC
>DASZUS010000015.1:0-1840 GCA_035547515.1 Mycobacteriales bacterium
CATGAAGATGGCCGACCGCTTGCCGAGGTCCCAGTACCCGCCGTGCACGAACGGCCTGCCGAACAGCCGGCGGTACTGATCCATCGCTGCGTCGTAGCTGCCCAGCACGTGAGTCGTGTGGAACAGCGGGGTCTTGATGCGCACGCGCGAGGACACTGGGTAATCCCTCCCAATCTGGTCGCGCGGAGGCGACCTGCATACTATACGTGCCTAGTTATGGACTGTATAGTCCCCGTCCGTGAAGCCGAGGTTGTCCCGGGTCTCGTAGAAGTTGAGGTGGCGGTCCCCCGCTCGATGCCTGCCGTCTGGTAGGTGTCGGGCTTCCGCCAAGAAGTTCGACAAGAAGGGGACCGCCGTGACCAAGAACTACCAGACGAGGACGTCGATGACGAGCGCCGAGCTGCGGCACTCGATGCCGGAGACGGTGAGCGTGGCGATGGCCGAGATCGCCGAGAACGTGCAGGAAGGCCTGCTCGCGCTTGCCGTCGGCACCGGCCTGCAGGTGATGCAGACGCTGATGGCCGAGGACGTGACCGCGGTGTGCGGGCCGAAGGGCAAGCACGACGCGAACCGGACGGCGGTGCGGCACGGCACCGAGGCCGGCTCGGTCACCCTGGGCGGGCGTCGAGTGCCGATCGAGAGGCCTCGGATGCGCGCGAGCGACGGCAGCGGCGAGTTGCCGGTGCCGTCCTACGAGCTGTTCAGCAGCACCGAGGTGCTGGGTCGGATGGCGATGGGCCGGATGCTGGCCGGACTGTCCACGCGCCGTTACCCGGTCGGGCTGGAGCCGGTCGGGCAGCGGGTGGAGGCGTCGGCGCGGTCGACGAGCAAGTCGGCGGTCAGCCGCCGGTTCGTCGCCGCGACCAAGACCGCGCTGGCCGAGCTGCTCGCCGCGCCGCTGGATGAGCTGGACCTGGTCGCGTTGATGATCGACGGGGTGCACTTCGGTGAGCACTTGTGCGTGGTGGCGTTGGGGATCGGCATCGACGGCACCAAACACCCGCTCGGGCTGGCCGAGGGCTCCACGGAGAACACCAGCGTGGTCACCGATCTGCTGACCGGGCTGCGTGATCGCGGCCTGGACACCACCCGGCCGATCTTCGTCGGCATCGACGGCGGCAAAGCGCTGCGCGCCGCGGTGGTGCGGGTCTTCGATCACCCAGTGATCGGCCGCTGCCAACTGCACAAGATCAGGAACGTGGCCGACAAGCTGCCCGACCACGTGGCCTCGACGGTGACCAAGCGGATGCGACAGGCCTACCACGCCGAGTCCGCGATCCTCGCCGAGGCGCAGCTCGAAGCACTCGCGAAGGAACTGGAGCGGACGCATCCCGGCGCCGCCGCGTCGCTGCGCGAAGGCTTGGCCGAGACACTGACCGTGCTGCGGCTGGGCGTCTCGCCGACCCTGGCCCGAACGCTGCGATCCACGAACAGCATCGAATCGATGATCTCCATCGCTCGCGATCACTCGACCAACGTGAAGAACTGGCAAGACGGCACCATGGCGCTGCGCTGGTGCGCCGCCGGCATGCTCGAAGCGAGAAAGCAGTTCCGACGCGTCAACGGCCACCTGCACCTGCCCGCACTACGAACCGCCCTCGAAGCGCATGTCGCCGCGCAAACTGTCGGTACCGTCCGTCAAGATGACAACGTGATCGCCGCCTGACGATCATGAGGACCGCCGCCGAAGTTCAACGGGAAGCGGGACAACCTCTCTAACGTCGGCCCAGCCATCTAGACCTTCACTAGCTCCCAGACGTCCCGCTCCTCGAAGGTGCTGCGTCAGCCGCCGGCGCAACTCATCGAACTTGTCGCGCTCGGTGGGAGCGTCGTTGAATCG
>DASZUS010000016.1:0-1530 GCA_035547515.1 Mycobacteriales bacterium
CTCGTGCGCCCGCGCCTCGGACTCGACGTCGATCATGAACCATCCGGCGATGAGCTCCTTGGTCTCCGGGAACGGCCCGTCGAGCACGTGCGGCGGCTTGTCCGGCCCGCCGTACTGGACCCAGTTGCCGGTGGGCGCGAGACCCTCGGCGCCGACGAACTCGCCGTTCTCCTGCAGCATCGTGCAGACGTCGCGCTGGAACTGGAAGTGCGCCTCGCACTCCTCCGGCGTCCATTCGCTCATCGGCACGAACGACGGGGCCTCCGGACCTCCGCTGTAGTGCTTGAGCAACAGGTACTTCGGCATCTCGAGCTCCCTCGTGTCTGGGCGGTCTTGGCTGCCGCCGTTAACCTACTGACGGAGCCGCCTCCGGGTTCTCGACATGCTTCGCGAAATTTTCTCGAAAACTTTCGTGCGGGGCTAGGCGCTGCCGCCCTCGAGGTCGGCATCCTCCCCGGCGTCCGGCGTGGTGCGCAGCGTCGTCGACTCGCCGCTGTGACGCTCGTCCTCGGTCTGGTTCTCGGGCGGCGTGGGACCGGTACGCCCGCCCTCGCCCGGCCCGCCTCGCGCACCGAGCGGGGCCTCGAGGCCTTCTTGCGTGGTGCTGCCGAGATCGGATCGACGGACGTCCGGCGACTGTGGGCTGGTCATGGTGTCTCCTCTCCTCTTGGTCCTCCTAGCCGCGTCCGAGGGGACTACACCAATCGCCACCCGCTAGAGCGTGAACTCCTCGATGACGTTGAGGTCGATGAACTCCGGCGGACCGGCGATGATCTCGCCGAGCTTCGCGCGGATCGCGACCTGACCCTCGGCGCGGCGAGGGTCGGCCTCGCGAGCGCGTGCCTGCTCTTCACTGGCGAACGTCGCGATCACGTACACCGAGTTCGGGTCCGTCTGGTCGCGAGTCAACGTCTCGCGGATCAGCCCGGAGTCAGGCTGCTCGTTCGCCTTGATCAGCTGGAAAAGCTCGTTGAGCCCGGCATCCATACCGTCCTTGAGCTGCACCTTGATGATCTGGACCCACACTGGCCGCTCCCCGTTCCGATGAGTTTGGTTGACGCGGTACGTCTACCCGGGCAAAGGTCAGTACATCGCCAGAGAGGACCCTGCCATGCCCGACACGAAGACGCGACCCAACAAGGTCGCCACCGTGATCATCCCGGTCGCCGACCAGAAGGCTGCCGTCGACTTCTACACCAACAAGCTCGGCTTCACGGTCCTGGTCGACACGCCGTTCGGCCCGGAAGCGGACGCCATGCACTGGATCGAGGTCGGCCGAGAAGAGGGCGCGACCACGATCGCGCTCGCCCCGCCGCCGCCGGACTACGTGATCACCGAGCGCGAGACCGGAATCAGTCTGCAGGTCGACGACATCGACGCCTATTACGGCCAGCTCAAGGACGCCGGCGTCGACGTCGACGAGCAGATCCAGCGGATGGGCGACCCGGTGCCGCCGATGTTCTGGTTCCGCGACCACGCCAACAACTCGCTGATGGTGGTCCAGTAGGTCGAGCGCGGTGCCCCGTCGAA
>DASZUS010000017.1:0-1669 GCA_035547515.1 Mycobacteriales bacterium
TGAACGTGTGCCACTTTGCGCGACCCTCGGGGCTGAGCACCCAGTACCGCTTGAGCCGTTCCCCGCTGCCCCGGCCGCCGCCGAACTTGGCCATCACACCCTCCGTGCCGGTCGAGGCTCGCCACACCACAGGCACAGGTCGGGATGGGCGAGCGGCGACCATTCATGCCCGTCGGTGCCGCGCAGCCAGCCGACGACCCGGCAGGCGAAGCGGCGGTGTCCCCACCAGATCACGTCGAGCAGCGACAGGACGCGGCCGCGGTTCACGTGATCGCCAGCTCGTTGCGCTGCACCTTCTGCCACAGGATGAGGAGTCGGTCGACTTCGGTCTCGTGCCAGTCGGCCTCGCCCATGTGTCCGGCGTGGTACGCGGTGAGGTAGAGCTTGCGGTGCTGGGCGATCTCGGCTTCGATGCGGGCGAGCCGCGCCGGCCTGGGGTCGTCGGCCATGGCGGGCCTCCGAACGTGCGAAAGCCCGGCGCCGATGGCCGGGCTTCGGGCGTAGTTGTCCTACTGCGGATGATGGTGACACACGAAGATCACATGCGCAATCATGCCGCTGTCCGGCGTGCCGCGAGCACCAGATCGAGCACGTCCCCGACGCGGTACAGGGGCCGTCCGAGGTCGTCCTCACGCCACGCGAACAGCTTCTCGCGCCTGGCCCACATGGTGATCGTGTTGCGCTTTACCGGGTAGCCGGCGTCAGTGAGGGCGTGCGCGATGAACGCGGCCGAGTCCAGGTGATCCCGGGATTGGCCGAGGGTCCATTGGGCGCGTTCGATCGGGTCGTACTCGGCGCCGCACTCGGCGCAGATGATCACCGGCGATCCGGGGCGGGTGCGCAGGTCCGCGCCGCACTGTCGCCGCGTACCGGTCTGCACGAGCACCGGCCGCAGTTGGTCGCCGCTGTCAAGGCTGAGCGCGTACTCGTCGACCATCGCCGTGCACGGGCCGGCCCAGCGCTTGCCGAGGTTGTCGACGTGCCGCATCAGGGCGCGGCGCAGCTCGACCATCGCCGTGTAACAGTCGGCGGCGGCTTCGTCTTGGGCGATCGCTGCGACGTGCGCGGTGAGCCAGACGGCCATGTGCGCCGTGCGGTCGAGCTTCGGCGTGGTCAGGCCGCGCTGCTCGCACAGGTGCCTGATCCATGAGCTGAGGCCGTTGCGGGCTTGCTCGGCGAGCACGACGGCGCGCGCATCGAACGGCAGGGGCTGCTCAGCGCGCTTGGTCGGCTTCCCGCCGTCCGGGCCGGACGTGTTGGACTGGCGGGTTTCGGTGCGCTGTAGCTCGGACAGCCACGACGGGAGTTCGGCGAGGATGCGCTCGAGCCGGTACAGGCATCGCCGGCAGAGCATGGCGTCGGTGTCGGCCTGGCAGACGGTGCAGTGCAGGGTCACGCGCTCTCCTTCGCTTGCGTCAGGTCGGTGATCTCCAGCCACAACCGGGCAGGTTTCGCTACCGGTTCGATGCGGCAGGACAGTTCGCAGTGCTCGGTGTCGTCATCCGGGATCAGCCCGTAGTCGACGAGCCCGTCGACCAGCGGTTTCAACGTCGGGGCGATACTCAGTTGGTCGCGGCATCGGTTCACGGCCGGTCGCCAGACGAGCACGATCCGCACCCGGCCCAGGCCGTGCGGTAGTTCGCCGGCCCGGTTCATGGCGAGGGCGATC
>DASZUS010000018.1:0-65051 GCA_035547515.1 Mycobacteriales bacterium
CAGGATCTTGCGCGGCGGCAGGCTCCAGAACTTGCCCTCGTATCCCTGGTACTCGTCCTGGGTCCACATCTTCGCGAACTCACCGATGACGTCCTCCCAGATCTCCCTGGTGCCGTCGGTGCTCTCGATGCCGGGCAGGAAGCCGAGGATCTCGTGGCTGCCGGCGCCGCGGCCGGTGCCGAACTCGAAGCGGCCGTTCGAGATGTGGTCCAGGTACGCGACGCGCTCGGCGAGCTTGGCCGGGTGAACCACCTGCGGCAGCGGGTTGAAGATGCCGGAGCCGAGGTGGATGCGCTCGGTGGCGTGCGCCAGGTAGCCGAGCAGCACGTCGTTGGCCGACAGGTGCGAGTACTCGTCGAGGAAGTGGTGCTCGGTCAGCCAGACGAACTTGAAGCCAGCCTTGTCCGCCGCGATGACCGCCTCGAGGTCTTCGAAGATCGCGTGGTGCTCAGCATCCGGGTCGACCTCGCGACGGCTGTTGGGCACGTAGTTCTGGATGAAAAGGCCGAACTCCATCAGCTGCTCCCCTGCAGAGACTCAGACGCTCAGTCAATTGCATTATATGGCATAACGTTATGTAGGAATCAAGCGCCGGATCACGCGCTGTCTGACGGCTTGGCGGGACGCCAGAACACCGCGAGAAGCCCGATCGCGCCGAGCACGCCGAGCAGCGAGAGCAGCAACCCCTTGCCGCCGTACATCCAGCTGCCGATGTCGAACGCGTTGTCCAGCGAGAACTTCCCGCCGCCGAGAGCGGCGAGGCCGAACGCGGTCATCGTGATGAACAGGACGTACTCGTAACCCTCGCCCGGCCGGAAGATGAAGTAGCCGTTCTTCAGGTGGTTGGTGATCAGCGCGACCAGCATCACGCCGATCACGCCGGCCGCGGCGAGCGGCGTCAGCAGGCCGAGGAACAGCAGCGGGGCGACGCCGAGCTCGGTGTACGTCGCGAACCGCGCATGCAGCCAGCCGGGCTTCATCCCGAGCGACTCGAACCATCGGCCGGTGCCCTCGAGCTTGCCGCCGCCGAACATGTGGTTGTAGCCGTGGGCGAGCATCGGGATGCCGAGTGTGAAGCGCAGGATCAGCGACGCGTAGTCGACGCCATGGATCGAGGCGTACATCAAACCCCCTCAGGTACGGCGCCGTGCAGCGCCTCGGTGACCGCGGCCGCCGCCGCACGAAGCCGGACAACCGTGAAAGCCAGGTCGGACAGCGGGGTGTCGCCGTCGCTGAGACGGGCGGCGCCCGTAAGCACCGCCGACAGCACCATCACCACCGTCCCACCCGGCCCGAACACCGGAGTCGAGACGGTCCGCTCGTCTCCCGGCGCGGCGACCGGCGACTCGTAGTCCGGCGGCAGCAGCGTGATCAGCTGGTGCAGCTGCTCGCTGGTCTCCTCGGCGTGCAGCGTCGGGTCCGGCCGCGACATCACCTGCGCGGCTTCGGAGTGCCAACGGTGTCCGCGGCCTACCGAGTACCCGGCTGCGCGCACCTCCGCCAGCGTGCGCTGCAGCGCGTCGACCGTCTCGGGCGGCGCGTTCTTGTCCAGCCGGTCGAGCCACGCCTTCTGCGCGGACTCCGGCGCCCACGCAACAAAGGCCGTCCCGACGGGCGGCTCGAACGGGATCCGCTGCCCGACGGCGGTCGGCAGCGAGAAGCTCGACTCGAGCTGGCCGGCGCGGGCGAGCAGCACCATGTCGCCCCCGACGATCGCGCTCGCGACGCACTCGACCTCGAGCTCCTGCGCAAGCCTTTCGAGGTGCGGCCGGGCGAGGTCGGCGGAGCGCATCTGAAGGGCGAGGTCGGACTCCCATGCCGCGAGCGAGAGCGAGGAGAACCGGCCGTATCCGCCTTGGAAGAACACCAGGGGCAGCGTGTTGCCCACGACGTCGAGATCGCGCACCCGGCCGATGACGATGTAGTGGTCGCCGGCCTCGTGCACGACCTCGAGGTCGCAGTCGATCCACGCGAGGCTGCCGTCGAGCATCGGGCAGCCGGACGATGCCGGCTGCCACGAGAGGTCCGCGAACTTGTCGCCGCCGCTGACCGCGAACGTGCGGCAGACCGACTCCTGGTCCGAGCCGAGGATGTTGACGCAGAAGTGCCCGTGGTCGCGGATCCTCGGCCAGGTGCTGGAGCTCTTGTCCGGCATGAACGCGACCAGCGGCGGGTCGAGGGAGACCGAGCTGAACGAGCCGATCGCGAGCCCGCCCGGCTTGCCCTCGGCGTCGAGCCCGGTGATCACCGCGACTCCGGTCGGGAAGTGGCCGAGCACCCGCCGGAAGTGCTTGGGATCGATCGGCTCAACGTCGATCGGCTCAGCGTCTGTCCGGTCGGGCTCGGTCGATCCGGTCATGAAGGCTCGCCGGTCGCGCCGAGGGCGAACTCACGCAGCTCGAACTTCAAGACCTTGCCCGAGGCGTTGCGCGGCAGTGATTCCACGACCGTGACGCTACGCGGTGCCTTGAAGTTGGCCATGTGCTCCCGGCACCACGCGACGAGCGCGTCGGGGTCCACGTCCGCACCGGGCCGCTCGACGACGAACGCGATTCCGACTTCGCCGAGCCGCTCGTCGGGAATGCCGACGACCGCTACCTCGGCGACGCCGTCGTACCTCGCGATGATCTGCTCGACCTCGGCTGGATAGGCGTTGAAGCCGCCGACGACGTACATGTCCTTGAGCCGGTCGGTGATCCGAAGGTTGCCGGCCTCGTCCATGACCCCGATGTCGCCGGTGTGCAGCCAGCCGTCGGCGTCGATCGCCTGGGCGGTCGCCTCGTCGTCCTGGTAGTAGCCCTTCATGACGTTGTAGCCGCGTACGACGACCTCACCCGGCTCGCCGGTCGGGACCTCGTTGCCGTCCGGATCCACGATGCGGACCTCGGTGTCGGGGATGGCTCGGCCCGAGGTGGTCGCGACCGTCTCCGGGTCGTCGCCCTGCCGGCACATCGTCACGGTCCCGGTCGCCTCGGTCAGCCCGTACGCCGTCAGCACCGTCTCGACAGTGAGCTCGTCGCGCAGCCGCTCCACCAGCACGACCGGCACGACCGCCGCGCCGGTCACCACGAGCCGCAGCGAGGAGATGTCGCGCTGTGCCCGGTCGGGTGCGTCGAGGATCGACTGGTGCAGCGTCGGCGGCCCGGGGAGCACCGTGATCCGCTCCCGCTCGATCAGCTCGAGCACAGCAGGTACGTCGAAGACCGGCTGCGGAAGGATCGTCGCGCCGCGCAACAGGCAGGCGATGATGCCTGCCTTGTAGCCGAAGGTGTGGAACAACGGGTTGACGACGAGGTAGCGATCGCCGGGGCGCAGCCCGACGATGCGCGCCCAGGTGTCGAACACCTGCAACGTCTGCGCGTGCGTCGTGATGACGCCTTTCGGTTTCCCGGTCGTGCCCGAGGTGAAGATCAGGTCACCGGTGTCGTCGGGGTGGACGTCGGCCATCCGGACCGACACCTCATGGTCCGGCCGTCCCGACCACAGCTCGGGACCGAGCACCACGGTCTCGCCGGCCCAGCCGGACAGCATCGTGGGGTAGTCGTTTCCGAGGAAGGGCGGTGAGACGAAGCACAGCCTCGCCCCGCTGCGGTCGAGGATCCAGGCCGCCTCCTCGCCCTTGTAGCGGGTGTTGAGCGGGACGAGGACGCCGCCGGCGGTCAGCGCGCCCAGCGCCGCGACGATCCACTCCAGCGTGTTCGGCGCCCAGATGCCGACCCGGTCGCCCGGCTGGACGCCGAGCCGGATGCACTGCCCTGCCGCGGCGTGCACCAGCTCGGCAAGCTCGACGAAGGAGATGCGGCGGTCGCCGTCGACGACGGCCTCCGCATCGCCGTAGGCCGCGGCTGCGGTCTCGACCAGCCGCGGGATCGTCGGCGGGATCCCGCTCATGCCCGGCCTCTACTCACCGACCACGCCGCGGTCCTTCAACACGGCGATGCGCTCGTCGTCGTAGCCGCACACCTCGCGCAGCAGGTCGACTGTGTGCTGACCGTTGGTAGGAGCCTTCTCTGGCACAGGGAGAGTCTCGCCCACGAACCGCACCGGGAAGCCGAGCTGGTCCGCCCCGAGTCGCGACGCTGGGATCCAGCCGAGCCGGTCGGCGAACTGCGGGTCGTCGGCCAGGGTGTGCGGGGTGTTGACCGGCGCGATCGGGGTGTTGACCCTGCCGCCGAACTCCAGCCACTCCGCCGAGGTCTTGGTGGCGAAGATGTCACGGAGCTCGGCCTGCAGCTCGCGGTTGCCGCGGGCGTGGTCGGCGTACTTCGAACCGGGCCACCGCTCGAACAGGTCCAAGCGACCGACCCCCTCGCAGAAGTTCTTCCAGAACGCCTGCTCGCTCGCCATGAACAGCACGTGGCCATCGGCGCTGGCGTAGATCTGGTAACGCACGCCCTCGCGCATCCCTGCGGTGCCGGGGGCACGTCGTACGTAGTCGTCGCTGGGATTTCCGGTGACTTCGGACTCGGGGCGCTCGTAGGCCCGGTAGGTCTCGCTGCGGTACCAGTCGAACGCCGCGGCGCAGTCGGACTGGGCAAGCTCGAGCTCCGCGCCCTCACCGGTCGCACGTGCCCGGACCACCGCGGCGAGAATCGCCAGCGCCCCGTAGAGCGGCGCGGCGAAGATGCCGATGCTGACGTGCTCGGGGATGTAGGTGAACCCCTCGTCGTCGACCGCCGGCGTGACGATGCCGGCCCAGGTGTCGTAGGCGATGCCGTGGCTCGGGTAGTCCTTGTACGGGCCGGTCGCGCCGTACCCGGAGATGCTCGCGAACACGAGCTTCGGGTCGCGTCCGCGCAGGTCGGTCGGCCCGATGCCGAGCCGCTCCAGAGCGCCCGGGCGCATCGCCTCGACGACGATGTCCGCGTCTTTGACCAGGTCCCGGAAGACCGCCTTGCCGTCCTCGCTCCGCAAGTCGAGCGTGACGCTCTTCTTGCCGCGGTTGAGATGCAGGTGCATCAGCGAGACGCCCTCGACGATCGGCCACGTCATCTGCCGGATGTAGTCGCCGGCCGAGGGCTCGACCTTGATCACGTCGGCGCCCAGGTCGACCAGCGCACTGGTTATCGCCGCCGGCCCCAGCATCGAGCACTCGACGACCCGGACGCCCTCCAATGGCGCGCTCACGCCAGCACCGCCTTCGCTACTCGCTGCTTGTGCCACTCCTTGGTGCCCCACAGGCTCGACAAGGTCCACGTCCGTTTCATCCACATGTGCAGGTCGTGCTCGAAGGTGTAGCCGATGCCCGCGTGGACCTGCAGCGCGGTGCGCGCGGCCCGCTGGGCGGCGGTCGTGGCGGCGTACTTCGCATGCGAGGCGTCCCGGGAGCGGTTCGCGTCGTCCCGGGCGACCGACCACGCCGCGCGGGCGACGACCGGAGCGGCGAAGGAGCAGGCGACGAACACGTCGGCGAGCTGATGCTTGATCGCCTGGAAGGACCCGATCGGTACGCCGAACTGCTCGCGGGTCTTGGCGTATCGCACGCTCATGTCGAGCATCGCCTCGGCGAGGCCGGTCAGCTGCGCCGCGACGCAGACCGCCGCAAGGTCGAAGGCGGCATCGAGGTCGGTGCCGCCGAGCACCACGCCCTTCCCGTGCGGCGGGACGATGGTCGCGAGCCGTACGCCGCGGTCGACCGACGCGGCAACCGTGAGCTCGAGGTCCGAGCGCTCCACCGCCGCGTGCAGCCCGGCGCCGTCGACGACGATGAGCAGGTCCGCCCAGGGTGCCGCGCTGACCAGCTCGCCCGGTCCGAGCCGGGTCGTCACGACCGCCTCGCCCGCGACGACCCGGGGCAGCCAGTCCTCGGCGATCGGCCCTCCGGCGTGAGCGAGCATCGCAGCCCCGACCACGGTCTCGACTACCGGCTCCGGCAGGGCGGCGCGACCGAGCTCCACGAGCACCGGCAGCAGTGCGGTGAGGTCCGCACCGGACCCGCCGTACTGTTCCGGCACGGTCAGCCCGAGCACGCCCGTCTCGGCGAGCCGCCGCCACAGACCCGGGATCCGGCCGTCCGGGGTGTCCCAGGCTTCCCGCAGCGCAGCCGGGGCCGCCTGGTCGGCGAGCAGCTCGCGGAGGCCTGCCGCGAACTCGAGCGCGTCCTCGTCCGGGGCAAGCCTCATCGCGGCAGACCCAGCACACGCTCGGCGACGACGTTGCGCTGGACCTCGTTGGTCCCGGCGTAGATCGGGCCGGCGAGGGAGAACTCGTAGCCGTCGAGCCACGGGCCGGCCACCGGGTCGGCGTCGAGGGTCGCGCGCTCGCCGAGCAGCGCCAGTGCCGCCTCGTGCAGGTTCACGTCGAGGACCGACCAGAAGAGCTTGTTCGCGCTGGACTCCGCACCGATCGACTTGCCGTCGAGCGCCTTCAGCGCCGTACCGAGGACGTAGAGCCGGTAGGCGTCGGCGTCCATCCAGGCTTGTACGACGTCGTCGCGCGAGGCGGTCGCCGCGTCGGGATCGGTTTCGCTGATCCGGGCGTAGAGCTCGACCAGCCGGCCAGCCGATGCCATGAAGCGGCCTGGTGAGCGCAAGGTCAGCCCGCGTTCCGATGTTGTGGTCGACATCGCGACCTTCCAGCCCTCGCCCACGCCGCCGAGGACGTGCTCGTCGGGGACGAACACGTCGTCGAAGAACACCTCGGCGAACCCCGGCTCGCCGTCGAGCTGGCGGATCGGGCGGACCGTCACCCCGGGGGCCGACAGCGGGACGAGGTAGTAGGTCAGGCCGCGGTGGCGCTCCGAGTCCGGGTCGGAGCGGAACAGCCCGAATGTCCAGTCGGCGAAGGCCGCACGCGTCGACCACGTCTTCTGGCCGTTGAGCTTCCAGCCGCCATCAACCCGGTCGGCGCGTGAGCGAAGCGACGCCAGATCGCTGCCGGCACCTGGCTCGGACCAGCCCTGCGCCCAGACCTCTTCCGCGCGCGCCATCGGCGGCAGGAAGCGGTCCTTCTGTGCCGCCGTACCGAACTCGAAGATCGTCGGCGCGAGCAGGAAGATGCCGTTCTGGCTGACGCGGACCGGCGCTCCGGCCGCCCAGTACTCCTCTTCGAAGACCAGCCACTCGAGCAGGCTGGCGTCGCGCCCGCCGTACTGCTCCGGCCAGGTGACGACCGCCCAGCGGTCGTCGTTCATCGTGCGTTCCCACTCGCGGTGGGCGGCGAATCCCTCCGCCGTGTCGAGCGAGGGCAGTGGCGTCTTCGGCACGTGCTCGGCGAGCCACTCGCGGGCCTCGGCGCGGAACGACGCAAGCTCCGCCGGCTCGGTGAGATCCACGGCGGCGACAGTATCTGACGGGTCGTCAGAAACCGAAGCGGTCGAGTAGATTCGGGCCATGCCTGAGGCCTACATCGTCGACGCCATCCGCACTCCGGTCGGCAAGAAGAACGGCGGCTTGTCCGGCGTTCACACCGCCGATCTCGGCGCGCACATCCTCAACGCGCTGGTCGACCACTCGGGCATCGACCCGTCGGCGGTCGAGGACGTCGTGTTCGGTTGCCTCGACACGATCGGCCCCCAGGCCGGCGACATCGCCCGCACGTGCTGGCTCGCGGCCGGCCTCCCGGAGGAGGTTCCGGGTACGACCGTCGACCGGCAGTGCGGCTCGTCGCAGCAGGCGCTGCACTTCGCGGCGCAGGGCGTGATGAGCGGGACGCAGGACGTCGTCATCGCAGGCGGCGTGCAGAACATGTCGATGATCCCGATCGGCGCTGCGTTCCAGGCGGCGAAGCACGTCGGCTTCGAAGACCCCAATCCGTTCTCTGGCTCCGAGGGTTGGGTCAAGCGGTACGGCGATCAGCCGGTGACGCAGTTCAACGGCGCGGAGCTGATCGCCGAGAAGTGGTCCATCAGCCGCGAGGACATGGAGCAGTTCGCCTACGAGTCGCACCAGCGCGCGATCCGCGCGATCGACGAGGGCCGCTTCGACCGCGAGATCTCGCCGTTCAACGGCGTGACCACCGACGAGGGTCCGCGCCGCGACTCGACCCTGGAGAAGATGGCCTCGCTCAAGCCGCTGTCCGAGGGCGGGCGGATCACCGCGGCCGTCTCCTCGCAGATCTCCGACGGCGCGGCGGCGATGCTGGTCGTCTCGGAGCGGGCGCTCAAGGAGCACAACCTCACCCCGCGGGCACGCGTCCATCACATGTCGGTGCGCGGCGCCGACCCGATCTACATGCTGACCGCGCCCATCAACGCGACGGCGTACGCCCTCGAGAAGACCGGCATGTCGCTCGACGACATCGACCTGGTCGAGATCAACGAGGCATTCGCCCCCGTGGTGCTCGCCTGGCAGAAGGAGACCGGAGCCGATCTCGGCAAGGTCAACGTCAACGGCGGCGCGATCGCGCTGGGCCACCCGCTCGGCGCGACCGGCGCACGGCTGATGACGACGCTGCTGCACGAGCTGGAGCGCACCGGCGGCCGCTACGGCCTGCAGACCATGTGTGAGGGCGGCGGCCAAGCGAACGTCACGATCATCGAGCGCCTTTAGCCGATGACGGCGCAGGAGGTCGACGACTACCTCGCGGCGCTCGACGAGCCGAAGCGGTCGACCCTCGAAGCCCTCCGGCGGACGATCCTCGAGCTGCTGCCGGATGCCGAGGAGTGCATCTCCTACCGCATCCCCGGATACCGGGTAGGCGGGAAGGTCGTCGCCGGCTTTGCCGCCTTCAAGAACCACCTGACCTACGTCCCCCACAGCGGTTCGGTGCTTGAGCAGATCCCGGCCGCGAAGGCGTACGGAGGGACCAAGAGCGCGCTGCACTTCTCGGTGGACACCCCGCTGCCTCGCGAGCTGGTCGCCGAGTTGATCGAGGTACGCCGAGCCCAAGCCGGCGTATAGCTCGCGAGGTTGTCGAGTTGACGTGCCGTTTGCCCGTCTTTGGACACGTCAGGTCGACAAACCGGAAGGCAGCGGGGACCTAGCTGCCCATCAGCTCGGCGAACTTCGGTGAACGCCAGACGCTGCCGTCCAGCCCGATCACCTGGCTGAGCCATCCCGACTCGTCGAGCTCGGTGAGCAACGACGGCGCAGCCGAGCCCGCCGCGACTGCCGCGGTCGCGATGCCGTCAGCGACCGCAAGGTTCGGCCCCATCACCGTCGCGAGCCGCGCCGTGCGCTCCCGGACGCAGTGGATCCGGTCGCTGCCACCCGCACTCGCGACGTTGACGTCGTTGCCGAGGACGGTCAGCGCCACGCGCTGCGGATCGACCGGGTCCGCCACGACGACCTGCCAGGGCCTGCCCGACCCCGACGCGCCCCGCGTGCTGATGTTGCCGCCCGCATTCACCACCAGGTTGGCCACCCCGTGGCGCGCCGCGATCTCGACGACGCGGTCGACCGCCCAGCCCATGACGACCCCCGACGGGTCGGGTGCGCCGTTCCACCGCACGTCGTAGGAGCCGTGGGTGAGGACGGACACCGTGCCCGCCAGCGCTAGGACGTCCTGCAGCTCAGGCGTGGCGGCTGCCTCGCCGCGCTGCCACCGCATCAGCAGTGAGTCCTCGCGACCGACGCTGAAGTCAGCTTCGACGCGGTGCAGGAAGGCGACGATCTCGTCGCGTGTCGCCGCTAGCTCGGCGTCGCCGGCGCCCAGCAGATGCAACGAGACGACGGTGCCCCACACCTGCTCGACATGGGAGAGCCGGCCGCCGACTACAGCGGCAGACAAAGGTTGAGCGTGCCCAGCGCGATGTCGATGCCGAGGCCCTTGCGGCCGCACGGCGCCTGCTGAATGGCGTGGGACTTGTGGTGCGGGCTCGGCGAATGGGTCGACGGCCGGCTCGCCGCGGAGGCGGCCACCGGCGACGCGACACCGACCAGTGCGCACGTCATGGTTGCCGCTGCAATCGTGAGCTTCTTCATCGCCGCCTGCCTGATCGCCATGGCTGTTCCCCACCATCTTGCACCGGAACGGGCAACAATGTCCTCCCATGTCTGAGTCCCGCGCGGTGCGCATCCTGCTGCTGGTGGCCGCCGTGACCGCTGCCCTGATCTCGATTCCGCGATCCGCCTCCGCGCTCAAGGTCACGCCTCGCTGCAGCCGTCTCATCGCAGGACGGTGCGCAGGTCCGCTGGTCGGGCCGCTCGCCGTCTCCGGGCGCACCATCGTCGACCGAGGGCAGGGAAGCGTCCCGGTCCTGCTCCAAGGAGCGATGTTCGAGGGGCCGGGCTGGCTCGCCGGCCAGGCCGACTACGACCCGCTCGGCTTCCCCGACGCGGGCGCGGTCAGCACGCTCGAAGCGTGGGGCGTCAACTTCGTCCGCCTGACCCTGTCGGCGGACGCCTGGGACCAGCAGTGCAACGAGAACTACCTCGCGAGCTATCCGGCGCCCGGCTACCAGAACGACGTCAAGCGCACGGTGACGACGCTGACCGAAGCCGGCATCTACGTCGTACTCGACCTCTACACGTCGAACCCGGACTGCAAGCTCGCCGGTCCCGGGATCAGCGGCGACGCGCCGATGCCGGGCCAGGACGCCGCCCAGTTCTGGCAGCAGGTCGCGGCCGACTTCTCGGCCAACCCGCTGGTCGGCTTCGAGCCGTGGAACGAGCCCGAGATCTGCGCGACCAGCGCGGAGACCGCGAAACCGACCGGGACGCAGTCGGCCTGCTCGCAGGCAGACCTCCAGGCCGGCTGGGCCAAGAGCCTGGTCGTGCGGACGAAGACGATCTCCTACACCGACGTCGGGATGACGGAGATGTACCGGCTGATCCATCGAGCCGCGCCGACGAGCCTGGTCTTCCTCGACTCCAACGGCTGGGCCTCGGAGACCGCCACTTTCCAGCACATGCCGAAGGTCCTCGCCCGCTCCAAGCATCTCGTCTACGCGATGCACCCCTACGACTGCCAGGACAAGTCGAAGGTCGGGGCCACCTCCGTTGCCGCGTGCCGCGACGAGGCTCCCGAGGCCTGCCCGACGATCGCCCAGCGCATCGTGAGCTCCGACACCGACCACAGCACCGGGCGCCGGCTGAACCGGCCGGTGGTGTTCGACGAGATCGGATTCCCCGAAGGAGAGCAGGCCTACTACGCACCAGGGGTGGTGAACGGCACCGCCGGCTACTATCCCGTCACCCTGGTCCAGCGCGGTCTCTACCTCTACAACTTCATCGCTGAGGCGCAAGCGCGCGGCGACGGCTTCGCGGTGTTCACCTTCAACGACGCCGACACCGGCGACAGCTGGAACGGCCCGTACCTCCTGGTACGCCGGCCGGTCGCGCCGGGTGACGCCGGACCCTGGCATCCCACTCCTGACGGCACGGTCCTCTACGAGGCCGGCACCGGAAAGCAGCTCACCTGCCAGAACCCGCCGCCTGGCTACGACACGTGGACCACGCCGACCCCGACACCAACGCCCACCCCGTCCCCCACAACCACGCCGACACCCACCGTCACGCCGGCCCCGACGGCGCAGTGAGGCCACGCACTCGTTTTAGGTTTGACGGAGTGACCCGGTTCGTAGCCGCCCTCGCCGTACTCACCGCGCTGGTCGTCGCGCTCGTTCCCGGTACCGGCTCCGCGGAGGCGGCGAAGGCCGGCACGTCGTGCAAGCGGCACGCGCACGGGTTCTGCATCGGGCGCCTCGTCGGCCCGCTCGCCGTGTCGGGGCGCAAGATCGTCGACACCGGGCAGGGCCGCACGCCCGTGCTGTTGCAGGGTGTGATGTTCGACGGGCCGGGATGGCTCAAGGGCCAGCCGTCGTACGACGCGAACGGCTTCCCGGACGCCGGCGCCATCACGACCCTGAAGGCGTGGGGGGTGAACTTCGTCCGCCTCGCGCTGTCGTCGGACATCTACGACCAGCGCTGCCACGAGGACTACGCGGGCAGCTACCCCGCGCCTGGCTACCGCCAGGACGTCACCAACAGCATCCATGCGCTGACCTCGGCGGGCATGTACGTCGAGATCCTGCTCTACACGTCCAACCCGTCCTGCAAGCTCGGGGGGCCGAACACCAGCGGCCTCGCTCCGATGCCTGGCCAGGACGCGGTCGCGTTCTGGCAGGCGATGGCGAAGCAGTTCGGCAGCAACCCGCTCGTCGGCTTCGCGCCGTGGAACGAGCCTGAGGTCTGCGCTACCGGCGCGAGCACCGCCGAGCCCGTGACGGCGACGTGCAGCCAGTCAGACCTCGACGCCGGGTGGGCCAGAAGCCTCACCATGAAGGCGGACATCAGCTACCCCGACGTGGGCATGGACCGGATGTTCCAGATCATCCACAAGGCCGCGCCGTCGAGCCTGGTGTTCCTGGATGCCAACGGCTGGGCGGCGCAGCCGGAGACCTACGCGTCGCTGCCGGCCGACATGGCGGCGTCCCACCAGCTCGTCGACGTCCTGCACCCCTACGACTGCCAAGACCGGACGCCCGCGGGGAAGACGGCGAAGCAGACGACGACGGCGATCTGCGTGAACCCGGCTCCGGAGCTCTGCAGCACGATCGCCCCGCGGCTGTCGAGCTTCGACTCCGACCTCTACACCCACGTCCGCCTCTCGCAGCCGGTGGTGTACGACGAGGTCGGCTTCCCCGAGGGCGAGCAGCTCTACGAGGCGCCGCGCAAGAGTCTGGGCCGCACGGTCGAGTCGCCGATCAAGCTCTACCAGCACGGCCTCTACCTCAACAACTTCATCGCCTCGGCGCAGGCGCGCGGTGAGGGCTTCGCGGTCTTCACGTTCAACGACAGCGACACCGGCGACAGCTGGAACGGCCCCTACCTGCTGACCAAGCAGCCAGTGGCGCCGGGCGACCCGGGTCCGTGGCCGGCCTCCGCCGACGGTGCCGTCGTCAAGCGCGCCGGTACCGGCGCAGCGCTGACCTGCAAGAGCCCTCCCTCCGGCTTCGACACCTGGGGCTGAGGGATCCGATGACCGACCGGACGATCGACATCGACCGGCCGCAGCCGCGGCTGCGCGGCTGGCAGGCCGAGGCGCTCGCGCTATACCGCGAGCAGGCCCCGACCGACTTCCTGGTCACCGCGACCCCAGGTGCCGGCAAGACCACGTTTGCACTGACCCTCGCCAGCGACCTGATGAACCGGCGCGCGATCGACCGCGTCGTGGTCGTCGCACCGACCGACCACCTGCGCACGCAGTGGGCACATGCGGCGGACCGGCTCGGGCTGCGCCTGGACCCGACCCTCGCAAACGATGCCGGCGCGGTCCGTGCCGACATGCACGGGTACGTGACGACCTATGCGCAGGTCGCGGCACGGCCGGCGATCCACGAGGCGCGCACCCGGGCCAAGCGCAGCCTGGTGATCCTCGACGAGATCCACCACGCCGGCGACGGCCTGTCGTGGGGTGAGGCCACGATGCTGGCCTTCGACACCGCGACGCGGCGGCTGGCCCTGACCGGTACGCCGTTTCGCACCCGCGCCGACGAGCGGATCCCGTTCGTCCGCTACGAGACCGACGCCGAGGGCGCGCTGTGCAGCGTCGCGGACTACACCTACGGCTACGCCGAGGCGCTGCGCGACGGCGTCGTACGGCCGGTGGTGTTCGCGGCGTACACCGGCGTCTCGCGCTGGAAGAACTCCGCGGGCGAGGTGATCGCGGCGTCGCTGTCCGAGACATCGACGCAGAGCGTGGAGGCCCGCGCCTGGAAGACCGCGCTCAACCCGGCGGGCAAGTGGGTCCCCCACGTGATCGCCGCCATGGACGAGCGGATCACGCATCTGCGCGCGACGACGATGCCCGACGCCGCCGCGATCGTGCTGGCAAGCGACCAGGACGACGCGAAGGCCTACGCCGAGATCGTCGCGCGCATCACCGGCCACAAGCCGGCGCTGATCGTGTCGGGCGACCCGAAGGCGAGCAAGCGGCTCGAGCGGTTCACCACCTCCGACGACCGGTTCGCGGTCTGCGTCCGGATGATCAGCGAGGGCGTCGACATCCCCCGCGCCGCGTGCCTGGCATGGATGACGAGCTACCGGACGCCGCTGTTCTTCGCACAGGCGGTGGGACGTGTCGTCCGGTCGCGCCGTCCCGGCGAGTCGGCGACGGTGTTCCTTCCGGCGGTGCGCCCGTTGCTCGCGCTGGCCGCGGAGATGGAGCTCGCCCGCAACAGCGTGATGCCTCCGCGCAGCGCAGATGGGGACGCCCATGACCTCGACTCCCGCTGGTCGCGGACGAGGACCGGATCGCCGCCCCGGACAGCTGGGAGGCGGTGGACTCCGATGCCGAGTTCGCGCACGTGCTGGAAGGCGGGCGCGCCGTGCTCGCCGCTCACGTCGACCACTCGGACGAGGACCAGGACTTCCTCGGACTGCCGGGCCTGCTGACCGCCGAGCAGACCGCCGCGCTGCTGGCGCGCCGCGATGAGGCACACCGCCGGCGGGCCACCCAGGACGAGCTGTTCGGCGTGCCAAGGGACACGTCGTGGCAGTCAGTCGCCGGCCTGCGCAAGGAGATCAACGAGCTCGCGCGCAAGCTCGCCGCCAGGAAGAACCTGACCCCCGCCGCGGCTCACGGGCTGGTGCGCAGAGCGGTCCCCGGCCCCGAGTCGGCGAAGGCGTCGGAGGAGATCCTCGCCGCCCGCCGCGACTGGCTGATGGAGCAGGTCTTCTAGACCGCTGCCTCGACGACCTGCGCCGTCGCCAGCAAGAGGGCTTCGCCACCGCGCGGCCCCACCAGCTGCAGGCTTGCCGGCAGTCGTGAGCCTTGCGCCGGGACGGGCTGCGCGGTGCACGGCGTACCCACCGCGTTGAACAGCGTGACGTTGGCGGTCATCTCGATCGCGTGCGCGAGGACGTTGTCCGCACTCACCGCGTCGGTGCGCGGCGGGAAGACGGGCATCGTCGGAAGGGCGAGCAGCTGCACCCGCTCGAAGATCCGGCCGAAGGACTCCCGCCACGCCGCGAGGCCCTCCCGCAGCCCGTCGGCCCGGGTGCCGTTGCCCAGCGAGACGATGCCTGCCACATCGGCGCCGACCTCCTCCGGATGCGCCTCGATCAGCTCGTGGTTGAGGTCCCAGATCTCGTGGAGGTAGATCGAGGTCCAGGCGTCGGCGAACTGCTCGAGGTCGTCCCACTCGAGGGTCGTGACCTCGAAGCCTGCCGACCGCAGCGCGGCATCGACCGCGGCCTCGATGACCGGATCGCCTGAGGTACGGATCCGACCGACCGAATGAGCCGGCGAGACGTCCACGTCGAAGCCGCGCTCGAGCAGCCGCATGCCGGCGACGAGTCCCGCGATGTCGCGGGCCATGGGGCCGATCGTGTCGAAGCTCGGGGCCAGCGGCCACACCCCGTCGAGCGAGATCCGCCCGTGCGTCGTCTTGAGGCCGGCGATGCCACAGCACGCCGCCGGGATTCGCACCGAGCCGCCGGTGTCCGAGCCGTACGCGACGTCGGCCTCGTCGGTGGCCACGGCGGTCGCCGAGCCGCTGGATGACCCGCCGGGCACGAGCGCCGGGTCGAGCGGGTTGGCCGGCGTTCCGAACCATGGGTTGATCCCGAGCGGCAGCGCGGCGAGCTCGTGCAGGTTCGTCTTGCCGACGATTCGGGCACCCGCATCCCGCGCGCCCGCCATGCACGCTGCGTCCTTCGCTGCCGGCTGGGCCGTACGCTGCACCGCTCGGCAGCCGGCAGTCGTGGGGACGCCCTCGATGTCGATCAGGTCCTTGACCGCGAGCCGTGGCCCGTCACCTGCCGCGTCGAGACGGGTGATGAACGTCGCCATCGCTAGCCGCGGGGAAGGCCGAGCATGCGCCGCGCGATGATGTCGCGCTGGATCTCGTTGGACCCTCCGTAGATGGTGTCCGAGCGGCTGAACAGGAACAGCCGTTGCAGCTCGTCGAGCTGCCCGGACTCGTCGAGGTCGAGCGCTCGCTCCCCCTGGACCGCCATCGCGAGCTCACCGAGCCGCTGGTGCCACGGCGCCCACAGCAGCTTCGAGATGGACGCCTCGGCACCCGGCGTCTCGACGGCGAGGGTACGCAGAGCGGTGTAGCGCATCACCCGCAGCTCGATCCACGACTGGGTCAGCCGGTCGCGGATCACCGGGTCGTCGGCGGCGCCGGTCCGCTTGGCGAGGGCGATGACGCGGTCGAGCTCCTGCGCGAACCCGATCTGCTGAGCGAGTGTCGCCACCCCGCGTTCGAAGCCGAGGGTGGCCATCGCGACGCGCCAGCCGTCTCCCGGCGTACCGACGACGTTGCTGACCGGGGTGCGCGCGCCGTCGAAGAAGACCTCGTTGAACTCCGACGTGCCGGTGATCTGCACGATCGGCCGGATCTCGATGCCGTCCTGATGCATCGGCACGAGCAGGTAGGACAGCCCGTCGTGACGCGCGGAGTCGGGATCGGTGCGGGCGATGACGAAGCACCAGTCGGCGAGGTGCGCGAGCGAGGTCCAGACCTTCTGTCCGGTGATCACCCACTCGTCGCCGTCGCGAACCGCCTTCGTCTTCACGCCGGCGAGGTCCGAGCCCGCGCCGGGCTCGGAGTACCCCTGGCACCACAGCTCGCTGCCATCGCGGACTGCGGGCAGGAACCGCTGCTTCTGCTCGTCGTTCGCGCACGCGATGAGCGTCGGTGCGAGCAGGTTCTCGCCCATGTGGTTGACCCGGTGCGGGGCGCCCGCCTTGGCGTACTCCTCGGCGAAGATGACCTGCTGCATCAGCGTCGCGCCGCGACCGTACGGCGCGGGCCAGCCGAGCCCGACCCAGCCGTGCTCGCCCAGCAGCCGCTCCCAGGCGCGCCTGGTGTCGAAGCCTTCGTGCTCGCGGCCGGGGCCGCCGGCGTCGCCGAGCTCTGCGAACTCGCCGACGAGGTGGGCGCCGAGCCAGCTGCGGACCTCGTCACGGAACGCCTCGTCCTCGGCGGTGAAGCGCAGGTCCACGTCGCTAACGTAGTGCACCTGACGGGGCGTCAGAAACGGAGTCTCGGTGGACATCAAGCAGACGACGGTCGAGGCCAAGGGTCTCGCGTTCGGGGCGCTGACCTGCGGCGAGGACGGCCCCCTCGCGCTGTGCCTGCACGGGTTTCCGGACTCCGCGCACACCTGGCGGCACCTGCTCCCCGAGCTCGCGAAAGCCGGCTACCGCGCGGTCGCGCCATGGACGCGCGGCTACGCCCCCACCGTGGTGCCGGCCGACGGCGACTACTCCGCCGCCGCGCTGGCGTCGGATGTCAACGCGCTCCACGACGCGCTCGGCGGCGGGAGCGACGCGGTCCTGATCGGCCACGACTGGGGAGCGCTGGCGACCTACAACGCGGCAGCCGCAAAGCCCGGCAACTGGCGCCGGCTGGTCACCCTTGCGGTGCCGCCGCCGGCAATCGCGGCCAACGCGTTCTTCCGGTACGAGCAGCTCAAGCGCAGCTTCTACATCCTGTTGTTCCAGACGCCGCTGGCCGAGCTCGTGGTCGGCGCCGACGACCTGGTGTTCATCGAGCGGCTGTGGTCCGACTGGTCCCCGTCGTACGACGGACCCGCGGACCTGCCGAAGGTCAAGGACGCGTTACGGGCGCCGGCGAACCTCGCCGCCGCGATCGGCTACTACCGCGCGATGTTCACGGCCGGCGGCGGTGACGGGACCCCCACGCAGCCGACGCTGTATCTGCACGGCACCGATGACGGGGCGTTCGGGGTCGAGGGGACTGCCGGCACCGAGCAGCACCTGTCGGCCGACTCGCGTGTCGACATCGTCGAGGGCGCCGGCCACTTCCTGCATCTCGAGCAGCCCGAGGAGATCAACCGGCGGATCCTCGACTGGCTCAGCACCTAGCGCAAAACCCGCGTGATCACCGCCAGTGGGCGAGCAGCTCGTCTGCGGTGAGCACCGTGGCGAGGTACGACAGCGTGTTGTCGATCACGGCCTCGGCGTACGACGGAGGTACGCCGGCGACCGCGTCACGGACCACCACCGCCTGAAAGCCGCGGTTGACCGCCTCCATCACGAGGTTCGTGATCGCGACGTTGACCGAGACGCCGACCACCACCACCGTCGTCACGCCGAGGTTCCGCAGCACTGGCTCCAGGTCGGTCCCGGACATCGGGTTGAGCCCATGGATCCGGGACAGGACGAGATCGCTGTCGACGACGCCGAACTCCTCGATCACCTCGGTCGCCGGCGTGCCGAGCACGTTGTGCACGGGACGGCCGAGCAGGGCCGCGAACAGCCGGGCGTTCCGGTTCGAGCCCTGGTCGTCAGCCCGCCGGCCGGCGACGCAGTGGACCACTGACACGCCCGCCTCCCGGGCGGCCGCGCACACCCGAGCACCGTTGGGGATCACGGTCGCTGCAGCGGCGGCGGCGAGCTCGGGCAGCAGCGCGTCGACCCCGAGCACGCTGTTCTGGCACTCGCTGGTCACCACCGCGGTGCGACCGGGTGCGACGAGAGCCGCAATGTCGACCGGCATCGGCGGCGCGGCGTACTAGGCGATCTGCAGGACGCCGCGCGCAGCGAGCTCGCCCGACTCCATCGCGTGGACCGCCTTGTCCATGTCGGCGAGGGCGTACTTCGCCGACACCAGCTCGTCGAGCTTGAGCCGGCCCTGCTGGTAGAGCTCGACATAGCGGCGGATGTCGCGCTGCGGCTGCGACGAGCCGTAGCGGCAGCCGAGCACGCCCTTGTCGAGGTACATCGACGACACGTTGAACGATGCCTCGTCGGCAAAGCCCGGGACGCCGAGCATCACCGCGGTCCCGCCCCAGTCCAGCGCCTCGATCGAGGCACGGATCAGCTTCACGTGCCCGACGCACTCGAAGGCGAAGTCAACCCCTGTGGGCGCGACGTCCTTGACCGCCTCGACGCTTTCGAGGAAGTGGGTCGCACCGAAGGACGCCGCGATCTCCTTCTTCAGCGGGTTCGTGTCGACCGCGATGATCTTCGACGCTCCGGCGAGCGCCAGGCCCTGGATCACGTTGAGGCCGATGCCACCGACGCCGATCACCAACGCGCTCGCACCCTCCGGCACCCGCGCCCGCTGCAGCACCGCGCCGACTCCGGTGAGCACCCCGCAGCCGACGAGTGAGGCGGCCTCCAGCGGCACGTCCGCAGGTATCGGCACGCACTGGTTCGCCTTCACGACGGTGCGCTCGGAGAAGACCGAGGCGTTGGCGAACGCGTACGCCGGCTGGCCGCGCCAGGTGAACGGCTGCGGCCGCTCACCGAATGTCGAACGGCACATCGTCGGCTTGCCGGCGTCGCAGTACTGGCAGGCGCCGCAGTTGCCGAGCGTCGACAGGACGACGTGGTCGCCCTCCTTGACGGTCTTCACCTCGGAGCCGACCGCCTCGACGATGCCCGCCCCTTCATGCCCGAGCACGACCGGCGTCGGGAACGGGATCGTCCCGTCGATCACCGAGAGGTCGCTGTGGCACAGGCCGGCGGCCTGGATGGCGACCACGACCTCACCCGGGCCGGGGTCCTTGACCGACAGGTCGTCGACGACCTGGTATTCCTTGCCGTCGTACACGACGCCGCGCATGTCGCTCCTCGCTTGTTCGGGTCGAAGGGTCAGCCGGGCCAGACGATCGCTTGCATCTCGCTGTAGGCGTGCAGGCCGAAGGATCCGCGGTCGCGGCCGACGCCGCTCTGCTTGAAGCCGCCGAACGGCGCTTCCATCTGCTGGGTGACGGTGTTGAGGTCGACGGTGCCTGCCTGCAGCTGGCGGGCGACCCGGTAGCCGCGGGCCAGGTCGGCGGTCCACACGTAGTTGATCAGGCCGAAGTCGGAGTCGTTGGCGAGCCCGATTGCCTCCTCCTCGCTGTCGAACGGCATGACCGCGACCACCGGTCCGAAGATCTCCTCGCGGACGATCGTCATGTCGTTGCGGCAGTCGGCGAACAGCGTCGGCGCGACGTAGAAGCCCTTGTCGATGTCGGGTCGCTCCCCGCCCGCGAGCAGGGTCGCCCCTTCGGCCTTCCCTTTCGCGATGTAGCTCTCGATGCGGTCGCGGTGCACCGCTGAGATGACCGGGCCGACGACGGTGTCCGCGGCGGTGGGATCGCCGACCTTGATCGCGGTGGCATATGCCTTCAGGCCCTCGACGACCTGGTCGTAGACCGAGCGCTCGGCGTAGACCCGGGTGGGAGCCGTGCAGATCTGGCCCGAGTAGAACGAGAAGGTCGTGCCGATCGCGCCGATCGCCGCCTGCAGGTTCGCGTCGTCGAAGACGATTGCGGCGCCCTTGCCGCCGAGCTCCATCAGCACGCGCTTCATCTGGCCGCCGGCAGCGGCGCCGATCGCGCGGCCCACCTGGGTGCTGCCGGTGAACGACACCATGTCGACGTCGGGCGAGTCGACACTTGCTTCGCCGACCTCGATCGACTGGCCGTTCACCAGGTTGACGACACCCGGCGGAAGGCCGGCCTCCTCGAGCGCTTCCGTCATCAGCACGACGGACAGCGGGTCCTGCGGAGCCGGCTTGACCACGAGGGTGTTGCCCATCGCCAGCGCCGGCGCGATCTTGCCCGACGGGTTCGCCCATGGGTTGTTGTACGACGTGATGCAGGTGACGACGCCCACCGGCTGGCGGATCACCAGCGCGCCGGTCAGCCCGCCCTTGGACAGCGGCGTGCTCTCGCTGACCGTCGGAGGCAACGGGATCTGGTTGGACTCGAGGGCGCCCTGCGCGTAGCGGCGAAACCGCTGCATCGCCACGTTGACCTGCAAGGACTTCACGGTGGCGGAGGTCGCCCCGGTCTCCGCCTGTGCGATCGCGGCGTACTCGTCGGCGTGCTTCCCGATCACCTCGACGACCCGGTTCAGGAGCTCGGCGCGCTCCTCCGGCTTGGTGGCCGACCAGGCCGGCAGCGCCGCCTTGGCTGCGGCAGCCGCGTCGTACACCTGCCGCTGGCTGGCCTCCGGTGCCTGGCCGACGACCTCCTCGGTCGCCGGGTTGATGACGTCGTAGTAGCCGCCATCCGGCTCGACCCATTCGCCCCCGATGTAGAGGCGGTATGCACGCTCGTTTGCCACGTCGCGCAGAGTATCTGACGGGTCGTCAGACCCGTCAGTTGTTGGGTGGTGGGCGGGGTGGAGGACGTCTGACGGGTCGTCAGAAATGCCCTCGCAGGGGTGGTCGGTTGCTACGGGTGCTGGCTGCTGGCGGAGATGACCTCGCCGGTGAGGTACGACGCGTAGTCGCTGGCAAGGAACACGATGATGTTGGCGATCTCCCAGGGCTCGGCGGCGCGGCCGAACGCCTCACGCGAGGTCAGCTCCGCGAGCAGCTCGTCGGTGGTGACCTTCGCAAGGTTCTCGTGCATCGCCAGCGACGGTGCGACGGCATTGACCCGTACGCCGTACGGGGCAGCTTCGACGGCCGCGGTACGTGTCAGGGCCATGACGCCGGCCTTCGCGGCCGCGTAGTGCGCCTGCCCGGCTTGCGCCCGCCAGCCGATGACGCTCGCGTTGTTGACGATGGCCCCGCCGGCGCCGCGCGCGCGCATCCGCTTCAAGGCCTCACGGGTGCAGCGCATCGTGCCGTTGAGCGTGACGTCGAGCACCTTCGACCACTGTTCGTCGGTCATCTCGGCGAGCTCCGCGGTGCCGCCCAGTCCCGCGTTGTTGACCAGGATGTCGAGGTCGCCCACGGCGTCGAACATCCGCTGTACGTCGTCCTCGACCGTGACATCACACGGCACGGCGACCGGCTCCGCGCCCATCACCTCAGCCAGCCGCTGCGCGGACTCGGCGAGCCGGCGCTCGTGCCGGTCGCTGATCGCGACGATCGCGCCTTCTTCGGCGCAGCGCTTCGCGGTCGCGAAGCCGATGCCGGTCCCGGCAGCGGCGGTGACCAGGACCCGCTTGCCGGCCAGCAGATCGTGGCCGTCGGGGTACGGCGGAGCCGACGGGCTCATCCTTCGGACGCGCCGGCCTCAGCCGCACGCTTCTTCATCATGTCCATGTAGTCGAGCATCGGCAGCCGGTCGAAGCCGACGTCTGCGGGGATCCGCTCGGCAAGCTCCTGCGGCGTCCACCGGCCCTCCTTGGAGATCTCCTTGATCTCCCGCGGCTGGCTCCACAACGCGATGCGCCCGCCCACCACCGTGTAGGTCTGTCCGGTGATCTCACGCGCGGCGTCGGAGAGCAGGTAGACCACCATCGGTGCGACGTCCTCCGGCTCGCCGGTCTCCGCCGTACCTCCGGGGACGTTGGCCTGCATCCGGGTGCTCGCCACCGGCGCGACCGCGTTGGCGTTGATGTTGTAGCGCGAGAGGCCGAGAGCCGCGCTGCGCATGAGCGCGACGATGCCGCCCTTGGCCGCGGCGTAGTTCGCCTGCGCGACGCTTCCCCACATCCCGACGCCGGAGGTGAAGGCCACCATCGACCCGCCGGTTTCCTGCTTGCGCATCACCGCAGCGGCCGCACGGAACACGGTGAAGGTGCCCTTGAGGTGGGTGTCGATGACCCCGTCCCACTCGTCCTCGGACATGTTGAACAGCATCCGTTCACGCAGGATGCCCGCAACGGTCACGACACCGTCGATGTGGCCCCACTTGTCCACCGCGGAGGCGACCAGGCGCTCGCCGGCGGCCATCGTGGAGATGTCGTCGGCCAGGGCGATCGCCGCTCCGCCGGCCGCCTCGATCTCGGCGGCGACGGCGGTGGCAACCTCGCTCGACGGCTCGGCGCCGTCCATGGCGACGCCGTAGTCGTTGACGACCACCTTCGCGCCCTCGGCGGCGCAGGCGAGCGCAACCGCGCGACCGATCCCGCGACCCGCGCCGGTGATCGCGATGACCTTGTTCTCGAGCATCCCTGACATGCCCAGGAAGATATCTGACGGGTCGTCAGATATCTTCGCCGAGCCCAACGTAGGTGGCCCAACCCGGGCCGAAATACGCAACTTGCGTTGGGCTCGACGGGTAGGTCAGGAGGTTGCTACCTCGTCGAGCTTTGCGAGCGTCGCCTCCATGCCGGCGCGCCAGTGCTCGCCATCCCTGACGGCCTTCCGCAGATCTTCCGGCGCCGCGCTCGAGTCGTAGGTCTCGGTCACCACGGTGGCGTCACCCTCCGGCGCGAGGTCGAAGACCCAGCGGTGCCCGACCGGTTGCCCGATCGGTGTGCTCGCGTTCGCGACGCGCTCGTCGCCAGGCGCGGGTGCCCAGGCGATCCGCCGGCCGGGCTCGAACTCGACCACGTGGTTGTCCATCGTGTAGTCCCCGCCGAAGTGATCGAAGTACATGTTCATCACGAAGCGGTCGCCCACTCCCGTGATCGGACCGCCGGACGCCACACCGCGCAGCATTCCGGTGCCGTCGAGCTCGGTGTGCCGATTGGGATCGGCAAGGATCGCGAAGATCTGGTCTGCCGGGGCATCGATCCTGCGCGACACCGCCACCGGTGTTTGGTCAGCCATCGGGTCCTCCTTCGCCGTGGAGTCCTCCCTATCGGGGTGGGCGACCCGACGGCAAGCCAACGGTCCGCTACGCGGCTGCCCGCAGCACCTCGAGCGGGTCCGCGAGGGTCGCCTCCAGGTACGCCAGCATCGCCGACTCGTCGCGGTCGAGGCCGGTTCTCGTGCGCCCCTTCCAGCCTTCGGCAAACCGCTGCAAGCCGCCCTGGAGGTAGCCCTCGACGATCAGCGGGTGGACGTAGTGCGCTCGCGCCACGGCCCTGGTGTTGCCCAGCTGCTCGGCCGCCTCGTCGATCGCCCGGATGACCGCGGCTTCCCGGTCCTCGGCGTGTAGATGCTCGCGCAGATAGGCGAACGCCACGCGGCTGCCGCGCCAGGTGCGGAAGTCCTTCAGCGTCACGTGCGCACCGGCGAGGTCCGCCAAATGCGCGTTGACCTCATCGGCGTCGATCGGCTTGCCGTCCACGCGGAACAGCCGGCGGCCCGGTCGGGCCGCGAGGTGCCGGATGACGCGCGCTACGGCGGGGTCGTCGATGACCGCCTCAGCCCGCTTTCCGGACTTCGCCGGAAAGCAAAAGCGCACTCGCTTGCCGGTCACCGACACGTGCCGGCGAGACAGAGTGCTCAACCCGAAGGAGTCGTTCTCCTCGGCGTAGACCTCCGAGCCCGCGCGGATGCCACAGCAGTCGACGACCCGCAGCATCGTCGCGATCACCAGCTCCCGGTCGACGGTACGGCGGCGCAGCTGCGCGTCGATGTGACGGCGTACGGCGGGCAGCCGCTCGCCGAAACCGGCCACGCGGCAGAAGTTCAGCAGGTCGCGCACCTCCCGCCAGTGCGAGTGGTAGAGGTACTGGCGGCGGCCGCGGTCGTCAGTACCCACCGCCTGGATGTGTCCCAGCTCGTCCGGGCAGATCCAGACGTCCTGCCAGGCCGGCGGGATCACCAGCGCTTCGATCCGCTGCCGTGTCGCGCTGCCGACCGGCCGGCCGTTGGCGCGGCGGTAGCTGAAACCGCGCCCGCTTCGTACCCGCCGGATCCCCGGCGCGTCGACCGTGACGTAGGTCAGCCCGGCGACCTCGGCACACCGGCGCGCATCGCCGTACAGCTCAGCGATGTCGTCGGCGGTGAGGGTCACGCCGAGTCAGTACCCACAATCCCGACGAAGCTGACCATCTCGCCGGGATAGCCGCCGAGGTTGTGGGTGAGCGCGAGCTTCCGCTTGCCGTACGTCGAGATCCGCCGCTCCTCGGGCGCCTCGCCGCGAAGCTGCAGCCACGCCTCGTACATCATCCGCAGACCGGACGCCCCGACCGGGTGGCCGAACGACTTCAGCCCCCCGTCCGGGTTGACCGGCAGCTCGCCGTCGCGCTCGAACGTCCCGGCGAGGACCTCCTTCCAGGCGGTGCCGCGCTCGCAGAATCCGAGGTCCTCCATCAGCACCAGCTCGGTGGGGGTGAAGCAGTCGTGCACCTCCGCCATGGCGAGCTCGGCGCGCGGGTCGCTGATCCCGGCCTGCGCGTAGGCATCGGCTGCCGACGCCGCGACCTCGGGGAACTGCGTGTAGTCGTACGACGGGTCCTCCAGCCCGGAGCCGTTGCCGGCCACGAACGAGAGCGCCTTGATGACCAACGGGGAGTCGGTGTACTTCGCGGCGTCCTCCACCCGGCAGACGATCGCGGCGGCGGCACCATCCGCAACCCCCGCACAGTCGAAGACCGACAACCCGCCCGCTACCGGCGGCATCGCGAGCAGCTTCTCGACCGGCATCTCCTTGCGGAACTGCGCCTTCGGGTTACGGGCACCGTTGGCGTGGTTCTTCGACGCGATCCGCGCGAGAACCGTCTTCATCTCCTCGGGGTCGACGCCGTACCGCTTTGCGTACGCCGGGGCCACCATCGAGAACATCGCCGCCGCGGTGAGCGAGCGCTGCGTCCCGTCGTTCGGGATCGGGAACGCGTTGAGTCCCTGGTAGCCGGAGTCCTTGACCTTCTCGACGCCCACCGCCATGGCCAGGTCGTAGGCGCCGGAAGCCACGGCGTACGCCGCCTGCCGCAGTGCTTCCGAGCCGGTGGCGCAGAAGTTCTCGACGCGGGTGACCGGCTTTCCTTCCAGACCGAGCGGCCGGGCGAGGGTGATGCCGCTCATCCCCGACTGCGCCGTACCGAGCCAGTAGGCGTCGACCTCGTCCTTGGTGACGCCTGCGCCGGCGAACGCCTCCTCGGTCGCCTCGCGGAGCAGATCGTCGGTTCCCTTGTCGAAGTGCTCCGCAAACCGGGTGCAGCCCATCCCGACGATCGCAACCCGGTCCTTGATGCCATGCGACGACATCAGCTGGCCTCCTCGACTCGCGTGGGACGGGCCTTCCAGAAGTAGTTGGCGATGCCGTCCGCCGTGAACAGGCGCCGGAACGTCATCTCGACCCGCATCCCGATCGCCACCTCGTCGGCATCGACATCGGTCAGCTCGACCGGCAGCCGCTTACCGTTGTCGAAGTCGACGACGGCGAAGACCACCGGCGGGCTCTGCGAGTAGGCGAGCTTGTCGACGGTGAAGGTGGTGACCGTGCCGCGCTGGTCGGCGAGGATGTCCGCACCGCTGTCGAGACCGAACTTCCACCCGGTCGACCGACCTGCCGCGCTCGCCGACGGTCGCGCCGGCTCCGGCCGCCGCGGTGGCTCGACCGCGAGCAGCCCGCGCCACGACAGGTAGCGACCGTAGGAGACCGGCGAGCCCGCCACCACCTCGGCGCCGACGAGTCGCCGCGGCGTGTACGACGCGATCGCTTCGGTCGTCTCGAGTACCAATGCGTCCGCGCCGTCGGAGAGGACGAGCAGCACGATTCTCTGTCCCGGCTTCGCCTGCTCGAGCGTGCGGGCGAGCAGCAGGAACGGCTGCGCCGCTCCCGGGTTGCCGACCGTCGCGGACAGCCGGTCGGCGATCTTGTCGGATGCGACGCCTGACGCCTTGGCCGCGGCTGCGCACGCCCGCTCGTGCAGGCCGGCAACGACGAGCGCGTCGACTTCCTCGGGTCCGATGCCCGCGTAGCCGAGCGCGGTCTTCAGCGCCTCGGATGCGAGCGGCAGGTACTTCGTCTCACCGAAGCGCTCTTCCCAGAGCTTGGAGCCTGCCTCACCAGGGACACGCCAGCGGTCGACAAACTCCTCCGTGACGCTCGCGTAGCCGCGCATCTGCGCGAGGACCGGCCCGTCGTCGTCGTCACCGATCAGCAGCGCCGCAGCGGCGTCGCCACCGGCAGCCTCGTCAGCAGACCCGGGCCGACCGACGCGCACGTCGCTCGCTAGTGCGAGCGCCGCTTTGCCGGCTTCGAAGCAGCCGCGCAGCGCAGCCACGGCGGAGCGCATCGAGCCGACCGCGTCGTACGCCGCCGCCGTACGGTCCAGCCGCAGCGCCGCGTGAATCGCGGTCGCGTTGGTCTTGTCGAGATAGGTCGGGCTGGTGGTCGCGAACCACAGAGACGCCGGTGCGGCCTCGACGGAGGCCAGGCAGGCCCGCCCGGCCTCGACCGCCATGGTCGTGGAGTCCTCGTCGTACGACGCGACCGCGCGGGTGCCTTTGCCCCCGCCGGTGCCGGCGACCGGCGCGATCTGTGTCCGGTCGAGCCAGCGATGCGGCACGTGCACGCCCCAGCCAAGAACCCCACGCATGCCTCGAGCGTACGGGCATCTGACGCCCCGTCAGAAACGACGGCCCTTTCCCCGAAGCAGCACACCACCGTGTCGATGCAGCACCAGAGTCGCCGCCGAACCGGACACCCCGCGACAAACCAGGGCGGCCGCGGGCCGGTCATGTGCTACTTCGAGGAAGGCCGCGCCGGGTCAGTGCGACTCGGCGAAGCGGGCGAGGCGTACGACGAGGTTGCCGATGAACCGTTTCAGCACCCACGCCATCACCGGCCCGGCACCGGGGAACCTGCCTTCGAAGCTCGCGGCCCAGGTGATGCGGCATCCCTCTCCCTCGCGATCCACCGACACGATCGCGCGGTAGTCCTTCATCGGAGTGGGCGTGAGGATCGTGTACGCCAGGTAGTGCGGCGGGTCGTACTCGAGGATCTGCTCGCGGGTGCCGATCAGCTTCGAGCCGAGCTTGCGGATCGCACCGACCCCGCCGGGCGCGGGATCGCCCTGCTGGACCCAGCCGCCCCAGCGGATCGCCGGTCCCGCCCAGGTCGACCAGCCCGGTGCATCAGCGATCAGGTCGAAGACCTTCTGCTGTGGCGCCCTGCAGCTCACCCGCACGTCGTAGGTCGACGGCATGCTCACCAGCCCTTGAACGAGGTCTCACGGCGCTCCACGAATGCCCGAACGCCTTCCTGAGCATCCTCGCTGGTCATCACGAGCTCCTGCCCCCAGGCCTCTTCCGAAAGCGCCGTCTCACGGTCGACATCCATCGCGTGGTTGACCAGCCGCTTGGTGACCGCGAGCGCCCGGGTCGGCCCGCTCGCCAGCCGCTGCGCGAGATCGACCGCGACCTCGAGCGCCTTGCCGGCGGGCACCACCTCGCTCACCAGGCCCCACTGCGATGCGCGCGCGGCGGGGATGTCGTCGCCGAACAGGTAGATCTGCTTGGCACGCATCGGACCGACCAGTCGGGTGAGCACGTACGCCCCCGCTGCGTCGGGAGCGATGCCGCGTCGTACGAAGACCGGGACGAGCTTCGCGGACTCGGCCATGACGACGACGTCGCAAGCCAGCGCGAGCTGCATGCCGGCTCCGGCAGCCGTCCCGTTCACCGCGGCGACCACCGGCTTCTCGCAGTCGAGTACGGCGGTGACGACACGTTGCCACCCGGTCGCGATCCCTCGCGCGACCTCGCCCTGCGCGCGAGCGGGCGCCCCGTCGGGCTTGGCCAACGAGGGCATCGGGACGCGAAGGTCAGCGCCGGTGCAGAAGGCACGGTCCCCCCCGCCGGTCAGCACCACCGCGCGCACTGCGAGGTCCGCGCTCGCCTCGGCCAGCGCGGCGACAAGCGCCTCGCGGGTGCGCCAGTCGAGCGCGTTCTGCACATCCTGCCGGTCGAGGGTGAGCGTCATCACGCCGCCCGCGCGCTCGATGCTGAGGCCCACATCCTCACTGGCCATCACTTGCCCCCGAACTGCTCGCGGAGCTTGAACTTCAGCACCTTGTTCAACGTCTCGTTGCGCGGAAGCGCGTCAACGATCTCCAGCCGCTCAGGGATCTTCTGCCGCATCAAGCCGGCGTCCTTGCACCACTCGACCAGCTCGTCGAAGGAGATCGGCTCGGCACCCGCTGCCGTCTCGACGACTGCGCAGACCAGCTCACCCCGCTCCTCGTCCGGTACGCCGATGACCGCAACGTCACCGACCTTGGGGTGGTTGAAGATGACGTCCTCGAGCTCCCGCGCCGAGATGTTCTCGCCCTTGCGGATGATGACGTCCTTGAGTCGTCCCGTCAGGCGCAGGTGACCGTCGGCGCGAAGCACACCGAGGTCGCCGGTGCGAAACCAGCCGTTGGCGTCGAAGGCCTCGGCGTTCACCGCCGGGTCGGTGTAGCCGACACAGACGACCGGTCCGTGCAGCCGGATCTCGCCTTCCTCGTCAGGTCCGGCGATCGTCTCGTCGTCCTTGACGATGCGGATCTCCGCGCCGAGCACGGGCTTGCCGTCGGTGTAGGCGAGCTGCTCGTCGGTGTCGTGCGGCGAGCCCATCGCCACCATCGGCACCTCGGTCATCCCGTAGCCGTGGACGAGGCGCACTCCCATCTCCTTGGCAACCTCGTAGAACAGCTCCGGCGGCTTGGCCGCGCCGCCACCGGACATGATCCGCAGCGTCGGGATGATCGGCTCACGCGGTGACTTGCGCTGCTCGGCGAGGAACATCTGATAGAACGCCGTGCTGCCGCCGCACATCGTCACGCCGAGCTGGCGGTACGCCGCGACCGCATCGGCCGGGATGAACGACTCGATCAGCACCGCGCCGAACCCGGCGGACAGCATCATCAGCAGGTAGTCAGGACCGGCGATGTGCGAGTACGGGAACGCCATCGAGCCGATGTCGTCAGGCGACATGTCCAACGCCGCGGCCAGCCCTCGACCGCCGGTCATCAGCGTCTGATCGGTGTGCTGCACGCCCTTGGGTTCCGAGGTCGTGCCCGACGTGTAGTAGATCCAGCGCACCTCGGAACCCGACGAGGGCGGCGCCGGCAGCGAGCCGACGTCGCCGCTCGGCAGGTCGGTACCGATCTCCAGCACGGTCGGTGCGGGGTCGAGCTCAGCCGCGAGAGCACGCGCCATCTCGCCGAAGTCGCGGTCCTTCCAGACCCCCGGCACGACGAAGAAGTCGGGCTTGCTCGCCCGCAGGACAGCGCCGACCTCGCGCTCGCGGTAGAGGTGCAGGATCGGGTTCTGCACTGCGCCAAGGCGGGCGAGCGCCATCGAGATCACGATGCTCTCGACCCGGGTGGGCAGCTGCCAGGTGACCTTGCTGCCCGGGCCGATCCCCAACGCGAGCAGGCCTGCGGCCACCCGTTCCACCTCGGCGGCGAACTCGGCGAACCCCACCTTGCGGCCCGACGGCTCGAGCAGCAACGGCCGGTCGCCGGAGAGCTCGGCCCGCCGGCGTACGAGCTCCCAGATCGTCGGCGCCTCGAGGAGATCAGCCATCGCTCAGCTCCCGTAGACCGGCGTCGGCGTCGGTGCCTTCGCAATCAGGTCGCGTACGACGGGACCGAGCTCGGCAGGTGACCAGCGGTCGCCCTTGTCCACCTTCGGCCCGTGCTGCCAGCCGTCGGCGACGCTCACGAGGCCACCCTCCACCTCGAACACCCGTCCGGTCACGTCGCGCGACTCCGGCGAGCCCAGCCACACGACGAGCGGTGAGACGTTCTCCGGCGCCATCGCGTCGAAGCCGCTCTCGGGCACCTTCATCATCTCGGGCATCGCGACCTCGGTCATCCGGGTGCGCGCGGCTGGGGCGATGGCGTTGACGGTGACGCCGTACCTCGCGAGCTCCGCAGCCGCGACGAGGGTGAGCCCGACGATTCCCGCCTTGGCTGCGCTGTAGTTGCCCTGCCCGACGCTTCCCATCAGGCCGGCACCCGAAGAGGTGTTGATGATCCGCGCGTCGCGCTGCGCGCCGGCTTTGGACTGGTCGCGCCAGTACTCGCCAGCATGTCGCAGTGTGCAGAAGTGACCGCGCAGGTGCACCCGCACGACCGCGTCCCACTCCTCGATGGAGGTGCCGACCAGCATCCGGTCGCGCAGGAAGCCTGCGTTGTTGACGAGTACGTCGAGCTGCCCGAAGGCGTCGAGCGCCGAGTCGATCAACGCCTTGGCGCCCTCCCAGTCCGCCACGTCGGAGGTGTTGGCGACCGCGTTGCCGCCCCGCGCCCGGATCTCGTCGACCACCGCCTGCGCCGGGCCGGCCGAGCTGCCCTCGCCCTCCCGCGAGGTCCCGATGTCGTTCACGACCACGGCAGCGCCTTCCGCCGCGAAGGCGAGCGCGTGCGCCCGTCCGAGTCCGCCTCCGGCGCCGGTCACGATGACCACCCGGTCGTCGCAGATCCCCACGTACGGTTCTCTCCTCGTTGGTTGGTGCGGGCTATCGCAAGTAAGCCTGGCCGCCGTCGACCATCAGCGTCGAGCCGGTGACGTAGGCCGCGTCTTCGCTGAGCAGGAAGGCGACGGCGCGGCCGACGTCCTCTTCCAGCCGGCCGACCCGGCCCAGCGGGATGGTGCTGACGAACTCGTCGTACTCCTTCGGCGCGAACTGCGACCACATCTCGAGACCCGGCGACATGCCGTTGGGAATCATCGCGTTGACCCGGATGCCGTCCTTGCCCCACTCGAGGGCCGCCATCCGCGACAGCGTGCGGATCATCTCCTTGGTGCCGGCGTAGAGCGCGAAGCCGGGCAGGTCGTTGCGGAGCGCAGAACCGGTGCCGAGGTTCACGACGGATCCCTTGCTCTCCTTCAGCGCGGGATACGCCGCCTGCATGAACCACAGCGACCCGAGGAAGCCGCTCTCCCAGGTACGCCGCGCGTCCTTCTCGGTGATCTCGAGCACCGGGCCGAGTGAGACCATCTGCGCGTTGTTGACCAGGCCGTCGATGCGCCCGAGCTTCTCCAGCGTCGCGGCGACGACAGCGTTGATCTCGCCCTGGCGGCGGACGTCGCACTGGAGCGCAAGTCCGGCCCCTCCGCGGCTCTCGATCGTGGCGACAGTGCGTTCGACCTTCTCCAGCGTCCGGCCCGCGGCAACGATCGTCGCGCCCTCAGCGGACGCAGCCAGGGCGATGCCTTCGCCGATCCCCTGACCGGCACCGGTCACGATGACGACCTTGTCGTCGAGGCGTCCCATCGGCCCTCCGGCGTCATATCTGACGGGTCGTCAGATCTTGCGAACTCGCACACTATTGTTTGGCCGTGGACCTGCGCGACTCAGACGCGGAGCGCGCCTTCCGCGAGGAGCTGCGCAACTGGCTCGCGGCGACGTTGCCGACACTCGGCGAGAAGCCGCACCACACCGACTGGCCGGGCCGTCGTAGCTACGACACCGCGTGGCAGCGACTGCTGTTCGACGCGGGCTATGCCGGAATCAACTGGCCGACCGAGTACGGCGGCCGCGGCGCGACGCCGACCGAGCACCTCATCTTCCTCGAGGAGACCGAGCGTGCCGGCGCGCCGTACGTCGGGGTGAACTTCGTCGGGCTGCTGCACGCCGGTCCGACCATCGTCACCGAGGGCACCCCCGAGCAGCGCGCCGAGCACCTGCCGAAGATCCTCGCCGGCGAGGAGATCTGGTGCCAGGGGTTCAGCGAGCCGAGCGCCGGCTCGGACCTCGCGTCGATGCGGACTCGTGCGGTCCGCGACGACGACGAGTACGTCGTCAACGGCCACAAGATCTGGACCTCGCACGCAGAGGTCGCCGACTACTGCGAGCTGCTGGTCCGCACCGACCCGGACGCGCCGAAGCACAAGGGCATCAGCTGGCTGATGATGTCGATGGACACGCCCGGTCTCACCGTGCGGCCGTTGAACACGCTGCTGGGGTCGAGCGAGTTCTCCGAGGTGTTCTTCGACGACGTGCGGATCCCGGTCGCGAACCGGATCGGCGAGGAGAACGACGGCTGGCGCGTGACGATGGTGACCCTGTCGTTCGAGCGCGGCACCGCATGGGTCGACCAGATCGTCGACTCGGTGCGCCTCGTCGGCGATCTCGCCGCGATCGCGAAAAAGGTCACCTCGCACGCCGGCGTGGCGTGGGAGGACCGCGGCTTGCGGCGCGACATCGGTCACATGGCGGCTGAGTTCGACGCGCTGTGGGCCCTGACGAAGCGTGGGGTGACGGAGGCGGGGTCCGGCGTACCCGGAGTCAGCGCGTCCGTGTTGAAGCTGCGCTACACCGAGGCGCGGCAGCGGCTGATGGATCTCGGCGCGCGCGTGATCGACCGCGCGTCGCTGTCGCGCACCGACATCGCGGGCCTGCCCAGTGGCGAGTGGACCACCGAGCGGCTCAACTCGCTGTCGTACACGATCGCCGCGGGCACCTCGCAGATCCAGCGCAACATCATCAGTGAACGCATCCTCGGCCTGCCGAAGGAGCGCTGATGTACTTCCTTCCCACCAGTGAGCAGCTCGAGCTGCAGCGCGGGGTGCGCGAGGTGCTCGGCTCCGCGTTCCCGCTGGAGAAGCTGCCCGGGGGGTTCGACCCCGGTGTCTGGAAGACGCTCGAGGAGACCGGCGTCTTCTCGCTGCGGTCCGACCTCGGGCTGGGCATGGCCGAGTCGGTGCTGGTGTTCGAGGAGCTGGGGCGCGCCGCCGTACCCGGTCCGCTGGTCGGGACGTTCCTCGCGGCCGGCCACGCCGACGGCCCGGTCACCGTGCTCGAGTCCCGGCGTACCCCCCTGCTGGTCAGCCACCTCGAGGTATCAGCGTCCATCCTGGTGCTCGACCCCGCGCAGGTCCGGGTCGCGCCGGCGGCCGGCGGCGTCGAGCTCAGCGAGCCGATCGACGACCTGACTCCGCTGCACGAGCTCGCGGACGCGCCGGCCGGCACTGCTGTCGAGATCGCGGGCGGCTACGAGCAGCTATGGCGGGAAGGGGCGCTGCTGACCGCGGCGCTGCAGGTCGGGCTTGCCGCCCGGATGACCGAGCTCGCCGTCGCGTACGCCAAGACCCGCGAGCAGTTCGACCGGCCGATCGGTTCGTTCCAGGCGGTCAAGCATCTGTGCGCCGACATGCTCGTGCGTACCGAGCTGGCACGCGCCTCGTTGCATGCGGCGGCCGTCACGCTCGATGACCCGGCCGTCGGCGACGCGGGTCGAGCTGTCGCCGGCGCAAAGCAGCTTGCCGACGAGGCGGCGTGCGGCAACGCGCGGTCCTGCGTGCAGGTGCACGGCGGGATGGGCTTCACCTGGGAGGTCCCGGTGCACTTCCTGCTCAAGCGCGCCTGGCTGCACGCCACCGAGCTCGGTACGGCGGACGACCACGCCCTCGACCTCGCCCAGCTCCTCTAGAGCGGATGGCACATGCGTACCCCTATAGCGATACCGATGTGCCATGCGCTCTAGCCTCGCGGCGCTGTCAGGCGTCGCCGACGAGACCCGGATTGCGGTCGAGGACGGCCAGTCGCAACTGACGTGGCGCGAGCTCGACGAAGCGACGACCCGGTTCGGCAACGGCATCGAGGCGCTCGGCGGCGTACCCGGTAGCCATGTCGCGATCTGCGTCAGCAACCGGATCGAGTTCGTCCTCGCGCTGATCGGCGCCTGGCGGGCCGGCTGCGCCTACACGCCGCTCAAGACCGGCTGGACCGCAGAAGAGGTCGGCGCCGTGCTCGACGACGCCCGCACTGCGGTGGTCGTCACCGACCGCGACGGCGCGCGGGACGCGGCGGTCGCCCGCGACATTCCAGTTGTCGACCTCGACACGGCGTACGACGCATGGCTCGCCGGCCAGTCCGACCAGCCGCTCGGCGACGACCGTTGCGGCTACAAGATGCCCTACACCTCCGGCACCACCGGTCGGCCCAAAGGTGTCGTGATGCGCGGCTCCGGCAACGCGGACTTCGCGACCGGCTGGGCCGGCATCGCCTACTGGGCCGAGGCGCTCGAGCTTCCCGGTGACGGGGTTCACCTGTTCTGCTCGCGGCTGTTCAACGGCGCCCCGCAGACCTTCGGGTTCGGCGCGATGGCCCGCGGCGCGACGCTGCGCGTGATGCGCCAGTGGGATCCCGCGGCCGCTCTCGACGAGCTACGACGCGACGACGTGACGTCGACGATCATGGTGCCCACGATGTTCCGGCAGATCCTCGCCCTGCCGGCCGAGGTCCGCGGCACGCAGCGTCCAGCGTCGCTTCGCACCGTCCTGCACGGCGGCGAGCCGTGCCCGATCCCGGTCAAGGAAGCTATCGCCGGCGTCCTCGGCGACGTCCTCGTCGAGTACTACGGCTTCACCGAGGGCGGCATGACCGTGGTACGGCGCGACGAGTGGCGCGACCGGCCAGGCACGGTCGGTCGCCCGCTGCCGGGCATGGCCGTCGAGATCCTGGACGACGCGGGCCGCCCCGTGCCGACCGGCGACGAGGGCACGGTCTACTTCGTACCGAGCAAGGGCCGGATGTTCCACTACCAGGGCGACGACGCCAAGACCGAAGGCGCGCACGTCGGGGACGCGTTCACGGTCGGCGACATCGGCCGGCTCGACGACGACGGCTTCCTCTACCTCTGCGGTCGCGCCGCGGAGATCGTGGTGTCGGCGGGCGTCAACGTGTATCCCGCCGAGATCGACCAGGCGCTCTCCGACGTACCCGGCGTCGCCGATCTCGCCGCCGTCGGTGCGCCGGATGATGAGCGCGGCGAGGTGGTCGCGCTGTTCGTCCAGCTGCTCCCGGACGCGGATGAGCCGACCGTGCTGAGCAACCTCGAAGCGACCGCCGCCGAGCGGCTCGCGCCGTACAAGCGGCCCCGTGCCATCCACGTGGTCGAGGAGATCCCGCGCGACCAGACCGGCAAGCTGCTTCGCCGGGTGCTGCGAGACCGGCTGTGGGCCGGAAGGCAGCAGTTCGCCGCGGACGCCAGCCGCCGGTGAAGGTGCTCGTCACCGGCGGGACGGGATTCGTCGGCGGTCACACCGTCGCCGCGCTGCTCGCCGCCGGGCACGACGTACGAGTGCTGGTACGCCGACCCGAGCGCGTGCCGGCCACCCTCGGCGCCCTCGGCATCGACAGCGCCGCGTTAGACATCGCCGTGGGGGACATGGTCGACGACCATGCGGTGGCGCGAGCGGTCAAGGGCGTCGACGCCGTCATTCACGCCGCGGCAGCCGTCGAGGTGCTCGACCGCAAGCTGGCCGAGCAGACCGTCGAGACCAACGTCAACGGCACCCGGACCGTCATCGACGCCGCCATGGCCGAGGGCTGCGACCCGATCGTGCACGTCTCGAGCATCGCTGCGGTCTTCACGCCGCAGCTCGACGTCATCACCTGCGACCTGCCTCCGGTGACCGAGGCGGCAAATCCCTACACCCGGTCGAAAGCCCTCGCCGACGCCTTCGCGCGCGAGCGGCAGGCCGCGGGCGCGCCTGTCACGATCGTCTATCCCGGAGGCGTAGCTGGCCCGCCCGTGGGCGAGGCCTGCGGCGACGCCGCCGAAGGGTTCGCGTCGATCCTGCGGCTCGGCTTCCTGGCGCTGACCGGGGGCGGCATCAACCTGATCGACGCCCGCGACCTCGGCGCGGTCCTGGCGGCAACCCTCACGCCAGGGCGCGGCCCGCGCCGCTACATGGTCGGCGGGACTCTCGTGTCGCTGTCGGAGATCGTGGGGGTGTTCCGCGCGGTCACCGGACGCCGGCTGCCGGCGATGCCCGCCCCGGGTGGGCTCTACCGCGGGCTCGGCGCGCTGCTCGACGCGGTACGACGAGTGGTCCCGTTCAACACGGTGTTCACCGCCGAGGCGATGCAGCTGCTCACTCGCGCAACGCTCACCGATGACTCCGCCGTACACGATGACCTCGGCGTCGCCTACCGCGACCCTGCCGAGACCCTCGCCGACGCCGTTCGCGGGCTCTACCGGACCGGCCACCTCACTGTCAGGCAGGCCGGCCGCGTCGCACAATGAGCCGCGTGACCCGCGGCATCCTGGCGTGCGGCTTGCTCGCCGCACTGCTTTTGGGCACGCCGGCGGCAGGCGCGACGACCCCGAGCTTCACGCCGTACCGGCCACCGACGTTCCACTGCCCGACGGTGCACTACTACGGCAACGGCAAGGCGCCGAACATCGGCGCACTGCTCCCAGGCAGCACGCTCTGCGTGGTCTACGACAAGCGCGACATCACCGTCGACAACGGCGGCGCGGTCCGCTTCTCCCTCGCGGAGCCTGCCCGCTTCGCCGTCGCGGGAAAGTGCCAGTACTGGCAGCGCGACCACTGGCGGATCCGCCTCGACCGCGGCTACGGCGAGCTCGTTCAGTGGGACGGCAGCTACTGGTGGGACCTGCGCAACGGGTACGGCGCAGCCATCCTCCGCAACTTCCGGATCGCCGGCACGCCCGTCGGTGCCTACCAGGCCGCGTCCGCGGTGCAGGCGATCAGCCCGGCGCTGGCCGCGCAGATCCGCAAGTACGGCGCAGGGCCTGGCGGCGGTTTCGGCGCATCCGTCAGGTTGCCGAGCGGCATCGGGTGCTGACCGGGTGATCGCGAGACTGAGCCGTCGCCGGCTGCTGTGGCTCGCCTCGATCGGCATGACAGGAGTGCCGGCCCTCGCCCACGCCGCCACGATCGACCCGCCGCCGGACCCGCTGAAGCTCTTAGGGACCGATCCCATCGGCCTGCTCGGGACCTCGAGCGACCCCGAGACGCTGACCCTCGAGGCATTCGCAGACACCCTGATCCCTGGCGCGAAGCGCTTCCCGAGCGACGTTGCCATCGCCGGCGTCGCAGCCGGGCCGGGCGCGGTGCAGGCGGGCGCGCTGGACTTCATGCGATACCCGGGGACTGGCGTCGGTGCTCTGTTGCCGGTGTTTGCAGCCGCGGTCGATGCCGCCGCGATCGCCTACGCCGCCGAGCACGGCCGGGTGCCGGACCCCACGCTTCCGCCCTTCGTCGGGCTCCGCTATCCCGACCGCAAGGCGATGCTCGACGGCCTGCTCAACCACGGCGGCGGCGAGGAGACGCTGCTGTGGTTCGCCCTCGCCGGCCTGGTCTGCCTCGGCTACTACACCGCCGGGCACCTCGACACCGCCGAGGCGGTGCGCCGAGGGCACCCAGGCTTGAAAGCGCTGGGTTTTCCGATGCCTGACCGTGACGGCCTGTGGCGCTTCTCGCAGTTCTCCTACCGCCGCAAGCTTGCGCGCAGCCATCCTGGTACGACGGGCAGCGGCCAGCCGCAGTGACCTCCGTCATCGAGACCGCTGATGTCGTCGTCGTCGGGTCTGGCCCGGGCGGGGCGATCCCGGCGTACCGGCTCGCCGCCGCCGGCGCGAAGGTCGTGATCCTCGAGCGTGGCCCGTGGCTGGAGACGAAGCAGTTCTCGCAGAGCCTTCGGATCGACAGCTACACCCGGATCGTGGACTACATCACCGCCGACGGCGTCAGCGTCGTCGCCGGCAACTGCGTCGGCGGGTCGAGCGTCGTCTACTTCGCAGCCGCGCTCCGCACGCCGTCCTTCGTCTTCGACCGCCGCGACTCGGCGGGCAGGCGGATCTGGCCGAAGGCACTGACCCGCGACTCGGTCGACCCCTGGTACGACCTGGTCGAGGAGACGCTGCCCGTCGCGCAGCAGACCTGGGACGACGTGCCCTATCCCGGCGGGGTCTGGGCGGCGGCGTGCCACAACGCGGGCCACACCTGCAATCCGGTCCCGGTCGCCGTCGACCTCGACGAGTGCACGAACTGCAACTGGATGCTCAACGGCTGCCGGTTCGGCGCAAAGCGGTCGATGCTGCTCAACTACCTTCCAGCGGCGGTCGCGCACGGTGCGGAGATCCGGCCGCTGCACGAGGTGCAGACCATCTCGCCGGCCGTCACGCCCGGCTACCGGTACGCCCTGACCTACACGACGGTCGACGCCGGCGACTACCGCGTTCCGGACGGTGGCGGCGTGATCGAGGCAAGGCTCGTCGTCCTCGCCGCTGGGGCGATGGCGACGCCGGTGCTGCTGCAGCGATCAGCGCCGCTGCTCGGCAGCATGCCGAAAGCGGTCGGGCGTTACTTCTCGCCGAACGGCGACCGGGTCTCGATGGCGCTGATGGACGAGGCGAAGGTGCACTCGGTGCTTGGCCTCGAGCGCGCGCCCGGCGTCGCCTACGACGCGTTCCCGATCGGCAAGCCGATCGGCTCGATGAGCTATGACTACCTCGACGGCACCCGGGCGCCGGGCGAGAGGTACGGGTTGCAGCAGATCTATTTCCCAGCGATCACGAACATCCTTCCTGAGGCCTCCCCTGGCGGCGACTGGTTCGGTCCCGCCAAGAAGCACCTCACCGACCGGTGGCGCTCCTGGCTGACGCTGCTCGCGATGTGCGAGGACAACAACGAGGGCGTGTTCGGCGTACCCCCGCCGACCGGCGCCTTCATCCGGATCGACTCCGCCGCAGCGCTGTCGACGCTGCGTTATCGGGCGAGCGCGGACACGCTGCGGGCCTGGGCCGGCTCGGACGCCGCCATCAAGCGGATCATCGAGAAGGACGGCGTCGGCGAGCACCTCGGCTGGACCGCCACGCCGAACTACCTCTCCGCGCACCCGCTCGCCTCATGCCGGATCGGCGACGACCCGGCAACCTCGGCGTGCGAGCCGTCACACCAGCTGCGCGGTCACCCAGGCCTCTATGTCACCGACGGCTCGTCGGTGCCGACGTCGCTGTGCGTGAACCCCTCGCTGACGATCGCCGCGCTCGCCGAGCGCGCGAGCCGCGGTATCGTCAAGGCCGCCCGCGCGGCCGGCCTCGATGTGCACACCGGACCGACACCGCCGCCCGGCTCGGGGAGCTTGTGACGCAGCAACCGCGCCCCGACACGGCTGCCGCCTCACAACCCCGCTGGCGCGGTCAGCGGGGACGCCTCGAGGTCTGGTACGCCACGGCGACCGACCGCCGCACCGGGGCCGGCATCTGGGTGCATCACGAGCGGATCGCCCCGACCGAGGGCGAGCCGTACGCCCACGGCTGGGCTGCGATCTTCCGGCCCGCAGCGCCGCCGCTCGTCGAGCGCTGCGGGCCGGAGCCGGTGTCACTCCCGGCAGAGCACTGGTTTGCCAGCGCTTCCGCCTCGGTCGTGGCCGAGCGCTTCTGCGGGAGTGGCGTAGCGGGAGCCGAGTGGGATCTGCGGTGGTCGGGCGGCGAGCAGCCGATGTGGACCCTGCCGCGGCGGATGTGGGAGCGCGAGCTGCTGCCGTCGGCCCACGTCGTACTCGCCCCGAAGGCGGCGATGACGGGGACGGTCCGGATCGGACGGGACCAGCTGCAGCTCGACGGCGTAGGCGCGGTCTCGCACATCTACGGCCACGGCAACGCCCAGCGATGGGCCTGGCTGCATGCCGACCTCGACGATGTCACCAGCCTCGAGATCATTTCCGCTGTCGCGCGACGGCCCGGCATGCGGTCGCTGCCGCCGCTCGGCTTCGTTCAGCTCCGGATCGGCGGCAAGGACTGGCCCCGCGACCCGCTGCTGGCGGCACCACTGTTCCGGAGTCGGCTCTCCTCGCCGACCTGGCGGGTTCGCGGCATCGTCGGCCGCCGGCGGCTCACGGTGACCGTGCACCAGCCGGAAGCTCGGTGCGTACGGCTGGACTACACCGACCCGGATGGTGGCCGCGCGGTCTGCGTGAACACCGAGCGTGCCGACGTCGACGTACGCCTCGACCGCTGGAGTGGTCGTTGGATCGCCGAAGCCGAATGGAAGCTGGAAGGCACCGCACACGCCGAGCTCGGAACTCGCTGAGGTCGCGATGCGGATTGCTGTAGTGGGAGCAGGCGTCGCGGGGCTGACCGCCGCGGTCTCGCTGCAACGCGACGGCCACGACGTACAGGTCTACGAGCAGGCAGCTGAGCTGCGGACCGGCGGTTTCGGGTTCAACCTCTGGACCAACGCGGTCTCGCCGCTGCACGCCGTCGGCATCTCCGTTCCGGGCGAGCCGTTCGATCGCATCAGCTTCCGGGTGGGCGGGCGACACCGCGCGACGATGCGGATGAGGGCTCCCGGCGAGCCGCACATGAACGTCGACCGAGGCGCATTGCTGCACGCGATTCATGACGGCCTCGCCCCGCGAACCCTTCGGTTCAACGCGCGGGTCACCGACGGAGCCGAACTGCTGGCGGAAGGCGCCGACCTCGTTGTCGCAGCTGACGGCGTCGGGTCGGTGCTTCGTCCCGACGCCGCAGTGCGGCAGCGGGTCAGCAAGCCGTGGGCGGTCTGGCAGGCGGTGATCCCCGAAGGCGGGGAGCTCATCGAGGAGATGGGCGGCGCGGTCGCCTTGAGTAAGGACCGCTTCTACGGTCTGTGGCGCCATCCCGGCGGCGCGCTGTGCTGGTTCGTCGAGGAGCCGTCGCTGCCGCTGGACGCAACCCCCGCCGAACTCCTGGCTCGCGTCGCCGAAGACGCGGACCCGCTGGTCAGGGCGATCGCCGCGCTGACCCCGCCCGACTCGCTCGGGCAGTGGCTGGCCCGCGACCGGCGACCGACACAGCGGATGATCGGCGACCGCCTCGTCGCGATCGGTGACGCCGCTCACCCGATGCTGCCGTGCATCGGCCAAGGTGCCTGCACCTCGATCGAGGATGCGTTGGCGCTCACCATCGCGTTGCGCTCAACTTCGGTGAGCGAAGCGCTGAGGCGTTACCGCCGTCGGCGACTGCCGATCACCACCACACGAGTAGCGACCGCGCACCTGGCGTGCGCGCTGCGCCGGCCGAGCCCCGCATCCGCCGCGATCTCGGCGACGCCGCTCGGTGTTCCGTTCGCGTACGGCGCGGGAGCATGGATGCGCATCCTCAACCGCGCCGACCAGCGCCTGCTTCGCCAGCTTTCGGCAGCCCGGTGAAACCTGTGGCCGCGGCATGCGTCAGATCGGCATGCGTCGCTTTTGGGTCGCCGGCGCGGCGGCTGTCATCGCCGTACTAGGCGCCGGCTGTGCGAGCGCGGCCGCGCACGCGACGTCCTCGTCGCCGGCAATTCGCGGATCCGCCCTTGGCGTGTACTCCTGCCGGGCGCAGGCGTCGGGGACTGCGGTGAGCGTCGCGCCGAGGCAGGTGTACCGGTTCCGGATCTGTGCCCAGCTCGATCCAGGCGCTTCGGGACGCACGGTCAACGTCAAGCGCGGCGACCACGACTTCGCCCGGCTCCGCAGCGCGCTGTCGGCGCCGGACCAGCCCCGGACAACAGGCGTCTGTCCGATGTACGCCGACGTGTCGCAGGCGATCCTGGCACGGACCGCCTCCGGCGACCTGCTGGTTCACATCCCAGTCGACGGATGCGGCCACTACCAGTCCGCGGCTCTCGCCGCGATCAGCGCAGCCCGCGCCGACGGGTAGCCGAGCCGGGGCAGGCACCTTAGGTCGCCGGGACCTTCCGCAGTCGGGGCCTCAGAACACGAAGGGGATCAGCATCTTCGTGGCGTCCCGGAACGCGGGATAGCTCTCGGGAAACTGCTGCTCCATGTAGCGCTGTTCCATCACCGCGCTGTAGACGAAGTACGCCCCAATCACCGCCGTGACGACCAGCCAGCGCAGATCCACGGCGAGCGAGGTGCCGAGCATGGCGCAGATGATGCCCGAGTAGATCGGGTTGCGGATCCACCGGTACGGCCCCGAGGTCACCAGTTCCGGGTCGTCCTTCTGGCTCATCGGCGAACCCCAGTTGCGACCGAGGTGGACGCGGGCCCACACCGCCACTGCCAGCCCCAGTGCGAACAGCACTAGGCCGGCCACGTCCATCGCCGTGTCGTGCGGCACGGATCCTCGGAACGCATGGAGATGAACTGCGCTGATGATCACCGCCGCAACGACCACCCGGAACCCTAGGTATCGGCCCCACCTGTTGGTCCCGCGCTTGACCCTGGAAGCGGCGGCCACCCAGCCGATCCAGAAAGCAGCCCAGCCCACAGTGAAGACCACGTCTATCGCATGACGCACGTCCTCCAGGATGACGCCACGTCACCGGTTGATCAGCGACACGCCGCGACCGCGCGCCTAGCCTGGAGCCGTGAGCGCGCTGCTCGTGTGCGACGGCGACTGCGGGTTCTGCACGAGTGCGGTCGGCGTCGCCAGGCGGCGCGTCGGCTCGACCGCCGAAGCGCAGCCATGGCAGCGACTCGACCTCGAGGCCCTCGGACTCACCCGAGCGCAGTGCGAGCGAGCCGTGCAGTACCGCGATGTCAGCGGGCAGTGGCGCTCGGCCGGAGCGGCAGTCGCGGCGCTGCTGCGCGAGTCACCCGCGCCGTGGGCGTGGCTGGGCAGGTTCGCCCAGCTGCCAGGTATCCGCTGGATGGTCGAGGTGGTCTACCACCTGGTCTCGATCAACCGGCACCGGCTGCCCGGCGGGACCCCCGCCTGCCGAGCGGATGGCACATGGGTATCGCCATAGCAGTACGGATGGCACATGCGTATCGCTCGAGCAGTACGCATGTGCCATCCGCTCAGCTCTAGAGCTTGAGGTCGTTGCCTACCGCGAAGCCGTGGCGGTTGCCGTCTCCCAGGAACGCGCCGACGCTCTGGGAGAGCTCGTCGACCGTCCAGGTCTCCCCCGCCGCCGCAAACGAGGCATCCAGCGCCGGCGCCTTCATCACGCCGACCTTGCCGCCGTAGACGACGAACACGTTGCCCGACACGTGGTCAGCGCCGCGAGTGCCGAGCCACACGACGACCGGTGACACGTGCTCGATGGCCCACGGGTCGATCTCGTCACCCTCGGGTGCCGGCGGGAAAGTCGCCTCCGTCATCGCCGTCCGGGCGCGGGGCGCGATCGCGTTCGCCCGTACGCCGTACCGCGCGCAGCCGTTCGCGACCGACAACGTCAGCAGCGTGATACCGGCCTTCGCCGCGGAGTAGTTCGGCTGGCCGGGCGAGCCGAACAGGAAGGCCTCGGACGAGGTGTTCACCACCCTCGCCCACACCGGGCCGTCCTGCGCCTTGGACTTCTCCCGCCAGTACGCCGTCGCCGCCTGGCACGTCGCGGCGTGTCCGCGCAGGTGCACCCGGATCACGGTGTCCCACTCCTCCGCACTGATGCCGAAGATCATCCGGTCGCGCAGCACCCCCGCGTTGTTGACCAGCACGTTGAGGTCGCCGTACTCCTCGACCGCCCGGCGGACCAGCCCGGTCGCGAAGTCCCAGTCGCCGATGTCCCCGGGTACGCCGATCGCCTCGCCGCCCGCGGCGCGGATCTCGGCGGCCACCGCCTCGGCGCCTTCGCCGATGTCGTTGACGACGACCTTGGCGCCGGCTGCCGCGAGCGAGAGCGCCTCCGACCGGCCGAGCCCCACGCCCGCCCCGGTCACGACGGCGACACCACCGGCGAGCTCGTCGCCGGCGAACGACGGGACAAGAGCCTTCACCATCAGCGGTCCACTCCGAGCATCACGGCCGACGTCGGTACGCCGGTCCCGCCGGTCACGAGCACGTGCTCGGCGCCCTCCACCTGGTTGACCGAAGTCCCCCGCACCTGCCGGACACCCTCGGCGACGCCGTTCATGCCGTGCAGGTAGGCCTCGCCGAGCTGGCCGCCGTGGGTGTTGATCGGCAGCCGACCGCCGATCTCGATCGCGCCGTCGGCGATGAAGTCCTTCGCCTCACCCCGCCCGCAGAAACCGAACTCCTCGAGCTGCGCCAGCACGAACGGCGTGAAGTGGTCGTACAGGACCGCGGTCTTGACGTCGTCGGGTCCGAGGCCCGATGTCTCCCAGATCTGCCGCGCGCAGGTGCCCATCTCCGGCAGGCCCACCAGCGACGACCGGTTGAACGACCGCATCATCTGCTGGTCGTCGGCCATGCCCTGCGCGGCGGCCTCGATGACGACGGCCGGGTGTTTCAGGTCGCGCGCCCGCTCGACGGACGTGACGAGCATCGCCTGCCCGCCGTCGGTCTCCTGGCAGCAGTCGAGCAAGTGAAGCGGCTCGACGATCCAGCGCGAGTTCTGATGGTCCTCCAGGGTGATCGGCTGCTGGTAGAAGTGCGCCGCCGGGTTGTTCGCCGCATGCCGCCGGTCGGCGACCGCGACGCGTCCGAAGTCCTCCGACGTGATCCCGTACTCGTGCATCATCCGCGTGGCGAACATCGCCACCCACGACGCCGGCGTCAGCAAGCCGTACGGCGAGGTCCAGGAGAACTGCGCCTCTTCGGCCGTGACGCCAGCCGGCCGCCCTTGCACGCCCGAGCCGAACCGGCGACCGGAACGCTCGTTGAACGCCCGGTAGCAGAGGACGTAGTCGGCCACGCCGGCAACCACTGCCATCGCGGCGTACTGCACGGTCGCGCACGGCGCGCCGCCGCCGAAGTGGATCCGGCTGAAGTGGGTCAGCTCGGCGATGCCGAGCCCGCGCAGGATCTCCGACTCCGGGTTGGTCTCCATCGTGAACGTCGACAGGCCGTTGACCTGCGACGGTTCGACACCCGCGTCCTCGCACGCCGCGACGCACGCTTCGAGTGCCAGCTGCAGCTCGCTGCGCCCGGAGGCCTTGGAGAACTCCGTTGCGCCGATGCCGACGATGGCGGCCTTCCCGGCGTACGTGTGCTTGCTCATCGGGGCAGCTCCACTTCGACCGTGCCGTTGATATGGCTGCCGAGCTTGTTCTTCGCCGACACCGCTACGACCGCGCGCCCGGTTGCCGCGTCGACCGACTGCACCGACCCGGTGAAGGTCAGGTGGTTGTAGGGGTACGCCGGCGCGCCGAGCCTCACCCGCAGCGCGTGGACCAGCACGTCGGGACCGAGCCAGTCGGTGGCGTAGCGCTCCATCAACCCGATCGAGGTGTTGATGTTGAAGAAGATGTCGGCCGAGCCTTTCTTGTGGGCGAGGTCGCGGTCGTGGTGCACGTCCTGGAAGTCGCGGGTGGACAGCGCACCTGCGGTGATCCCGGTCGGGGTGACCGGCAGCACCCACACCGGGAGCGCGTCGCCCTCGGCGACCTCCGCAATGGTGCGCGTCTCGGTACGCCGGGGTGGCGTCGCGGGCCGGAACCGCGGCAGGGTGATCGGCCCCTCGGCGCCGGTCGAGTCCGGCGTCACGGCAGGGTGGCTGTCGAGCCAGTCGACCTCCAGCGGCATCCCGATCTCGAGCTGGTCGCGGCCCACGCCGACCAGGTCGGCGACCATGCGGGCGCCGCCTTCGAGCTCGATCAGCCCGACCGGTACGGGGTAGCTGAAGCCCGGCACCTGGGGGTAGTTGACGATCGCGTAGGAGTAGAGCGTCCCCTTGCCGCTCGACACGAAGTAGCCCATGTCGAACGAGCCGCACTCGGCGCAACGCGGGCAGGAGGGGAAGAAGATGCGCTCGCAGCCCCGGCACTGCGGCAGCCGCAGCTCGCGCCGGCGGTAGCCGTCCCAGAGCGCCTCGTTGTCGAGGTTGATGGCCGGGCGCGGTCGCAGCGAAGGATCGCTGGGCACCGGCTTGGGCTTCTCGGCGTCGTCGGCCTTCGACGAGGCGCCGGTGCCCGGCTTGAACTTCAGAATGCGAAACAGCAGGTCGCCGACGTATTCCCCGTCAGAGGTGGTGTAACGGGTCCGGGTGGTCAGGAAGTGGCCGATGCCCAGCCCGGTCTGCTTCTCCTCCGACACGTCCTCGAGGACCTGCACACCCTGCAACACCTCTCCGGGGCGCAGGTAGCGAGCGATCTCGAGCTCGCTGTTCACCGCCACGACCCCGACGTAGCCGGCGGCCTCGAGCATCGCGATGACCTTGCTCTGCGGGTCGTCCCCGCGGCGTCCGGCCGGGCCCTGCGCGGGCAGGCCGGGACGCACCCAGATGTCGAGCGTCGCCGCGGGCGCGACGATCCCGCCGTGCACCGACTTCGCCGCGTAGTCGGGATCGGTGTAGTTCGGGTTGCCGTCGCCCATCGCGTCGCACCAGTCGGCGATCGCCGCCGTACCGACAGCATGCCGAGCCACCAGCGGCTCGCCCTTGCTGCCGACCAGCGCGCGCATCTGCGCGAGTAGGTCTTCGGACAACAGGCACCCCCTCGACCGAAATACGTTTCAAGTAATAATGTATTTATCACGATGCGCTTCACCGACACCGATGAGGAGCTTGCGCTCCGTCGCGAGCTACGCGAGTACTTCGCAACGTTCGGCCCCGCCAGCAGCGGCGAGGAGCTGACCGCGCCCGGCACCGATGAGCAGTCGTTCCGCGACGCCATCCGCCGGCTCGGCAAGGACGGCTGGCTCGGTTTCGGGTGGCCCAAGGAGTACGGCGGTCAGGGCCGGTCTGCCATCGAGCAGTACGTCGTGTTCGACGAGATCCAGCGCGCCGGGGTCCCGTTCCCGTTCGTCACCATCAACACCGTCGGGCCGACGATCATGCGGTTCGGCACCGAGGAGCAGAAGGCCGCGTACCTGCCGGGCATCCTGGCCGGCGAGATCAACGTGGCGATCGGCTACACCGAGCCGGGCGCCGGCACCGACCTCGCCTCACTGCGCACCTCAGCACGGCTCGACGGCGACGAGTGGGTCATCAACGGGCAGAAGGTCTTCACCTCCGGCGCGAACCAGGCCGACTTCGTGTGGCTTGCCTGCCGGACCGATCCCGACCAGCCAAAGCATGCCGGCTTGTCGATCATCATGGTGCCGACCTCCTCACCGGGCTTCCGCTGGACGCCGATCGTCACGGTCGGCGACATCGTCACGACGACGACGTACTACGACGACGTGCACGTCCCGGCGGCCAACCTCGTCGGCGAGCGAGGCGGCGGTTGGCGGATGATCACCAACCAGCTCAACCACGAGCGGGTCGGGCTTGCGGCACTCGGCGGGCTGGCCTGGCGACTGTGGGGCGAGGTCCGGGAGTGGGCCCGCGAGGCAACCCCACCCGGCGGCAACGGCAAGGTGATCGACATCCCGTGGGTGCGCGCCGACCTCGCCGAGTGCTACGCCCGGCTCGAAGCGATGAAGCTGATCAACTGGCAGCTGGTCGAGGCAGTCCACGAGGAGCGGCTCCAGCCGCAGGACGCCTCGGTGGCAAAGTTCTACGGCACCGAGACCCATGTCTTCGTCTACCGCAAGCTGCTCGCCATCCTCGGCGCGAGCGGGTGGCTGCGAGCCGGTTCTGCGGCGGCAGCGCTACGCGGCGCCGTCGAGCGCGCCGGACGGAGTGCGCAGATCAACACCTTCGGCGGCGGGGTCAATGAGATCCAGCGCGAGATCGTCGCGGCGGCCGGCCTCAAGATGGCGCGGCGGGCCCGATGATCTCGACCCTGACCGAGCTTCAGCAGGAGCTGGTGGAGCTTGCGACCAGCGCCTTCGACCGCAACGGCTCGGCCGAGCAGATCACGATGGCCGAGGAGCGCCCCGACGCCTTCGACCGTGAGCTGTGGGCCGACCTCGCCGCAGCCGGGCTGCTCGGTGTCGCGATCCCGGAGGAGTACGACGGCCTCGGCTTCAACGCGGTCGAGGTGTCGCTGGTGTGCGAGCAGCTCGGGGCGCACGTCACGCCGATCCCGCTGGTCGCGACGCTGACCGCCGCGCAGCTGCTGGTCGCGCACGGCACCGACGAGCAACGCGCGAGCTGGCTGCCGGGCATCGCGGCCGGCCGCGTGGTCGTCGCGATCGCCCCGCCGCAGTCGGTGGTCGAAGCGAGGTACGCCGACGGCCGGCTCAGCGGCCGCCTGATCGGCGTCGCCTGGGCGCATGCCGCCGACCTGCTGCTGGTCCCCGTCGGCGACCAGGTCGTCGGCTTCGCCCCCTCGACCGATGGCGTCGCATCTCACCGCGGCACCACCACCGCTCGCGAAGGCGCGCTCGACCTCGAGCTCGCCGACGTCGCTGCGGAGCTGGTGGGCGAGCCGGGCACCGCGCAATGGCTCCGGCTGCGGTGGCTCACCGCGCTGGCCTCCACCGCGGCAGGCGTCGCGGACGGCGCGGTGCGGCTGACCGCGTCGTACACCTCGGCACGTGAGCAGTTCGGCAAGCCGCTGTCGACCTTCCAGGGCGTGCAGCTCAAGGCCGCCGACGCCTATCTCGACGCCACCGCAATCCGGGCCGCCGCACGCCAGGCGGCATGGCGGCTCGACAACGTCGGCGACGCGACGCTCGACGTGCTCACCGCGGCATGGTGGGCGGCGGAGGCCGGACAGCACGCCGTGCACATCACCCAGCACCTGCACGGCGGCATGGGTGCGGACATCACCTACCCCGTGCACCGGTACTTCCTGTGGGGCAAGCAGATCGAGCTCTTGCTCGGCGGCGCATCCGCGCTGCTGGCAGAGCTCGGTGAGGTCCTCGAGAGCCACGCTGACGCCGGCGACGCGGTCACCCTCTAGACCTCTAGACCCACAAGCGCCGCCCGGGCCGCACAATGGCGACGTGGGCGCCGACCTCGACGAGCTTCGCCGGCTGCGTCGCGCCCGCGGCCAGATGGACCGCGACTACGCCCAGCCGCTGGACGTGCCCGCCCTGGCCAGGACCGCCTTGATGTCGCCGGCGCATTTCAGCCGCCGCTTTCGGGAGGCCTACTCGGAGACGCCGTACTCCTATCTCATGACGCGGCGGATCGAGCGCGCCAAAGCGTTGCTCCGCTTCGGCGACATGAGCGTGACCGACGTCTGCTTCGCCGTGGGTTGCACCAGCCTCGGCTCGTTCTCCTCGCGGTTCACCGAGCTGGTCGGCGAGACGCCGTCGGACTACCGGGCGCGCAGTCACGACGACATGCGCGGGCTGACGTCATGCCAGGCAATGGTCATCGGCCGGCCACCTCGCGACAGGCCGAAGGCGAAACGGCAATCGAGCAGTTTCGGAGAAGCGGAGCGCGTGGGGCGGTCCTAGGGTCGACCCCATGAGCATCTCCGTCAGCGGCGTACACGTCACGGTCGACGACCCCGAGGCCGCGCTCGGCTTCTATCGCGACACCCTCGGCTTCACGGTCGCGAACCGGGTGGACCAAGGCGGCCACAGCTGGATCACCCTGACCTCCGAGGCCCAGCCAGGACTGTCCATCGTGCTGTCGCAACCCCACGGCGGCCGCTCGCAGGAGGACGGCGACGCGCTCGCGGCCCTGCTGGCCAAGGGCGCGCTCAACATGCTGCAGCTGCGCACGGACGACCTCGATGCCACCTTCGACAAGCTCGCGGCAGCGCCCGGCGTCGAAGTCCTGCAAGAGCCCGCGGACCAGTTCTGGGGCGTGCGCGACGCCGCCGTACGCGATCCGGCCGGCAACATGATCCGGATCGACCAGGCCTAGCCTGCCGCCTACGACGCCGGTACGACGCCGGCGGTGAACGCTTCGAGCTCGTCTCGCAGGTGCTCGCCGAGCCGCCGCAGATCAGGCATGAAGTCGCGGCAGGACTGCATGCCGATCGAGAAGTCGTCGCGGTAGCTCCACGCCGTGATGTTCAGGCCGAGCAGCAGCGTGAGCGGGCCCATCGACCGTACGGCGACGACCGGCGCGCCAGCCAGCGAGATCTCGCTCGGCCCGCGGACGTTGGAGACCACGACGTTGAACAGCGGCCGTCCGACGATGCGCTGCACAACGCCGAGTGATTTCAAGGTCAGCTTGGCGAACACCAGGTAGTAGTCCTGCCAGACCGCGAACAGCTCGGTGTCGCCCTGCGCCCACGCCCGGGCCGCCGCAAGGCTGTCCTTCACCTTCGCCAGGCGCTCGACCGGGTCGGCGACGTCGGAGCCGAGCGAGACGTACCAGTACGACGTGCGGTTGCCCCAGCTGTCGCGCTCCTCAGGCTTGCGCAAGGAGACCGGCATCGAGGTCGTCAGCGAGCGGTCGACCGGCTTGCCGTGCTCGGCCAGGTAGCGGCGCAACGCGCCGCCGCACAACGTGACGAAGACGTCGTTGACCGTCGCGCCGCTCGCTGATGCCAGCGCCTTGACGGAGGCCAGCGGGATGGTGAGGTCGACGTAGATCCGGTCCGGCCCCAGCCGCCTGTTGAAGTGGGTCGAAGGGCCTGCCATCGGGTTGACGATCGGCGGCGCGCCCGATCTGCGGTACGCCCGGTTGAAGCGGACCGACGCGATCGAGCGCCGCGCGACCGCACCGACCTGGCGGTACTGCCGCGCCTGCGCGCGCAAGGCGAACCACACGAGCTGAGGGGCGGTCGGCATCGGCTCAGCCGCGGCGGGCACCTCTGCGAGCGGGTCGTCGGCGCCGCCGTCGAAGGCGACCTCGAAGAACCGCACCGTCGCCTGGCCGTCCATGATCGAGTGGTGGATCTTGAACACCAGCGCGACCCGTCCGCCCGCCAGGCCCTCGACGATCGTCAGATCCCACAGCGGGCGGTCGCGCGGCAGCTGCCGGCTGGCGATGCGCGACACCAAATCGTCGAACTGCTCCGCCGAGCCCGGTGAAGGAAGCGTCTCGGTGAACACGTGCCGGTCGACATCGAAGGGCCCGACATCGACGAAGACCGGGCGGCCGAGGCCGAGCGGGATCTTGCGGACCCGCCAGCGAAACGCAGGGATCCGCGGGAGCCGCTCCCGCGCCCACGCCCGTACGTCGTCGGCCGGCATGGGCTGGCCGTCACGCGGACCGAGAACCGCGATCTTGATCGTGTGCATGTGCTCGCGGGCGTTCTCCTCGAGCACGTGCATCGCGTCAACGCCGGACAGCTGCCTCATGACATCGAGGAACGCTACAGACCGAAGCCGCGAAACGGGGCGCTGATACGGTCGTGCCGAGCTGTTGCCGGGGGCCCAGGAGGGTGAAATGCCGCTGAACCGCGACTTCATCGGTCGGTCGTACGCCTCAGACGGCACCTTCGAAGTCGGGCGGGAGCACATCAAGCGGTTCGCCGACGCGATCGGCGACCCGAACCCGATCTACCGCGACAAGGCGGCGGCGCAGGCCGCCGGCCACCCGGACATCATCGCGCCACCGACGTTCCTGACGACGCTGGGCTTCTCCCTCGGCGGCCGCGGCGCAATGGCCGACGGCGACCTCGGCCTCGACTACAGCCGCGTCGTCCACGGCGAGCAGAAGTTCGTCCACCACCGCCCGGTCCGGCCCGGCGACGAGCTCACCGCGACGACGTACATCGACGACATCCGCGACGCGGGCGCCAACGAGCTCATGGCGATGCGGATGGAGATCCGGACGACCGCAGGCGAGCTCGTCTGCGAGGCCACGAACGTCGTCGTCTCGCGAGGGACAGCTGCCGGCGCCTGAGTCCGCGGCTGCGGGAGTCGCGACTCGCCCCTTCCGGGTTCCTCGGCGGCTCTTCACCCTCGAGCTGCCCACCGAGCACACCACCTCGAACGACGCACGCCCGCTTCTGCTGACCCTCGGGCTGCCCACCTTCGGCCTGGCGTTCGCCATCACCGTGCTCACGACGTACGGGCCGAGCATCGTGCTCGGGTTGACGCACTCGGCGGCGAAGACCGGCGCACTGATCGGCGGCGAAGGCGCCTTCGCCCTCGTCATCCCGCTGATCTCCGGCGGACTGTCGGACCGGCTCAAGGGCGCCAGCCGGTTCGGGAAACGCATGCCGTTCGTGCTCGTCGGCGGCCCGCTGGCCGGTGGCGGGCTGGCCCTGTTGCCGTTCGCGCCGGACTACCAGCTCGCGGGGATCTTCATCCTCGCCTTCTTCGTCGGCTACTACCTCTACTACCCGCCGTACCGCGCGATCTACGCCGACCTGCTCCCCAAGCGCCTGCTTGCCCGCGCCCAGTCCAGCCAGGCGGTCATGCGCGGCGCGGGTCTGGGCATCGCGCTGATCGCCGGCGGCACGCTCCTGTCCGCCTGGAAGCCGCTGCCGTTCATCCTCGGAGCGGCGGTGCTCGGTGTGACGACGCTTCCGCTGCGGCCGATCCATCGGCTCACCCGCACGCTGCCTCCGACACCGCATGAGGAGCCGGCGTCGGGCAACCCGGTCGCGGAGCTGCTCCTGCACAATCGCTCGCTGCAGATCTTCGCGGCGGCAAATGCCATCTGGGAATACAGCTTTGCCGGTCTGAAGACCTTCATCGTGCTGTACGTCGTGAAGGGCCTCGGGCACTCGTACTCGCTGGCCTCCGCCGTCATCGCGATCGTCGCGGTCGCCTACGTCATCGGTGCGCCGATCGCCAGCCGGCTGGCCGAGCACTACGGCATCGTGCGGGTGATGGAGGTCGCGGCGGCGATCTACGGCGCGCTGCTCACCGGAAGCGTCCTGTCGACGACGATCACGCCGATGCTGGTGGTGCTGCCGCTCGGCGCGATGGCCGGGTCGATCCTGATGACCTTGCCGCAGGCGCTCGCCTTCACGCTCGCTCCGGACACCAACCAGGGCGCGGCCGCCGGCCTCGTCGACTTCTCGCGCGCGATCGGCGTCGTGCTGGGCCCGGTCCTGGTCGGCGCGGCCGTCAGCGCGACGAGCTCGTCGTTGTCCGCGACCCACGGCTATGCGGCCATGTGGCCGATGATCGGCGTACCGATGCTGGTGTCCTTGGCGCTGCTGCACCTGCTCCGCGACCGGGTCGACCCGGTCCCCCAGCACTCCGCGCCGGCCTGACCAGGCCTACTTCTTCTTCGCAGCCTTTCGAGCCGCGCGAGCTGCGAGCGCAGCCGCTTCGATCGGCTTGGCTTCCTCGAGGGTCGGTGCGCCGCCTCCGAGATGCGCGGGCTGCCACCACCGCTCTGCCTCCGACGTCGGTGCCGGGTACGACGACTGCACCCGGTGCACCATCGCGGTCAGCTTGGCGTGCAACGCTGCCGTGACGTCCGCGACGCTGGCGTCCGCGGCCAGCGCGATGGGAGTGCCGACCTCGATGACCACGGGCACGCCGCGCTGTAGCCGCGGCTTGCGACCGGTCGTCCAGACCCGATGGCCACCCCACACCACCACGGGGATCAGCGGGACGCCGGCCTCGATCGCCATTCGCGCCGCACCCGACTTGATCTCGCGCGGCACGAACGCCCGGCTGATCGTCGACTCCGGGAAGACTCCCACCAGCTCGCCGTCCTGCAACGCGCGGACAGCGGAGCGGTACGCCGCGGCACCGGCGGCACGGTCCACCGGGATGTGGTGCATCCCTCTCATGAGCGGTCCCGCGACCGGGTTGTCGAAGACCGACTTCTTCGCCATGAAGCGCACGAGCCGCCGGCCGCGGTAGTGGGCGGGCAACCCGACGAACATGAAGTCGAAGTAGCTGACGTGGTTGGACGCAAGCACCGCGCCGCCGGTAGCCGGGATGTTCTCGACACCCTCGAAGGTGAAGCGGAACCCGAGCACGCGGAACAGCAGAAGCGCCGTGCGGATCACCGGTCGGTAGACCCACTCCCGCCGCCGTCTCGGCTCGTTCATGGCCCCGCCTCCTCAGCAAGCAACGCCTGCGCCACACGCGCAAGGTGAGAGATCCGGACCCGTTCCGCCGCAAGGAACACCGGCCCGCCGATCCGGCCGAGCAGGATCGCGGAAGTGGCGTGAAACGGCGCCGCGAGCAGCTCGCAGTCCGGTCCGGCAGCGCCCGGGTCGTCCCAGAGGTCGCCGGCGCCGACCGGGCCCGCCGCGTGGATGGGCAGCCAGCCACGCATCGCCGCGTCTGGTGCGCCGGAGCTCGCGGCGACGATCCGTACGCCGTCGCCTGCTGGTGCGGCGACCAGCGCGTAGCTGACCTGCAGCAGCTCCGGCAGGCCGTCGACCAGAAGCTGCAAGGGCGCGCCACTGGAGGACGCGTCGTCGAGCAGGGTGAGGTCGTCGTACACCCGTCGCCGGCCGTGATGGCGTTGGAAGGTCTCGACGACGACGCCGTTGACGGACGTGACCGCCGACACCAGACGGTCGGCGAGCGCTCCGGCCGGTAGGCCGACGATGAGGTCGTCGACGGCATGGCTCTCGGCGCGGTCGACGACGACGATGCTCTCGATATCGGCGCCGACCGTGCCGAGCGCGGTCGCGACCTGCCCCAGCACACCGGGCTGGTCCGGCAACCGGACGCGCAGCAGAAAGCTCGCCGCGCCGCTCATTGCGGGACTCGCTCGCCGCCAGCCGCTGCGCCAGGCACGACCCGAATCAGGAAGAACGAGGCGGCCAGCGCGACGAGTGCGAACATCGCGCCCACCCGGAAGGCCTCGTCGGCCCCGTGGGTGAACACGTAGTGCGCGAGTGCCGTGCCGCGCCGTGCTCCGGCATGCGTCGCGGCGTGACGACTGGCGGCCGTCGAGACCGCGACGAGTGCGGAAAGCCCGAGGGTTCCGCCGACCTGCTGACCGACGTTGAGCAGCGCCGAGGCGATGCCCGAGTCGTGCGGCGCCACTCCGGACACCGCGCCGAGCGTGATCGGGACGAAGATGCTGCCCATGCCGGCGGCTACCAGGAGGATCGCCGGCAGGACGTGCACCGGGTACGAAGAGGACGGGGTGAGCGAGGAGAGCAGGAGCAGCCCGAAACCGGCCAGGATCGTCCCCGCGGTGATCAGAATCTGCGGGCCGACCTTCGCCACGATCCGGCTGGCGATCTGCGCCATGGTGACGATCACCACGCTCATCGGAAGGAACGCAAACCCGGCCTGCAGGGGTGAGAACCCGTGCACCTGCTGGATGTACTGGGTCAGGAAGTAGAAGGTCGCGAAGACCGCAGCACCGAGAACCAGCATCACGAGGTAGCAGCCGACGCGGGTTCGGTCGCGAAACAGCCGCAGTGGCATCAACGCCCGCGACGACCGGGTCTCGATCAGGACGAACGCGGTCAGCAGCACTACGGCCGCTGCGAAGGCGACGACTGTGACGCCGTTGCTCCAGCCGTCCGACGCGGCGTGGATGAAGCCGTAGACCAGCGCCGCCATGCCCGCGGTGGAGGTGATGGCGCCGGGCAGGTCGAGCGTCCCGCCCTCGGAGGCATGAGACTCCGGGATCACGCGGGGGGCCGCAAAGGCGATCAGCAGACCGATCGGCGCATTGACGAACAGCACCCACCGCCAGGAGAGCAGGTCGGTGAGGATGCCACCGAGGATCAGCCCGAGCGCGGCACCGGCGCCGGACACCGCGGCGTACACGCCGAGAGCCCGATTGCGTGCCGGGCCCTCGTCGAAGGTCGTGGCGACCAGCGACAGCGCGGTCGGGGATGCGATGGCTCCGCCGACACCCTGCAGTGCACGGGCCGCGATCAACCAGCCCTTGTCCTGCGCGAAGCCGCCGACCAGGCTGGCGAGCCCGAACAGCAATACGCCGATGACGAACATGCGGCGGCGACCGAACAGATCACCGGTACGCCCGCCGAGCAAGAGCAGGCCGCCGAAGACCAGGGTGTAGGCGTTGAGCACCCACGACAGGCCGTCGGATGAGAAGTGCAGCGCCCGGTGGATGTTCGGCAGCGCGATGTTCACGATCGTCGCGTCGAGCACAACCATCAGCTGCGCCGCCGCGATCACCGCGAGTGCCACGCTGGGATGGACCTGGCGCGCGGAAGGCACGCGCGTCCCCACCGAGGCCATAGCGGTTATCCAACCAGCCCGTGCCAGGACAGGCGGAACACCGTCGCGCATGATGGAGGCAGGAACCTCGCGTAACGCCGCGAAGTCCCACAACACCGCGCGTCACGGACGAAGGGAACGCTGCCGTGTCCTCAACAGCCACGAGGCTCAAGCTCGCCGGCACCGCCGCGGCCGCACTTGCGGGCACCGCGATCCTCATCGCAGCGACGACGTCCGGCGCCGCAGCCGGTGCGGTCCCCCGCGACGTCCCGAGCACTCAGCCGACGGTGACACCAACGGTGACGCCGACCCCCACGCCCACGCCCACACCCACGCCAACTCCGAAGCCGACGCCCACCCCGACGAGCACCCACCCGGTCCTCCACCTGGGCTACACGTTGCGGGTCGTCACCCGCAACGTGAGCAGCGTCAACGTGGGTGGCGGCCGCTCGGTCATCACCTTCCAGGTGCGCAGGAACGGCCGGGTGCTCGGCACCGGCGTCGACACCTGCCGGCGTACCAGCGGCACGACGTACGACTGCAAGAGCGCCTTGGCGTTGGGCGGCGGCATCCTGCTGTTCAACGACACGGTCGACACCCGCGCGGGCACGGTTCTCGGAACCGTCATCGGCGGCAACGGCGCCTACGCCGGATCCTCCGGCAAGGTGAAGGGGACCGCGCGACGCTCGGGCGGCGTCAATCTCACCCTCACTTACTGAGCCGGACTGAGTCGAACAGCCTGACCGGCCGTTTGCCCGCTCGCATAGCCTGGAGGCAACACACGCTGAACTGAAAGAGGCGATGTCGACGTGAGCGTCGACGCTGACGCGGAGAAGTTCGCTGGATTCGGCCCCAACGAGTGGCTGGTCCTCGAGATGTACCAGTCGTACTTGAAGGACCCCAACTCGGTCGACAAGGCCTGGTGGGACTTCTTCGCCGATTACTCCCCTGGCACCACGCCGGTCAACAGCAGCCGGCCCACGCCCGCCGCGACAGATGCCGGCGACGGTCCGGCCGCTCCGCCGAGTGTCGCTGCGACGAAGACCGTCGCCGAACCCTCGAACGGCAGCGCGCCCCAGGCCTCGACGGAGCAGACCGCGTCGAGCCCTGCCGCGCCCGCCCCGGTGCCCACCCGGCCGCTGAAGGGCGCCGCCGCTCGCACCGTCAGCAACATGGAATCGAGTCTGCACGTCCCGACCGCGACAAGCGTCCGCGGGATCCCCGCGAAGCTGTTGATCGACAACCGCACCGTGATCAACAACCACCTGCGTCGCGGGCGGGGCGGCAAGGTCAGCTTCACCCACCTGATCGGCTTCGCCGTCGTACGCGCCCTCGAGGCGATGCCGGTGATGAACCGCGCCTACACCGAGGTGGACGGCAAGCCCGCAGTGCTCGAGCCGGAGCACGTCAACCTCGGCCTGGCGATCGACCTCACCAAGGACGACGGCTCGCACTCCCTCGTCGTGCCGTGCATCCGCAACGCCGACACGATGGACTTCGCGAAGTTCTGGTCGGCGTACGAAGACGTCGTCCGCAAGGCGCGCACCGGCAAGCTGACCGCCGATGACTTCACCGGTACGACGATCAGCCTCACCAACCCCGGCACGATCGGCACGGTTCACTCGGTGCCGCGCCTGATGAGCGGCCAGGGCACGATCATCGGGGTCGGTGCGCTGGAATACCCGGCGGAGTACCAGGGGGCTTCGCCCGAGACGCTGTCACGGATCGCGGTCAGCAAGGTCGTGACGCTCACCTCCACCTACGACCACCGGATCATCCAGGGCGCCGAGTCCGGCGAGTTCCTGCGGCGCATCCACGAGCTGCTGCTGGGCGACGAGTTCTGGGACGAGCTGTTCGCCGCGTTGCGGATCCCCTACGAGCCGATCCGCTGGACCACCGACATCGCGGTCAGCCACGACGAGGAGGTCGGCAAGCCGGCGCGGGTGATCGAGCTGATTCACGCCTACCGGGTGCGCGGGCACCTGATGGCCGACACGAACCCGCTCGAGTTCGAGCTACGGCGCCATCCTGACCTCGACGTGGTGAGCCACGGCCTGACGCTGTGGGACCTCGACCGCGAGTTCCCGTGCGGCGGCTTCGGCGGGCACTCGCTGATGAAGCTGCGCGAGATCCTCGGCGTACTCCGCGACTCCTACTGCCGGACCGTCGGCATCGAGTACATGCACATCCAGGACCCGGAGCAGCGCCGCTGGATCCAGGAGCGGGTCGAGCGGCCGCACTCCGGCCCCGACCGCGAGGAGCAGATCCGCATCCTCGGCAAGCTCAACCAGGCGGAGGCGTTCGAGACCTTCCTGCAGACGAAGTTCGTCGGGCAGAAGCGGTTCTCCCTCGAAGGCGGCGAGTCGGTCATCCCGCTGCTCGACGCGGTCGTGTCGGCGGCTGCCCACGACGACATGGACGAGGTCGTCATCGGGATGGCGCACCGCGGCCGGCTCAACGTCCTGACCAACATCGTGGGCAAGTCCTTCAGCCAGATCTTCTCGGAGTTCGAGGGCAACCTGGATCCGAAGACGGCACACGGCTCCGGAGACGTGAAGTACCACCTCGGCGCCGAGGGCACCTACACCGCGCCCGACGGCGAGACCGTGAAGGTGATGCTCGCCTCGAACCCGTCACATCTCGAGACCGTCGACCCGGTCGTCGAGGGCATCGCGCGAGCGAAGCAGGACATGATCAACCGCGGTGCCGACGGCTACACCGTGCTGCCGATCCTGATCCACGGTGACGCCGCATTCGCCGGCCAGGGCGTGGTGGCGGAGACGCTCAACCTCTCGCAGCTTCGCGGCTACCGGACCGGCGGTTCCGTACACGTCGTGATCAACAACCAGGTCGGCTTCACCACCTCGCCCTCGAGCGCGCGCTCCAGCGTCTACGCCACGGACGTGGCGCGCATGATCCAGGCCCCGATCTTCCACGTGAACGGCGACGACCCCGAGGCCGTCGTACGGGTCGCCGAGCTCGCCTACGACTTCCGGCAGGCGTTCAAGAAGGACGTCGTCATCGACATGCTCTGCTACCGGCGTCGCGGGCACAGCGAGGTCGACGAGCCGAGCTTCACCCAGCCGCTGATGTACGACCTGATCGACGCCAAGCGCAGCGTGCGCAAGATCTACACCGAGTCGCTCATCGGCCGCGGCGACATCACGGTGGAGGACGCCGAGCAGGCGCTGCGCGACTACCAGGAGCAGCTGGAGCGGGTGTTCGCCGAGTCGCGCGAATACACCCCGTCGCCACGCGAGGCCATCCCTGAGCTGCCGACCGGCGAGCCTCCGGTCACGACGATCACCGCCGAGACGCTCAAGCGGATCGGCGACTCGCAGGTATCGGTCCCCGAAGGCTTCACGGTGCATCCGCGCCTGCTGCCGCAGCTGGAGAAGCGCGCCCAGATGGTGACCGAGGGCGGCATCGACTGGGCGATGGCCGAAACGCTCGCGTTCGGCTCGCTGCTGCTCGACGGGATCCCGGTCCGTCTCGCCGGTCAGGACTCCCGGCGCGGGACGTTCGGCCAGCGGCACTCCGTGCTGGTCGACCGGCGTACCGGGGCGGAGTACACCCCGCTGGCTCATCTCTCGGAGGACCAGGCCCCGCTGTACGTGTACGACTCGCTGCTGTCCGAGTACGCCGCGATGGGCTTCGAGTACGGGTACTCGGTCGCGCGCCCTGACGCGCTGGTGATGTGGGAGGCACAGTTCGGCGACTTCGCCAACGGCGCGCAGGAGGTCATCGACGAGTTCATCTCGGCCGGCGAGGTGAAGTGGGGCCAGCGCTCCAACGTGGTGCTGCTGCTGCCACACGGCTACGAGGGCCAAGGCCCCGACCACTCGTCGGCACGCATCGAGCGCTACCTGTCGATGTCGGCGGAGGGAAACTGGGTGATCGCGATGCCCAGCACGCCCGCCAACTACTTCCACCTGTTGCGGCTGCACACGATGGGCGCCCGCAAACGGCCGCTCATCGTGTTCACGCCCAAGTCGATGCTGCGGCTGCGCGCTGCCGCGTCGGCGCCGGAGGACTTCACCACGGGTGGCTTCCAGACGGTCATCAGCGAGCCGACCGACAACGCGGCGCAGGTGCGACGGGTCCTGATGTGCAGCGGCAAGGTCTACTACGACCTGGCCAAGAAGCGTGAGGCGCTCGGCCGGCACGACGTCGCGATCGTGCGGGTCGAGCGGCTGTACCCGCTTCCCACGATCGAGATCGCCGCGGCGCTCGCGGCGTACCCCGAGGACGCCGAGCTGGTCTGGGTCCAGGAGGAGCCGGCCAACCAGGGGGCGTGGCCGTTCGTGACGCTGCGGATGCAGGAGCAGCCGGGGATCCGGCCGGTGTCGCGGGTGTCGCGCAGCGCGTCCGCCGCTCCGTCGACCGGGTCGCACAACATGCATGAGGCCGAGCACGAGGCCCTGCTCGAAGCTGCGTTCGCCTAGGACAGCGCCGTGTACTTCACCGACCGCGGGATCGAGGAGCTCGAATCGCGACGCGGCGAGGAGACGCTGAGCCTGGCGGCGGTGGCCGAACGGCTGCGTACCTTCGTCGACCTCAACCCGGAGTTCGAGACCGCGATCGACCGCTTCGCGACCTGGCTCGCCAGAGCCGACGACGACGAGTAACCCCCACTTCGCGTGATCTTGACGAAGCGCACCGTATGAGCGAGCGATGAGGTGCCGATCGTCAAGATCACGCTAGTTCGTGAGGACGATCTTGCCGAAGACGTCGCCCTCGTTGAGCTTGGCGATCGCGGCCTTGGCCTCCGCAAGCGGGTACGTCGAGTCGATCGGCGGCTTCACGCCGTGCTTCGCCATGAACTCCAGCATCGCGACGAACTCAGCCTTGGTCCCCATCGTGGAGCCGAGGATCTCGAGCTGCAGGAAGAAGGTCCGCTGCAGCTCCAGTTGCGTGACGCCGCCGCTGGTCGAACCGCAGACCACGACCCGGCCGCCCGGCCTAACCGACTTCAGCGAGTGGCCGAAGGTGGCGTCCCCCACGGTCTCGATCACCGCGTCGACTCGGCCTGGCAGGCGCGCTCCCGGCTCGAAGGTCTGCTCGGCGCCCAGCTCCTCCGCCTTGGCGCGCTTCGCCTCGCTTCTCGAGGTGGCCCACACGGTGACGCCCGCGGCCTTCGCCAGGGCGATCGCCGCCGTTGCCACCCCGCCGCCGGCGCCCTGCACGAGGATCGTCTGGCCCTCAGTGACCTGCGCCTTCGTGTGCAGCATCCGCCACGCCGTCAGCCACGCGGTCGACAGCGAACCGGCCTGCTCCCACGACAGCTCTGCGGGCTTCGGCAGGACGTTGCCGGCCGGGACCCATACCGTCTCCGCGAGCGTGCCGGGGTAGACCTCGGACAGCAGTGACCGCTTCGGGTCCAGCGTCTCGTCCCCGCCGGTGCGTGAGCCGTCGCCGATGACCGCGTGTACGACGACCTCGTTGCCGTCCGGATCGATGCCGGCGGCGTCACAGCCGAGGATCATCGGCAGCTTGTCCTCGGAAAGGCCCACGCCACGCAGAGACCAGATGTCGTGGTGGTTCAGCGCTGCCGCTCGAACCTGGACCGGGATCCACCCCTCCGGCGCGGCGGGCGGCTCGATGTCGCCGACCTCGAGAGCGGACAGCGGGTCTTTGTCGGACGCCCGGGCGGCGTAAGCAGCAAGCATGCAGCAGACCTTACCGACTGCCGGAAACGCCGTTCTCACCAGGTTGTGATGGCTGCCCCGCGCCGGGGCGCGGGCCTCGCCTCACAACCTCAGATCCGCGCGACGCCCTCTTCCCGCGCGCACGCCGCGACGGCGGCGGCCACCGCAGGACCGACCCGCGGGTCGAACACACTCGGGATCACGTACTCCTCGGCGACGTCGTCGCCCACGACCTCGCACAGCGCATTCGCGGCGGCGAGCTTCATGCCCTCGGTGATCGCGCTCGCGCGGACGTCGAGCGCGCCGCGGAACACCCCGGGGAACGCCAGGACGTTGTTGATCTGGTTCGGGAAGTCGCTGCGGCCGGTCGCGACGACCCGGGCGTAGTGCTTCGCGACGTCCGGGTGGATCTCCGGGTCCGGGTTGGCCATCGCGAAGATCATCGCCTCGGGCGCGAGCTTCGCGACGTCGCTTTCGTCGACCTTGCCGGCGGACAGCCCGATGTAGACGTCCGCCCCGACCATGGCCTCCTCGATGGTGCCCATGAAGCCCGCCTTGTTGGTGAGCTGCGCCATCTCGGCCTTGATCGGGGTGAGGTCGTTACGTCCGGTGTGCACGATTCCCTTGCTGTCGGCGATCGAGATGTCGCCGATGCCCGCCTCGAGCAGGATCTTGGTGACCGCGACACCCGCAGCGCCGGCGCCCGACACGACCGCCCGCAAATCTGCGAGCGACCGCCCGGTCAGCCGCGCCGCGTTTTTCATCGCGGCCAGCGCGACGATCGCGGTGCCGTGCTGGTCGTCGTGAAAGACCGGGATGTCCAGCGCCGCCTTCAGCCGGTCCTCGATCTCGAAGCAGCGGGGGGCGCTGATGTCCTCGAGGTTGATCCCACCGAAGCTCGGCGCCAGCCGGACGACGGTTTCGATGATCTCGTCGACGTCTTTGGTCGCGAGCGCGATGGGTACGGAGTTGACGCCGCCGAACTGCTTGAACAGCAGCGCCTTGCCTTCCATCACCGGCAGGGAGGCCTCGGGGCCGATGTCACCAAGGCCGAGGACCGCCGTACCGTCGGTCACGACCGCGACGACGCCGTTCTTCCAGGTGTAGTCGTTGACGAGCTCCCGCTCGGCCGCGATCGCGAGGCATACCTCCGCGACGCCTGGCGTGTAGGCGAGGGACAGGTCGTCGCGGTTGCGCAGCGGCACCGTCGACACCGTCTCGATCTTGCCGCCCTTGTGCAACGCATACAGCGGCGTCTCGTCACGCGACGTCATCGTCAAAGTCTCCACAGCCATTGGGGAAGCCTCATCAACGCCACGGACGTGGCGAAGTCGTTGGGATGGCGCCGATCGGGCACCAGCGGGACGGTCACATCAGACCTGCCGCCGAAGATGTCGGTGCACGGGGATCACCCGTTGCCTCTCAATCTTGTCACATTCCCGCTCAGGCGCGCGTGGATATCGCTTGGAAACGACCGGGGTGCACAATGCCGATCAACAGTTTCACCGAAAGTTCCCAATCCGAGGAGCCCTAATGCCTGTCGGCCTGCGCCGCCCGATCGTCACCGCCAGCCTCGCCGCCTTGACGCTCGGCGCTGCCGCAGCATGCGGCAGCAGCTCATCCGGCGGCTCGCCGAGCGGCGGCTCCACTGTCAGCCCGGCCTCCGCGGGCACCAACGCGGCCGCGATCGCCGAGCTCCCGCCCACCATCAAGAGCAAGGGCACGCTGATCGTCGCCGCCGACGCGTCGTACGCCCCGGATGAGTTCCTCGCAGCCAATGGGACGACCGTCCAGGGCATGGACCCCGACCTGGCACAGGCTCTCGGCAAGGAGCTCGGGCTGTCGGTGAAGGTCGAGAACATCACCTTCGACGCGATCATCCCCGGTCTGGTCGACGGCCGCTACGACCTCGGCATGTCCTCCTTCACCGACACCAAGGCGCGCGAGAAGCAGGTCAACTTCGTCGACTACTTCAGCGCCGGCACGTCGTTCTTCGAGAAGGCGTCCGGCGGCCCCACGGTCACCGACCTGGCGAGCATCTGCGGCCTCAAGGTCTCGGTGGAAAGCGGTACGACGGAGGAGTCCGACGCGAAGGCCCAGTCGACGAAGTGCACGGCCGCAGGCAAGCCCGCCGTCGACGTCGAGTCGTTCAACACGCAGAACGAGGCGAACCTCGCGCTGAGCTCAGGCCGCGCGGATGTCAGCATGGCCGACTCGCCCGTCGCGGCGTACCAGGTGCAGCAGTCCAACGGGGCGTTCAAGCTGGTGGGCACGTCGTACGGCACCGCGCCGTACGGCATCGCCGTACCCAAGAGCGACGGGACGCTGGACATCGCCATCGAGGATGCGCTGAAGGCGGTGATCGCCGACGGCACCTACAGCCAGATCCTCAGCAAGTGGGGCCTGACGACCGGCGGCATCACGACCCCCAGCCTGAACGGGGCCACCAGCTAGCTCTTCCGTCGCAAGCGACGAGCTGCAGGTGACCGCCGAGGAGGACCTGGCCGGCGCCGCCGACATCGAGGCGGTGCCGGTCCGGCATCCCGGTCGCTGGCTGTCCACCTTCGTCATCGCGGTACTCGCCGCGATGCTCATTCACTCGCTTGCCACCAACAGCCAGTACGGCTGGTCGTACATGCGCAGGTACGCATTCACGACTCCGATCCTGCACGGCGTCGTGGTCACGCTGGAGCTGACCGCCGCTGCGATGGCAATCGGCATCCTCGGCGGCGCCGCACTCGCGGTGATGCGGCTGTCCAAGAACCCGGTCGTCGCAAGCGCGAGCTGGCTCTACATCTGGCTCTTTCGCGGCACGCCGGTGCTCGTGCAGATCCTGCTCTGGTTCAACCTGTCCTACCTGTACCCGCACGTGTCCATCGGGATCCCATTCGGGCCGACGTTCGCCACGACGAGCTACAACTCTTTGGTCAGCAAGTTGACGGCAGGGATCCTGGCGCTCGGGCTTAACGAGGCCGCTTACATGGCAGAGATCGTCCGGGCCGGCATCCTCTCGGTGGATCCCGGTCAGTCACAGGCGGCGTCGGCCCTCGGCATGTCGAGCGGACTGATCACGCGGCGCATCGTTCTCCCGCAAGCGATGCGAGTGATCATCCCGCCCACCGGCAACGAGACGATCTCGATGCTAAAGACGTCAGCACTGGTCAGTGTCATCGCTGTCAGCGAGCTTCTTCAGCAGACGCAGAACATCATCAACGCCACCTATGCGACGATCCCGCTGCTGCTGATGGCAAGCCTCTGGTACCTCGCGATGACGTCGGTGCTCACCGTCGGGCAGTACTTCCTCGAGCGCCGCTACGGTCGCGGCACCATCTTCGGGCAGCCCGACGAGACCCTTCCGCGCCGACTCTGGCGCAGCGTCCGTTATCTCCGCCCTGCTACGACAAGCGCGGCGGCCCTCTCGAGCGGGCGCCCGCACCGGTGAACACACATCCAATGGTTCGGGCTCGCGGCGTACGCAAGCGGTACGGCGCGCACGAGGTGCTGCGCGGGATCAACCTCGAAGTCGGCCGCGGCGAGGTGATGTGCGTCATCGGCCCGTCCGGATCGGGCAAGTCGACGCTGCTGCGC
>DASZUS010000019.1:0-3998 GCA_035547515.1 Mycobacteriales bacterium
GCACGACTCCCTGATGGAGGAGGCGCTGGCGCTCGCCCACAAGCTCGCGAAGCAGCCACCGCAGGCACTTCAGGACACGAAGCGCGCGATCAACCTGCACCTGCAGCGGGCCGCACTCAACGTCCTGCCCTTCGCGCTCGCCGCCGAGTCCGAGTCGTTCACGCTGCCCGAGGTGGCAGCCAATGCGAAGGCGTTTGCCGAGACGTCCAAGAAGAAGGCCGACGAGAGATAGGCGCCCGCTAAAGGACGACGGAGGCGACCTTCAGGTCGACGATGGTGTCCCAGTCGAAGCCGAGCTCGGCAAGGATCTCGTCGGTGTGCTGACCGTGGTCGGGAGCGCGAACGAGGTCCGGCGGCGTCTCGTCGAACTGCACCGGGTTCGCGACCAGTGAGTACTCGGTGTTGCCGTCGAGCGACTTCACCGGCCGAACGTAGCCGTTCGAGACCACCTGGGGATCGGTGAGCACCTCTCCGGGGGTCTGCACCACGGACCACACGCCTTCGAGGCCCTTCATCCGCTCGCGCCACTCGGCGAGCGGGCGGGTCAGGAATGCCTTCTTCAGCTCGTTGACGCACTCGACGCGGTTCTCGAAGCGAGCACCTGCCGTTGCGAACCGCGGGTCTTCGACGAAGTCGGGTCGCTCGATCAGCTCACAGACCTCAGGCCAGAACCGGTCGGCCTGCAGCATCACGAGTGCCACGAACCGGCCGTCGCTCGTCGGGTAGGTGTTGACGATCGGGTTCGGCATCTCCTCGTGGGAGAAGCGCGGCAGGTTCTCCTCGCCCAGCAGGCCGGCGGCGACGATGTCGGGGGAGAGCTGCCAGGCCGCGAGTCCGAGGAGCGAGACGTCGACGACCGAGGGCTCGCCGGTCGTTGCGCGCTTGAACAGCGCCGCCGCGACCCCGGCGGCGATCGCGAAGCCGCCGACGATGTCACCGAATGCCGGGCGCTGGAGCGGCGGCCAGGCTTGCGTCGGGTCCTTGAGCATGTGAGCGATGCCGCCGCGCGTCCAGTACGACGCCAGGTCGTATCCGCCGCGCGTCGCTTCCTCGCCGCGCACGCCCTGGCCGGTCCCGCGGGCATAGATGATCGCGGGGTTGATCTTACGGACGTCGTCGAGCCCGAGGCCGAGTCGTTCGAGGGAGTCGGCGAGCAGGCTGGTCACGAACACGTCGCTCTGCTCGATCAGCTTGCGCAGGATCTCCTTGCCCCGCTCGCTCGCGATGTCGATGCCGAGACTGCGCTTGCCGCGATTGGGCTGCTCCATGATGAAGCTGACCCCGCCGATGCCTTTGGCGCCGACCGCGCCGACCGACAGGCCACGCTGCGGGTCGCCCGTCTCGGGGTGCTCGACCTTGATCACGTCGGCGCCCCAGTCGGCAAGGACCGCTCCCGCGGCGGGGACGAAGGTCCATCCGGCGACCTCGAGGACCTTTACGCCCTGCATGACACCGGCCACTGTCGACTCCCTCTCGAAGGCTTTCCGGAAGAGTAGGTTAACAAGTCAAATAATGCGCCGCTTGGAATCGTGAAAGGCAGGACAGCGGTCATCGACGTCTCGACCCTCTCGGACCTTGTGCCGACCGGCGGCCGGGTCGGCGTCGGCGACGGCGCGGGTTGGCCGGTGGAGCTGTGGCCGGCCGTGTTCGACCTGACCTCAGCGCGACCTGATATCTCGTTGTTGCTTGGCTGGTTCCTCAAACCCCCACCCTCCCTCCCGAGCACCGACAGCCCCCGCACTGTGATCAGCGGCTTCGGCCTGCGCGAGCCCATCGACGCGGGTGAGGTGGGGTTCGTGCCGATCCGACTTGGGACGATGCCGGCCCAGCTTCGCGGCCCGCTGCGCCTCGATCTGCTGCTTTCCACGCTGGCGCCCGTTCCGGGTGGGCTGGCATTCACCACCGAGGTCTCGTGGCAGCGCGCCGCAATCGCGGCCGGCGCGAAGGTCGTCGCCGTGGTCCGTCCCGAGGCGCCGCGCTGCGACATCGGGCCGCCGCTGCCGAGCAGCGACGTGGTCGTGCTCGGCGAGGGCGCGGGGCACCCGGAGCGGCTTGCCGCTGTCGAGCCCACGGACGAGCAACGCGCGGCCGCCGAGCGCGTGGCTGCCCTGATCCCCGACGGCGCGCGAGTTCAAGTGGGCCCGGGCGGGCTCGGCGCCGCTGTCTACGCCGCGATCGTCCGGCCGGTGGCCGTCGACACCGGCTTGATCACCGACCCGGTGGTCGAGCTCGATCGGCGCGGGCTGCTCGACGGCCCGGCGTACGCGCCGTACATCACCGGCACCGACGTCGTGTACGACTGGGCGGGCAGCCGCGCGCAGGTGGACGGGGTCGAGCGCACTCATCACCCGGGCCGGCTTGCCGACGGCCGACCGCTGGTCGCCATCAACACGGCGCTCGAGATGGACTACGACGGCCAGGTGAACGCGGAGTGCGGGAGCGGCTCGGCGATCGGAGGCATCGGCGGCCAGCCTGACTACGCCGCCGCGGCGGCGGTCAGCCCCCAGGGCCTCAGCGTGATGGTGATGACGACCCGCCGGGCCGAGAAGCCTACGTTGGTCGAGCGTCTTCAGGCACCCGTGACGACGCCGTCGCACGACATCGACATCGTGGTCACCGAGCGCGGGAGCGCTGATCTTCGCGGGCGCACTCGCGCCGAGCGACGCCGGATGCTGAAGGCAGCCTGGGGTCTTTGACGCCTACTGTCGACCTCTGATCATCCGGACCGGGTGGTAGATCATGACCACCGACCCGTCCCGTTTGACCACCGTGTTCCGTGTTGTGACGATCCCACGGTTCCCGGCCTTCGTCGGCCGAGCTTCCGTCACCTCGACGACTACCGTCAGTGTGTCGCCGACGAACACCGGGCCGGTTACCTCGACGTTCGCGCTGAGGAACGCAATGCCTGTGTTGTGGATGGCGCCGGTCTGCATGAGCAGGCCTTCGGCGTACGCGAAGGTCAGTGTGCCGGGCACGAGCCGACCCGGGTAGCCGGCGGCCGACGAGCCCTGCTCGTCGAGGAACAACGGTTCGGTGAGACCCGCGAGGGTCACGAACGCGATGAGGTCTGCCTCGGTGACGGTGCGGCTCGCCGTGCGAAACCGAGATCCGACGACCACCTGGTCGAAGGTCTCGCCTGAAAGATAGGGCTCGACCGACTCGAGGTCGATCGACGGCGGGTTCTCGGCCATCAGCGGCTCACTGTGGTCACGCCGCGCGGCGCAACGCCGTAGAGGTGGGCCATCCCCGTCACAAGCTCGTCTGCGGTCACGGCTGCGCCGCTGCGCGAGGCGTAGTCCGCGACTGGGCTCCACTCCCGCATCCGCACGATGCGGTTGCCTTCGATGCGAAACACCTGGCCGGTCAACCACCCCGACTCAGCGGAGGCGAGGTAGGCGACCAGGCCGGACGCGTTGGCCGGGTCGAGCGGGTCGAAGCCGCCGTCGGGCACACTCGTCATGAGGTCCTTGGTCATCCGCGTCAGCGCCACCGGAGAGATCGCGTTGACGGTGACCGCGTACCGCTGCATCTCCATCGCAAGCGTCTGGGTGATCGCGATGATGCCTGCCTTTGCCGACGCGTACGCCGTCTGGCCGATGTTGCCGAACATGGCCGCGCCGGACGTCGTGTTCACGAGCCGGCCGCTCACCACTTCGCCGCTCTTGGCAAGGTCGCGCCAGTATCGACTCGCGTGGTGGCACATCGCGAACGTGCCCTTGAGATGCACGGCGATGGTGGCGTCGAAGTCCTGCTCGGTGGAGGACGTCATCATGTGGTCACGGGCGATGCCGGCGTTGTTGACGACCGCGTCGAGGCGACCGAACTTGTCGACGGCGAGCTCGACGAGGCGCCCGCAAGCCGCCCAGTCGGCGACCGAGCTCGCGTCGGCGACCGCGACGCCGCCGGCGGCACAGATCTCGTCGACCACCGACGCCGCAGGGGACTCGCCGTCCGGCTCGCCACCCACGCCTGCGCCGTAGTCGTTCACGACGACGGCG
>DASZUS010000020.1:0-10172 GCA_035547515.1 Mycobacteriales bacterium
CTCCTCCGCATGCCGCAAGGTCTCCGCGGCATAGCGCGCCACCGACTCCGAGGTCTCGGCGATCTGCGCCGCCGTCGCGGCAAGCTCCTCGATCGTCGAGGTCGTCTCCGACACCGCCGAGGACTGCTGCGTCGCCGACGCAGCATGCTCCTCCGCACTCGCCAACAGCTCATGCGCCGAGGCGACGATGTGCTCACCCCCGCTGCGGATCTGCGCGACCAGGCCGCGAAGGTTGCCGAGCGTGTTGTCGAAGGCATGGGCGAGGCGGCTCAGCAGCTCTTCGGACACCGCGCCTGACCCGACCTGCACCGACAGGTCACCGCCGGCTGCCTGTGCGAGTGCCGCCGACAGCTCCTCGACGGTGGCGCGAAGCTGGTCGCGCTCCGCGTCGGCGCGGGAGCGTTGAGTCTCCAGTCGCGACGCCACCGCGTTGGCGAGCACCGCGACAACAGGGAAGCCGAGCCCGATCACCACCAGCGGGCCGGCGGTCGCCTTGGTCAACGTGTGCGCTAGGGCGGTCGCGCCGACCAGCGAGCCGCCGTACCCGAGAGCGCAGCCGACCGCGAGAGCCTGGTTCGGCACGATCACCGAGGCGGCGATCGTGTTGACGAACGCGACCACCCAGAACGGACCCCTGACGCCGCCGGTCAGCGCCAGCACGGCGAACACCGCCGCGAAGTCCGTCCCGGCGACGATCGCGAGGACGAGCGCTTCGGTCGATGCGCTCACCGACTTCAAGCGCTGGTGGAGGAGGATCCCGAGCGGGGAGACCAGACCGACCGCGGTCCAGATGTAGAGCACGTTGCGGTGGTCGTGCGTCGGGCCCAGGGTGTCTCTCGCGATGAACGTGACTGCGGCCGCGATCGCAACGAACTTCACGAGCGACGACACGGCCGAGTCGCCGCCGAGGCGCTCGATCAGCTGGTTGTCGCGGCCGGCCGCGGCCGCGGGCATCGCCGCCATGTCAGGCCACCTTGAACTGCGCAATGGCGAGACGTAGCTCGGCCGCGAGGTTGTTCAGCTCCGCGGCTGCCGCGGCGGACTGCTTCGAGCCGACCGCGTACTGGCGGGAGACATCGGCCACCTGGGTCATCGCCGCCACCACCTGGTCGGAGGCGGACCGCTGCTGCTGTGTGGCGACTGAGATCTCCTTGGCCGCCGTGGTGGTCTCGTCGACCATGGCCGAGATCCGCTCGAGCGCCTCGACCACGCCGCGGGCCAGGGTCGATCCCGTGCGGACCTCCTTGGAGCCCTCCTCGCTGGCGAGGATCGTCGCGGAGGTCTCCGCCTGGATCTCCGACACGATCGCCGAGATCTGCCCGGTCGACTGCTGCGCCCGCTCGGCGAGCTTGCGGACCTCTGCCGCTACGACCGCGAACCCGCGCCCGTTCTCGCCTGCCCGGGCGGCCTCGATTGCGGCGTTGAGCGCGAGCAGGTTGGTCTGGTCGGCCAGGTCGTTGATCACGTCGAGGATGCGGCCGATCTCCTGGCCCTTCTCCCCGAGCGAGAGCGCGCGCCCACCGATCTGCTCGACGCGCTGGGCGATGGTGTCCATCGCCTCGACGCTGGCTTGCACCGCCTCCCGGCCCTCTTCGGCGTGCCGCAAGGTCTCCGCGGCATAGCGCGCCACCGACTCCGAGGTCTCGGCGATCTGCGCGGCAGTGGCGGCGAGCTCTTCGATGGTGGAGGTGGTCTCGGAGACCGCGGAAGACTGCTCGGTCGCCGAGGCGGCGTGCTGCTCGGCGGACGCCAGCAGCTCGTGGGCCGCCGCGACGATCTGCTCGCCGCCGGTCCGGATCTGCCCGACCAGGCCGCGCAGGTTGGACAGCGTGTCGTCGAAAGCGCTCGCGAGTCTCGAGAGCAGCTCCTCGGAGACCGCGTCGGCTTCGACGCGCACCGCCAGGTCGCCGCGGGCCGCCTGGCTGAGGGCTGAGGACAGCTCCTCGACCGTGTTACGCAGCTGGTCGCGCTCCTCATCGGACTGCACGCGCTGCACTTCGAGCCGCGATGCCACTGAGTTGCCGAGCAGCGCGATCATCGCGGCGGACGCGCCGACCAGGATCAGCGGCCCGGTCGCGGGGCGGTGCAGGTCGTGCGCGATCCAGGTGGCGAGGACCAGCGAGCCGGTCATGAGCAGCGACTGGCCGAACGCCATCAGGCGGTTCGGCGCGATCACCGCGGCGCCCGCGGTGGTGACCAGCATCATCACCCAGAACGCGCCGCCGATACCGCCGGTGAGTGCGACGACCGCGACGCCGACCGCTTGGTCGAGCAGTCCCATCGTCAGCAGGTAGGGGACCTCGGCGCCCGGGGCGTGGACCATCATCCACGGCGTGAGGCTCTGCATCGCGACCGGAAGCAGCCCGACCGCGAGCCAGACATAGATGATGTAGCGGTGCTCGTGCACCGGCTGGAGCCCGTAGTGGGACATGAGCGCGACGGCGATCGCCGCAGCGATGACCTTGCCGGCGCTGGCAATCCGCGACTCGAGCGTGATCCGATGCCACGCCATCACGTCCGACACGCGCTCTCCACCCCCCTTCCAACCGGGCTCCGCGACGTTGCATCGGGTGATTGCGGCGACAGGTGTAGGCAGGAATGGTGATATGACCGGAAAGTCCACTGATGTCCGGATAGCGACGTATGCCGTCACGGGCTCGGCATCGGGCATCGGCGCCGCCGTGGGCGAACGGCTGGGCGCCGCTGGTCACCGGGTGATCGGAGTCGACCGGGTCGACGCGGACGTCGTTGCCGACCTCTCGACTCCGGCTGGCCGCGCCGAGGCGGTAGCCGGCGTACGGGCGGCATGCGGCGGGGAGCTCGCCGGGCTCGTCACCTGTGCCGGCGTCGCCGGCCTGCCGGGCCGCCCTGCCTCGCTGCTGGTGTCGGTCAACTACTTCGGGACGGTCGAGGTGATCGCCGCGCTGCGTGACGAGCTCGCCGCCGGGGCCGGAAGCGTCGTCGCGATCAGCTCGAACTCCACGACCTGCCAGCCGGGGTTCTCCCTCGACTTGGTCGAAGCCTGCCTGGCCGGAGACGAGACGGCTGCGGGCGCGGTTGCCGACGAGGGTGAGTCGCTCGTGGCCTATCCCGCGACCAAGACCGCCATCGCGCGCTGGATCCGGCGAAACGCGACCAAGCCGGAGTGGATCGGCAGCGGCATCCGGCTGAACGCGCTGGCCCCCGGCCTGGTGGAGACCCCGCTGTCCGCCGAGCAGCGCAACGACCCGACGGTCGGCCCGCTGGTGGCGATGTTCCCGCTGCCGATCCACCGAGGTGGTGCGCCCGCGGAGATCGCCGAGGCCGCCGACTTCCTGCTACACAATCAGTTCTGCGTCGGCACGGTGCTGCTGATCGACGGTGGCACCGAGGCTCTACTACGGCCCGACGCATGGCCGACTCGCTGGGAGATCTGACCGCCATGCCGCCCGAGGTCTTCGCGCCCGCCGTACTCGGCCCTCTCACGTTGCGCAACCGGATCATCAAAGCGGCGACGTTCGAGGGGATGAGCTTTCGCGGCAAGGTCTCCGACGCCCTCATCGACTTCCACCGCTCGATGGCGGCCGGCGGGGTCGCCATGACGACGGTCGCCTACTGCGCCGTGTCGCCCGGCGGCCGCGGCGCGCCGCACGAGCTGGTGCCACGGCCGGAGCTGGTTCCCGACCTGCGGCGGCTCGTCGACGCGGTCCACGGCGAGGGCGCGGCAGTGAACGCGCAGATCGGTCACGCAGGCCCGATCGGCAACGCCCGGGTCACCGGCTCCAAGGCGCAGGCCGCATCGAGCGGGTTCAGCCCGCTCGGCACGCCGTTCCACGAGATGTCGGTCCCGGACATCGAAGCGACGATCGCCGATTTCGCGCGCGCCGCGGCGCTGCTGGCCGAGGCCGGGTTCGACGCGGTCGAGATCCACATGGGCCACCACTACCTGATCAACTCGTTCATGAGCCCTCGCTTCAACAAGCGGGACGACGAGTGGGGCGGGGACGTCGAGCGCCGGGCGCGCTTCCCGCGAGAGATCGCCAAGGCGGTGCGGGCGGCGGTGGGCAAGGACGTCGCGGTCCTGGCGAAGTTCGAGATGGAAGACGGCGTCCCGCGCGGCTTGACCGTCGCCGACAGCCTGCCGATCGCGAAGCTGCTCGAGGCGGACGGTCAGCTCGACGCCCTCGAGCTGACCGGCGGCGGTTCGCTGGCCAACCCGATGTATCTGTTCCGCGGCGACGTCCCGCGCAAGGAGTTCGCGGCGACCCTGCCCGCGGTCCTGCGTCCGGTGTTCAAGGTGGTCGGCAAGCGCTTCATGCCGGAGTACCCGTACGAGGAGGCGTACTTCCTGCCGGAGGCACGGCAGTTCCGGGCGGCGCTCACGATGCCGCTCGTCCTGCTCGGCGGCATCAGCCGGCTCGACACCATCGAGCAGGGGCTCGCGGAAGGCTTCGAGTTCGTCGCGATGGGTCGCGGTCTGCTGCGGGAGCCCGATCTGGTCAACCAGATGCGGGCCGGCGCCTCGACCGCATCGACCTGCATCCACTGCAACAAGTGCATGCCGACGATCTACCGCGGGACGCACTGCGTGCTGGTGGAGCCCGGGAATCGACCCGGCTTGCGGCTGTCTGTCACAAGCTGACCGGGCTTCTCGTCTTCCTGGTGAGAAAGGAAGGTGAGAGATGACAACCAGCAGCATCGAAAGCGTCGTACCGCTCATTGAGGAGCCGAAGGGTCTGCTTCGCCGGTTCGCGTGGCGGTACTCACGCAAGACGTTCGGCCAAGTGGTCGACCCGGTCCGGGCACTCGCCCACCACAGCGGCGTCCTCGAAGCCAACGGGGTGTTCGAGATGGTGGCGAACAAGCGATGGAAGGTGCTCGACCCGCACTTGATGTGGCTTGCCGTGCAGGCCACCTCGGGGCACATCGGCTGCTCGTGGTGCACCGACTTCGGCTACTACGAGGGCATGCAAAAGGGCGTCGACCCGCGAAAGGTCCGCGACGTACCGAGGTGGCGTGACTCGGACGTGTACGACGAGCGCGAGCGGGTGGTGCTCGAGTACGCCGAAGCCACGACGGGGACGCCGGTCGTGGTCGACGATGAGCTGGTGAAGCGATTGCACGCGGCTTTCTCGGACGAGGAGATCGTCGAGCTGGTCTGCTGGATCGCGCTCGAGAACTACCGCTCGCGCATCAACGCGGGGCTCGGGCTGCACAGCGAGGGCTTCGCGGCGCGTTGTGAGCTGGCTCCGGCATGACGGACGAGGTCTCGCTCTCCGGTGACCTCGGTGACCTCGGTGACCTCGGTGACCTCGACGACAGCGAGGAGTTCCTGGCGCAGCGGTCGCGACTGGTCGCGATCGCCTACCGGATGCTCGGCAGTTCCGCAGACGCCGAGGACGTCGTGTCGGAGGCCTACCTGCGCTGGCGGGACCGCCGCGACCGCGAGATCGCATCTGCGCCGTCGTACCTCACGACGATTGTCGTGCGGCTGTGCATCGACGAGCTGCGCTCGGCGCGAGCTCGCCGGGAGTCCTACGTCGGACCGTGGCTGCCGGAGCCTCTGCTCGTCGACGAGACCAGCCCGGAGGCTGCGGCTGAGCTGGCGGATTCGCTCTCCCTCGCGTTCCTGGTGGTGCTCGAAGAGCTCGCGCCGGTCGAGCGCGCCGCATTTCTCTTGCACGACGTGTTCGACTACGACTACCCGCAGCTCGCGCGCATGCTCGACCGCGGGGAGCCGGCCTGTCGGCAGCTGGTCAGTCGCGCGCGGCGTCGTGTCGGCGAGCGCAGGCACCGGTTCGACGCCGACCAGCAAGCGAGCCGGGATCTGGCGCAGCGGTTCATGGCTGCCTGCGGAGGCGGCGACCTCAGCGCGCTGGTGTCGCTGCTGTCCGAGGATGTCGTCCTCTGGACCGACGGCGGCGGCGTGGTCAAGGCCGCCCGGCGGCCGATCCACGGCTCCCGCAAGGTGGCGCGGTTCCTGGTCGCGATTGCCAGCGGCATACCGCCGGAGACCGAGTTCCGCGAGTGCTCGGTGAACGGCCGCCCGGGCTACCTCTTCGTCGAGGGCGGAGCGGTCACTGCGGCGCTCGCGCTGGACATCGTCGAGGGCAAGGTGGTGGGCATCGCCTCCGTGCTCAACCCCGACAAGCTGCGGGGGCTGTCATGATTGAGCACGGATCAGCCAACGGACCAGAAGGGCTCGCTCGTGACGGCGTCGCCGGTGGCCGCGCCCGGGTCTGCTCACGAGCAGGCTCGGTCGCTCGTCGACGCGGTCGAGCGAGTGGTCCTCGGCCGCCGCGCAGCCGTTGAGCTGACCGTCGCGGCCGTGATCTCCGGCGGCCACGTGCTGATCGAGGACGTCCCGGGCTCCGGCAAGACGACGATGGCGCGAGCGCTCGCCCAGGCGATGGGCGGGAGCTTCCGGCGGGTGCAGGCGACGGCCGACCTGATGCCCGCAGACATCACGGGCTCGTCGATCTGGGAGCCGGCGCGTGGCGCCTTCACGTTCGTCCCTGGCCCGCTGTTCGCCAACGTCGTGCTCGTCGACGAGCTCAACCGCGCTTCGCCGCGCACTCAGTCAGCGCTGCTCGAGGCGATGGACGAAGCCGCGGTCACCGTGGACGGCGTACGTCATCTGCTGCCCGAACCGTTCGTCCTGCTCGCGACGCAGAACCCGTACGAACAGTGGGGGACCTACCCGCTTCCCGAGGGTCAGCTCGACCGCTTCACCGCACTCGTCCATCCCGGCCAGAACGCCGAGGACGTCGAGCGGCAGATCGTCCGCGAGCAGCTGCTTGCGCCGACCGTCGACGGGCTGCAGGCAGTCATCCATCCCGGCGACCTGACGGCACTTCGGCACGCCGTGCGCACGATCCACGTCGCCGAGGCGGTGCTCGGCTACGCGGTTGCGCTCGTCGGCGCCACTCGCAGCTATCCCGGGGTGGCGATCGGCGCCAGTACCCGGGCCGCGCTGGCGCTGGTCCGCTGCGCGCAGGCGCGGTCGGTGCTGCAGGGCCGGCCGCACGTGCTGCCCGATGACGTGAAGGCTCTTGCGGTTCCGGTCCTCGGTCACCGGCTGGTGCTCGCGGGCGATGACGGCGGTCACGTGCGCGGTCAGCAGGTGATCTCCGACATCGTGGCGAGGGTCCCGGCGCCGCTGTCAGGAGCCTGAGGGTGCTGGAGCGGATTCGGCTGCTCCCGCGCCCGACCCGCAGCACGTCGCTGATCCTCGTCCTCGCCGCCCTGCTCGAGCTGCTGGGCCGGCTGATCCATTCGACCGGCGTCACGCTCGCCGCCGCTGCTGGCATCGGGGCCGTGATCGGCGACTGGCTGCTGACACCGCCGATCGCACTCGACGGGGTCGAGCGACACACCCCGTCGCGGATGGCGGTCGGCGTCGAGACCGCCGTACAGGTCAGTGTCACGTCGTCGACCGCCACCCGGTTCGGCAGCCGTCGTCCGATCGTGCTGATCGACCACGCCCCGGGCCTCGACATCGGCAGGTACGTCACGCCCGCGCTGCAGGGTGGCGAGCGCGCAGTGGGTGAGCGGGTGGCGACACCGCTGCGGCGCGGCTGCTGGGCGGACGGCGGATGGGTGGACCTCGAGGCGTACTCGCCGCTGGGCGGATGGGTACGCCGCTCACGGGTGGCGGTCGCACAGGCGGGTTGGGTCCATCCCGCGCCGGCCGCGCCGTTGCGGTTGCCTGAGCCGAGGTCAGGCGAGCTCCATGGCAGCGGCTCGTCGGCGTCGAGCGGCGGCGGCGTCGACTTTTTCGGGATCCGCGAGTGGCGCGCGGGGGACCCGCGCTCCGCGATTCACTGGCGCGCCTCCGCCCGGCGCAACGAGCTGGTGGTGATGGAGCGCGAGCGTCCCGGAAACCCAGCCTTGCTGGTGGTGGTCGGGCCGCTCGGAGCCGGGGACGGTCCGGAGGGGCTACTGGCCCGGGTAGCGGCGACCGCCCTTCATGCGTTGCGCGACGGCCGCGGCGTCGTGCTGTTGGCCGACGGCGCGCCCACGACGGTGGCGCGCCCGCTCGACGCGCTCGACTGGTTCGCCGCCGTCGACCCGCTTGCAGCTCCGACCGCCGAACAGATCAGAGCCGGGTTGCAGGCCGCAGGCAGCGGCGCCGTGGTGGTTTGGCTGGGCGGGGCAATGCCGGATCAGGTCCGGGACGCCGGCCGTGGCGGCGACGCTGGTGTGGTGGTGGCCGCTACTGACCTCGCGCAGGTTACCCGATGACGGCCGACGAGCTCAGGGCTCGGCACTGGGCGGGAGCCGGCTGCGCGATGGCCCAAGTCGCCGCCACCGCCGCGGGGATGGTCCCGTGGTGGGCGCTGCCGGTGACTCTCGCGTTGACCTTCGCGGTTTCCCGGCCGAGCGGCCCGGTCGACCCTGGTCGCGCCGTACTGACTCGAAACGCCGGCGTAGCCAGCGTCGCGATCTTCTCGACGATCATCGCGTTCCGGACCGTCAGCCAGGGACGGGAAGGGATCGTCGACCCGACCTCGACGCTTCGATCGCTGACCGAGGCGCTCGTGGTGCTGTCGCTGATCATGGCGCCCCAGGCCCGTACGCCGCGCGAGCACCGGGTGTGGCTGACCGTGACCACCGGCGTCCTGGTCGCCGCGGCGGCCGGTGCGAAGACCGCCGGCGTCGGCGCGCTGCTGGTGGCGGCGTGGGTGGTCGTCCTGGTAGCCATCGCCAAGGTCCAGACGACGGTGCCGTACGCCGAGGGCGCGGTCGCGGTCGAGGTGATCGGGTCGCCGCGGCGGCCAGCGACCGGCGGGTTCGCTCAGCTCGACGAGCTCGGGCCGGTGGTCGCCACGTTAGTGGCGGGCGCGATCGTGTTCTTCCTGCTTCCCTCGGGCCTCGGGGGCGGCGACCTCGCCCGGGTGCTCGCTCGTCACGTGCAGGGCTCGAGCCTTGCCCTCGCGGACCGTGAGATCGTCGGGGTCGACACCGAAGGCTCCGGTGATCTCAGCCTGTTGGTGCGCGGCGACCTGCCCGACACCGCGTTGTTGAAGGTGCCGCTGAGCTCGCCGTCGCTGTGGCGGGGCACGTTCTTTCGCACCTACACCGGGACCTCGTGGGCCAACCTCGGGGGACCGCAACCCGTCCTGATGAACGGTCCGACAGCGCTGGTCCCGACGATCTCGGATGACCCCCCTGCCACGGGCGGGGTCACGCGCCGTGACCGCGTGGAGGTCGAGCCGGGTGCGCGCGGTGGCCTGATCTGGGCGCCGGGCGTCCCGACCCGGGTCAGCGGCCCGCCGGCCGAGGTGCACATGGTGTTGCGAACCGCAGACAACGTGCGGGTGATCTCCAGCGCGCCGCTCTCGGCGTACACCGTCACCTCGGTGGTGCCGACGACCTCGCCGGCGCGACTGGAGGCCGCCACCGGTCCCGACCCGGTGAACCCCGCGTGGACGTCGCTGCCGATCGAGCTCCCCGCAGAAGTCTCGGCGCTGGCTCACCAGATCACGGCCGGTGCCACGAACCGATACGAGCAGGTCGTCGACCTCGAGCACTACCTGCGTACGCATGAGACGTACACGTTGAATGCGCCGGTACCGCCGGCCGGCAAGGATGCCGTCGACGACTTCCTGTTCCGCACCCACCTCGGGTTCTGCGAGCTGTTCGCGTCCGCCGAGGCGGTGATGCTGCGGACGCTCGGCGTCCCGACCCGGCTGGTGAGTGGGCTCGCCTACGGCCAGCGGGACGGCACGCAGCGCCTCTACACCGCGGCGAACGCGCACGCGTGGGTCGAGGTCTACTACCCGGGCATCGGCTGGTCGCCGACCGACCCGACGGCGGGTGTCGCGCTCGCGCCCGGCACGTCGGGCCGCAGCTCGTTGTTCTCCAGAGCGTTCAACGCGGTGGCTTCCGCGCTGCCTGGTGGGCGGCTCTCCCTGGCAGTGCTCGGAGCGGTAGCCCTCGTCATCCTCGGGTGGGCGGCTCGCAGCCTGATGCAGGGCCAGGGGCTCTCGGTGGGGTGGCGTCGTCGCGAGCCCGGCAGGCCGCCGGGCCCTGTCCTTGCGGCGTACCTCAGGGTCACCGAGGACCGGCACGGCCCACCGCCGCGGGCCGCCGCGGAGACCGCCAGGCAGTACCTCGGGCGGGTAGGAGGCCCGACCACCCAGATGAAGGTCGCGGTGCTTGCCCTCGAGCAGGAGCTGTACGGCGAAGCG
>DASZUS010000021.1:0-4520 GCA_035547515.1 Mycobacteriales bacterium
AATCCGACGTGCCGACCACCGCCCGGGCGTCGGTGAAGCCCTGCGGCGACTGCAGCGCGCACGCCAGCACCGAGCGCTCCGGCCCGGTCACGACGCATCCTCCGGCGTCCAGGTGTTGATCTCCGGCCCGAAGTCGCCGACCGCGCGCGGCTTGGGCGTGGGTGCGTCGTCGTCCCAGCGGCCCTGGTGCAGCCAGGTAGCCGGGTGCGCGATGAACCGAGGCTCGGTCTGACGGTTGGCGGCAGCGAAGCGCCGAGCGCCGGCCAGGATGACACCCGGGTCGGCCCGCTTGGCCGCCTGGGCGAACTTCCGTTCGGCGTCGAGCTTGCCCTTGCGCAGCGGGTAGATCGACCAGAACTCGTCGAAGGCGGCTTCGAGGCTCTTTGGGATCTCGCGCTTCGGCGGCTTGCCCGCCGGGGCAACGGGTTGCTGATTGTGGGTTGTGGGTTGAGGTACTGACTCACCTTGGTTAACCACAACCCTGTCAAAACCGGATTCCCTATCCGATGCCTTATCCCCCGCGTCGCCTGATAGGGCATCCCCGCGCAGTCTGGATACGACATCCGATAGGGCATCAAGCTCGGCCAGCTCGTCCGCTAAGGCCGTACGCAGCGTCGGCGACATGATCGCAAGCGCAGCTTCCGCGATCACCGGCCGGCGCTTCTCGTTGCGATAGCCACCGTCGAACTTCACGAACTTGACCAGCAGCACTTCCTCGGTGTCGCGGTCGATCACCAGGTGCCCGGCGGCCTCCAGTGCGGAGAGCTCGGCGTCGATCAACTGCCGCGTCCAACCCTTCGCCGTCTTGGTCCAGCGCTGCACCGTGAGCGGCAGCGTGCCCGCCGCGGTGATCTCGCGCTGGCCTTTGAGCATTAGGTAGAGCGCCTGCTGCTGTGGCGTCAGCTCGGTGAACTTGCCCGGCAGCCATAGGGATGTCGTGTTTGTGGTGTAGTTGCGTGGCATCAGTCGCGGCCCGCCTTCTTGTGCATTTCGGCGATCTCGCCGTCGCTGTATCCATCGAGTGCGAGCAGCGCGTCCTGTACGGCGCGACCGAGATCAGGATCAGGCGCGGCCACTGCCTCACGGAGGATGCGCTGCGCTCGCGCGGCGTCAAAGCGTGAGGGGTGGGCTGGACGTGGCATCAGGCAGAGACCTCGGCCTCGTCGGCGAGCATGTCGAGCAGTGCGGACTCGTCTTGTGCGGAGTCCGGCTCGCTGGCGTGTTCGAGGTTCCGCAGGGATTGCTGGTAATAGCTCGGCTTGAGCTCGGCGCCGATGCCACGCATGCCCATCCGTACCGCGCTGACAACCTCGCTGCCCACGCCCATGAACGGGGTGAGGAGCGTCTCGCCGGGCATCATGCGCAGGTCGATGAACCGCTCGATCACGTCGAGCTGGAGCGGATGGACGTGCTTCTCGTCGTCCTCGTCCTTGGCGTCGCGGAATGGCAGGACGCGCGAGATCCGAATGTCGTCCCAGACGCTGGAGGCGTAGCGGCGCCAGATCCAGTGCGAGTACTTGTTCAGCTTCTGGTCGCCGTCCCAGCCTCGGAAGCGCAGCAGGTCGGCAGGGACCTGCTCGCCGCCGGCGTAGCCGTTCATGAGGCCGAGTGGGTGTCGGACGGGCTCGGCGTTGCCGCGCTTGCGAAACACCAGCAGCTCATCCGGCGCGGCGACGCCGCCCATCGTGCCGTCCTCGACGATGGTCTTGTGTGCGAGGTTCTTGGCCATGGTGCGGTTGCGGACCGCGAGCGGCTCTTTCCAGATCACGTGACGGGCGATGAAGTCGAAACCAGCCGACTGATGCGCTCGGATCACGTCGCCCGGGAAGTCGCTGTAGGCGTCGCGGCCGGTGTTGCCGGTGGGCACCAGGGATGCGTGCACACCGAGGCAGCGGCCGGGAACGAGCACCCGGAGGGTTTCGTCGATGACGTAGCGGTAGTGCTCCCAGAACTCCTCGGCCGTGCGTGCGTTGGACAGGTCCCGGTCGTCGGACGAGTAGTGGTACAGCCCGCCGAACGGTGGGGAGTAGATCGCGCCGTGCACGCTCGCCTCGCCGATCTGCGGCAGCACTTCCATGCAGTCGGCGTTGTAGACGGCGTACTGGTCGGTGATCTGTTGCGTCAGGACGCCCATGCCGGAACCTCGACTCTCTGGCCATGGACGGCGCGGTCGACCGTCATGGCGTCGTTCATGTGCTCGACCAGGGCGGTGAACATCCGGTCGGCCTGTTCTGCCTTGCGGTGCAGGTTCGCCAGCACTCGCTGGCCGCCCTGAGTGGTGATTACGTCCACCGTGACCGGGCTCTGCTGGCCGAACCGCCACAGCCGCCGGACGGCCTGGTACCACTGCTCGTACGAGTGGGACGGGAAGTAGGTCATCCTGTGGCAGTGCTGCCAGTTCAGCCCCCACGCGCCGATGCGGGGCTTGGTGACCAGGAACCGGATCTCGCCGCGGGTGAACGCGGCGAGCTTCTCCTCTTTAGCCTCCGGCGAGTCAGAGCCGGCGACCTCGACGACATCCGGGATGAGCTCGGACAACAGCCGGGACTCATCGTTCAGGTGACACCACGCCACCCCAGAAGGCGCATCGTCCAGCGAGGCTGCGGCGGCCTCGCATCGCTCGACCAGGGTGCGGCGCGTCTCCTCGCGCTCCTCACGCAAACCGACCGGCGGGATGTTGATCAGCATTCCCTCGGGCACTGACCAGGGCTGCACGACGGTCGTCCGCTCGATCAATTCGGGCAGTACCAGCGGGCCGTCGTCGTAGCCGTAGTCCGACGGGCGGCGCATCGCGCGCGCCCAGGAGGCGACCCAGCGCCAGAACGGGACCTCGGCGTGACCCTTAAGCCGCCAGTCGATGCTCTGCCCGTTCAGCGCTCGCCCGCGGGAGGACACCGAGCGGGCGTCGTTGACGAAGAACCGGGTCAGCATGTCCATGTAACCCAGGCCGCCGAGCGCCTCGGAGGACGTGCCGAGCTCGATGTAGTCGTTCGGCGCCGCGGTCGCGGTGGCGAGCAGCCGATAGGGTACCTGGCGCATGAACTCGGTGACCGCTGCCCGACGCGAGCCGTCGAACGCCTTGATCGCACTGGACTCGTCACAGACCACACCGGCGAATCGGGAGTGATCGAACTTGCCGAGCTGCTCGTAGTTCGTCACGGTGATCGGAGCCGGCACCGATCCGTCCCGTGAGAGCGTGGCGTCGTAGCCGAACTTCTCGGCCTCCGTGACGATCTGGAAGCCGACCGCGAGCGGCGTCAGGAAAAGCACCGGCTTCCCGGTGTGCTCGTGCACGTTCTGCGCCCAGGCCAGGGACATCGGCGTCTTGCCGAGCCCGCAGTCCGCGAACAGCGCGCCACGTCCCTGGCGTACGCCCCACTCGACCAGGGCGCCCTGGAAGTTGAACAGGTGATCCGGCATGTGCGTCGGCGTGAAGCCGCCACCGTGGGCGAGCTGCGCCTTGCGGTCGAGGAACGTCTCGTAACTCAGGGTCATGCCGCATCCCGCTCGTCCAGCCATGCGGCGCGGTCCACGCGCACCGGCATGACGGCGAGAGTCACCGGCCCGTCGCCGTCGCAGACTCCGACCGCGCGGGTGGGGCCGGAGAACAGCAGCCGCACGCGCTCGTGCCGGCAGGCGGCGAGGGCGTCGAGCAGGTACGGGGCGTTGCAGACCATCCGCAGCCCCGGGCCGTCCTGCTCGCTGCTGACCGCGGCCGTGCCCGAGCCGCCCGCGCTGCTGCCGGTCAGGACCAGCTCGTCGGAGGTGAAAGTCAGCTCGACGTGCCGGAAGCCCTTGACGGACTCGTCGGTGAAGGCGACCACCTGGCGGACGGCCTGGGCGAACTCCTCGCGGTCGAGCTCGGCGGTGGCCTTGGTGCTGTTCTCGCAGGCGGTGAGTAGCTTCTGCCAGTCGTTCCAGCCCTGCGAGGCGTCGGCGAGAGTGGTGGACAGCGAGCATCGGGCGTCGGTGAAGCGCAACAGTCCTTCCGCCCGTGCGATGATGACCGGGCCGTGCAGGTGCTTGACGATGCCGAGCAGGCGGCGGGCGTTGACCAGCACGAACCCCTGCGCCCAGTCCTTGGCCGGCGCGACGGCGGTGTGTACCCGGTAGCCGTCGATCGCCGCGAACGTCAGATGCCCTCCGGCGCAGGCGATCTGCACCACGTCCACCGGCGGGGTCGTCTGCTTGTCGCTCGCCGCCGGGCCGGTCGCCTCCACGGCGGTGATCAGATCGTCGGCGTCCAGCTCGGCCCACGGCTCGGAGACGGTCGGCAGCGTCGGGTAGTCCTCCAGGATCATCGTCGGCAGTCGCCATTCCGCGCGGCCAGACGTGACGACGACCGAGGCTTGATCCGCCTCGATCACCACGTCGCCCGTGCGGATCGAGGAGGCGATTTGCGCCAGCAGGCGGTGCGACACCAGCGCCCGGCCTGGATTGGCGCCCAGCGTGGGAACGGCGGCTGTGGCGGCGGTGTCGTAGTCGAACGTCGAGAACGTCAGATCGTCCCCGGCCTCGAT
>DASZUS010000022.1:0-2858 GCA_035547515.1 Mycobacteriales bacterium
CTCACGTGTTACTCACCCGTTCGCCGCTCGAGTACCACAAAGTGGCCTTTCCGCTCGACTTGCATGTGTTAAGCACGCCGCCAGCGTTCGTCCTGAGCCAGGATCAAACTCTCCGTAGAAAAACAAACCCCAACCAACCCCAAAAAAAGACCAGCTGAGAAGAAGAGATGCCTGACAAAACAAACCCCGACAAAAAAACCTTGCCGAAATCATTGTCACAACCATCACCCAAAGATGACAGGGCATAACAAACTAATTCGTCGACTATTGACACACTGTTGAGTTCTCAAGAATCACACGCACACCGTGGTTTGAGGCTGAGCCTCTCCCCTGCGGGGCTTGTACTACTTTATCGGATCGAGCCGCGCTTTGCAATTTCGCGCTTTCGTTTCCGCTGCAGTGGTTGAAACCTTAGCGGAGACTTTCGCGGTGTTGCAATTCGCGGATCTCTCCCACCTTCCTCGCGCACCTATCCGCCGGATTTCCGTGAGCGCCTTGCGCGCGCACATTCACCCGGTGAAGGTGTGTGAAGGAGGTGGCCGCCTCGGAGCCGGAAGCCCGACCTCGCGGTCTTGCTCCCCGCCGCGCCCTGGCGACTCGGAGAACAGTACGCGGTCCCCCGCGCGTTGCCAAATCGAGGGCGACACCCTGCGAATCAGGCCACCCGGACGCCCGCGAAGCGCTTCTTGCCGCGGCGCAGGACGAGCCACTCGCCGGCCAGCAGATCGGCCTCGGGCACCACCGCCTCGGCATCCTCGACGCGCACGTTGTTCACGTAGGCGCCGCCCTCCGCGATCGTGCGCCGAGCCTCGCCCTTGCTGCTCGCCAGTCCACTCGCGAGCAATAGGTCGACCACGGCCAGGCCGTCGCCGCGCGACACCGTCACCGTGCCGGCCTCGGCCAGCGCCGCTGCCAACGTCGTACCGGAGAGGCGCGAGAGGTCCCCGCCACCGAAGAGTGCCGCGGCCGCATCCTTGGCCTGCCGCGTCTCCTGCTCGCCGTGGACCAGCGTGGTCACGGCATCGGCCAGCGCCTTCTGCCCGGCGCGCAGGAACGGCTTGTCCTTGGTCTGCTGCTCCAGCTCCTCGATCTCCTCGTGGGAGAGGAAGGTGAACAGGCGGAGCAGCTCGCCCACCTTCTCGTCCTCAACGTTGAGCCAGAACTGATGGAAGGCATACGGCGACATCATCTCCGGATCGAGCCACAGCGCACCGCCCTCGGTCTTGCCGTACTTGGTGCCGTCCGCCTTCGTCACCAACGGTGTCGTGAATGCGTGGGCGGTCGCCCCCTCCGCGCGCCGGATCAGCTCGACGCCCCCGGTGATGTTGCCCCACTGGTCGGAGCCGCCGAACTGCAGCGTGACACCGAAGTCGCGGTAGAGGTTGAGGAAGTCCATCGACTGGAGCAGCACGTAGCTGAACTCGGTGTAGGAGATCCCGCTCTCCAGTCGCTTGCGCACCGTCTCGCGGGCGAGCATCCGGTTGACCGGGAAGTGCTTTCCCACGTCACGCAGGAAGTCGATGACCGACAGCGACGCGGTCCAGTCGTAGTTGTTGACCATGGTCGCGGCGTTCGGCCCGTCGAAGACCAGGAACGGCTCGATCTGGCGGCGTACCCGCTCCACCCACTCCTTGACGGTGTCGAGTGAGTTCAGGGTCCGCTCGCCGGAGTCACGCGGGTCACCGATCATCCCGGTGGCGCCGCCGACCAACGCGTACGGCGTGTGCCCGGCACGCTGCAGTCGCATGGCGGTCACGATCTGCAGCAGGTTGCCCATGTGCAGGCTCGGCGCGGTCGGGTCGAAGCCGATGTAGTACTTGACGCTCCCTGCGGCCAGCGCCTCGCGCAGCGCGTCCCGGTCGGTCGAGTCGGCGACGAGGCCGCGCCACTCGAGATCGTCGAGGAGGGTGGGATCGACAGTCACGGGCGCAGTCTAGGCGGGCCGGGTCTACCGGGCTCACTCGCCGCTCTCGGCCGATCGCCTAGGGTCGAGGGCGTGATCGCTGGCAGGTACGTGCTCGGGCGCGAGCTGGGCAGAGGTGGGATGGGGACGGTCTGGCTCGGCACCGACGAGGTGCTCGGTCGACCGGTCGCACTGAAGCGGCTCGGCGCGGCCGACAGCCCCACCCGGGCGCGGGCCGAGCGCGAGGCGCGGCTCGCGGCGCGGCTGAGCCACCCGCATCTCGTGGCGATCTTCGACCTGGCGGTCGAGGGCGAGGACCAGTGGCTGGTGATGGAGTACGTCGAGGGCCCGACGCTGGCCTCCCTCGTCGCCGAGCGTGGTCCGCTGACGCCCGACGAGGCGGCGCCGCTGATCGCGCAGGTCGCCGAGGCGTTGGCGGCGGCGCACGAGGCCGGCATCGTGCACCGCGACGTGAAGCCCTCCAACGTGCTGATCGACCCCGACGGGCACGCCAAGCTGACCGACTTCGGGATCGCCCGCAGCACCGAGGCCGATGCCACCCTCACCCAGACCGGCTTCGTGACCGGCTCTCCCGCCTACCTGTCCCCCGAGCTCGCCTCGGGCGGCCGGGTCACGCCGGCGACCGACGTCTGGTCCCTGGGCGCGACGCTCTTCCACGCGCTCACCGGCCGGCCGCCGTACGATGTGGGTGACAACGTGGTCGGGGCGCTTTACCGGATCGTGCACGAGGAGCCGCCCCGGGCCGAGGGCGCTGGCTGGCTGGCGCCGCTGCTCGCGGGCGCGATGACGCGCGACCCGACGCACCGTTGGACGCTCGACCACGTCCGCGCGTTCCTCGCCGGCGAGCCGGAGACGGTGACCCAGACCATGCCCACCGTCGCGGCGCTGGCCCCGGTGACGCCACCACCGGCGGTCTCGACGGTCCCGCCGGCCC
>DASZUS010000023.1:0-5589 GCA_035547515.1 Mycobacteriales bacterium
ACTCACAACCCCCGGCGGCTGGGCAGGAGCGGCGGTAGGTCGCGGGTCGTGAGGATTCCGGGGCGGGCCGCGACGACGTACGGGATGGCGTTGACCGGCCGGTTGGCTGTGTAGGCCGGGGTGTGCGCGCCGAGGTCTTCCACCGCGAAGGGGAACTCGAGGCTCACGTCGAGCGGTGCGTCGCCGTTCATCCGCACCCGCCAACCCGTCCCGAGCAGGTCCCACTGCGGGTCGAGATCGGTGCCGCAGTACCACGTAGCGGTGAACCGCACGACCTCCTGGCCCGCGCTCGCCCCGGAGATCACGGTTCGCTGTGCCGCGACGGTGCCGGCCGGGATCGGCCCTGCGGCGATCTCCAGGTCGTGGGTCGCCGCGGCCAGCTCACCATGCGCGGACCAGTCGTCGACCGGCCGGCCCGCTGCCTCGGCAAGCTCGGCGAGCGGCGGTCCAAACTGCGTCAGCAGGTGCGCGGCTCGGCGCGGATCGGGAGTGCCCATCGGCCGCGCGTAGCCCATCTGCTGGAACAGCAGGTGCGGTGAGTTGCGGGCCGACAGGTTCGCGTACTCCTCGATCTCGATCCGGTCGACTTGCCGCTGCAACGACAGCAGCGCTATCGGCAGTGCGTCCGTGATGAACCCAGGACTGCTGCCGGTGGCGTAGATCGAGCTGCCCCCACGGGCACACGCGGCTTCGACTCGCTCACGCGCCTCGGCGGCCAACGGTCGCCCACCGGCCTGGAAGTCGCCGCACGTGGTGACGACGTTCGTACCTCGCTCCAGCATCGCGACGACGTCGTCGAGGTCCGCGGCGCGCGGCATGTAGAGAACGCAGTCAGCCTCGAGGGAGATGACCGCCTGCTTGTCCGTCGTTGCCGCGACGCCAGCTGGAGCCAACCCGCACAGCTCGCCGACGTCGCGTCCCGCCTTCGCCTCGTCGTAGACCAGCATCCCGACCAGCTCGAGCCGCGGGTCGCGCAGCATCTGCAGCGCGGCGCGCGTCCCAATATTCCCGGTCGCCCACTGGACCACCCGCAGGCGCTCGCTCATGGCAGGGAAGGTACGTCGAGCAGCTCCACGAGGATGCCGTCGGGGTCACGCAAGGTCGCGACCGCCACGCCGTTGTCGAGCACGGCCCGGCGTACGTCGGTCCCGCCGGCAGCTTCCAGCTTGGGCAGCACCGCGGCGAGGTCGACCATGAACGACAGCATCAGGGTGCCGGTCGCGATCGGCTGCGCTCCGGGCCCGGTGGCGACCGGCTCGGTCAGGGTCAACAACTCGACCTGGCCGCGGTCCGGGTGCGCCGGATCGCCGAGGATCATCGCCCGAAGGCGGCGCGACGTCACCCCGCCGAACATGTCGGGCCACGGCCCGTCGAACTCGCGGTCGACGATCGGGGCGAGACCGAGCCCGTCGCGATAGAACGCGAGGCTGCGGTCGGCGTCCGCGACAAAGACCACCACGTGATCGAGATGCGTCATCCGCCCACCTCTAGAGCTCCGGGCACAGCGAAGCCAGGAACGCGGTCGTGCGATCTCGCGACTCGATCCGCGCCTCCCGGCTCTTGCCGTACGGCAGCAGCCGCACCGAGAAGTCGGTGACACCGGCGTCGCGGTAGCGCTCGAGGCTCTTGCGGACCGCCGACTCGTCGCCGGCAACCAGGAAGTCGCCGGCGTCCTTCGCATCTCCGTGCTCGAGTAGCCGCTCGTAGTTCGGCGAGTACTCCGAGTGGCTCATCGCGCCTCGGGCCCACTCGCGGGCGCCGTCGACCTCGTCCGCGCGGCACAGCGTCACCGGCACCCCCGCGACCACTCGCGGCGCGGGGCGACCCGCCTCGGCCGCTGCCTTCGTGATGTTGGGCACGATGTGCTCGCCGATGGTTCGCTCGTCGGCCATCCAGAGGATCGTGCCGTCGGTGTGCGCGCCGGCGATCTTCAGCATCAGCGGTGCGAGCGCGGCGAGCAGGATCGGGGTCGGCGTGATGTCGGTGACCGCCAGCGGGTTGTGGACCCGGAAGTGCTCGTTCTCCACGTCGACCGGCCCCGGACCGGCGAATGCCTTCTCGAGCACCTCGAGGTAGCTGCGGACCAGCCGGGCCGGCTTGTCGTAGGACAGCCCAAGCATGTCTTCGACCACCCAGTGGTGCGACGGGCCGATTCCGAGGGTGAGCCGCCCCTCGCACACCGCCTGCGTCGACAGGGCCTGGTGTGCCATCGCGATCGGGTGCCGCGTTTGGATCGGCAGCACCGCCGTACCGAGCTCGATCCGGCTGGTGACCCGGCCCATCAACGTCACCGCGGTGAGCGCGTCGAAGTCGTCGGGCGGCTGCGCGACCCACACCGAGGCGAAGCCCGCCTGTTCCGCGGCGATCGCGTCGGCTTCGATCTTGGCGACGGCTTCGCGGTAGCGACCGGGATCCGGGCCGACCATCAGACCGATGCGCACCGGCCCAGTTATATCGCCAATCCGCCGGGGCCGGTAATTGCGTTCTCAATAGCGAGAGGCGCTGTTGCAGTACGCCGGATCTAGGCAATACTCGGCAGCGACTCGAAGGGAGACTCGCGTTGAGCAGAGTTGCGGTCGTCACTGGCGGAGCATCCGGGATGGGGCTGGAGATCTGCCGGCAGCTTGCCGCGCGCGGCGACAAGGTCGCCGTCCTCGACCTGTCCGCCGAGGCGGCGGAGAAGGCCGCGGCGGCCATCAACGAGTCCGGCGGCGTCGCCGTCGGACTGCAGGCCGACGTCGCGGACCGGGCGGCGGTCGACGCGGCGTACGCCGCGGCGCGCGAGCAGCTCGGCCCGATCGAGATCCTCGTCACCAGCGCCGGCCTCGACGAGTTCGCATCGTTCACCGACATCAGCGCCGCGCAGTGGGACCGCATGATCGCGGTCAACCTCACCGGCACCTTCAACTGTCTGCAGGCCGCGGTGCCGGACATGCTCGCCGGCGGCTGGGGACGCATCGTCACCATCTCCTCGTCGAGCGCGCAGAGCGGCGCGAAGCGGATGGCGCACTACGTCGCGTCCAAGGGTGGCGTCATCGCGATCACCAAGGCGCTCGCGGTCGAGCTCGCCCCGGAAGGCATCACGGTCAACACCATCCCGCCCGGCTTCATCGACACCCCGATGGTCCGCCGCGCCGAGGACAAGGGCGACCTGCCGGACGTGAACCTGATCGCGAAGCAGACCCCGGTACGCCGGGCCGGGACCCCGCAGGACATCGCCGCGGCGGCGGTCTTCCTGTGCTCCGAAGAAGCCGGCTACATCACCGGGCAGGCGCTCAACGTCAACGGCGGCTGGTACCTCTGATGGACCCGAGGACGGCGTGACGCCAAGGCTCGAGCCGGTCCCGAAGGACCAGTGGGGCGATGCGGAGGTTGCCGCCATCCGCGCCGGGATGCCGGCGGCTGCCGCGGATCGGTTCCTGTCGGACGCGCCCGACGCGCCCGCGCTCACCAACGGCATCGCGGCGATGCTGCACCACCCGCAGCTGGCCGCCGCGTTCCTGCAGTACAACGGCCAGCTGCTGTGGGACCCCGTCCTCGATCCGCGGCTGCGCGAGCTCGCCGTCCTGCGCGTCGCGTGGCATGCGCGGGCGCCGTACGAGTGGGTTCAGCACGTCAAGCTCTCCCAGCGCTACGGCGTGACCGACCAGGAGGTCGAAGCGATCGTCGCCGACCGCACGGACGGCTGGTCGCCGCTGGAGGCCGACGTCCTCCTCGCGACCGAGCAGCTGCTCACGGCGTACCGGATCGACGACGCCACCTGGCAACGACTCTCGGCTGCGCTGGACACGAAGGCCCTCGTCGAGCTGGTCTTCGTCGTCGGCACGTACGCCGGACTGGCGATGCTGTTCAACTCGCTCGGCGTCGAGCTCGACGCCGACCTCGACCCGACGGCTCAGCCGATGCCGGTGGCCGAAGGATGGCCGGCGTGACCGAGCCGGCATGACCGAGGTCACGTTCGGGATCTACGTCCCGCAGATCGCGATGAGCCCCGACGACCTCATCGGGCGGGCGCTGGACTGCGAGCGGCTCGGCTTTCGCGCGCTGTGGCTGTTCGACCATCTCTACGGGCCGGGTCTGCCGGACGCCGACGCGTACGAAGGCTGGACGCTGGCAAGCGTGCTGCTGGCGAGAACCACGACGCTTCGGGTGGGCCATCTGGTCAACTGCAACAACTTCCGCCATCCGGCGTTGCTCGCCAAGATGGCGACCAGCCTGGACGTCCTGTCCGGCGGCCGGCTCGAGTTCGGCATCGGGAGCGGCTCGTACGAGCTGGAGCACCGCCAGGCCGGGCTCGGCTGGCCCTCGATCCGTGAGCGCAGCGAGCAGCTCGGGGAAGCCCTCGAGATCGTCACCCGGATGTTCTCCGCGCCGCGCACGTCGTACGCCGGAAAGCACTACACCGTCGAAGACCTGCCCAACCTGCCGGCGCCGGTCCAGCGGCCGCGCCCGCCGGTCCACATCGGCGGTGCCGGGCCCACGCTGACCCTGCCGCTGGTCGCCCGCTACGCCGACGTCTGGAACGTGCCGACCTACGCCCTCGACAAGCTCGACGAGCTCTCGGCTCGACTCGACGCCGAGTGCGAACGCATCCGGCGTGACCCTGCCGAAATCGCCCGATCAGTCGAAGCGGTGCTTGTCACCGCGCCCGCGGCCGGGCTGGAAGCGGCGATCGCCACCGGGCGACGGCGCTTCGGCGGACCCGGCTTCGGGCTCGACGAAGGAGGCTTCATCGGCACGCCCGACGCGATCGTCGACCGTATCGGTCAGCTGGTCGACAAGGGCTTCACGTCGTTCATCTTCATGACCCACGACCGCGCTGCCACCGAGACCCTGGAGCTCGTAGCGAGCGAGGTCGTCCCGGCCTTCCGCTAGACCTCGGGCGGGCCGTAGACGAGGTGCGCGACGCCGTTGCCGAACCGCGTCACCGCCATCAGCGACAGCTTCGTCGGCGGGTGCCCGTCCGGGAACAGCCGCAGCCCGCCGCCGAGGGCGATCGGGTAGGTGAACAGGTGCAGCTCGTCGACCAGGCCGTCGGCGATGAGGGCGCGCACCAGTGTCGCGCTGCCACTCGTGTAGACCTTCGAGGACCGCCGCTTCAGCGAGCTGATCGCCGCCGCGTCGTAGGGCATCACCGTGCCGGGGCCCCAAGACACCTCGCTGAGCGACGACGACACGACGTACTTGTGCGTGTCGTTGAAGAACGGCGCACCCGGGTCGTCGGCGGCGGTGCGTGTCGACCACGCCGGCGCGAACATCTCGTACGTCGTCCGGCCGAGCAAGATGGCGTCGGCACCGGCCATCATCGCGCCGATCGCCTCGCCCATCTCCGGCACGAAGCCGAACTCCGCGGTCCACGACGGCGCCTCGATGACGCCGTCGAGACTCATGAACTCGTGGACGAAGAGCTCCCCCATCGCTGCACTCCGATCACTGGTGATCCCGCTCACAACCAGTAGCCGAACGGCTGCCGGGTTCCTACGCTTCGTCCATGATGGCCGCTGGCCCGCCGGCCCCGCTGGAGTCGGCGGTCGGGCGACGGCTGAAGCTTCGGCTGCCAGCCGCCCACTTCGTCGGCGCGGTCCTCGC
>DASZUS010000024.1:0-72159 GCA_035547515.1 Mycobacteriales bacterium
GACGACGATCACCATGTCTAGCTCGCGGTCCTTCAGCCGCTGCGACAGGTCCTTGTAGTAGTTCTGGAACCGCTCGGCCGTTGTGTCGAAGCTGGTGCCGAACATGTCGTTGTAGTCATAGATCGCGTCGGCGAGGAACTCACGGCTGGACTGGTCGAGGGCCTCGGTCTCGAATTCCTCCTCGCTGAGCAGCCCGCCATCGACATCCTCGTTGGCCGCGTAGCTGAAGATCAGCGCGATCTTCAGCCGCCGGTACGCCGGATCAGCGTCCTCCCTCTCTCGCTGGGCCATCTCGAAGCTGTTGTAGTAACCCTTCGCCGCGTCGATCGAAGCGGTGGCGAACAGCGAGTTGAACCCCGAAAGCCGCTTGTCGCCAAGCCGGTAGGTCGCTGCCCGCTTGGTCTTCTGGTCGTAGTGGTCAAGCACGTAGTCGACCACCTGCCGCCGCCGCTGCGGAGCGAGCAGCGCGCTTTCGGTGTCGATCGCGGAGACCTTCTTGTCCGCGAGTTGCTCCGGCAGCTTGATCGTGTTGACGTAGTCGATCCGGAAGGGCAGCACGTTCCGGTCATTGATCGCGTCGACGATCGTGTAGGTGTGGAGTTTTTCGCCGAAAGCCTGCTCCGTGGTCCGCAGATTTGGATTGCCACTGGTCCCAGCGTTGTCGGCGAAAATGGGAGTGCCGGTGAAGCCGAACAGGTGGTAGTTCCGAAACGACTTCGTGACGGCCTCGTGCATCTCGCCGAACTGGCTGCGATGGCACTCGTCGAAGATGATCACGACGTGCTTGCCGAAGATCTCATGACCTTTGCTCTGGCCGATGAACCGGGCGAGCTTCTGGATCGTCGTGATGATGATCCGGGCATTTGGGTCGCCGAGCTGCTTCGTGAGCACCCGAGTTGAGGTGTTGGAGTTTGCTGCGCCCTTCTCGAACCGCTCGTACTCTCGCATGGTCTGGTAGTCGAGATCCTTGCGGTCGACGACGAAAAGCACCTTGTCCACGTCGGACATCCGGCAAGCGAGCTGCGCGGCCTTGAAGCTGGTCAGCGTCTTGCCCGACCCGGTGGTGTGCCAGACGTAGCCGCCACCCTCGAGCGTCCCGGTCTGCCTGTACGTCGTCGACGTCGCGATCCGCTGCAGGATCCGCTCGGCCGCGACGATCTGGTAGGGCCGCATCACCAGCAGCTTGCGGTCAACGTCGAACACGCAGTACTTCGTCAGGATGTTGAGCAGCGTGTGCTTGGCGAAGAACGTCTTGGTGAACCCGACGAGGTCCGCGATCGGCCGGTTGGTCGCGTCCGCCCACCAGCTCGTGAACTCGAAGCTGTTGGACGTCTGCTTGCGCGACCGTTTGCCCGAGGTGCTCTCGCTGATGTGTCGGTTCCGAGTGGTGTTGCTGTAGTACTTGGTGTGCGTGCCGTTGCTGATCACGAACAGCTGTACGTACTCAAAGAGCCCCGAATCGGCCCAGAAGCTGTCCCGCTGATAGCGGCTGATCTGGTTGAACGCCTCCCGAATCGCTACGCCTCGCCGCTTCAGCTCGACGTGCACCAGCGGCAAGCCGTTTACCAGGACCGTCACGTCGTACCGGTTCGCGTGCGCTCCGCTCGTCGACGGGACTTCGTACTGGTTGATCACCTGTAACCGGTTGTTGTGGATGTTCGCCTTGTCGATCAGCGCGATGTTCTTGCTGCTGCCGTCGTCGCGCTTGAGGACCTGGATGTGGTCCTCCTGGATGCGTGCAGTCTTCTCCACGATGCCATCGTTGCGACCGGCGATCTTCTCCTCGAACAGCCGCCGCCACTCCTCGTCGGAGAAGTGGACCTTGTTCAATGCCTCGAGCTGACGACGCAGGTTGGTCTCAAGATCCGATGCCGAGGCGATCCGCAAGTATTCATAAGCCTGTCCACGCAGCAGCGTGATCAGTTCGGCTTCGAGCTCCGCCTCGCTCTGGTAGGCCGTTGCAGCGGACGGATCAGCAACGAATTCAGCGACAACTGTGGTTTCATCGCTGACCGCGATGGCCTCGTAGCGGGGCACGCCCGGCGACTCAGTCACGCCACCGCTTCTTTGAAGGTCAGCAGCTTGTCGCGGTAGTACTCGTACTGCTGCCGGCGAGCCTTCAGCTCGGCCGGCAATCCCACCGACAAGTCGCTCACAAGATCGTCGAAGTGACGGAGTTGTCGGGTGATACGACGTTGCTCCGCGATCGGGGGCAAAGGGATCTCCCAGGCGAAGAAGCCCTTCGAATCGACAGCGGCCATCGAGCCGTCCGTGCGGACGCAGGCTGAGCGAATATGCTCTGCCTCTGCCTGAAGCGCCTGGAACACGTACTCCGCATGCACACCCTCTCGAGGTATGAGCGCTCTCATGTCCTGGTTCACTGTCGTGTCGACCTTGATCAGGCCTACAGGCAACGTCCGGCGAAGGATGTTGGAGCGCATCACAACCGCGACGGATGGTGCGGGCACAATCCGTAGTGGCGTTTCATTCAGCGCGAGTTCGGTAACTCGGCCTCGGATTTCGTCGGTGCTCGTGTTGCTCACGTCCATAGAGGCGAGCCAAGGGACTGACCCGGATTCCCAGTACGCAGGGTTCGCCTTCGACGGGGTGACCCCACCTTGCCACTTACCAAGACCGGATAAGGCGACGGGGTCCGCCCGAACCTGATCCAGGACCACCCTCCGATAGTGCGCGTACTGGCGGCGGCGGGCTTCCAGCTCCGCTTCCAGCTCCGCTTCCAGCTCCGCTTCCAGCGCAGTAAACAGATCCAACACTCTCACGATCTCGCGCTGAACCTCGATAGGCGGCACCGGGATCACTATCTTTGCGAGCGACTCACCTGACACGCGGCGAACCTTTGTACCTGTGATGTGGCCGCGCTTCTGGTCCTGGAAAGACTCCGTCTGAAAGAAGTACGCCAGATACTTCGGCTCCAAGTTGTGTCGATAGACATACGCGTCACCGCTGACGGCCACTTCGGTATCGCCCACCCAGGCCACAGCCTTCGCGACGCCATCGTTGTTCTCGCTCGTCGTTGCGATGACGAGATCACCCGGCCTTGCCTTACGCAGCTTCACCGCCAGGGCAGCACTGACGCAGGACTTCGTCTCTGCGGCCCAAGTCCCGTAGTGCGTGTGTATTTGCCCGTAGTGGATCGCCGGCGTCCCAATTTCGGTCAGGTCGCTCTTCTGGAGCCCGTTCCCTCGACTGAACTCGCCCAGGTCGCCGAGCGAGCGGAGCTCCACGCCCTCGGGGCAGAGCCTCGTGATGAGGTCGTCGATGCGACTCACTGCTCGCCGCCTTCGAGGTCGGCGACTATCTGGTCGATTTTCGTGCGTAGCTCGGACTGCCGGGCGACGATGCGGGCGATCTCGGCGTTGAGCTCGGTGATGTCCACCGCGACTCGAGTGTCCTCGGCGGTGACGTAGGAGGAGACCGCGATGTTGTAGTTGTTCGCAGCGATCGTCTCGTAGTCGACCAGCGTCGCGAAGTAGTCGACGTCCGTTCGAGCCGTGAAGGCTTCCAGGATCTTCGCCTGGTTCGCCTCGGTCAGCTTGTTCTTGTTTCCCTGCCGAACGAACTCCGCCGAGGCGTCGATGAAGAGGACCTTGTTCTCCGTCTTGGACTTCTTCAGCACGACCACGCAGGTCGCGATCGTCGTGCCGAAGAAGAGGTCCGGCGGCAGCTGGATGACCGCGTCGATGTAGTTGTTGTCGATCAAGTACTTGCGGATCTTCTGCTCCGCGCCGCCGCGGTAGAGCACCCCGGGGAACTCGACGATCGCCGCCGTACCGTTGACCGCGAGCCAGCTCAGCATGTGCATGGTGAAGGCGAGGTCCGCTTTCGACTTCGGCGCGAGCACGCCGGCCGGGGCATAGCGGGGGTCGTTGATCAGCAGCGGGTTGGCGTCGCCGTCCCACTTGATCGAGTACGGCGGATTGGACACGATCGCCTCGAATGGCTCGTCGTCCCAGTGGGCCGGGTCGGTGAGCGTGTTGCCGTGGGCGATGTCGAACTGCTCGTAGTTGACGTCGTGCAAGAACATATTGATCCGGCACAGGTTGTAGGTCGTGAGGTTGATCTCCTGGCCGAAGAAGCCCTTGCGGACGTTGTCCTTGCCGAGCACCTTCGCGAACTTCAGCAATAGCGACCCTGACCCGCACGCCGGGTCATAGACCTTGTTGACCTCGGTCTTGCCGACAACCGTGATCCGAGCCAGCAGTTCGGAGACCTCCTGCGGGGTGTAGTACTCGCCTCCTGACTTGCCGGCGGAGCTCGCGTACATCTGCATCAGGTACTCGTAGGCGTCGCCGAAGGCGTCGATCGTGTTCTCGGAGTACGTCCCAAGCTTCAGGTCACCGACCGCTTCGAGCAGCGCGACGAGCTTCTCGTTGCGCTTGGCCACGGTCGGGCCGAGCTTGCCGCTATTGACGTCGAGGTCCTCGAACAGGCCCTTGAGGTCGTCCTCGCTGTCCGCGCCCCGCGCCGACCCTTCGATATGGGCGAATACCCGCGACAGCGTCTCGTTGAGGTTCTCATCCTGGCGGGCCCGGCGCCTGACGTTGACGAACAGATCCGAGGGCAGAATGTAGAAGCCCTTTTCCTGCACCGTCGACTCCCGGCCGAACTCCGCGTCGGAGTCGGGCAGCGCGGCGTAGTCAAAGTCGCGGTTACCGGCTGCACGCTCCGCGTCGTTCAGATAGGCGGTGAGGTTTTCTGAGATGAATCGGTAGAACAGCATGCCGAGCACGTAGCTCTTGAAGTCCCAGCCGTCGACCGAGCCGCGCAGGTCGTTGGCGATCCGCCAGATCGTCTTGTGCAACTCCGCCCGCTCTGCCTCCTTGCTCGCGCCGGTCACGGCGTCAGCCTTTCTCCGTTGTCAGGGTTGGAGGTCAGTTCCGACTCCGCCTGGCGGAACAGCGACTCGAGCGACGCGCGCCAGGCTGGTAGGTCAGCGGACAGCGTGAGCCAGGTTTGCCCGCGGTCGATCTCGTCGTAGCGATGGATGATGAAATTGCGGTTCGCGATAGCAAGCGCCCAGTCGACTCCCTCGGGAGCGAGAACATCGAGCTTGGATAGCCGACCTGCGGCCTCACCGAGCTTCATCATCAGCGAGTCGCCGGCCTCCTGGAGCAGGTCGTCAGCGAGATAAGCGGCCTTGCCCCGTACGACGATCTCGTCGGCTCGCGTCAACCAGCCTCGAATGTGGAGCAACTCTTTCGCGGCGCGCCGCTCCATCACAGCAAGACCGCTTCGCGACGGATGTCGTCGTCGATCCGCGGCTTGAGTCCTGCGTAGGAGATCAGGTCGACCTCCCGCCCGAGCACACGTTCAATCAACTGTCGGAAGCGGATAAATGCGAACGTGGACGTGCCTTCTGGGGCCTCGACAATGAGGTCGATATCGGAGTCCTGCCGGGCTCGGCCTCTAGCAACGGACCCGAAGGCCGCGAGCCGCGCGTAGCCGTGGGCGTCGGCCATCGCCGCGAGCACGGGGGCAGCCGCCTCGACCAGGTCCTCGGGGTGCATGTCCCCGAGGTCCGGCGAGGACTTCAACTGCTGGCTGACTGCCGGCTGGGAGATCCCGAGATCCGCCGCGATCTCCTTCTGCGTCATGCCTTCGGCCGTCATCGCGCGCAGCGCGAGCACACGGCGCAGTCGCGCCAACTCCTCATCACGGCGAGCGGAGCGGTAGACGTCGACGACTCCCATAAGGGCACCTTATACCAGAGGGAACCGGTTCGGCTAGCAAACCGTCACTACGCTGACCCGATGCTCGTCCGCTGCACCGCGAAGGCGCTCAGCCGCGTCGGCCGGGTCGAGTTCATAGCCGATCCCGCTGACGACTCGAACGGGTGGTACCTGGACTCGCTGTGGTTCGAGCGGCATAAGTGCATGCTCCGCGTCCGCCGCTCGCGGTCTATGGTTCCGGTCCAGCGAGCCTGGCGAGACCCTCGCGAGGATCGGTGAACCCAGAATCGAGCAGCCCGCGGCGCAACGCCTGAACCGTAATCCCGCGGGCCTCCCCCGGTGTTATCGGAACGCCGAGTTCGACGCTGACCCCGAATGACTGACCAAGCGGCCGCGTCTGAGTACCGAAGGATTGGAAATCGAGTCGTCGACCCAGATCATTCGGTCGATTGAGGCCTGCGCCGTTAGTGCTGTCCGCAAAGGCATGAAACTCCGCATGGGTGACCGACGCCTCCGGAGGCAAAACCGCGTCGAGCGCCTCCGGAAGGTCCACAGCCACCGCCGTCAGCGCCGCCGACCACACATCAACAAGGAACGACGGGTCAACGGCGACGTCGGTTGAAACTGCCACGTCGAGAGTCAGCCGCACCGAACCACCATTTAGGATGCCCGGACCCGCTACCAACGCCAATGCGCTGAGACCCGACGTAGCGTCACCCCCGAGTCGATAGATCGCGTTGCTCGTTGTCTGGTGACCGGTTGGACTTTCGGACCAGTGATCGAGCGCGTCTGGTTCTGCAGTCCGAGTGTCAATGGCAGCCGAGGCAGGCGCGAGCGAACCGCTGGCCTTGACTAGTACCGACGTCAACGCACAGGCATCGAGCGCCTCGGCGAGACGTTCCCGAGTCTCTGGGTCAATCGGCTGAAGACCGTCTTCGGTAATCGGAGTTAGATCCCCCGTAACGCGCAGCCACAGGAGCGGGGACACGGCCCACCCCGGCAGTGGAGCCCCTTGGGGAGCGGCCCAGTAACTCGATGAGAAGGCTCGGTCGGAGCGTTTCTTCGAGATCGCTTCGAGACGTGCGATGCGGGCGACCAAGTCGGTCAGGAGTTCGTCAGCTCCATTTGCGGTGACGATCGTTGCATCCCTGGTGGCGATGATCTGCGCGCCTTGATCGGAGGTAACTCCCCGATGCGCGATCCAGAACCATGGGTACCGACGGCTCGGCGTCTCGCGGATTGCTCGTGCTAGCGCAACGTCGTACTCGCCTGACCAGCCGAGTACAGCCACGCCGTACTCATCGAAGATTCTGGCCAGCAGACTGCGCCACGGCCGCGGGTATTCGCCGAGTTCCTCGGGAGTGTTACGAAGCCCAGCCCTCCTGTAGTCACCATGAAGCTTGATCACCGTCGCCGGAGCGTGCACCAGGGGAATCATCCCCCGCACGTCAGCCTCGTCTGCCACCACCTGAGGCGATACGCCAACGTCGCCGAGAGCGCGCTCGAGAAGCGCGTCAAAGTTTGTCGTTACGACGACCCGGACCGTTCCGCTCGCCATGAGGCTCGCGATGGCCCGGTGAGCATCGCTGGGCTCAATCCGACTGCCGTCGTCCCGAACTTCGAAGTAGCCGCGCAAGAGCATCTGTCGGGCCGCATCCGTGGGGGCGAGCGCCTCTAGGAGCACGTCGTAGCGAAGTTCGCCCCGGCCGGACCTCACCCACCATTGGTCGGGCGAGACCTCAATATCGGAATCCATTGCCCCCTCGAGCGCCGCGACATGCCTAGCGAGACTCTGGGCAACCTCCCACCCCGTCGGAACACCCGCAGCTCGAGAAACACCGCTGCCAACAAGTAGAGCGAAGACCCCGGGAGCGAAGTGCAGGGCGCTGGCTAAGGCGATCCTGGGCTGTACACCGCTCGGCCAGACGACGGTGGTCGGCGTGGATGACTCACTCACAAGAGTTGGTCTACCACCGTCGTCAGACATCACGCGGCGCACGAGCTGTATCGCAGATACCGGGGTGTGTTGGCGATGGGGGGACGGGTGAAACAGAGGCCGGCACGAGCCGGACGGGCGGGCGGCGGGTGGCGCGTGGCGGTCAGGCGGATGGTGGAGGTAGGTACGGCGGCCAGCAGGGATGCAGGGCTCGGTAGATCCCGGCGGTGAGCTCGACCAGCGTGACCCCGGTCGGCGCGTCGTACCCGTGCCGGGCGAGCACCTCCCCCACGTCGAGGATCAGCGCGAGCGTGAACCTCTCGTCGGTCGTTCCCACCCACGGGTAGCGCTCGCTCGCGTCGTCCATCGTCGTCTCCTCGCGTCCGAGGATCCGACCGTCTGTCAGCGTCCGCGACGGCCAAGTGCACATCGGTGGACAACCACGGGAGTTCACGGCAGCAACACGGAGTCCCGTCACCCGTGACGAGTGAGGCGTACCCACGAACGTACCGATCAACGTACCCACAGAATTTCTCTCGGCCGTGGGTACGTTCGCGGGTACGCCGGCCGCGCATCGTGCCGGGATGCGCGACACCAAGACGCCGGCGCCGGCCGGCGATCACGCGTCCCTGACCTGCAGTGGGGACGCCCCCGGCCATCCCCCAGCGATCCCGCGGGGACGTTCATGGGGACGCTGCGCGCGCAGCATCGCGCGCATGGCCAGCCTTCTCGACCGACTCGCCGAGCATTCGCCCCGTTCGGGGGACGTCTCGGGGGACGGTTCGGGGGATGGCGACGCCACAGGGTCCGTCGTCATGAACGTCAAGTACGGCGGTGCGCCATGGTGATCTCGGTCGAGACCCTGTCCGGCAGCGACCCGGCCGCGTACTACCTGCAGCGGGAGGTCGGCTGCGAGGCGGGCTACTACCTGGATCGGGCCGAGCCGACCGGCCGCTGGGTCGGTGACGGCGCGGCGGCGCTCGCGTTGACCGGTCCGCTGGACGAGACCGGCGAGGCGGCGTTCCGACGGATGCTCGCCGGGCAGCACCCACTCACCGGCGAGCAGCTCGCGAAGCCGGTGTGGCGCCCGGTGCCGTCCGGGCGGCTACCCGGCCGGCCGCTGGTGGAGGCAATCCGGCGAGTGGCTCGCGACCGTGGTGTGCCCGAGCCGGCGGCGCTGTTCCCCGACGAAACGCTCGCTGATGCCTTCCGTGGCATCACGGCCGCGGCCGACCGCCGACCGTTCACCCGCTCCCTCGATCCTCGAGTTGGGCAGCGACTGGGCGCCGCGGTCGGCCTCGACCCGGTCGAGCTGTACCGGGGCGACGACGGCGCTGACGTCTTCGGCCGGGCGCTTGAGCATGCGGCCGAGCGGGAGGACGCTCGAAACGGCGGGTACGACGTGTGCGTCTCCGCGCCGAAGAGCGTCTCGACGCTGTGGGCGTTGGCGGGACCGGAGATCGGCGCGGCGGTTCAGGCGGCGCACGCGGCCGCGGTCGGTGCGGCGCTCGGCTACCTGCAACGAGCCAGCGGTCACGGGCTGCGCGGCCATCAAGGCCACGGCCAGCGGGCGTCGCGGATGGGCACCGACGGCTTCATCGGCGCCGCGTTCGACCACCACACCAGCCGGGCGAACGACCCGCAGCTGCACACCCACATCGTGATCGCAAACCTGCTGCACGGCCGCGACGGGAAGTGGACCGCGATCGACTCGCGGACGTTGTTCCGGCACGCGACCACCGCGAGCTACCTCTACCACGCGGTCCTGCGCGGCGAGCTGACCACGAGCCTCGGGGTCGTTTGGACTCCGGTAACGCGAGGCATCGCGGAGGTCCGCGGCATTCCCGCCGACCTGATCCATGACCTGTCGACCCGCCACAACGAGATCGACAACTACCTCGCTGCGTCCGGCCGCGACGACCCGGGCGCGGCGCAGTACGCCTGCCTCGCCACCCGTCCCGCGAAGGACCCGAAACCACCGGGCGAGCTCCGCGTAACGTGGCAGCAGGCGGCTCGCCGGCTCGGGTACGACGCCGACCAGCTCGTGGCCGCCAGCCTCGACCACGGCCCAGCCGCTGCGATCAACAAGGCGCTGCTCGCCGCGACCCTGACCGGACCGCGTGGCCTGACCCGGCACAAGACGAAGGTCGACGAGCGGGACCTGATCCAGGCGCTGTGCGACGCGCTGCCCGCCGGTACGCCGGTCACCCTCGACTCGATCGATCGGCTCGCCCGCGAGATCGCCGCCGGACCCGGCGTCGTCTCGCTGCTGCCCTCGGCCGGCGACCTCGGACCGACGATGTCGACCATCGAGCTGGCGACCACCGAACAGCACGCGCTCTCCGTCGCCGCGCAGCTCCGGCAGACATCGGCGACCTATCCCACCGGCCGCTTCCCGCCGCTCGATCGCCTGACCGACGAGCAACGGCGGCTCGCGTTACGGCTGGTCTTCCCGGATTCGTGTCTCGACGTGATCGTCGGCCCCGCCGGCTCCGGCAAGACCTCGGCGCTTGCCGCGGCGTACCGCAGCTGGCACGCCGACCAGATCCCGGTCATCGGGACCGCGGTCGCCGCACTCGCCGCCCGGGGGCTGCAGACCCGCACCGGCATCCCGTCGGTCACGCTGACCAAGCTGCTCGGCGACCTCGACCAGATCAACCCGCGCACGAGACGTCCGGCCGGCTTTGCGCCCGGCACCGTGGTCGTCGTCGACGAGGCGTCGATGGTCGACACCCGCAGCTACGCCCGCCTGCTCGACCACGTCTGGCGATCCGGTGCACGCATCGCGCTCGTCGGCGACACCGAGCAACTCCCCGAGATCGAAGCCGGAGGCCTCTTCGCCACGGTTGCCGCCGACCCGTCGGCCATCCGACTAACCACGAACGTCCGGCAGGGCGAGACCTGGGAACGCGACGCGCTGACGGCACTGCGGGAGAACCGGCCCGCCACCGCGCTGCTCGCCTACCTCGACCACGGCCGCATCCACGTCGACGAGCCCCGACTACTGCCCGCCGCGATCTCCGCGACCTACGCGAGCAGCGCCGCGTCCGATCCGCTCGGCACCGTCGCGCTCGCCTCCACCCGACGCGAGGTCGCCGCGCTCAACACCGTGATCCGCGGCCGACTCCGCCGCGATGGCTACGTCGGCACCGACGGCGTCACCGTCCGCACACCGTCGGGGACGACGGAGTTCGCGACCGGCGACATCGTCGTGGTCACCCGAAACCGCCGCGATCTCGGCGTCCTCAACGGCATGCGCGGACAAGTGACGAACACTGATCCCCGATCGAGGTCCGTCGTCATGGTCGACGACCTCGGCGAGTCGCACGCCCTGCCCGCCGAGCTGCTGGCAAGCGGCGTGGTGCAGCACGGCTACGCGTTGACCATCCACCGCGCCCAAGGCATCACCGTCGACACCGCACTCGTCTACGGCACCGCGGCACTGAGCAAGGAGTCCGGGTACGTCGCACTCTCGCGCGGGCGAATCGCGAACCACCTGTTCGTCTCCCCCGACGACGTCCACGACGCGATGGCCGACCAGCCCTGGGGCGGTCAGGACCGACACGACCTCCTCACCGCCGTCGACCTCATCGCCATGCGGCTCGAGCTCTCCCGCCACCAGCGGCTCGCCACGTCATACCTGCCGCAGCGCCACCCGCTCGACCCGTACGAGATCACCCGTCAACCGACCCGCGAGATGAGAGGACTGTCCCGATGACCGCGACCACGATTCCCTTGTTCGACGATCCGCCTGCACCGCGCCAGCGGCGGAGCGGGCGGCCACTGACAGAGTCCGAGGTCCTGCTAACGGCGGCAGAAGCGGCGGACGTGTTGAAGATCGGCCGGAGCAAGCTGTACGAGCTGATGGCACGTGGCGCGATCAACTCGGTAAAGCTCGGCCGTTGCCGGCGGTTCCGGCGATCCGACCTCGACCGCTTCATCCGCGGCCTCGATGCCGACCCCGCCGACTAAGCGCCACGTTGTCCACAACCTGTATCGGCTCGCTCCGGACCGCGGCGTTGCTGTCAGACCCTCGGTCTGGAGGTGGGTGATGCCGAAGAAGCGCGGGCAGGGCGAAGGGTCGATCTTCTACTCCGAGACCCGCCAGCGCTGGATCGGTGTGCTCGACCTGGGCCGCGGTCCCGACGGGATCCGGCGTCGGGTGCGGATGTCCGGCAAGACCAGGGCCGAGGTACGCCGGAAACTCGAGGAGGCGCAGAAGGCCGCCGCCGCTGGGCTGAACGCCGACGACCAGCGCACAACCGTTGCCGAGTTCTGCGCGTACTGGCTCGAGCACGGCATCCCCGCCGCGGCGCAGTCCCCCAACTCCATCGGCAACATCACGTGGGCGGTCAACAAGCACATCGTGCCGCGGGTCGGCCACCGTCGGCTCCGGGATCTCACTGCTGACGACGTCGACAAGCTGATGCGCGACATGGCCACCGCCGGCTACAGCAAGCACACGATGGTCCGCATCCACGGCGAGCTCGCCCGCATCCTGCGGTTCGCCGAGCGACGCGGCAAGGTCATGCGCAACGTCGCGACCCTGGTTGACGTTCCGGCCGGACCAAGAAAGCGCGGGCGGTCGCTGACGGTCGCGCAAGCGCAGGCTGTTCTCGACGCTGCGCAGGGCGACAGACTCGAAGCGCTGTACGTGACCGGGCTGCTCATGGGCCTACGCCCGGGCGAACTACTTGGGCTGCCGTGGACCGGCATCGACTTCGAAGCCGAACGACTGCGGGTCTCGCAATCCCTCAAGCGGGAGCACAACCAGCTCGTGATCGGCGAGCCGAAGACGCTGCGATCGCGACGAACTCTCGACATGCCCGCGCTCGTCGTCCGAGTCCTCAAGGAGCATCAGCGGCGGCAGCGGATCGAGCGCGCCGACGCCGACGCTCATTGGGTCGAGACCGGGCTTGTCTTCACGACCACGGTCGGCACGCCAGTCGACCCGTCGAACCTCCGACGCGACTTCGACAAGCTGACCCGCAAGGCCGGCATCGGCCACTGGCACCCACACGAGCTGCGCCACTCAGCCGCGTCCCTGCTTTCCGCGTCCGGCGTCCCGATCGAACAGATCTCCGACGTGCTCGGCCACGAGGGTCCCCGGACGACCGCAGCCGTTTACCGACACCTGGTCAACCCCTCCGTCAGCGCTGGCAAGGCGCCGATGGATGCGCTATTCAGGCCGTCGCACGAGGTAGATCCGGAACGTCGCGATTAACTCGCTAGCGCCGCTCGATAACGGTTCTGTTTGGGCGCCCCCAGGAAGAGTCGTAGTTTCACCAACCTCTCGATCAGCTCACCAGAGCGCGACAAGCGTTCGCCCAGCCACAGAAAGTTAGTTAGCGAGTCGAATCCAGATCCGCAACTAGCCAGTCCGCGATCGCGTCGCTGATGCGAAGCCCGGTGAGCTCTTCGATCCAACCGAACTGCCCAGCAGGATTCGCCTCGACGAAAAGGTGCGCGCCATCGGGACGCACGATCATGTCGATGGCGGCGTACTGAACGGCACAGACGCGCATGAAGTCGCGCAGCGCATCTTCTAGCTTTGGTTCAAGTTGGATTGGCGCGTGAGGGGTATGTTCGAAGTCGTAACGTCGCCAGTCAGTCATCGTCCTAGTCGATAACTGGGAGTCGATCCGACATGCGAAGACGCGACCAGCAACTACCGTGATTCGTAACTCGTAGGCCTTTTCAACATACGGCTGGACGATGACCGGCGCGTGGCGCACAAGGTCTGCTAGGTCGATGGCTTCCGCTACGGACAACCGCTTAGTGAAAAGCGACACGACGCTGTCCGTGTCGTCAAGCCTGGCCGCCCACATGCCGGCAGGCTTCACCGCGATGTCGCCGTACTCTCCGAATCTTCTGACGGCAGCTGCCCACGTGGTTGGGTCATCCGTCAATATCGTCGGAATAGTCAACAAGCCGACCCTAGAAGCCAACGTTGACCCAAGCAGCTTGTTCTGATCGAGTCGTCGGTCAGCGCTCACCGGGTTCATCCACTCGGCTTCAAAGCTGAAGAGTGCGTTCAATGCTGCTCGGTACTGGTCGAGGACAAAGGCCGTGACTGCGGGGTCGTCTTGTGCAAAGCTCGACGCGAAGCCGAGGTCGGGACGGCGACGAAGCACTCGCTGGCCAGGTCGGATCGTGTACGTCCAACCTCGCGCTGAATCAGCCAGCCGACAAGTCATGCCCACGGCGTCGTGCGGCGGATGTTCGATGCTGACGCTCACTGTTGGCAGCGAAAGGCGCCCACATTGGAAGATGTCAGGCTCGATGTTCCGCCGTCGAAGAGCCGAGATTATTAGAGCCGCGCTGCCGTCAAGTTCATCCGTGACGATCAGCGGATTTGGGCTAGTCCTCGTGATAATCGGTGTTGATGTCGGCGCCATTCCCGGTGTGCGTTTGCCACGGCCGCATTGTCGGGCCGCCAGGATCCCGCTCGTAGTTCATGTTGCTTTCGTACTCTTGGTCCGTCATCGTCGCCCCTGGACTAGCTGGCTCGACCCGTTCGGCGAACTTGAGCATTAGCGGAAGATCTGCGGTCGACAGCGCGGTCGAGGCGACACTCATCCTGAGCTCAGCCATCTGGCACCTCGCAAGTGGGCTAGCGGTGTTACCAGGATCGTGACACGCGACCGGCGGTCTCGCAATAGGCGCTCTTCCCGACAATATGACGCTATCGCCCATGGTTCGTTGGCGGGGCACATGCCCGAAGTCGCTGTGGGCAGCTGAGCGATTCCGTCCGCGCCGTTGCTGGCGGGCGCGCCGGAGTGGCTATGACCTGACATGCCTTGCGTTGCGGGGTCGTCCGCCTATCACGCAGATCACCCAGCAGCATCATCGGAATGCGCCTCGACGATCGTGGCGTCCTGAGCGGTCAGCGAGAGCGCTTCCCCGTCAACCTCAAGACCGACCTCCAGGCCGCTCGCCAGTACCGCCTCAACGTCAGCATGGCTTGACGCCGCGACGACTCCAACAAGGCCACGGTCAGTGGCAACCAGGCGAAGCTCGGAGCCAGGGGCATCGCTCTCGATAACGACCGTGACGGGGCCGGGCGGACTGTCGTCGCGTCGGCGCACCGCGGCCGTCGCCGTGCCGCCTTCAAGAAGACCTCGCAGCAGGCTCTGTCGTCGCGACCGCGTCAGCTCAAGGAGGTCGAGCACCTCGCGGGGCGCCACGTCGAAATGCTCCCGCCACCCTGCGATGTGCAACTCAACGAGCCACTCGCTCAGCTGCTCTACGGTCAGCCCGCGCTGCGCGGCCTCCCGACCAAGCTGGTGAGCGAGGCGTCGTGACCGCATGCCACGGGTGAGCAGTGTGAGGGCCTCTGGCGTGTCGACGCCGAACCGTATGCACCAAGCGGCGTCGCTACGCAGACGGATGAACGAACTCGCCCCTTCGAGGCGCGCGTTGGCCTGCTCGACGATGACCCCCACGGTCCACGCAAGGTAGTGCTCGAAGGTACGGCTGACCCCGTCGACCATCTGCTCGATCCGGAAGGCCTCATCGGAGACGTCGGATAGAAACCTATCTGCGAGATCGGTCATCTCGGCTCCCGCAACCCAGGCATCGAGGGCGTCGACGACCGGTATCCCCTGGAGCACCGGACCGCGTCGGCGTGACCGGAACGTCCAGGCCCCGTCGGCCTCCGGATAGGAAAGCAGCGCGTCGAGGACCCCGAGATCCGCGAGGAGCGTGAGCGTGGATTGCAGCGTCATCTCGACGACATCTGTCAGATCCTGCGGCGCTCGCTCGACCGCGACGTCGACAACCCCATCGACAACGGCATCGAGTAAGGCGGCGGTTCGGAGTGATGTCCCTGTCGAAACCCACCTTCGACGCCGCCCCGGGTCGGTAGTCGCATAAGTCCGTTCAACAACCCCGGCAAGGGCATACCAGCGGTCTCGGAGCTCGGCGTCCATCTCTTGGAAGCCGAGGAACCGATCGAGCGCGGTCTTAAGGTTCGGTTCACGGAGGAGCTGATCGAGCTGCTCTATGGCCGACAGGATGAACCACACATGGCTGGCGAAGTCTGCTGCGGGCCCAGGAGGCAGTTGGAATAGCGCGTCGGCGGTGGTCGCGATGAGGGCTTCCGCCTCGGCAAGGGCCGCAATCGCCGCGTCGCCTCCCAGCGTTGAGTGCACCTCGAGGTCGGCGTCGTCAGGCTGCAGCAGCTTGAAGTCAGCATCGGCTTCCCGCTGCTGCAGGGCTAGTACGATCCATCCCTCGGTCTCCTTGCCGGCGCGTCCGGCGCGACCGACGGCGTTGAGCAGACGCGGCGCATCGAGTCGAACTCCCGGCTGCTGACCCTCGTATGCCGTCTCTGCTACAAGCACCGTCCGGACTGGAAGGTTCACGCCGTCCGTGAGCGTGCTCGTCGCCACCACGGCGCGCAGTTGCTCGTTGCGCAGTGCTTCCTCGACCGCATCGAGCACATCGACCGGGAGGCCCGCGTGGTGGAACGCGACGCCGTTACGGACGCAGCCAACGAGCGGGTGGGCGGCGCCTAAACGCTGCTCCAGGAACGCGGTGAGGTCGCGGCTTCCAGCGAACGGTTCGAGCTCGCCGGCGATAACGTCGGCGGCGCTCCGGGTCAGATCTCGTTGGCTGACCACCATCAGAAGACTGCCAGCGTGTAGCAAGGCGGTCGCGGCGGTCGCGGCGACCTTATACGCAGGCGTGGCGCCGTCGGCCTTCTCCATCTTCCCGGAGACCGACTTTCGTAGGACGAGCTCCCCGAGCGGTTGGGACTTGTCGCTCACCAAGCTGACGATCTTGGCTTCGGCGGGCTTGACCCGCAGCTTGGCGCGGAGGGGCACCCGGACAGTCGAGGGGTATTCCTTCGACCTGCGCGGGGTCTCTACTAAGTCGTCCCAGAGTGGATCGGCATAGAGCAGCGCGTGCATACGGCGGGGACCGCGCCACGCACTGGTGAACAGCACTTCCGCCTGGTCGGGCGCCAGCCAGTTGGCGATGCTGGCCGCGTTTCCCAACACGCCAGAAAGGAGGACAAGCCGAGCATCGCTCGCCGCCAGGAAGGCAAGCAGGGCCTCAAGCAAGAACCCGCGTCCGGGCTGCGCCAGCAGGTGTGCTTCGTCGACCACGAACAGGGAGAAGCGCTCCATCACCGCTTCGGGATCACGGCGCAGTAGTTGCATAAGCCGTTCGGGTGTCATGACCTCGACCTCGCCACGCTGTGCCTCCGCCAGCATCGCCAGAAGGGCGTCAAGGTCGCCGCCCACATAGTCGGGAAGGTCGGGGCCGAGCTCCCGGTTGAGCACTCTGAGTCGACTAGTGAGCGCCTGCCGCATCTCACGACCGAGGCTGCGCAACGGCGTGATGTAGCAAACGTCGCCGGGCTGGGTAGCCAGATGTCGGCAGATGATCAGTTGCGCCATCAACGTCTTTCCGGCGCTGGTCGGCACCGACAGCAGCAGCCGCTTCGTATCGGGGGCCAGCGGGTTGTACGACGAGCGTTCGAGCAACTCTCGCTGTGGCGGCCACAGCGTCAGCACCGGCGGTGAGCCCACCGTGAACGCCTGCGCGACGGCCGCCGGAGTGTCGGGCGGTAGCACCGCCCAGATGCTGCTGGTCTCCATGCCTTCAGCGATGGCGAGCAGATGCGCAGCGACCCAGCGGGCATCGTGGTCGCCCTCCCCCGCGCTCTGGTCGACGACGGACACCAGCGCGGTGCGGGCTAAGTCGAGCTGCGTCGTCTCGCCGCGGCGCAGGTAGACAAGCAAGGCGCTGACGGCGAGCACGATCTGCTGGGAAGGGCCGAACATCGTTGTCCGCAGGTCGTCCAGGTCGAGCATCCCGGCAAGCGTGTTCAGCTGCCGCCGCCAGGCGGACAACAGCCGGTTGAGTTGACGGACGTCGAGGCCGAGAAAGGCGACGCCGGCCTCCAGAGCGAGGGTGTAGATGTGACTAGCAACGTCCGAGTCGGCCGAGAGCAGGGCGATGACGCGTCGATAGATGGCTGTGGCGTTCGGGGCCAGATCAGCGCGTCGGTAACCGACTTGGGCGCCGAAGGCAAGGGTCAGCAGATCGTGTGCGTTCCGTTCGGTGTCACCGAGTGCCAGGTCAAAGATGTGTGCGCTGACGCTGAACGCCCGCCGCTGCCGCGCGGGCGTGTACAGGTCGGTGGCGCCGGATGCAGACGCCACACCGTGCAGGTACCAGGCCGTCCGAAGCAAGGCGGCGTCGATATCGAAGTTGCGCTGGAAGGCGCGAATTTCGACGTTGGCGATGAGGTCGGTGAGCTCTTCGACGGTGGGTAGCACGCCGGGCGCGTGCTGACCCAGGGCGTCCGCGAGGTCCTGTGGGTTCAGAGCGCGGTCCACACGAACCTCCTCACGTCAGCCGCCACGTCGTGATAGTCCTGCACGGCGCACAGAAGCGCCTCGAGTTGCCCTGGCTCGGCGAACCGCGGCAGGTGCTTGCCCATAGTGGTGAAACAGCGCGCCGGTGCCGGCAACTTCGCCGATGTCACCCCGACGCCGGCGCCTGCGCGGCGATCGGCGTCCACCCACAGATCGACGAGTTCGGCGCAGATCTGGCCGAGGTTGCCCGTCTTATCGGCATGCATCGCGGTGAGCTGGGCCAGGTAGCGATCGCCTTGTTCACCGAGCTGCTCGTACGCCTCGCGGGTCGTGCCGGAGAGCCCAGACGCCCCTGTGTGCTTCTTCAGCTCCCACAGCCGGAACAGCAGCGGCTGCCCGTCAACCTCATACACCACGAAGCCGTCGGGGCCCGGCTCGGTCACGGAGAATTTCGGTGGTTCGAGCAAAGCGATCCGCCGGTCCGGATCCTCCCGCTCGCTCATCAGCAGGTACCACAGCCACTCCCCGACATGGCCCTCGAGATGGTCGAACGATCCTGGACTGTCTGGCATGCCGAACACGTCCCGAGTGAAGGCGATTACCTGGTCTCGGTCTCGGCCCGTCAGCGGCAAGCCGGTAAGCACACTGTCGCGCCACTTCGAGTAGGCCGCCGCCCTGCCGCATCTGGAGCGCATCAACCTGTCCGCAACCAACCACGCCACAGCAGCTCGCTCGTCGATGGCGAGGCCCGAGATGGTCACCAACTGCCATGCGCACTTCCCCGAAGCCTTCGTTCCCCTCGACTCGACCGCAACGAAGGCCGTCACCTTGTCGCTCCGATCAGCGGCAACCTCCGCCGCCCGCGCGGCGCTGACACCGGTGCCCACCCGGGCGGCCGCGGCGGGTGCGGTCATCACAATGCCCCACCTCCGGTCGCAATGCCGAAGCCTGCGTCGTCGTCTCCATGAGCCGGCACCCGGTCCCAGCCGTCTGCCTGTGAGGCTAGTTGGCCGAGCACGTCGCGACACTTGAGCGCGCTCGCTGCCTTTGGTACGTGACCAGCGGTGTTGACAGCGAGGTGCGCCTCGCTCGCCGCGATCCATCTGGCGGCCCGAGCGGACATAGCCATCCCTATCGAGCGGCCCTGGCACCGGTCGTCGGTGCGCCGTTCGATCTTCGGTTGGAAGCGCGCCGCCCGGCCGACAGTCCGATCGCCCCGGATGTGCCGCAGTGTGTGCCTCAGTCCGGCACCAAGATCATCGACATGACCGCCGCAACGCGCTGACCTGCGGTTTCTCGGTGGAGCTGAGGGGACTCGAACCCCTGACCCCTTGCATGCCATGCAAGTGCGCTACCAACTGCGCCACAGCCCCGAAGTGAAGCGGCGACGAGTCTAGCCCGGCATCGCGATCGCCGTCTGACGGTGCTCTATGACGCTCAGACGGCGCTCGCGAGGGCGGTCGCGGCGGCGGTCGCGGCGGCGAGCAGGTCAGCGGGCGTCGTCGCCGGTCTCCTCCTCGGGCGGGCTGCCGGCATTGTGCTCTTCGATCCGCCAGCCGCGCCCGATGTTCGCCAGCAGCGACCAGCGGCAGTTCGACAACGGCGCGAGCCGCCACCACGTGTCCGGGTGCATCCCGATCATCGTGCCGATCGTCGCCCGGGCGGCGCTACCGTGCGTCACCGCGACCAGAAGGCAGCCGGGACCGAGCCGCTCGACCCACTCGTCGATGCACTCCAGGCACCGCGCGCCGACCTCGGCGTAGGTCTCTCCCCCGCCGCGGCGGGCGTCCTCGCCGGTCTGCCAGCGGGTGTACTCCTCCTCGAACCGCGCTCGGGCCTCGGCCCGGGTCAACCCTTCCCACGCCCCGAGGTTGATCTCACGAAGCCGCGCGTCGATCGCGACCTCGAGCCCGCACTCCGCGGCCACCGTCGTCGCCGTGTCGCGGGCGCGCGACAGGTCCGACGACACGATGGCATCCGGCCGCATCGACGCCACCGCGAGGGCGGCGCCTTCGGCCTGGGCGCGTCCGATCGCGTCGAGCTGTGACTCGGTCTGGCCCTGGAAGCGTCCGGTGGCGTTCCACTCGGTACGGCCGTGGCGGAGCAGGAGCACCCGCCGCATCTGGCTCACGGCGCCGACGACTGGTCAGCGGCCTCCGGCGGCAGCGCATCCGCCGGAAGCGGCAGCGACGGGCAGTCGGCCCACAGCCGCTCGAGCGCGTAGAACGTCCGCTCCTCGGCGTGCTGCACGTGTACGACGATGTCGAGGAAGTCCAGCAGCACCCACCGGCCCTCCTGCTGACCCTCGCGGCGTACCGGCTTCGAGCCCATCGCGAGCAGCCGCTCCTCGATCGCGTCGACCACCGAGCGGACCTGCCGCTCGTTGGGCGCGGACGCCAGGACGAAGCAGTCGGTGATGACAAGCTGCTCGCTGACGTCGATGATCGCGAGGTCGGTGGCGAGCTTGTCGGCGGCGGCGCTGACCGCCGCCTCGGCCAGCTCGATGCTGCGTGCGGAGGCGGTCACCGGCAGCCCGGAAGCGTCGACGTCACGCGCCTAGCCTGCCATGACGCGGATGCTGTCCCTGCGGTCACGGTCGGTAGTCGCTGCCGAGGATCACGACGAACTTCGCGACGTCCTGGTTCTCGTCACTGCGCCGTACGTCGGAGGCCGGCAGCCCGAGCGCCTTCGCGAGCGCATCACCCTGCGCCACGTCACGGTCGCTGAAGATGTCGACCTGCGACTTGGCGCGCGAGAAGCTCGGCGCGTTGCCGCTGCCGGCGTAGGTGAAGCCGGCCGCGCGGAGCTTCGGGCAAGCCGTCGCGACGAGCCCCGGCACCCCGATGCCGTTGAGCAGCAGCACCGTCGCGTGCTGGGTGTTGGCATCGTGCGGCAGCGACGCCGACAGCCGCTGGTCGACGAGGCTGGAGATGCCGGTGGCTGAGTTGTCCGGCCGGTACGACGGGGACGACCCGCCGGCATCGATCGCCGTGACGGGAAGGTCCGTCGGCAGCACCCCACCCTGGGTGCGGTCCTCGGCGGCGAGCTCGACCAGCATCTTGGAGAGCTGGACGGCGCCGTCGCTGGGCTGAGCGCTCGCACCGAGCTGGCGCACCAGCGCCTCGACCGCCGACTCGCTTCTCGGCAGCGCCTGCACCAGCCCGTCGACCACGCTCTGCAGCCGCGCCAGACCCGCCGCCGCTCCGCCGTTGGACTGGTACGTCGCGTACGCCACGGCCTGCGCGCCCGACAGGTGCTGGCCATCCCCGGCTGCGACGATGATCTTCCGGCCGCCGCGGGTCGGCTGCACGACGTCGGTGTCGACGTCGGCGGTGATGCCACCGACCTCGTCGACCAGTTTGGCCATCTGCGTCTCGGTGAGGATCCACGACCCGTCGATCGTGACCCCGTCCAGCACGTTGGACAGCGCGGTTCGGGATGCTGTCTCCCCGTTGGGCAGTGCGAGCACCTGGCCGAAGTCCTGCGTGCCGTACCCGCAGACGTCGGTCAGCAGCTGTCCCGGGATCAGCACCTCGAGTCCCTCGTGCTGCTGCGGGTCCGAGGCAAGCAGCACGCTGCCGTCGGCGGAGCCGTCGCTGCCCTGCAGCTGCAGCAGGACGGTGACCTGGGTCCGCGTCGGCCCGCTCTTCTCGGTGACCACGTGGTGAACCCCGACGGCCAGGGTGACCGCGGCCGCGATCCCGACCACCGCCACGATGACCCCGCCGGCCCCGGCGTACCGGCGCCGCTGCCGGCGCTTGCGCAGCCGCCGCTCCTCGCGGCGGGTCAGCGGCTTCGTGTAGAGCCCGGAGGACGCGGGCGAGGCCGGCTGCGCGGCGTGGCGGCGCGACTTCGGCTCACGCTCGGCCCGGCGCTTGCCGGTCACGTCACCGGCTCGCGATAGAGGCCGCGCTTGGAGATGTACTGCACGACGCCGTCCGGGACGAGGTACCAGACCGGCTCGCCGTTGCCGACCCGCGCTCGGCAGTCGGTCGAGCTGATCGCCAGCGCGGGCACCTCGACGAGCGTCACCGCACCGACCGGGAAGCCGTCGTCGCTGAGATGGTGCCCGGGGCGGGTAACGCCGACGAAGTGGGCCAGCGCGAACAGCTCGTCTGCGCGGTGCCACCCGATGATCGCCTCGAGCGCGTCGGCGCCGGTGATGAAGAACAGCTCGGCGGCCTCGCCGTACCGGCGGCGCAGGTCGGTCAGCGTGTCGATCGTGTACGTCGGCCCCGGCCGGTCGATGTCCACCCGGCTCACCGAGAACTGCGGGTTGGAGGCGGTGGCGATGACCGTCATCAGGTAGCGGTCCTCGGCCGGGCTGACCGGGTCATGCGACTTCTGCCACGGCTGGCCAGTCGGGACGAACACGACCTCGTCGAGCGCGAAGCGCCCGGCGACCTCGCTGGCCGCAACGAGGTGGCCGTGGTGGACCGGGTCGAACGTGCCACCCATCACCCCGATCCGACGGGGCCGGGGCACAGCAGCGCCGGTCACAGTTTGTAGAGGTTACCGGCGCAGACGACGGAGGGGACGCACCGTTCGTTGCCGGTGCGTCCCCTCCGCGTCGTACGGGGTTATCTAGCTACTAGCCGATGGTGCGGCGGCGCATGGCCACCAGGCCCAGGCCGGTCATGGCCAGCAGGCCACCACCGATCGGGAGCCACGGCGAGGAGCCGGTGTCCGGGAGCTTGACGACCGTCTTCGGACCAGTGCCCTCGATCGTCGGACCGTGCAGGGTGACCGTGCCACCGAGGTGGACGTTCGCCGTGCCCGGGCCGTTGCCGGTGGCGCAGGTGCCGGTGACGATCGCGGTGTCCTCGAGCTCGCCGCTGGGCGAGTCCGCCGGCACGTTGATGGTGACCGTGACGCTCTTGTGACCGCCGGCCGGGATCGAGCCGAGCCCGCTCCAGACCAGATCACTGTTCGTCGAGCCGCTGTCCGCCTTCGGGGAGGTGTTGGTGACGTTCCACTTCACGTCGCCCGACTGGGCCTGGATCTTGTCCTCGAACTTGAGATTCTGGATCGTGCAGCTGTACGGGTTGTCCGCGGTCAGCGTGACGCTGAACGGGTTGCCCGCCGTGACGTTCTGCGTGCTCGGCGTCTTGCTCACCGGGATGTTGCAGTGGATACCGCCGGCCGGCACCTGGGCGTTGGCCTCGAAGTGGCCCACGCGGAGGTCGACACCGGCCTTGATGCCCAGGCTGGTGAGCAGCTTGTCGATCGCCTGCGTCGCGCCGTTCAGCGCCGACAGGACCGGCGTCAGGATCGGGTTGAGCAGCGGGGCGAGCGGGCCGCCGACGCTGGAAGCGGTGTTGTTGTTCAGGCTGATCACCTGGACGCTGATCAGGTCCGCGAGCGCCGAGACCTTGTCGTTGGTGACGCTCATGGTGGGCTTGCCACCGATCTGGACCCGCAGCAGGCCGTCGACGTCGATCGTCAGGCCGTTGCCGCCGAGCAGCTGCTCCGCGGTCAGCGTGACCGTCTGGCCGCCAGCGGTGATCGAGAGCACGTCCTTCTGCTTGTCGCCGCTGCCGTAGGTGACGAACGAGGAGCCGTCACCGCCGGCGAAGGCCTGCAGGACCAGCGGGTTGATGACCTTGATGCTGATCGTCGCACCCGGGATGCCCTTGAACAGCTGGATGTCCGCGGTGTGGAGCAGCGTGGCCGAGTCCAAGCCCAGCGCGCCGGAGTTGTTCGGAGCGAGCTCCTCCAGCGAGTTGTTCTGGACGGTGCCGTCGACGGAGAGCACCGACTCGGCGCTGGTCACCGGAAGGACGTCGGCGTCGGCGATGGTCGCCTGGCCCGCCGACAGCGGGTGGTTGACACCGAGGACGCAGAAGTTGTTGTCCGACGGCGTGTTGGCCGTCGCGATGTTCGGCTGGACGTCCACGTTCGCGACCGGCGCGAGCGGGAGGTTCAGGATCCGCGAGGTCTTCACCTGGTTCGGCGGCGGCGAGACCGTCTCGGCCTGCGTCAGCTGAACCTGCGGGACCTTGGCGGAGCCCTGCCCGAGGTTCAGGCTCACGCCCGCGGCACGGCCGTAGGCGTTGTGGCCGGAGCCGCTCTTGGTGGTGAGGAGGTCCTCACCGAGGCTGTTGACCGTCTGCAGCGAGTGGTTGGACACGCCGGCGGCGCTCTGCGCGAGGCTGAGCTGCGCCAGGCTCAGCGAGCCAACGTTCAGCGCGTCCAGGTACGCGAAGTCGCCGTTCGTGAAACCGGCGATGGTGCCGTTGATCGGCGGGTTCGGGTCATTGGAAGCCCCGCCGGCTCCAGCAGCCGAGGCCGAGCCTCCAAACGCGAGCGGCACGACCGTGCCTGCAGTCGCGAGGAGCACCGTGAGGCGCATCCGCTTTGCCGTCATACGCATGTGTGACCGACCCCAAGTCTAGGAAGGTATCTGACAGGAACTATTTGTACCGCACTACGTAGTGGTGATCATACCCGCCACGCCATTTCGTATGCGTTACACGGGTAGCAGGCCCTCCACGAACTCCTGGAGCTGGACCACGTTGCGGCACTCGATCATCGGCATGACCTCGGCGTACGCCGCGGCGGCGGAGTCCCCTGACGACCAGTACTGGCGCGGTTCGGGGTTCAGCCAGAACGCGTGCCGGGCGTGTCGCGCCATGCTCCGCAGTGCGGGCAGCGCGGGAGCGCGGTAGTTGGTGCGAGCGTCGCCCAGGATCAGCAGCGAGGTCTTCGGGGTGACCGCGTCAGGCCATTTCTGCACGAAGACCTCGAAGGCGTGGCCGTAGTCGCTGTGCCCGTCGTACCAGACGACGTCAGCCTCGCTAGACATGCGCGCGAGTGCATCAACAATGTCGCCACCGCCGCTGAAGAAGTCGGTGACCTCGTCGGTCGTGTCAACGAACGCGAACACGCGAACCTTCGCAAACTGCTCACGCAGCGCAAAAGAGAGCAAAACGGTGAAGTGGGCGAAAGCTGCGACAGACCCACTCACATCGCAGAGGACGACGAGCTCCGGCTTGTGGGGCTTGTGCGGCTTGAAGATCGTGCTCAGCGGGACGCCGCCGCTGGACAGTGAGGCCCGCACGGTACGGCGTACGTCGAGCCGGCCCCGCTGGCCGAGCCGCCGCTTCGCGGTCAGCCGCGTCGCGAGCCGCCGCGCCATCGGGTAGACCTGCCGTCGAAGCGCCGCGAGGTCGTCACGGGAGGCGCGCAGGAACTCGACCTGCTCCACCAGGGGCTTGACCGCGGTCTTGGCGATCGCCTCGGTGCCGCGGTCCTCGGCGAGCCGGCGGCGCACCTCGCTTTCGACCATCTCCTCGAACTGCTTGATCCGTTCGGTGAGCATCTGGCGGGCGACCTTCTCGGCGAGGCCGCCTCGCTCCTGGCCTTGCAGCACCGCCTCGAGCAGCGACGCCATCAGCGTCTCGGGGTTGAGCGCTCGCAGCACCCGGTAGGTGAACCAGGACTGCCGCCCGGGCTGGCCGTCGGCGCGGCCGAGCCCGTTGACCGCCTGACGGGCGAGCCGGCGCAAGGCCTCGTCGTCACCGGAGAGCAGGACGTCGCGAAGCTGGTCGCGCAGCTGCTTGCGCAGCGCGTCGAGGTCCGCCTGGTCGATCTCCTCGAGCGCGTCCGGGTCCCCCTCGCCCTCGGCGTACTCCGAGCCACTGCCGTCGCCGAGCGCCGGCGGCCACCACAGGTCGAAGAGCCGGTCGAAAGACGCGCGGTGCGCCGCACGCTTGACCACGGTTGCGGCGTACGCCGCGCGAAGCTGCTCTCGGTCGGTCATCTCGATCGCGGTGACTGCGCGGCCGGCGTCGAGCGACTCCGCCATCGACACCGGCAGCCCGGCCGCCCGCAACGCGCCGACGAATGACACGTGCCGGTCGAGCAGACCGGCCCCGGTGACGTGCTCGTCGGCGGCGGACACCTAGTTGAGTCCCAGCTCCTTGACCGCACGCTGCTGGTCCGAGGCGTGCTTGAGCACGACGCCGAGCGTCTTGGAGACGGTGTCCTCGTCGAGGGTGTCGAGCCCGAGCGCGAGCAGCGTGCGCGCCCAGTCGATGCTCTCCGCGATGCTCGGCGCCTTCTTCAGCTCGAGCGCGCGCAGGGTGCGGATCGTGCGCACCAGCTGCTCGGCCAGGGCCTCGACGATCTCCGGCACCCGGGTGAGCACGATCTGCTTCTCGCGCTCGGCGTCCGGATAGTCGACGTGCAGGAACAGGCACCGGCGCTTCAACGCTTCGGAGAGCTCGCGGGTGGCGTTGGAGGTCAGGACGACGAACGGCTTGCGCACCGCCTCGATCGTGCCGAGCTCGGGGATCGTGACCTGGAAGTCGCTGAGCACCTCGAGCAGCAGGCCCTCGACCTCGACGTCGGCCTTGTCGGTCTCGTCGACGAGCAGCACGGTCGGCTCGCTGCGCCGGATCGCGGTCAGCAGTGGGCGGGCGAGCAGGAACTCGTCGGAGAAGATGTCGTCGTGGGTCTCGTCCCACGACTGGTCACCCGCCGCCTGGATCCGCAGCAGCTGCTTGCGGTAGTTCCACTCATACAGCGCACGCGCCTCGTCGAGGCCCTCGTAGCACTGCAGCCGGACCAGCTCAGCGCCCGCGGCAGAGCCGACCGCCTTGGCCAGCTCGGTCTTGCCGGTGCCGGCCGGTCCTTCGACCAGCAGCGGCTTGCCGAGCGCGTCAGCGAGGAAGACCGTCGTGGCGATCGCGTCGTCGGCCAGGTAGCCGGTGGCCGCCAGCTTGGTGCGGACGTCGTCGGGCGAAGTGAAAAACGACATCCAAGGCTCCCGGTTCGGCGACAGAACGCGATTCTATGTACGAACCTGTCCGTTGCCGGTGACCACCCAGGTGGTGCTGGTCAGCTCGGGCAGCCCCATCGGGCCGCGGGCGTGCAGCTTCTGGTTGGAGATCCCGATCTCCGCGCCGAACCCGAACTGCTCGCCGTCGGTGAACCTGGTCGAGGCATTGATCATCACCGCGGCAGAGTCGAGGCCGGCCACGAACGCCTGCGACGACTCCAGCGAGCGGGTCACGATCGCCTCGGTGTGCCCGCTCCCCCACCTGCGGATGTGGGCGATCGCCTCCTGCACCGAGCCGACGACCCCGACCGCGAGGTCGAGCGAGAGGTACTCCGCCTCCCAGTCCGCGTCGGTGACCGGGACGACGTCATCGGCGTACGACGCGACGGTCGCGTCGCCGTGGATCGTCACGCCCGCCTCGCGCAACGCGGACAGCGCCATCGGCAGGAAGTCGGCCGCCACGTCCTTGTGCACCAGCATCGTCTCCGCGGCGGTGCACACGCTCGGCCGTTGCGTCTTCGCGTTGAGAATGATCGACACAGCCATCTCGAGGTCCGCGTCCGCGTCGACGTACACGTGGCAGTTGCCCACACCCGTCTCGATGACCGGCACCGTCGACTCCTCAACGACGCTGCGAATCAGACCGGCTCCCCCGCGCGGGATCAGCCCGTCCACCAACCCCCGCGCCCGCAGCAGGTGCTTGGCCGACTCGTGGTCGTGACCCGGCACCAGCTGCACGCACCCATCGGGCAACCCCGAGGAACGTGCCGAGGCAGCCAACACCTCGACCAGCGCGGCGTTGCTGTCCCGCGCGCTCGACGACCCGCGCAGCAACACGGCGTTCCCGCTCTTTAGGCACAGCCCCGCGGCGTCCACCGTCACGTTGGGCCGCGCCTCGTAGATGATCCCGATCACACCCAGCGGAACCCGAACCTGCCGAAGTTGCAACCCATTCGGCAACGTCGATCCGCGGATCACGTCCCCCACCGGATCGGGAAGCCCAGCGACCTGCCGCAGCCCATCGGCCATCGCCGCGATCCGCTTCTCGTCCAGCCGCAGCCGGTCGATCAAGGGGTTGTCAGGATCCCGCGCGACATCACCAGCGTTCGCCTCGAGAATGCCCGGAGCCGAGCCCTCGAGCGCATCAGCCATAGCAAGCAGCGCGCGATCTTTGGTCGCCCGCGAAAGCGGAGCGAGCGCAGCGGCCGCCTCCCGAGCCTTGCGAGCTACAGCAAGAACCTCGTCAGCAGACGCCATAGGAGAAAAGCGTAACGACCAGGCGCGCGCATTGGATCGCGTCGGGTGAGCGTGTGCCGCGCAACACTAAGGAGCGCCCATACGCAACATCGCAACGAATCGAAGGAACGCCGGGCGCGACCCGTTGCGCGGCACACGCTCGCCCGACGCCACCCGCTACAGCAGAAGCGCCAGGTCGTCCCGATGCACGACTTCACGCGAATACGACGGGCCGAGCGCCTCGACCAGCTCGTGCGTCGAGCGCCCGAGCAGCCCGGGCAGCTCCGCCGCGTCGTACGCCGTCAACCCTCGAGCGATCACCCGTCCGGTCTCGTCAGCCAGGTCGACCGGGTCGCCCGCCGAGAACTCGCCATCGACCGCGGTGACACCCGCCGGCAGCAGCGAGCTGCGACGGTCGACCACGGCAGCGACGGCACCCGCGTCGAGGCGGAGCGTGCCGCGGCCGGTCGTCGCGTGGGCAAGCCACAGCAGCCGTGCCGGCGCCCGCTTGCCCGTGGGATGGAAGCACGTGCCGACGTCGCCGCCGGACAGCGCCTGCGCGGCGTCCGACGCAGACGCCAGCAGTGTCGGGACGCCAGCGCCCGCGGCGATCTTCGCCGCCGCGACCTTGGTCGCCATCCCACCCGACCCCACGCCGGCCTTCCCGATCGCGCCGAGCTGCACATGCGCCAGGTCGTCATCGCTTCGTACGTCGGGGATCCGCGTCGCCGGGCCGTGCGTCGGATCCGCGTCGTACACCCCGTCGACATCGGAGAGCAGGATGAGGGCATCAGCGCCGACCAGGTGCGTCACGAGCGCCGCGATCCGGTCGTTGTCGCCGAACCGGATCTCCTCGGTCGCCACCGTGTCGTTCTCGTTGACCACCGGTACGACGCCGAGCCCGAGCAGCCGCTCGAAGGTCCGCGCCGCGTTGCGGTAGTGCGCCCGCCGCACCACGTCGTCCGCCGTCAGCAGCACCTGGCCGACGGTCAGGGCATGGCGGCCGAACGCCTGGGTGTAGTGCGCGACGAGCTTGCCCTGGCCGACACTCGCCGCCGCCTGCTGTGTTGCGAGATCCCTCGGCCGCTTGGTGAGCCCGAGCGGGCGCAGGCCCGCCGCAATCGCGCCGGAGGAGACCAGCACGACCTGCGAACCGCCGCGCACCCGCGCCGCAACGGCGTCGGCGATCGCGTCGAGCCGGTCGGTGTCGACCCCGCCTTCGGAGCTCGCCAGCGACGACGAACCGACCTTCACCACGATGCGCTTCGCCGCTGCGATGACCTGGCGGGCGTCCTCGCTCACCGGTCGCCCTCGCCAAACTCGAGCTCGTCAGAATCGGCTTCGTCCGGATCGAGCTCGGCCTCGTCGTCGTCCCAGGCGATGTCCTCGACCTCGGGGTCGTACGCCGAACGCCGTGCCTTGCGGGAGGCCTTCCGCTGGTCGGCGCCGATCCGGCTATGGTCCTCGAGTCGCTCGTCGGTGCCGCGGCCACCGCGCGGCCCGCTGGCCTGGAACGACAGCGTCGGCTCCCAGTCGAAGCTGACGTCACCGATGGTCACCTCAGCGCCGGCCCGGGCGCCGAGCCCGGCAAGTGCCTCCTCGACCCCGAGCCGGGCGAGCCGGTCGGCGAGATAGCCCACCGCCTCATCGTTGCTGAAGTCGGTCTGGTTGACCCAGCGACGCGGCCGGTCGCCGGTGACGACGTACGCCTGCTCGCCGACCTGCTCGACGCTGAAGCCCTCGTCGCGAACCGGCGCGGGACGCAGCACGATGCGGGTCGGCTCGACCTCGGGCAGCCCCGCCCGCCAGGCCGCGACGCGCTCGGCCATCGCGAAGCCGAGCTCGCGCAAGCCCGTGCGCGACGCCGCGGAGATCTCGAAGACCGGCGCGTCGAGACGCTGCGCGATCTCGTCTCTCACGAGGTCGGCCAGCTCCCGTGCGTCCGGCACGTCCACCTTGTTCAACGCGACGATCCGCGGGCGTGCGGACAACCCGCCGGCCACGAGGTCGTCGTACGCCGCGAGCTCCGCTTCGATCGTCTCGAGATCGCTGACCGGGTCCCGCCCCGGCTCGGCGGTGGCGCAGTCGATGACGTGGACCAGCACCGAGCACCGCTCGATGTGACGCAGGAACTCCAGCCCGAGCCCGCGGCCGCTGCTCGCCCCGGGCACGAGTCCCGGCACGTCGGCGACGGTGAAGGTGACGTCGCCGGCCTCGACCACCCCGAGGTTCGGCACCAGCGTCGTGAACGGGTAGTCGGCGATCTTCGGCTTGGCCGCGGACATCGCCGCGATCAGGGAGGACTTGCCGGCGTTGGGGAAGCCGACCAGTGCGACGTCCGCGACCGTCTTCAGCTCGAGCAGCGCGTCGATCGACTCGCCGGGCTCACCGAGCAGCGCGAACCCCGGCGCCTTGCGCCGCGACGACGCGAGCGCGGCGTTGCCGAGCCCGCCGCGGCCGCCTCTGGCGACGACGAACCGGGTGCCGGCACCGACCAGGTCGGCGAGGAACTCGCCGGTGTCGTTGTCACGGACCACCGTCCCGTCCGGCACCGGGATGACCAGGTCGCCACCCTCGGCGCCCGACCGGTTGGATCCCTGGCCCTGCTTCCCGCTGGGAGCGCTCTGATGGGGATGGCGATGGATGTCGAGCAGGGTCGTCACGCTCGGGTCGACGACCAGTACGACGTCACCGCCGCGGCCGCCGTCGCCGCCGTCGGGACCGCCGAGCGGCTTGAACTTCTCCCGGCGTACCGACGCGCAGCCGTTCCCGCCGTCGCCTCCCGACGCGTGAAGGACCGCGCGGTCGACGAATGTCGCGGCCATGCCGCGAAACCGCTGCTACTCGGCGGCGGTGGTGACGCTCACGACGCGGCGCCCGCGCTTGTGGCCGAACTCGACGGCGCCCGCCGCGAGCGCGAACAGCGTGTCGTCGCCACCACGGCCGACGTTGTCGCCGGGGTGGAAGTGCGTGCCGCGCTGGCGGACGAGGATCTCGCCCGCGTTGACGAGCTGACCGCCGAACCGCTTCACGCCGAGGCGCTGCGCGTTGGAGTCACGGCCGTTGCGGCTGGAGGACGCACCCTTCTTGTGTGCCATCGCGCGCCTCTACTTCCCAGTCTCGATGCCGGTGACCCGGATCGTCGTCAGCTGGGCACGGAACCCCTGACGACGGTGGTAGCCCGACTTGTTCTTGAACAGGTGGATGCGGATCTTCGGGCCCTTGACGGCCTCGACCACCTCGGCGGTGACGGACGCCTTCGCGAGCGCGGCCGCGTCAGCGGTCACGGCACCGGCGTCGTCGACGAGGAGGACGGCGGGCAGCGTCACCGGCGTGCCGGGCGCGCTCGCGATCTTGTCGACCGTGAGCGTGTCACCGACGGCGACCTTGTGCTGGTGGCCGCCGCTACGGACGATCGCGTACACCGTCAAACTCCTCAGGATTTGTCAGATTGGCGCATCGATCGCGCGCCAGCGGTCAAGTGTACGGACCGGCAGCCGGTCCGATCAAACCTCGGCGGCGGCCGCGACAGGCTCCGGCGCCGGCGCCGGCTCGTTGTGGCGGTGCTCGCCCGACTTGGCCCGTTTCGGCTTCGGCGGCCGCTTCGCGGCGACCGGGTCGTGGGTCAGGATGACGCCGCTGCCGCCGCACTCCTTGCAGGTCTCGCTGAACGACTCGAGCAGTCCCTCGCCGACCCGCTTGCGGGTCATCTGCACCAGGCCGAGCGAGGTGACCTCCGCGACCTGGTGGCGGGTCCGGTCCCGGCCCAGGCACTCGATCAGGCGGCGGAGCACGAGGTCGCGGTTGCTCTCGAGCACCATGTCGATGAAGTCGATGACGATGATCCCGCCGAGGTCGCGCAACCGCAGCTGACGCACGATCTCCTCGGCTGCCTCGATGTTGTTCTTGGTGACGGTCTCCTCGAGGTTGCCGCCCTTGCCGGTGAACTTGCCGGTGTTGACGTCCACCACGACCATCGCCTCGGTGCGGTCGATCACCAGGTATCCACCGCTCGGCAGCCAGACCTTGCGGTCGAGTGCCTTGGCCAGCTGCTCGTCGATCCGGTACGACGCGAAGACGTCCTCGTCCTCGGTCCACCGGCGGGTGCGTTCGGCCAGGTCGGGGGCGACCCAGCGGACGTAGTTGTCGATCGTCTCCCACTCGTCGGCGCCCTGGACGACGAGTGAGGTGAAGTCCTCGTTGAAGATGTCGCGCACGACCCGGATCACCAGGTCCGGCTCGCCGTAGATCAGGCTCGGCGCCGCGGCGGTCTCGACCTTCTTCTCGATGTCCTCCCACTGCGCCTTGAGCCGGTTGAGGTCGCGCTCGAGCGCCTCCTCCGACGCGCCCTCCGCGGCGGTCCGGATGATGACGCCGGCATCCTCGGGCATCAACCGCTTGAGGATGGACTTCAGCCGGGTCCGCTCGGTGTCGGGCAGCTTGCGGCTGATCCCGGAGAGCTTGCCGTCCGGGACGTAGACCATGTAGCGGCCGGGCAGGCTGACCTGGCTGGTGAGCCGGGCACCCTTCTGGCCGATCGGGTCCTTCGTGACCTGGACCAGCACCGACTGCCCGCTCTTGAGGGCCTGCTCGATCCGCGGCGCGCCGCCTTCGAGCGCGCTGGCGTCGTAGTTGACCTCACCGGCGTAGAGCACAGCGTTGCGCCCGCGACCGATGTCGACGAACGCCGCCTCCATGCTGGGCAGCACGTTCTGGACCTTGCCGAGATAGACGTTGCCGACCATCGACGACGCGTGCTTGCGCGTGACGTAGTGCTCGACAAGCACGTTGTCCTCGAGCACGGCGATCTGGGTGCGGTCCTCGCCCTGCTTGACGACCATTACCCGCTCGACGGCCTCGCGGCGGGCGAGGAACTCCGCCTCGGTGATGATCGACGGGCGCCGGCGCTGGGTCTCGCGGCCATCGCGACGACGCTGCCGCTTGGCCTCGATGCGCGTCGAGCCCTTGACGCCGCGCACGTCGTCGCTGGCCTGACGCGGCTCGCGGACGTGCACCACGGTGTTGGGCGGGTCGTCCGGAGTCTGCTCGCCGTCGGCTCCCCCGGCTCCTGCGCTGCGGCGGCGCCGGCGGCGCCGGTGGGTGCCGGTCCCGCCCTCGTCGCCTTCGTCGTTGCCGGCGTCGCCGCCCTCGGCAGGCGTACTGGCGCTGCCGACGGCTGCGGCCTCTGTCGCCGGCGACTCGTCCTCACCGGAGCCCTCACCGGCTGGCCTGCCACCGCGCCCCCGCCGGCCGCGCCGGCGGCGAGAGGTACGTGGCGCGCCGTCGTCGTCGGTGTCGGCATCGCTGTCGAAGCCGCCCTCGGCGTCGCCGGCGGCCTCGTCGTCCTCGACGGCGGGAGGCGCGCTGCGACGGGCCGGCGCCGGTGCAGCGACCGGGGCCTGGAAGAGCACCACCGGTGGTGGCGGCGTCGCCATGGCGGGCGCCGGGGCCTCCGTCGCGTCGGCTTCCGCCTCAGCGGCCTTCGCGGCGGCCGACGTACGCCGGCGCCGGGTGGGGGCGGGAGCGTCGGCCTCCTCGTCGGTGGCGGCTTCCGCCGCCGCCGGGGCGGCAGCCTTCTTGCGGGTTCGCTTCGCCGGCGCCGGGCGCTCGGCCGCGGCGTCGGCGGCTGCCGGCGCTTCGGGTGCGGATGCGCTGTCCTCCGCGGGAGTCGGCGGCCCGGCGGGGCGCCGGGCGGCTCGCCGCTTGGGCGGCGCGGGGGTGTCGGCTACGTCGCCGGCACTGTCAGTGGGGGTCTCGTTGGTGCGCTCGTCATCGAGCACGTATCTCTCCTGTCCGCCCCCGGGAGCGTCATCGCCCAGTTCGGGCGCTGCACCCCGCTCGGGAGCGAGTTCGTCAGGACAGCGGGTCTTTCAATGCCCCGTCGTCCAGGGACCGCTCTGCGTCGAGCAGGCCCTGCGCCAGCCGCGTCACCACAGGGATGACGGGCGTCGACAGTCCGGCTGCTTGCCGCATTGCTGTCACTACGTCGTCGGGTCGAACAGCGGGAGTTGCGTGCCGAACGACCAGCTCAAGTGTCGCACAGACCACCCCGGAACCCCGCGACTCACGCGGAACCACGACCGCGCTGACCACCGCGGCCCGGGCGTCCACGGGCCTGACGCCGTCCTTGGTGGGCCGCTCCACGATGACGCTGTCGTGAGCCAGGAAGGTCGCCAGCACGGCCTCCGCGGACTCCGGGGTGACCTCCGGCAGCACGATCTGCCACCGCGACGCCTCGATCCGGTCGGCCAGCGCCGGCGTACCTGGAGGCGCCTCCACCACCTCGACGATGTCGAGGCCGGCCGGCAGCGCGGCATCGAGCGCGCTGCGCACGTCATCGGGCGCCCGCTGCTCGGCCAGCCCGATCTCGAGGTACTCCGCCTCCGACGCGACGCCGGTCGGCGCAGCCCCGGCGTACGACACCTTCGGGTGTGGGCTGAACCCGGCGCTGAACGCGATCGGTACGCCGGAACGCTGGATGGCGCGCTCGAACGCCCGCGCGAAGTCACGGTGGCTGGTGAAGCGCAGCCGACCACGCTTCGCATAGCGAACCCGCAACCGCTGCACGACCGGCGGCGGGGGCGGGCCCTCGGGTTGCCGGCTCACACCGGGGACAGCGGGAGCAGCATCCGGCCGGTCGGGCCGACCTGCGTCTGCGTCCCCATGGACGGGCAGACCCCGCAGTCGTAGCAGGGACTCCATCTGCAGTCCTCGACCTCAGCCTCGGAGATCGCGTCCTGCCAGTCCTGCCAGAGCCACTCCTTGTCCAGGCCCGAGTCGAGGTGGTCCCAAGGCAGGACCTCGGTGAGCTCGCGCTCGCGCGTCGTGTACCAGTCCAGCGACACCGGCGAGTCCGCGAAGACCTCCTCGGCGGCCGCGACCCAGGCGTCGAAGGAGAAGTACTCGCTCCAGCCGTCGAAGCGGGCGCCGCCCTCCCACACCCGGCGGATCACCGCGCTGACCCGTCGGTCGCCCCGGGAGAGCATTCCCTCGATGATCGACGGCCGCCCGTCGTGGTAGCGCAGACCGATCGAGCGGCCGTACTGCTTGTCGGCGACGATCGCGGCCTTCAACGCCTGCAGCCGGTGGTCGACGGTCTCGTGGTCGAGCTGCGCCGCCCACTGGAACGGAGTGTGTGGCTTGGGGACGAAGCCGCCGATCGACACCGTGCAGCGGATGTCCTTGCGCCCCGCTGCCGCGCGGCCGGTCTCGATCACGCGGCTTGCGACCCCGGCGATTGCGGTCACGTCCTCGTCGGTCTCGGTCGGCAGGCCGCACATGAAGTAGAGCTTCACCTGCCGCCAGCCGTTGCCGTACGCGGTCGCGACCGTGCGGATCAGGTCGTCCTCGGTGACCATCTTGTTGATCACCCTGCGCATCCGCTCGCTTCCGCCCTCGGGCGCGAAGGTCAGCCCGGTACGACGGCCGTTGCGCGAGAGCTCGTTGGCCAGCGTCACGTTGAACGCGTCGACGCGGGTCGAGGGCAGCGACAGCGAGACGTTGGACCCCTCGAAGACGTCGGCGAGGCCCTTCGCGACCTCGCCGATCTCGCTGTGGTCAGCGCTGGAGAGCGAGAGCAGCCCGACCTCCTCGAAGCCCGTCGCGGCGACGCCGCGCTGCACCATCTCGCCGATGGTGTCGATCGAGCGCTCGCGTACCGGCCGGGTGATCATCCCGGCCTGGCAGAACCGGCAGCCTCTGGTGCACCCCCGGAAGATCTCGACGCTGTAGCGCTCGTGGACAGTCTCGGCCAGCGGCACCAGCGGCCGCTTCGGGTACGGCCACTCGTCGAGGTCCATCACGGTCTGCTTGGCGACTCGCCACGGCACGCCAGGCCGGTTGGGCGCGACCCGCTGGATCCGGCCATCGGGCAGGTAGGTCACGTCGTAGAACGCCGGGACGTAGCCGACGCCGCTGGTCGCAAGCCGCAGCAGCAGGCCCTCGCGGCCATCCGGCCGGCCCTCAGCCTTCCAGGCGCGGACGATGTCGGTGATGGCGAGCACTGCCTGCTCGCCATCGCCCAGCACCGCGACGTCGATGAACTCAGCGATCGGCTCGGGGTTGAACGCCGCGTGCCCGCCGGCGATCACCACCGGATGGTCGATGCCGCGATCCGCGGCGCTGAGCGGGATCCCCGCGAGGTCCAGGGCGGTGAGCAGGTTGGTGTAGCCGAGCTCTGTGGAGAAGGACACCCCGAACAGGTCGAAGTCGCCGACCGGGCGGTGCGCGTCGACGGTGAACTGCGGGATGCCGTGCTCGCGCATCGCGGCCTCGAGGTCCGGCCACACCGAGTAGGTGCGCTCGGCGAGCACTCCCTCGCGCTCGTTGAGCACCTCGTAGAGGATCTGGACGCCCTGGTTGGGCAGGCCGACCTCGTAGGCGTCGGGGTACATCAGCGCCCAGCGGACGTCGCAGGCGTCCCAGTCCTTGGTGACGGCGTGCAGCTCGCCGCCGACGTACTGCACCGGCTTGCGGACTGTGGGCAGCAATGGTTCGAGGCGCTCGAAGACGCTCTGCCCGGACATGGCACCCAGGTTAGGTCGGGAGCCACTGGTCACCGGTTCGAGCGCACCCGCACGTTCTGCAGCAAGCCCATCGCGATCATCGATGCGAACATCGAGGACCCGCCGTAGGAGACGAACGGCAGCGGCAGGCCGGTGATCGGCATGATGCCAAGGTTCATCCCGACGTTTTCGAAGATCTGGAACGCGAACCAGCAGACGATGCCGACGCTGACCAGCATCCCGAACTGGTCCTGCGCGTAGCGCGCGATGCGCAGCGCTCGCCACATCACGATGCCCGACAGCACGATGACGAGGCCGGCGCCGAGCAGCCCGAGCTCCTCACCCGCGACCGAGAAGACGAAGTCGGTCTCCTGCTCGGGCACGAACTGGCCATTGGTCTGCGAGCCGTGGCCGAGGCCCTGGCCGAGCCAGCCGCCATGTCCGATGCCGATGATGGCCTGCTGTTGGTTGTACTTGAACGTCTGCGCGGCGGCGGAGTTGGTCGACTTCGACAGCGCCTCGAAGCGGGCCAGCTGGTACTGGTGCAGCAGGTGCGCCTGGTCGACGATGACCGCTCCGATGACTGCGAGCAGCAGCATCCCGCCGACCCAGCGGCCGGGGATGCCCGACAGCACGATCATCCCGAAGATGATCGTCATGAAGACCATCACCGAGCCCACGTCGGGCTGGGCGAGGATCAGCAGCACCGGAAAGCCGGCGAGCCCGAAGCACAGCAGGATGTCCTGCCGGGTCGGTTCGGATCGCCCTTCGCGTTTCTCCGCGAGCAGCATGGCGATCCCGAGGACGACGGCGACTTTCGCGAACTCCGACGGTTGGATCTCGAAGCCGCCGCCGAGCTTGATCCACGAGTGGGCGCCGTTGATCGTGCTGCCCAGCGGGGTGAGCACCACGAGCAAGCCGAGGATCGAGGCACCGTACAGCACGGGGGTGTAGGCCCGCAGCGTTCGGTAGTCGACCAGCGCGGCGAGGACGGCGAGGCCGAGCCCGATCAGGATGTTGAGGACGTCCTTCTTCAGGTACGACGACCCGGCGTCCTGCGGTTTGGTCGCGGCCCACACCAACGCGCAGCCGAGCACGCAGAGAGCGGCAACGGCGGCGACCAGCACCCAGTCGAGCTGGCGCAGGAAGGAGTCGCGGTCCAGGGCACGGGCGCGCAGCGAGGTCTCGCGACGGCGCAGCGAAGCCGGCGCGGAGCGGGCGGCGCCCGACCACTCGCTCACCGGATCAGCCTTCGGCGCTCAGGGGCGAGGACCGGAACCAGACCGGCGGCGGACGTCGTCCTCGGCGGGCTGCTGGCCGACGTGGTGTCAGGGGTCGTCGACGGGGTCGTCGACGGGGTGGTGTCCGGCGTCGTCGACGGGGTGATGCCGGGCGTCGTCGACGGGTTGACGGTCTTCTTGTGCTTGTGCGGACCGGCCTCGACGATCTGGATCTTCGGCAGCTTCGACGGCGGCACGCCGTTCGGGAACAACGCCTTCTGACCATCGAGGCCGTAGATCCGCTCCCACATGGTTCGCACGAACGGCGCGGCGCTGACCGCTCCTTGGTCGGACTTGTCGACTTCGATCACGGTCACGAACTGCGGCTTGCCGCCGGCGGGCCCGGCGAACGAGGCGAACCAGGAGCCGTTCTCGCTGGTCCCGGACAGCTCGGCGGTTCCCGTCTTGCCACCCACGAGCACCTTGCTCATCGGAAAGCCGGCGAAGATCGACGACGCGGTGCCGTCGCTGGCGGTCGTCACGCCGTAGAACGCGTTGCGCAGGTAGTCGATCTGCTCCTGGGTGAGCGGCAGGTGGTCCCTGACCGGAGCCTTGATGCGCTTGATCAGCTTCCCGGTCGGGCTGACGATCGCCTTGGCGATGCGGGGTTCGAAGACGGTGCCGCCGTTGGCCATGGCACCGTACGCGACCGCGAGCTGCAGCGGCGAGACCGTGACGCTGCCCTGCCCGATGTCTTCGTTCTCCTGGTCGCCCTGCTCGAAGATGTAGCCGGACGTGCAGAAGTACTCGTCGAAGGCGCGGTGCGAAGCGCTGTACGACGGGTTCTTGGCTCCCTCGCAGTAGTCGTGCTTGTACCTCTCCCAGTTCGCCTTCGTCGATGCCCGGTCGCCGATCTGCCCGTCGGCGACCTCGTTGCTCGGCAGATCGATCCGCGGCGGCACCCCGATCCCGTAGTCGCGTGCCATGGCCTGCACGCCCTCGATCGGCTTCTTGTGCTCGGAGATGAGCTGCGCGTCCCGGGACCAGTCGTCGGCGCCGCGCTCGAAGAAGAAGGTGTCGCACGAGACGATCAGTGCGGTCGCCAGCGAGATGAACCCCTTTCCCTCTTCGATGTCGAAGTTGTGGTGGCCCTGGAAGTAGGTGGGGCAGTCGTAGGAGCCACCGGTCGACAGCATGCCGTCGTGCAGCAGACCGGACGATGAGATCAGCTTGAAGGTGGAGCCCGGTGGGTTGACGCTCTCGAATGCCTTGTCGACAAGCGGCGAGCCCTCTTCGTGCTTGAGCCGCTCGTACACCTTCGCCTTCACGCTCGGGCTGAACGTGTTGGGGGGGTACGTCGGCTCGCTGGCCATCGCGACCACGCCGCCGTTCCGGATGTTCAGCACGACTCCGGCGGCGTAGTCCGCGACGTAGCCGGAGCTGCGAGCGCTCGTAATGGCGGCTTGGAGCTGCTTCTCGAGCGTCGCCTGCACACCTGCGTCGATGTTGGTCACCACGTCGTCGCCGGGCACCGGCGGGGTGTTCTTCACGGTGCCGAGGACACCGCCGAGGTGGTCGACACTGACCGACTTAACGCCGGGCTTGCCGGCGAGGTACCTCTGGTACTCGGCTTCGAGGCCGGTCGCGCCGACCTGGGCGTTCTGGTACACCTGCTGCTCGTCGGCGGGCAACGCCTTCAGCGCCTTGGCGGAGATCGGCCCGAGGTAGCCGAGCATCGAGCTGGCGTAGGCGCCGTCCGGCTCGGGGTAGTTCCGTACCGCTGTCAGGTTGACCGTGACGCCCGGGTACGCCTCGGGCTCCTCTTCGATCTGAAGGGCCTTGCGCGCAGCCGCCAGCGTGGGCTTGAGCTGGCTGACCACCACGGGCTGGTAGGCCAAGCCGTTGTTGCATGGCGTGAACGGCGCCGCAAACCACGGCGTGCCAGCGGGCGCGGCCGTCACCTCAGTGCCCTTCGCGGTGTGTGTCGAGGTGTACACGCAGGGAGACGTCTCGTCGTTGAGCTCCCAATACGGCGTACCGAGTTTGGCCGCAAGCCGGTGCAGGATCACCGACTCCTCGTCGGCCGGCAGCCGGTCCAGCGTCGTGCGGTCGACGGAGACGACCAGGGCCGGCTTGTTGTCGACCAGCGGCTTCCCGGTGTCGTCGAGGATCTCGCCGCGCGGCGCCGGCGTCACCACGTCATGGACCTGCTGGCTGAGCGCCTCCTGGGTCAGCTGGGGCGCGTCGAGCACCTGCAGGTACCAGAGCCGGCCGAGCAGAGTTGCGACGAGGGAGAAGATGAGCACGCCAAGGACCACGAGACGAAGGCGCGAGCGGTCAGGCACAGTGGCAAGCAGGCTTCCGGTCGGGCGATCCGTGGGCAGGGCTAGGCGTCAGCGCGTTCCGGCAGGCTCGAACCGGCGGGCCGCGGCGGAGACGAGGGGAACGACGAACGGCGCCAAGACCACATCGTAGACAACGGTGGCGGCGACCGCTCGGCCCGCGACGCCGGCCGAGATCCGGGCATCTCCGATGAGATCGCCGAGACCGGCGTAGAGCAGGACGACGCCGAAGGATGCCGCCGCAACGACCGCGATGATGGTCGGCACGGTGCTCTCCTCGCCGGCGTCGAGCATCCCGGCGACGTAACCGATTACGGCATAGGAGAAGGCGAGCTCGCCGGCGTAGTGGTCGGCCGGCGGCACCACGTCGGCGAGCAGGCCCGCGAAGAAGCCGAGGACGGCGCCGCGCTGCGAGCCGCCGACCAGCGCGAAGGCCACCACCACGATGACCAGCAGGTCCGGCGTACCGAGTGGCAGGTGCATCCGGTTGACGACGCAGACCTGCAGCAGGAGCGCGGCCACCACCACGACGATCCGCAGCGCGATGCGCGGGGCGGTCATGGCGTGGTCGAGGCGCTGCTGGAGGGCGTGGTCGAGGGCGTCACCCCGGACGTGCTTCCCGACGTTGCCGGCGGCGGCGTGACTCCCGGGGTCGCGGTGACAGTCACCGTGACCGTCGGAGCCGGCGTCGGGGACTTGGGCAGGAGCAGGTCGTGCTGGATCGACTTGGGAGAGGCCACCACGACCGCGACGACGTCGAGCGAGCCGAAGGACACGAACGGGTGGACGGTGGCGGTCTGGGCCAGCTGGCCGGTCGCCGGCGCGACCGCGGTGATCGTCCCGATCGGCACTTCCGGCACGAACGGCCCGCCCGGGCCGGAGGCGAAGCTGACCAGCTGCTGGCCTTTCGTCAGCCGCACCGTGTTGTCGAGCAGCTGCAGGCTCATGTCCTTGCCGCGCCCGTTGCCCTGCAGCGATCCGACCGCCAGCGTGCCGGTCGACAGCCGTGCACCGACGGTGAACTGCGAGTCGTCGGCGAGCTGCACCGTCGCGGTATTGCGGCTGACGTCGACCACCCGGCCCACCAGGCCCGCGCCGCTGATGACGGTCTCGTTCTTGGCGATCCCGTTCGCCGTACCGCGGTCGATCGTGACCGTGGACTCGAACCCGAAGGCCGCGCCGTACGCCGTGACCCGGGCCGCGACGGTGGTGAACTGGGCGAGCCCGGCGAGGTGGAGCAGCTGCTGCTCTTGGGCGTACTCCTCGCGCTCGGTCGCCGTCATCCGCAGCTGGGTCTCGACCTCGGCCAGCTTCTTGTGCAGGGCCTCGTTCTCCGACTTGTAGCTGCCGAGGTGAGCGAGCCCGGAGAACCAGGAGCCGATCGGGTGGACCACGTCAGAGATGACCGTCTCGATCGGCCCGAACACCGTGGAGGCCGCTTTGCGGATCCCGCTCAACGCACCCGAGCGGTAGTCGAGCGTGACCAGGGTGAGCGCGGTCAGCAGCAGGAGCGTCAGCACCAAGCGCGCACGTCGCGCGTTCCTCACTGCGTCGCGCCTGGCGCGCAGACGGACAGGGTTCTCATAGCGAAGCGCACGTTAGTGGCAGCGGCGCGCTGCCACCTGCGTTAGCGGCGTGGCTCGCTGATCAAGACCTGCTGGAGTGCCTCGAACTCCTCGACGCACTTGCCGGCACCCATCGCGACCGAGTTCAGCGGGTTGTCGGTCACGTGGATCGGCATGCCGGTCTCGTGGCGCAGCCGCTCGTCGAGCCCGGTCAGCAGCGCTCCGCCGCCGGTCAGGACGATGCCGCGGTCCATGATGTCGCCGGAGAGCTCCGGCGGCGTCTTGTCCAGCGTCGTCTTCACCGCGTCGACGATCGCGTTGACCGGCTCCTCGACTGCCTTGCGGCTCTCGTCGGCGCACACCACGATAGTCTTGGGCAGACCGGTGACGAGGTCTCGCCCGCGGATCTCGGCGTGCGGTTCGTCGGGTGCCGGGAACGCCGACCCGATCGCCATCTTGATCTCCTCAGCCGTCCGCTCACCGAGCATCAGGCTGTACTCCTTCTTCACGTACGCGATGATCGACGCGTCGAGCTCGTCGCCACCGGTACGGATCGACTGGCTGGTCACGATCCCGCCGAGAGAGATGACCGCCACCTCGGTGGTGCCACCGCCGATGTCGACGACCATGTTGCCCGTCGGCTCGTGGACCGGCAGCCCGGCGCCGATCGCGGCGGCCATGGGCTCTTCGATGATGAACACCTTGCGGGCGCCGGCCTGGTAGCCCGCGTCCTTGACCGCGCGCTGCTCGACGCCCGTGATGCCACTGGGGACGCAGACGACGAGGCGCGGGCGCGCGGTACGCCGGCGCTTGTGCACCTTCTGGATGAAGTAGCGGAGCATGCGCTCCGTGGTCTCGAAGTCGGCGATGACGCCGTCCTTCAGCGGGCGGATCGCGACGATGTTGCCGGGCGTGCGGCCGATCATCCGCTTCGCCTCGGTACCGACTGCCAGGATCCCGGCGGTGTTGGTGTTGATCGCGACGACGCTCGGTTCATTCAGCACGATTCCCCGGCCGCGCACGTAGACGAGCGTGTTGGCAGTGCCGAGGTCGACGGCCATGTCGCGGCCGAGGAACCCGCTGGTGTTCTGCGCCATACGGGGTTTGCCTTCCGTATCGGGGAATGCGAGCGCCAGAGGCGAGTCCGGCAGCTCTCGGGGGGCGAGGTCAGCCTACCGGGGATGGCGGCTGACCGAAATGACTGATTTGTCGCTGCTGAGACGCCGCGGGAGCGCTACAGGTTGGGGAAGAACAGGCTGACCTCTCGGGCAGCCGACTCCGGCGAGTCCGAGCCGTGGACCAGGTTCTGGCCGATCTCGGTGGCGAAGTCGCCGCGGATCGAGCCCGGTGCCGAGGCGATCGGGTCGGTGACGCCCATCAGGGCGCGCACTGCCTCCACGGCGCGGTGCCCCTCGGCGACGATCGCGACCAGCGGCCCGCCGGTGATGAAGTCGACCAGCTCGCCGAAGAACGGCTTGCCCTCGTGCTCGCCGTAGTGCTTGCTCGCGGTCTCGCGGTCGAGCGTGCGCAGCTCGAGGGCGACCAGGGTCAGCCCCTTCCGCTCGAGCCGGCCGACGATCTCGCCGACCAGGCCGCGCCGTACGCCGTCGGGCTTGACAAGGACCAGGGTGCGCTCAGCCACGCGCAGAGGCTACATGCCCCCACTCGGCGTGATCTTGACGAAAAGCACGCTTCACGCGCCTCATAGCGTGCTTGTCGTCAAGATCACGGCGGGGTTGGCAGGTGCCATTGGCGCAGCCAGTAGATCCAGATGCCGGCGAAGGCCACCCCTACCACGTACATGGGCCAGCTGATCACTCCCGTGGCGATGGCGGCGACCTGGGCCAGGCTCGACACCACCTTCCCGCCGCGGCGGCGCAGCAGCCCCGCGGACAGCACCAGGAGCGCGAACAGACCCAGCAGCAGCCCGATGTCCAGCCCCGACACGTGGCCGCGCTGCGCGGTGGCCACCGCCGGTACGGCGAGCAGGACCACCAGCGCCTCGATCGTCAGCCCCGCCGTACCGATCGCGTACAGGCCGCGCGGCGGCTCCGGCCGCTCGCCGCTCAACGGGCCGGGCCGAGCAGGTGGCGAGCGTCGCCGACCGTCACGATCGAGCCGGTGATCAGCACGCCGGACCCGCCCAGCTCCCCCGACGCCTCGGCGGCGCCGATCGCGGCCTCGATCGCGTCATCGAGCCGGGGGGTCGCGGAGACCCGGTCCTCGCCGAACACCTCCACCGCCACGGCGGCGAGATCCTCGACCGGGAGCGCCCGGGGCGAGCTGTTGGTGGTCACGACGACCTCGCTGACCACCGGCTCGAGCTGCTCGAGAAGTCCCAGCGCGTCCTTGTCCCCGAGTACGGCGACGACGGCAACCAGCCGGTCGAACCCGAACGCGTCCTCGAGCCCGGCGGCCAGCGCCGCCGCACCCGCGGGGTTGTGGGCGCCGTCGATCAGCAGCGTCGGGCTCCGGCGCAGCACCTCCATGCGGCCCGGCGAGCGAACCGCGGCGAACGCCGTGCGCACCGCCTCGACGTCGAGCGGCCCGTGCTCGTGGGCGTTGAGGAACGCCTCCACCGCAGCAAGCGCGCACGCCGCGTTGCTCGCCTGGTGCTCGCCATAGAGCGGAAGGAAGATCTCGTCGTAGCTGCCGCCCAGCCCCTGCAGCTCGAGCAGCTGGCCGCCGATCGCCACGCTGCGCGACCGGACGCCGAAGTCGATGCCCTCGCGCAATACGGTCGCACCGACCTCCTGCGCGCGGGCGGCAAGGACCCTCGCCGCGGCCTCGGGCTGCGGCGCCGAGATCACCGTTGCGCCCTCGTGGATGAGCCCGGCCTTCTCCGCGGCGATCTCCTCGACGGTGTCGCCGAGGATCCCCACGTGGTCCAGGCTGATCGGGGTCACGACGGCGACCGGCGCGTTGATGACGTTGGTCGCATCCCACCGCCCGCCCAGCCCGACCTCGACGACCGCGACGTCCACCGGCGCGTCGGCGAAGGCGGCAAAGCCCATCGCGGTCAGCAGCTCGAAGAACGTCACCCGGTCCGGATGGCGACCGTCGACCACCTCGGCGTACGGCGCGACCTCGTCGTAGAGCTCGACGAATCGCTCGGCGGACACCGGCTCGCCGTCGACGGTGATCCGCTCGGTGACGTGCTCGAGGTGCGGCGAGGTGTGGCGACCCGTGCGCAGCCCAAGCTCTCGCAGCAGCTGGTCGATCATCCGCGCGGTCGAGGTCTTGCCGTTGGTTCCGGTGATGTGCACGGACGGGTACGCCCGCTGCGGCTGACCGAGCAGATCCAGCAGGTCGACGATGCGATCCAGGTCGGGCACCATCCGCGATGGGTAGCGCTCTTCGAGCGCGCGCTCGACGCGCTTGAGGTCGACCGGCGCCGCAACTTCGGTGGTCGCGAGCGCCTCGTCGTCCTCCCCGATACTCACGTGAGCGAGCCTAGATCGCGCTCCTAGACTGGCCCGTCGTGAGCGTCCCGGAGAAGCCGACCCTCGACGGCCTGGAGCAGCGATGGGCCGAGGCCTGGGAGGCCGACGGCACGTACCGCTTCGACCGCTCCAAGTCGCGCGCCGAGATCTACTCGATCGACACCCCGCCGCCGACCGTGAGCGGCTCGCTGCACGTCGGGCACGTCTTCTCCTACACCCACACCGACCTGATCGCCCGCTACCAGCGGATGACCGGCCGCGAGGTCTTCTACCCGATGGGGTTCGACGACAACGGCCTGCCGACCGAGCGCCGGGTGCAGAACTACTACGGCGTGCGCTGCGACCCCTCGCTGCCCTACGACCCCGACTTCACCCCGCCCAGCGAGGGCGGTACGTCGAAGGACCAGGTGCCGATCTCCCGCGGCAACTTCATCGAGCTCTGCGTGAAGCTCACCGGCGAGGACGAGAAGGCCTTCGAGGGGCTGTGGCGCAAGCTCGGGCTGTCGGTCGACTGGGGATGCGCGTACACGACGATCGAGCCGCGCTCCCGGGCGGTCGCCCAGCGCGCGTTCCTGCGCAACGTCGAGCGCGGCGAGGCCTACCAGGCCGAGGCACCGACGTTGTGGGACGTGACGTTCCGCACCGCAGTCGCCCAGGCCGAGCTCGAGGACCGCGAGCGCCCCGGCGCCTACCACCGCGTCGCGTTCACGGCAGTCGCCACCGATGAGCCGGTCTACATCGAGACCACCAGGCCCGAGCTGCTGGCCGCTTGCGTCGCGCTGGTCGCTCATCCCGATGACGAGCGCTACCAGGCGCTGTTCGGTACGACGGTGCGCACGCCGCTGTTCGGCGTGGAGGTGCCGGTCCACGCCCACCCGCTGGCCGCACCCGACAAGGGCTCGGGCATCGCCATGATCTGCACGTTCGGCGACCTCACCGACGTGGTGTGGTGGCGCGACCTGCAGCTGCCCACCCGCGCGATCGTCGGCGTGGACGGCCGGATCGTGTCGACCCCGCCCGCGGGGGTCGACCCGGCTGCCTATGCCCGCATCGCCGGCAAGACAGTGTTCTCCGCGCAGCAGGAGGTCGTGGAGATGCTCCGCGAGTCCGGCGCGCTCGACGGCGACCCGCGCCCGATCAGCCATCCGGTGAAGTTCTTCGAGAAGGGCGACAAGCCGCTCGAGATCGTCACCTCGCGACAGTGGTACATCCGCAACGGCGGCCGCGACGCGGACCTGCGCGAGGCGCTGCAGGCTCGCGGCCGCGAGCTCGACTGGCATCCGGCGTACATGGCCAGCCGCTACGAGAACTGGGTCGGCGGGCTCACCGGCGACTGGCTGATCAGCCGGCAGCGGTTCTTCGGCGTACCGATCCCGGTCTGGTATCCGCTCGACGCGGACGGCAACCCCGACTACTCCTCGCCGATCACCGCTGATGACGCGGCGCTGCCGGTCGACCCGTCCAGCGACTGCCCTCCGGGGTACGACGAGTCCCAGCGCGGCGTCGCCGGCGGGTTCATCGGCGACCCCGACGTGATGGACACCTGGGCAACCTCGTCGCTCACGCCGCAGATCGCGGGCGGCTGGAGCAGCGACGACGACCTCTTCAACCGCGTCTTCCCGATGGACCTGCGCCCCCAGGCGCACGACATCATCCGGACCTGGCTGTTCTCCACCGTCGTTCGAAGCCACCTCGAGCACGACTCCCTGCCCTGGCGGCACGCCGCGATCTCCGGCTTCGTCGTCGACCCGGACCGTAAGAAGATGAGCAAGTCCAAGGGCAACGTCGTCGTCCCGACGGAGATCCTCGACACTTATGGCGCGGACGCGGTGCGGTGGCGCGCGGCGAGCACCCGGCCGGGCACCGACACCCCCTTCGACGAAGCCCAGATGAAGGTCGGGCGCCGCCTTGCGATGAAGGTGCTGAACGCCTCGAAGTTCGCGCTCGGGCTGGGCGCCAGCCCGGATCTCGCCGCGGTGACCGAGCCGGTCGACCGGGCGCTGCTCGCCGCACTTGCCGGCGTGGTCGACCAGGCCACGGCGGCGTTCGAGGCCTACGACTACACCCGCGCACTCGAGGCGACCGAGACCTTCTTCTGGACCTTCTGCGACGACTACGTCGAGTTCGTGAAGGAACGGGCGTACGGCGGCCGCGGCGAGGCTGCGGCGGCCTCGGCCAAGGCGGCACTGGGCACGACGCTGTCGGTGGTGCTGCGGTTGTTCGCTCCGTTCCTTCCCTTCGTCACCGAAGAGGTCTGGTCGTGGTGGCAGGAGGGCTCGATCCACCGCGCGTCATGGCCGACGAAGGACGAGGCAACGACCGCCACGGCCGGGGACCCGCAGCTGCTCGCCGTCATCGGGGTCGCCCTGTCGCAGGTGCGTGGCGCGAAGTCCGCCGCGCAGGTGTCGATGCGTACCGACGTCGCGAGCGCGAAGGTCAGCGGGCCGGCAGATCAGATCGAGCTGCTGAAGTCCGCTGCCGACGACCTCGCCGCATCCGGGCACATCGCCGAGCTGTCCTTCGAGGCAGCGGAGGCGGCCGACCTTGCGGTCGAGGTGCAGCTCTAGCCCCGCTAGATGTAGGTGAACTGCAGCGCCGGGTCGAGGCTGCTGCGCCCGGCTGGCGTCGCCACCGCGACCGTCGTCGACAGGCCGTGCAGGTCAGCCAGGGACCTCACGGACTTCAACACCGCACGCGCCGACGGGGCGGCGACGCGCAGGGTGGACGCGTTGATCACCGAGATGTCGGAGACCGCCAGGCTGCCGAAGTAGACGATGGTGTGGTCAGGCACGAAGCCCGAGCCGTGCAGCGTGACCTCGGTGCCGCCGATGACCGGCCCGGTGGCGGGCGAGATCGAGATCAACGTCGGGGGCCGCAAGGCGCCGATGCCGGCCTGCCCGGACCCGCGAGCAGACGGCGAGGTTGCCCCGCGCCCCGGCGCGGCAACGCCCCCGGCGCCCGCACCGGTGCCCGCGCCGGCGCCGGGTGCCGCCGTGCCTCGCGTACCGGATCCGCTAGGAGACGCAACGGGTGAGGCCCCGCCGGGCGTGACGGCTCCCGGCGGCAGCCCGACGTTCGCGACGGCCGCCTCTGCCCCGGCGATCGAGCCGGCGTTCGGGGGGTTGTGCCCGGCGGTGGCAACCGCCAGGGCGGCAAGGACGATGACCGCAACGCCTGCCGCGGCACCCACGAAGGCGCCGCCGCGAACCGGCGCCGCCCGCGCGACCCGACGCTTCGGCTGCTGCCGCCGCGCCGCGACCGCCGAGGGCCGGAATGCGGCCTTCCAGCCGAAGCGCCGGATCGGCTGCTCGACCAGGTAGTAGAAGACTGCGGAGATCACCGCGATCAGGGCCAAGTCGACCACGATCATGTCGGCGACCGGCATGCGCGGCGCAACCCTCAGCACCGCCAGGATGACGATGCAGTGCACGAGGTAGGCCTCGTAGGAGACCTGCCCGATGACCACGAACGGCTTCCAGCCGAGCACCTTGTTCCAGACCGTCGGCCGCTCGGGAGCGGCCGCGCCCATGCAGGGCCCGATCAGCAGCGACGCCGCTACGCCGTACAGCGCGTAGCCGCCGCTGACCAGCTGCGTGAGATGGGTGTCCATCAGCACCGAGATCGCGACCATGCCGCCGAGCCCGACGAGCGCGGCCAGCGGCGACCGCAGCAGCCGCGCCAGCCGCCCGTCCGGGTCGGTGGTGATGGTGTAGCCGAGGGCGCAGCCGATCAGGATCGGTGCGACCTGGGCGGGAGTCATGTAGACGACCTGGGTCGACTTGTACGACGCGACCAGCACCGCCGAGACCGCGCTCGAGAGCACCACCAGGATGCAGACGCCGAGGATGATCGCCTGGCGGCCCCATCGGCGCCGCATCGCGGCACGCAGGACCGACGGCCAGGTCAGGTAGAACTGCTCCTCGATGCCGAGCGTCCAGGCAGGTCCGAGCCAGCCGATGTCTCCCCCGGCGGCCAGCTGCCAGTTGCCGACGAACAGCAGGACCAGAAGCGCCGTCGCCCACGGCGAGGAGCCCAGCGGCTGCGAGCTGGAGCCGGGCAGCACGTACTGCGAGATCAACAGCAGCGGTACGACGGCGAGCAACGCGGGGCCTAGCCGGCGCGACCGACGCAGGTAGAAGCTGCTCAGCGAGACGCTCCCGGAACGCTGGTGCTCAGCGACGAGCAGGCTCGTGATCAGCGCGCCGGAGAGCACGAAGAACATCTCGATGTTGAGGGCGAACGGACCCGAGCGGCGCACCCACCACGGCGCGGTCGGCAGGTAGCCGAGGAAGATCTGGAAGTGGGTGTAGATCGTCCCCGGCAGGCTGATGCCCCGCATGCCGTCCAGCGCGGGGACGTAGGTGAGCCGCCGTGGCGGCGCCGCCGCCGCGTCAGGTGCACCAGTCATGAGATGGGTCGCCTATCTCTCGTTCGCGAGAACATCCGCTCGGCCTGACTCAGCGAACTCACGCTGCGGCGCAGCGACGCTACCAAGGTCGGATGGCCGGCGACGGAACAGCACGGCGCTCCAGCCCTTCCTTCTGATCGGCTGCTCGACCAGGTAGTAGAAGCCGGCGGAGACCACCGCGACGATGGCGACGTCGAGCGCCATCATCGGGTAGACGTGCAGCCCCGGCCAGGCCCGGAGCACCGCGAACATCACGATGATGTGAACGAGATAGGCCTCGTAGGAGATCTGGCCGATGATGACGAAAGGCCGCCACGCGAAGAACCTCGTGACCAGCGTCGGCTCGGCCGCCCGGACGAAACAGTGGCCGATCAGCAGGCAGGCGAAGGCGGCGTAGACGACGTACCACCCGCGGATCTCGAACGCCTGGTGGTGCGAGGCGACGATGGAGACCACGACCATCCCGGCCAGCCCGAGCAACGCGACCAGTCGAGAGCGAAGCAACGTGGTCAGGCGGCTGACCGGGTTCGCGGTGAGCTCGTAGCCAAGCGCGCAGCCGATCAGGATGCTCGGCAGCTGCGCGGGCGTGGAGTAGAAGGTGCGCTGGCGCCCGACGTGGGAGTAGAGGATCTGGGTGATCGCCAGCGCGACGATCACCGCGAGGCCCAGGCACATCAGCACCACTCGCCGCTCGACGCGGCGGCGGGAAGCGCCGCGAAGCACCCACGGCCAGGTCAGGTAGAACTGCTCCTCGATCCCGAGGGTCCAGGCCGGCCCGAGCCAGCCGATCCCTCCGGACACCGCGTAGAGCACCCAGTTGCCGACGAACAGCGCAACCGCGATGACGCTGCGGGCCGGGTGGGCGCCGAGGGACTGGAAGACGCCGTGGCCGGGCCAGAGCACAGTGAGCAGGATCATGGCCGGGAGGACGGCGAGCAGCGCGGGGCCGAGCCGCCGCGAGCGGCGCAGGTAGAAGTTACCGAGCTGCATGTCGCCGCGGCGCTGGTGCTCGGAGACCAGCAGGCTCGTGATCAGCGCTCCGGAGAGCACGAAGAACATCTGGATGTTCATGGTCAGCGGGCCGACCGAGTCCAACCAGTGAGGGGCCGTGGGCTCCGCCGCCAGCAAAAGCGCGAAGTGGGTGAGGACCGTCCCGGGCAGGCTCAGACCACGCAGCCCGTCGAGGGCGGGGATGTAGCGAAGGCGAGCCGGGGGTTGCTCCGGCGTCACGCCGACTTCTCGCGCCGCTCCCGCTTAGCCGGCTGCGCGTCGCGAGGCACGAGCGTCGGGTTGACGTTCTTCAGCACGACCTCGCCGTTGATGAGGACCTTGGCCACGTCTTTGCGGCTCGGTACGTCGTACATGACCGAGAGCAGGACCTCTTCGAGGATCGCGCGCAGACCGCGAGCGCCGGTGCCGCGAAGGATCGCCTGGTCGGCGATCGCGTCGAGCGCGTCGTCGCTGAACTCGAGCTCCACACCGTCGAGCTCGAACAGCCGCTTGTACTGGCGCACGAGGGCGTTCTTGGGCTCGGTGAGGATCCGGATCAGCGCCTCACGGTCGAGGTTGTGGACGCTGGTGATGACCGGGAGGCGCCCGATGAACTCCGGGATCATGCCGTACTTGAGCAGGTCCTCCGGCATGACGTCGGAGAAGGTGTCAGTGGTGTCCACATCGCGAGCGCTGCGGATGTCGGCGGCGAAGCCGATGCCCTTCTTGCCCACCCGAGACTCGATGACCTTGTCCAGACCGGCGAAGGCGCCGCCGACGATGAACAGCACGTTCGTCGTGTCGATCTGGATGAACTCCTGGTGCGGGTGCTTGCGGCCGCCCTGCGGCGGGACGCTCGCGGTGGTGCCCTCGAGGATCTTCAGCAGCGCCTGCTGCACGCCCTCGCCGGACACGTCGCGGGTGATCGACGGGTTCTCGCTCTTGCGCGCGATCTTGTCGATCTCGTCGATGTAGATGATCCCGGTCTCGGCCTTCTTGACGTCGTAGTCGGCCGCCTGGATCAGCTTGAGCAGGATGTTCTCGACGTCCTCGCCGACGTAGCCCGCCTCGGTCAGCGCAGTGGCGTCGGCGATGGCGAACGGCACGTTGAGCATCTTGGCCAGCGTCTGCGCCAGCAGCGTCTTCCCGCAGCCGGTCGGCCCGAGCAGCATGATGTTGGACTTGGCGAGCTCGACCGGCTCCTTGTCGGTGCCGCCGGCCTGGACCCGCTTGTAGTGGTTGTAGACCGCGACCGACAGCGTCTTCTTCGCGGTGTCCTGGCCGATCACGTAGCCGTCGAGGAACTCGTAGATCTCCTTCGGCTTCGGCAGCGAGTCGAACGAGACGTCGGAGGACTCGGTGAGCTCCTCTTCGATGATCTCGTTGCACAGGTCGATGCACTCGTCGCAGATGTAGACGCCGGGGCCCGCGATGAGCTTCTTGACCTGCTTCTGGCTCTTCCCGCAGAAGGAGCACTTGAGCAGGTCGCCACCGTCACCGATGCGTGCCACTCGGTCTCCTCCGTTGCGCCGTGCCTGGGTCTTCCTATCCGCCGTGCTGCAGCGTCAGGCTTCTTACGACGTTATCGCGCCAAACCGACATCGCACCCTCAAATGGCCTCCCGGATTGCCAGGCTCGGCGTGTCGGCCGGACCGGGGAGCGTGCCGGAAGCAGGGTGGGCAGCGGGCCTAGGAGGCGCTCGGGACGGCGGTGAGCTTGCGGCTGCGGATGACCTCGTCGATCAGGCCGTACTCCACGGCTTCCTCGGCAGTGAGGATCTTGTCCCGCTCGATGTCGTCCTTGACCTGCTCCTGGGTACGACCGGTGTGCTGGGAGATCATGCTCTCCAGCAGCGAGCGCATGCGCAGGATCTCCCGCGCCTGGATCTCGATGTCGCTGCCCTGGCCGCCGCCCTCGCTGTAGGGCTGGTGCAGCAGGATCCGGGAGTTCGGCAGCGCGAGGCGCTTGCCCGGCGTACCGGCGCCGAGCAGCACCGCGGCCGCAGAGGCGGCCTGGCCGAGGCAGACCGTCATGATCTCCGGCCGGATGAACTGCATGCAGTCGTAGATCGCGGTCAACGCGGTGAACGACCCGCCGGGCGAGTTGATGTAGATCGAGATGTCCCGATCCGGGTCCATCTGCTCGAGGCAGAGCAGCTGGGCCATGACGTCGTCGGCGGACGCGTCGTCGATCTGCACGCCGAGGAAGATGATGCGCTCCTCGAACAGCTTCGTGTACGGCGAGAGCTCCTTGAAGCCGTAGCTGGTGCGCTCGGTGAACGTCGGCAGGATGTAGCGGCCCTGCGGTGCCTGGTAGGACATGTCGGTCTCCCCTGAAGTGTGTGTGGCGGTCAGGAGACCGCGCCCTCGGACGGCACCTGGTTGGCTCGCGCGACCACGTGGTCGACGAAGCCGTACTCCTTCGCCTCGTCGGCGGTGAACCAGCGGTCGCGATCGGAGTCGCGCTCGATCTGCTCGACGGTCTGCCCGGTGTGGAAGGCGATCCGCTCCTGCATCGTGCGCTTCGTGTAGAGCATCTGCTCGGCCTGGATCGCGATGTCGCTCGCCGTACCGCCGATCCCGCCGGAGGGCTGATGCATCATGATCCGCGCGTGGGGGGTCGCGTAGCGCTTCCCGTTGGCGCCGGCGCAGAGCAGGAACTGCCCCATGCTCGCCGCGAGGCCGACCGCCACTGTCGCGACGTCGTTCGAGACGAACTGCATCGTGTCGTAGATCGCCATGCCGGCGCTGACCGAGCCGCCCGGCGAGTTGATGTAGAGGAAGATGTCGCGATCCGGGTCTTCTGCGGACAGCAGCAGCAGCTGCGCGCAGATCGTGTTGGCGATCGGGTCGTCGACCTGGCTGCCGAGGAAAACGATCCGCTCGCGGAGCAGCCGCTCGTAGACCGAGTCGTTGAGGTTGAGGCCGGAGCCGGCGCCGCGCATGTCCGGGGTCAAAGGACTCATGCGACGACACTAACCTCCGCCACCGCCGGGTTTCGGGCCGCGAGGCCGGTGTTCGCTGTGGGCTTGTCGTCGTACGCCGGGAATAAAACGGCGCCGTTCACCTCCGCGCAACATGACACGGGCAGTGTGTGCGCGACGGCGTCCACTCGGAGGGAACCTCGTGCTGCTGCGTGCCCGAGTCAGCGTGCTCGACCGGCCCGGCTCGCTGCTCGGCGTCGCCAAGGCGATCGCCGGGCTCGGCGGCAACGTCGTCGACATCGAGGTGCTCGCCACCGCAGACGGCCACGTGGTCGACGACCTGGTCGTCGACCTGCCGGGCGGCCAGCCGGACCTGCTCACCAAGGAGCTCGGCAACGCCGGCGCGGAGGTGCTCCACCTCCGCAAGACGGTCCAGGTCACCGGGCAGCGCGCCGACCTCGACCTGCTCGCCAGAGTGGCCGCCGAGCCGGCCAACGTCATGTCGACGGTGGTCTCTCTCGCGCCGTCGGTGTGGAGCGCGGACTGGGCCGCCGTCGCGACGCCTGCCGAGGGCGCCATGCCGCTGTACGCGACGCCCGGAGCTCCCGCACCGCTCCCCGCCGGGATGCCCGAGCCGCTCGGCCCGCTGCCCAGGCGGGGTACGGCGCAAGGCGGGAACGGGACCGTGCACGAGGTCGTGAGCCTGCAGTGGGGCAGCCACCACCACCTCTACCTCGGCCGGGTCGACGGGCCGATGTTCCTGCAGGTCGAGCTGGTCCATCTGCGCCGGGTCATCGAGCTCGCCATAGCGCTGGCGAAGGACGTGAGCGGCTAACCCTCGGACGGCTCCGGCTCGGCTACCTCGACGGGCTCAACAGCCTCAGCAGCCTCGACATCGGCTGCGTCGTCGGCTGCGTCGTCCGTGGCCGAGTCGGCGCGGCCCGTCAGCTTCTCGAGGTCGACCGGGCGGCCTGAAGCGTCGGTGATCTTCGCGCGCTCCATCACCAGGGCGAGCGCCTTGCCGCGCAGGATGTCGGCCATCAGCGAGCCGAGCATCCCCGAGTTGACGATCTGCTGCGCGAACTGGTCCGCGGCAATGCCGGACCGCGCCGCGCGCCGCACGATCTCCTGGGTGAGGTCGGACTCGTCGACGCCGAGCTCTTCCTTCTTCGCGATCGCGTCGAGGATGAACTGCGAGCGAATCGCCTTGGCGGCGTTGTCCTCGAGCTCCTTGTCGATCGCCTCGGCCGTGGTGTCCTCCGCCTGCGCGTAGTCCTCCTTGGTGATGCCGGCCGCCTTCAGCTGGCTGTCCAGCTCATTCCGGCGGTAGTGCACCTCGTCGTGCAGCACGTGCTCGGGAACCGGTACCTCGACCGTGTCGAGGAGGGCTTCAAGCACCTTCTCCCGCGCCTGCACTCCCTGGTTGATCGCCTTGATCCGGGCGAAGCGGTCGCGAAGGTCTGCCTTGAGCTCCTCGAGGGTGTCGAACTCGCTCGCGGTCTGTGCGAAGTCGTCGTCGAGCTCGGGGACCTGCTTCTCCTTGACCGAGCGCACGGTGACCGTGGCGGTCGCCGCCTGGCCGCCCTCGGTCCCCGACCTGAGCTGGGTCTCGAACTCCTTCGACTCGCCCACCGACAGGCCCACGATGGCGTCGTCGAGACCGCTGACGAGCGCGTCGCTGCCGACCTCGTAGGACAGGTTGCTCGCCGATGCGTCCTCGACCGGCTTGCCGTCGACCGTTGCTGCGAGATCGATCGAGACGAAGTCGCCGGCAGCGGCGGGGCGCTCGACACCGGCGAGCGTCGCGAACCGGTCGCGCAACGCGTCGAGCTGCTGGTCGACGTCTGCCTCGTCGACGTCTGCGTCATCGACCGAGACCGGCAGGCCGTCGTAGTCGGGCAGGTCGATCTCCGGGCGTACGTCGACCTCGGCCGTGAACGCCAGCTCGTCGCCGTCCGCGAAGTTGGTGACCTCGATCTCCGGGTGCCCGAGGATGTCGAGCTCCTGCTCGCGGACCGCGGTGCTGTAGAAGCCCGGCAGCGACTCGTTGACCGCCTCTTCGAGGACGGCGCCACGCCCGACGTGCTGGTCGATCAGCCGCGGCGGGACCTTGCCCGGGCGGAAGCCCTTGATCCGCACCTGCTGGCCGATCTTGCGGTACGCCGCGGTGAGCGCCGGCTCGAGCTCGTCGAAGGGCACCTCCACGGTCAGCTTGACGCGAGTGGGGCCGAGGGTCTCGACGGCGCTCTTCATGACGGCGTGGTGCTCCTGTGCAGCGGGTGTCTTGCGGGAGGGCGGGATTTGCGAGTAGCGCAGTCGGGGCGGGGAGACTCGAACTCCCGATCTCCTGCTCCCAAAGCAGGCGCGCTAGCCACTACGCTACGCCCCGCGGCGTGCCGCTCGATCTTAGGTCGGGCGGTCCGCGCGGGCGTAGCTCAATGGCTAGAGTCCCAGTCTTCCAAACTGGATATGCGGGTTCGATTCCCGTCGCCCGCTCGAAGTGCCTCTCGGCAACCATGCGCGCCCTCACCCGGGCAGACGCCTAGCAAGCCCCAGTCTGCGCCCGGCTCTGGTCACCCGAAACGTTGATCGCAGTAGCCACCGGCTAGCCATACGCCGCGCAGGGCGAGCTCTCGCGCTAAGGCGCTTGGTCCTCCTCCTCGGCGTCGAACGCGTCGTCCACACTGGGAATTGCCGTCGCCCTAGGCATGAGCCACTCGCTGTCGGGTCGCGCAACGAGGCGAGCATTGGTGTAGGCCATGTCTAGGGTCAGGACGGTGTGTCCGCGGTACGCAATGTCGCCGACAGCCGACACAACGAGCGCGAGGTCGACCGAGTGGTCGCCCGACAAGTCGAGCGGCATGAGGAACTGCGCGCCGGCGGCGCCAAGCCGCGGGTACCACTGCGGTACGACGATCTTGTAGTTCCGACGGGCGCGCTTCGCCGCCCACGCGACCGCCAGATCTAGAGCCTGCCGCGCTCGCATGACGTTGTTGGCGAGATCGGCCGGGAATCGATCGAGGTTGTCTACGAGAATGTGCTCGTAGGCGAGTTTGAGCGGCCGACGCCAGTCGTAGACGAGATCCGCAGACGAGTGGACGTACTCCGCCATCGGAGGTGGCTCGGGGAAGCGTTGCAAGATCGTCCGGTCAGACTCACAGGCCCAACGCTGGAAGAGCCAGGGCTGGGGCGCATCGACGCGGTTCCTGGAGAAGAGTCCGAACACCTCTTCGGCATGCGGAGTCAGCAGACCGGTATTGAGAGCGGCGTACTCGCCGTCATCCGAGATTGCGATCTTGTCTTCAAGGACCAGACGCCGATACGTGTACCGGAGGTAGCTGTCGAGAATGGGTAACGGACGCGCCACATCTCCCTCGCGACCTGTCCAGTCTTCCGGCTCGGCCAGAGCAGCCAGCGAATCCAGTGTCTGGGTCCAGGCGAGTCGGCCTCGCTCCCTGGCGTCGTCGATGTACTCAGAACTCGAGACGCGGAAGAACGCGAACCGGCGGAGTTGGTCGGGATACCCGGCTGCGTCGGTAGCGCTCGCCGAGAGGTCGTCGCGGTCGATCGCGTCGAGGTCATCACCCGGGTGAGCGACGACATCACGCGGCTGAGCCGGCCCGACGGCGTGCCGAGGCATGTTCATCGGTGACGGACGCTCCACGGCCGAAGGATACTTTCGCCATGGGGCCGACGCCGGAATCACAGAAACCGGACGGGTGCCTCGACCAGCCGACCGCGCCGTCGATCGGACTACCCGTCCTCGTCCTCGTCGGCATGCTCCGTAACAACTTGGATGACCCGCTCGAGCACCCACACGCTTCTGGCTACCCGGACCGTGGCGTAGAGCTGGAAACCTACGAACACGGACATCGCTGGAGTGCTGTGGCCTGCGTCGCGGTCGACGAGTAACGCCGCGAGCGCGGCCAAGGTCGCGAGCCCCAGCGCTCGGATCGTAGAGGTGAACACCTGCCAGAGAGTCTGGTACTGCGAACTCGCGCGGAGAACGGCGAACCGGGTTGACGGCGCGAAGCCCAGGACAATCGCCGCCGTAGCGATCACGAAACCCAGCAGCGCGCCGTCGAGGGCAGCCACAGCGCCGTAGAAGGGTCCGCGATTGGTTGCGAGCCAGCGATTGACGGTGTCCGTCCCATGACCGGCTTCAAGCCACAGAACGAAGCCAGCAGTGAGAAGGAGGCAGCCAGCACCTTCGAGGGCTAGAAAGTTTCGGCGGTAGTAGGAGGTCACACCTATTACCTGGTCGCAGCGGACACCGACGCAGCTTGGTCGAGTTCGTCCTTCAACTCTGTGTACGCCTCCTCGATAGCCGCGTAGGCCTCGACGTCTCGAAGGGCTCGCGTACGTCCATCCACGCGAAGGATTCGCTTGGCCACGACAAGCTCGTCGCTGAGGAGATCGATTGGGAGGACTCCACCGGTCTCAGTTTCGGGGCCCTTGACCTGGAACTCCTCGACGTTCTCTTGCAGGTCTGACCGGCCTGCAAGCTGCTTGACAGCTTCCAGCGCCCTCCGGCCGAGGTTCTGTCGACCATATGGCTCAGGCGACAGGACGACTTGCACCGTCTGAGCGTTGCCGAACCTCTCCGCGGCTTCGAACGCGGACGCCAGGTCGGCGTCGGCCTCTCGAATGACAGATGTGTACGACGGCCTGATGCGCAGGCTGAGCACCCGCAGGTCGTCGAGTCGATTCAGCTGGTCAGCGACGTTCTGACGGAGGAGCGGGTCCAGGGTGAACCGCCTGTGACCGGTCGCCGGCACCAGGAACGCCGGGATCCGCCCGACGCGAGGACCGTAGAAGTTGAACTCCATGCCGACGATGTTGTTCGAGAACACGCAGACGTGGGCTGCTTCGTACAGGCCTGCCGTCTGTCGGAGATTCAACGGAGTCAACTGGCCGTTGTCCTCAACCAACGGAAGGGCCTGACGACGGATCGTCGCTATCCGGAAGCGCCCAACAGGATTCGCCTCGTCGATCCAGACGCCAACGAAGTTGCCATCGCCAACGTCTTGGTACTCGGTGGATCCATCGAAACTGAGGCGGCCGAGGGCGGGGAGCAACTGCCCGAGGTTGAGCGTGCGGGGCTTGCCGCTGCTTGTCGTTCCAAGGCCGTTTGCCCGGAAGAAGTGGATCTTGCGTTCCAGGGCCGGCCGCCGGCGGCGCGACCTGGTGACCTTCTTCGCTGCTGGTGGCACTCCGCCAGGGTGCCACCGACGAGCGACGGTTTCCGTAGTTTGTCGGAAACCGGCGGCGTACCGGTCAGGCGATACCGCCTGGTTCGTCGGCGGCTAATCCGCGGCCTGCGCGACCGACCAGCCCAGTTCCACGACCAGCCGGCCGAGCTCGAGGCGAACTTTCGGGGTCAAAGCAGCGTTAGCGTGGGACACGAAGACCTCCTGGTCGTGGAGCGGTTCTTAGACAGCTCCACCCCACGACAGGGAGGTCTTCGTTTGCAACGATCAATCAGCGCGTGTCATCACACGCGTTCAACCAACGTGCCTGGTCAGTACAGCTAGGTCGCGGTCGCTCATGTCCCTGAGGACGTCGGCGACGGGATCGCTGACCACTCCCGGCTGTTCGTCTGGCAGCAGAACGGTCTGCGCCTCGTGATGTGTGCTCACTGGATCTGCCCTGGCTCCGTCACGGTGACGGTGACTCCGACCGTCCGGTGACGGCCGGTGTGGACTGCTTGGATCCAATCAGCAGCGCTGGCTGACTTCGCGGTGCGCGTGCCTACATGGTCGTTCACTCGGCGGCAGTCCAACGCGGCTCGTCGAGCACGGCCATGGTGACCGCGCTGATTGATGCTGTCAACTGGCCTGTGGATGAGCCACCCGGCAGCCACAAGCAATGGTCAATCACGGTCGCTGGTGGGCGCTCTTGGTCAGACTGTACGGGCCTCTGACCTGCGGCTTTGCCTCTCCGAGGGCATGCTCAAGAACCGAGTTCCCAGACTTCCAAACTGGATATGCGGGTTCGATTCCCGTCGCCCGCTCCGATGCGCATGGGCCATTGCTGTTGCTATGGCGACAGCTATGGCCCATCCGTTCCGGAGTCCTCGGGCGAGCGATCGCGGAACCACTGGGCGATCCCAGGCATCTTCTCCTCGAAGCCACCGGGTGCCGAGACGTTGAGCATCCCGGCCCGCTCGCCGGTGCGGTTCTCGAAGTCGTGCGGAGTGCCGCCGGGCACCGCGATGAACGAGCCCGCGGGGGCCTCGATCCACTCCCCGCCCACCATCACGCTCATCGTCCCGGCCAGCACGTAGAACACGTCGTCATCCGGGTGCTGATGAGTCCCGGGCCCCTTGGTGTGCGGGTCGAGCCACCATTCCGAGATCGCGTAGCGGCCTGCCGACTCCTCGCCGTCCGCCTTGAAGACCGCGGACAGCCGCCCCATGGGGTACTCCCGCCCTTCACCAGGGCCGAGCACGACCGGGCGCCGCTGCCCCGTCACGTCACTCATGGCCTCTCCTTCTCATCAACGCGCTCAGAGCGAGGCGAGCCAGTCGACCAGGATGCGGTTGACCTCGTCGGCCTTCTCCTGCTGTACCCAGTGACCGCAGTTTTCGAGGATGTGGGTCCCTCGCAGGCCGGGCAGGCTCTCGGGGAACCGCTTGATCGCGTTCGCCCCCCACATCGTCGGACCGTCCCGGTCGCCACCGATGAACAACGAGGGCTGCCGGATGGGCGCCGCGGTCCACGCGCGCAGGTCGACCCAGTCCCGATCGAGGTTGCGGTAGCGGTTGAGCGGACCCCGGAAACCGGAGAACTCGAACTGCTCGGTGTAGAAGTCGAGGTCCGTCTCGGTCAGCCAGGCCGGCAGCGCCTCGGGCAGCGTGACCCGGTCGAGCAGCAGGCTGCCCTTCGCAACCGTCGCCGTCGTCCCGCCGTCCTCGCTGCGCCGCGCATCCGCCGACGCGGCGACATAGAACTTGAGCAGCGACGTGCGGACGTCCGCCTCGAACTCGCGCTCGGCGCGACCTGGCTCCTGGAAGTAGTTCATGTAGAACTCTTCTTCCTGCCCGGTGACCTGGCTGACGGCATCAGCCATCCGGGCAAAGGCCTCTGTCGGCCGCGGGCCGCCGGGGGCGTTGTACGGCACGCTGAGCAACGCGACCGCGGAGAAGATGTCGGGCCGCAGCAGCGCGGAATGCGCAGCGATCGGCGAACCCCAGTCGTGGCCGATCACGACCGCCTGCTCCCCGCGACCGGCGAGGGCCTCGACCACCCCGACGTTGTCGCCGACGTGGTGGACCATCCCGTACGCCTCGATCTCGTACGGCGCGGACGATCGGCCGTAACCACGTACGTCGATCGCGACCGCACGGAAGCCGGCATTCGCGATCGCGGGCAGCTGGTGGCGCCAGGAGTACCACGACTCCGGAAAGCCGTGCACCAGCAAGACGAGCGGGCCTGATCCCTCCTCGACGCAGTGGATCCTCGTCCCGCGAAACTCGACCGTCTGATGCTTCACGCTGCGGACGCTATCGACAGGAATCGGGCCGCGCTTCACGAAAGGTGTCGCATGCTCGTCTGCCCAGTCGACTCTGCGACCCTGAGCCACTCCGAGTCCGCGGCCATGGCCCGCATCGTCGACCTGCTGCAGCGAGTGCCGCCGGACGCACAGGTGCCGAACAGCGAGTGGACGGCCCACGACGTGGCCGCGCATCTCGTCACCATGGCCGGCCGCTACCTCACGGCGGACCGCAAGCTCGCCAGCTCGCAACGCGAGCTGCGAGAGATGAACCAGCGCGAGATCGAGGAGTTCACCTCGTCGACGATGGGAGAGCTGATCGGCCGGCTCCGGTCGAGGAACGCGAAGTACGCGGCGTTCTGGAACGAGCAGCCGCTCGACCTCACCTTCCCGTACCGCGTCGGCTTCCCGCTCGACGCGGGAACACTTCGCAGCAACTGGATCGCCGAGCTGCTGATTCACGGCCGAGACGTCGCGACGGCGACGGGTGAGCAGTGGCGCCTCGACGCCACCAGCAGCCTGCTGACCCTGCGAGTCCTAGCCCACGTGCTGCCGCACTACCTCACCGCCGCAGGGGTCGCGGACGCCACTCTCGCCGTGTCACCCGAAGGCGGCGCGGCGTTCTCGATCGTGGTCAAGGACGGCGGAACGACCATCCAGCCCGGAGCGGCCGCGGGTGCCGACACATTGGCGGGATCGCCCGAGGCGCTCGTCCTGCTGCTCTACGGCCGGATCAGCTTCGCGGAGGCCCAAGCCATGGGAGTCGATGTCACGGGCGACCAGGGAGAGGTGCAACGCCTGCTGGACCGGCTCGACAAGCCGTAGCCGCTCGCCTGCGGCGAGGTACGCCGTCCACCCCGGTGCTGCGCCGCGCGAAGGAGTCGGCGGCCTGCGCGGAGAAGTCAGGCGGCATGAGACCGAATCGCCACGCCCGGCGTCCCGCCTTGCGCTCGATCGCATGCCTCGCGGCGCTGCTGGCCAGCTTCGCCGTCGCCGTGGACACCGCGGCAGCGAGTCCGCACGTCCACGCCACGCGGCTGGTCGCCACGGGCAGCGTGAACGAGGTCTTCGCCACCGGCGTCGCGCCCGGGAGCACGGTCGAGCTGACCGACGCCGCGGGACAGGTGGTCAAGAAGAAGCACGCCGACTCCCTCGGCGGCGTCGTCTTCTACAAGGTGAAGGCCGCCAGCGGCTACCGCGTCCGCGCCGGCAGCACCACGAGCAAGGCGGTAACGGTCCACACCAAGCGCTCCGCGCCCTGGGACCCGAGCGTCTACGACCAGTCGATCCCGGACGCGGGCTACGGCTACATCACGATGCGCGACGGCACGAAGCTGGCCTACGACGTGCACCCGCCGACCAGCCCGGCGAGCCTCGGCCTGCCGAACATCACGCTGCCCTCGGGCCTGCCCGACTACGCCCCGCCGTACCCGACCTTGATCGAGTACTCCGGCTACGGCTACGCCGAGCCCAGCGGCCCGGAGAACGGGATCGCGGTGATCGCCAACCTCATGGGATTCGCTGTGGTCGACGTGAACATGCGCGGCACCGGTTGCTCAGGCGGCGCGTTCAACTTCTTCGAGCCGCTGCAGTCTCTCGACGGGTACGACGTGATCCAGACGATCGCCCGCCAGCCGTGGGTCAAGGGCCACAAGGTCGGCATGATGGGCATCTCCTACGGCGGCATCAGCCAGCTGTTCACCGCCGCGACCCGCCCGCCGGCCCTGGCCGCGATCGCCCCGATGTCGGTGATCGACGCCACCGCGACCACTCTCGAGCCCGGCGGGATCCTCAACACCGGCTTCGCCGTCGCGTGGGCCGAGGAGCGCCAGCAGAACGCCGAGCCCGCAGTCAACGCGAAGTCCGGCCAGGCGTGGGCCTACCAGCGCATCCAGGCCGGAGACGAGACCTGCAAGGCCAACCAGGTGCTGCACGGCGAGGCCGAGAACCTCATGGCGGTCATCCGGGCGAACACCCACTACCACAAGGCCTTTGCCGACTCCCTCGATCCGGACACGTTCGTGCACAAGATCGACGTGCCGACGTACCTGGACTGCCAGTTCGAGGACGAGCAGACCGGTGGGCACTGCATGGCGCTCGCCCAGCACTTCACCGGCACGAAGCACAAGTGGTTCACGTTCACCAACGGCGTGCACTTCGACTCACTCGACCCCTACCAGCTCGACCGCATGTATGACTTCCTCGAGCTCTACGTCGCCCATCAGGCGCCGATCCTCAACGCGGCGGTCATCAACGCGGCCGCGCCGGTCATCTACCAGCAGGGCGCGGGTTTCCCGACGACCGACCTGATCACGCTGCCGCCCGACCCGATCCAGCTCGAGCCGACCTACTCGGCGGCGCTCGCGGCGTTCCAGAAGATCCCGTCGATCCGGGTGCTGTTCGAGAACGGCGCCGGCCCGGACCCGCTCGGGACCGTGACGCCCGGCAACCCCTACCCGGTGTTCGAGCGATCGTTCGCGAAGTTCCCGATCCCGGGCACCGTCGCGAAGCGCTGGTACTTCGGGCCGCACGGCACCCTGGCGACGCACGCCGCGACGTCGAGCGGCGTCGACAGCTACACCTCGAACGCCCACGCGCTGCCGATGAACGACTTCGGTCCGGACAACGAGAGCGGCGGCCTGTGGGGGGACGCGACCCAGTGGTCGTGGAACTGGAAGCAGAACCCCAAGGGCACGGCGGTCTCCTACATCACGCCGCCGCTGAAGCAGGCGACGACGGTGATCGGCGCCGGCGCCATCCACGTGTGGGTGAGGTCGTCCACCCCCGACGTCGACCTGCAGGCCACGGTCAGCGAGGTGGATCCCGGCGGGCACGAGGTGTTCGTGCAGAACGGCTGGATCAGGGCCAGCGAGCGAAAGCTGGCCACCGGCAAGAACACGATCTTCGCCCAGCGCAGCACCCTGCTCCAGCCGGTCCCGAGCTTCAAGGAGTCGGACTCCGCTGCGATGCCGAAGGGCAAGTTCGTCGAGGTGACGATCCCGCTCTACTACGAGGGTCACGCCTACCACGCCGGCAGCCGGATCCGGGTCACGATCGCCGCGCCCAACGGCACGCAGCCGATCTGGTCGTTCAAGCACACCGAGCCACCGACCGGCACCAGCCACGTGTCGATCGCGTTTTCGAAGACGCGACCGTCGAGCCTGTTCCTGCCGGTGGTGCCGGGCGTGTCGGTGCCCAGCGGGATCCCCGCGTGCGGCTCGCTGCGCAACGAGCCCTGCCGGCCCTACGTCCCGACCGCCAACCAGCTCTGACGAACCCGGCTCGGGAGGCGCGGTGAAGCTGACCAATGCGGTGGTCGTCGTCACCGGCGCCTCCCGCGGCATCGGGGCGGAGGTGGCGCGGCAGGCTGCCGCCAAGGGCGCGCGCCTCGGGTTGCTCGCCCGCAATGCGGATGAGCTGCGGGAGCTCGCGGCGGCACTGCCGACGAAGTCGGTCGTCGTACCAGTCGATGTGACCGAGGTCGAGGCGCTGGTGGGCGCGCTCCAGCGCGTGCGCGAGGAGCTCGGGCCGATCGACGTGCTGGTCAACAACGCGGGCATCGGGGCGTACGGTCCGTTCGTGGACGGCGGCGCCGCCGACCTCGCCAAGCTGTGGCCGGTCAATGTGCAGGCGGTCGCCAACGCCATGGCGGCGGTGCTGCCCGACATGCAGGCGCGCGGCAGCGGCGTGATCGTGAACATGACCTCGATCGCCGGCCGGATCGGCGCTCCCGGCGAGGCGGCCTACTGCGCCAGCAAGTTCGCGGTGATCGGGCTCAGCGAGACGGTCCGCGCCGAGGTCGCGCCGTACGGCGTGAAGATCTGCCTGGTGAACCCGGGCCCGGTCGCGACGAGCTTCGGCGAGGCCCGGGGGCACCCCTACGACCGCAGCTTCCCCAAGCCCGTGTCGGCCGCGCACGTGGCGAAGCGCACCATCCGGGCGATCGAGCGCGGCACGCCTGAGATCTTCATCCCGCGGTGGCTGCGCCCTTCACTGGTGGTGAAGACCCTCGCGCCGCCGCTGTTCGACCTCGGTGTCCGCCCGGAGGCCAAGCGAATGCTCGCCAAGTAGGCGTGATCATGGGCTATGCGCCAGACACGCCGGGCGTTTCTGCTTGGTTTCCCATGACCACGCGGGGTTAGGACTTGCGGAACTCGACCTCGAGCGAGGACGCGGCGGTTCCGCCGTACTTGATCGAGTAGGCGCCGCCGACCATCTGCGCCAGGTCCGACGGGATCGGCAGCAGGTGCGGCACGTCGGAGGTCGACAGCGTGACCCGCAGCCGGTCGCCCTTGGCGATCGTGGCCAGCGTCGGGAAGATCTCGATCTCGTACTTCGTGAGCCGGCCCGGTACGACGGGGCTCGCCGAGGCCTGCGTGTACGGGTGGTACGGCAGCACGGTGATGCCCCGTGAGGTCCAGCTCCGCTTCGCGTTGACCGCCCGGAGCGAGCCGAGCAACGCCCCCTCGGTCAGCGGGTAGGACAGCCCGCTCGGCGTCACGTCGTCCACCTCGGCGACCCACTCGGTGTTGGTCGTGTTGGCGGTCGCGTAGACCGTCGCCGTGATCGGGCCGGCAATCGCCCGCGATGAGCTGAACGGCGCCGTCGTGTAGCTGATCTGACCCGGGCCAAGCTTGGACAGCGAGTCGTCGTCGGCGCACGGCGCCTCGAGCCCGGCGATGTGCGACGGGATCGAGATCGCGCCCATCGACCACTGGTCCACCGACCGCCCGCACGGGCTGCCCGCCGGCGTCCACGCGATCGTCGTGCTGCCCGACGACGGGCGGGTGCCCGAGAGCGACCCGCCGCTGCCGAGGTAGAGCTGCGTGGCCTTCGCGTTGCTGAACGGGTACGTGGTCGTCTCGTCGAACTTGCCGATGCCGAGGTCGTAGTAGTGCAGCGGCGTCTTCGTCCGCGCCATGCCGGTGTGCTCGTGCTTGAGCCAAGTGTCGAACCACTCGAGCTCGAGGACGTCGAGGCCGACGCCGGAACCGTTGAGGTGCTCCCACGGCCCGTCGATCAGCTGGTAGCGACCAGTGGTCCGCTGGCCCGGCTTCATCGGCGCGGTGACGCTGCGCCCGGCCCAGGCGTTCTGCAGCTCGGCGAAGTTGATCGGCTCACCGTGCTGGAAGATGTCGAACTCGCCGCCGACCAGATAGGCCGGGATGTGGTTCGCGACGATGCGCTGCAGGATCTCCTGCGGGGCCCGCTGCTTCCAGTAGGTCTCGTCGTAGGCCTGCTCGCCGCCGGCGAGCAGGGAGGTGGTGAAGCCCGCGTCATAGCTGGCGAGACCGCCGGCGTGGTCGGTCGTGACGCTGAGCAGGTCCTTCAGGGTCTGGGTGTCGGTCACCGCGTCCTCGACCGGGCTCACCGTGTTGAGCGAGCCGGTCAGTCCGAGGTAGGCGGTGCTGAACTCCGCGTCGAGCAGCCCGCCCATGAAGATCGTGTCGCGATAGGCGTCGTTGGCCGTGACGACCGGGAAGATCGCCTTCAGAGGCGAGTGCTTGCCGACCGTGCCGGCGAGCAGCGCCTGGTCGATGCCGAGGTACGACGGGCCGTACGTGCCGACCCGCCCATCGGAGTTCGGCAGATGTGCCGCCCAGTGCAGGACGTGGATCGCATCCTGCTGCTGGATCGGCTGGAACGGGTCCCACTGACCGCCGGAGTCACCGGTGCCCCGGACGTCTTCCACGACGTTGATGTAGCCGCGCTCGACCAGGTAGTCGTCGGCTCCGCCCGTGACGCTGCCGCCACCGGGGTTCTGCGCCGACCCCGGCTTGCTCGACCCTCCCGACCCTTTGCCGTACGGCGTCATCGTCATGACCACCGGGAACTTGCCCTTGGCCGGCCGGCCGTCCTTGGTCGTCGGATAGATCTCGTTGACCCGGATGATCGTCCCGCCGGCGCCCCGGATCGCGATGTCGTTGCGTGACGCGGTGCCGTAGATCGCGTGCTCCGGCTTCCAGGTGCTGTCCGCCGCGCTGCTCGCCTTGACGACGCTCTGCGGCAACTGCGGCGTCAGGTCGACCAGGCTGGTCGGAGCGCTCAGCACCGCGGGCGCGCCGGGCGGTGCCGAAGTCCCCGCCTGGGCGCCCGAGGCGAGCTCCGGCGCAGCTACCACGGCCGCGGCCAGCGCGACGGAGGGCACAAGACTCCGCAGTCGTTTCACTGAGTCACGTTATTCGAGTCACGCTATTTCAGCGGTGCCAGGGAGTTGCCACGCTTGATCGTGCTGCAGTTGTCGGTCGGCGGAAGCCCGGCGAACCGGGTCTGCAGGTAGGCGATGCCCTGCGGGAAGAACGCCGCACCGGCGGCGTCGTGGTTGAGCTGCATCAGCTGCTCGAAGTCGACGGGGACGCCCTGGTGGCAGTACTCGTAGGCGAGCTGCTGCTCGTCGCGCTCCACCATTACCCCGTCACCGGTGCCGTCGGCGTTGCCGGCGACCATCAGCATCGGCTCCTGCGGGTGACCAGGCGCCGAACCCATGATCAGCTTGTTGAGCGTCCTGCGCAGGATCGGGACCCGGAAGATGTGCCGGTAGCGCTTCTTCACGAACCTCGCCACGGTCAGGTTCGGGTAGGCGCCCTGGAACTGGCCGATGCACTCGTGCGACTCCGCAGCGACGATCTTCTTGCCGTACGCCGAGAGGTAGCGCGCCAGCTTGATGTGGAACGACCTGGCGATGCCGATCATCGCCGCCGGCATCACGTCCGACCAGGACGGGCTGCCGTTGACGTAGCGGAGGTTGTGCGCCAGGTCGACCGGGATCCCGCCCATCGCCGTGCCCACGATGTGCAACTGCGGCGCGTAGCTAGACGCGAGCTCGGAGGCCCAATCCGCCGCGATCGACCCGCCGGAGTACCCCATCAGCCCGACCGGCGCCGCCGTGGTGATGCCAAGCACGGACAGGGTCGCGGTGATGCCGTCCAGCGTGCTCATGCCCGACTCGGTCCCGGCGACGTAGTCGAGCCGCTCGTCTTCGAAGTCGGGGATTGTGACGATGTCGCCGGAGGCCCGTAGCGACTCGACGAGCGCCTGCTCGATCTCGGCGGTCGACTCGTTCAGCGACCCGGCGGAGCCGCCACGCAACGTGTACGACGGGTCGCACAGCGGCGTCAGCGCGTCGTAGAAGCTGAGGTACGCCGCGACCTTCGGCGCCACGGTGCCGGTCACCGGCAGCACGACGGTGGTCACGCTCAGCGCCGGCCGCCCGACGGCATCGGTGGTGCGGTAGAGGATCTGCTCGGCGGGCAACGGCGTGGAGGACGTCAGCAGGCCGAGCGTCACCGAACGCTCCTTGAGGGCGGTGCCGTGCGGGATCCTCGCCAGCGGCGTCGTACCGGAATAGCGGTAGAAGGAGTCACGCGCCGGCGGGACGATTCCCGCTGCGGCGCTGGCCGGCGCACCGCCTGCCACGACCACGGAGGTGAGGACACCCACGGCGAGCATGAGGGCGGCCGGAGCGAGCCGGAAGGCATGGTTGCGCACAGAAGATCGTTCGGCGCCGCGGCGGGCCTGACCTTCCGCGCCGGTCAACCTTCCGGTTTGCGCCAGCCGTAGCGGCTGGCCCGATCGGCCAGCGGGCCGGGATCGGTCTCCCACCACGGGCGATCCATCACCGGTTCCTCGTCTGCGGGGGTGACGGCTCGCCTGCGGGCATCGGCGTCATCGAGGGCGGCGTCGACCGCCTGCGCGTAGTGGGTGTCCTCTTTGATCCAGGCGCCGTACAGGATTGCCACGAACGGTACGGCGACGACCTCCGCGACGGTCAGCATGAGCCCGCCGGCGATGGTCTGGTCCCACCACCTGGTCGGTCCCCACGGGCGGTTGACCGTCGCGTAGAAGTGATGCGCGACCAGGGCGCCGTTCGTCATCACGGTGATCCCGGGGATCGCGTCGAGCAGGCCGTCGACGGCGGCGAAGGTCATCCGCACCGGCTGGGTGCACCACACCGGGAGCACCTCGACGCCGAGCATGGGCAGCGCGAACAGGCACCCGGTGACCACGAGCTGGAGCTCGAGCAGCCGCATCACCGTCGCACTGTGCTCCGCGGCGCCGAGGTAGCCGGTGAAGAAGACGACGAACTGCGTGGCAACGGCAAGCACGGGCGCGACCGCCGGGAAGGTCAGGATCCGCACCGGCAGGCTCCGCAGCAGCGACTGCCATCTCGCCGCGCCCGCTGGCGACAGCGACGCCGACACCAGCCCGATCGGGTCACCGAGCCCCAAGCCGACGGGCACGATCGTCAGCAGGAGCGTGACCCGCAGCGCCATCGGCCACAGCAGCACCGCGGAGTAGACCGCGAGCGAGGACATCGTCGAGATGACCAGCACCCCGATGCCCAGCACCGCGAACGCCGCGACCTTGGTCATCGGCCAGGGCTCGCCACGCGCGCGCAGCCGCCGTACGCCGTACAGGTACGCGGCGAGAACCGCTGCCACCACAACCGTGACCCATGGGTCGAACCGCCATACGCTGACGAACCGTGACGCGGTCAGCGGGGACAACACGTCTTACAGAATCGCCTGAGTGACCACGGCAGCACCATCCGGGTCGCCGCGGGCGCGATCTGCGTCGCACCCGCAACGAGAAGCGGGTCTCACTCGTAATTCAGGTGTGACCCCAGCACGTCTCGGCCGCATCCTGCTCGGCACCGCCATATCGACGACCCTCGCCGCTGGCGTCGCCACCGCCCTCACGACCGATCCGCCGGCATCCGCGGCGGCCCACGTCGAGTCGCAGGGGACGTACGCCCGGCTGTTGACTGCTCCCCTCGGCGCAGCCGTCGGCAATCCGGCGCTGCAGGCCGCCGACGCCGCACCTGTGGCCCGCGCGAAGCCTTCGCCGTGCACCGACAACGCGCGCGGCCGGCTGGTCCTGGTCAGCATCGAGCACCAGCATCTGTGGACCTGCGCAGGCCGCCACGTCGTACTCAGCACGCCCGTCACCACGGGCAAGGCAGCGCCCGGCGACGCGACGCCGCGCGGCAACTTCGCCGTCGACGCGCGAGTGGCCGACACGACGCTGCACCCGGCGAGCGGCCTGGTCATCCCGGTCGCCTACTGGATCCCGTTCAAAGACAACATCTATGGCTTCCACAACGCGCCGTGGCAGACGATGCCGTTCGGCAGCAGCGACTACCGCACCGAAGGCTCGATCGGGTGCGTCCATGTCCCGCTGCTGGCGCTGCGCAAGCTCTTCGACTGGGTCCGCGTCGGGACGTCGGTGCGGATCCGCTGAGGTAGACCCGGCCGGGCCGCGGCCGTTGACCGAGAAGTGCTGGTAGTCCGGCGAGCCGGACCAGCGGCCGCCCCAGCCCCAGCCGACGCTGTCGAAGGCGGCGACCACCGGGCCGTTGGCGAAGATCATGCCGGGGCGGTGCTTCGACCGATCGGCGTACTGCGTCGCCGCCGGCGGCAGCACCTTGCCGCCGAGGACGTACGGGTTCTCGAAGGTGTCGATGTCGACCGCCTCGCCGTACGCGTGCTCCGACCAGCTCTTCGGCCCGTTGGTCACCGCTAGCCGGCAGTTGAAGGCGGAGGTGTTGTCGTGCGCCATGGAGCGGTTGTCGTTCCCGCCGTACGCCGCCACCGGCTCCATGCGCCGGATCGGGAACTTCGCATTCTCGATCGCCGTGAACGCGGTGCGGATGGCCGCCACGGCAGAGGCGTTTACCACCAGGACGCCGGTGTGCCGGCGGCCGTCGAAACCCCAGAAGCCGACCTTCATCGCACGAAGCTGGCTCGGCCCGACCGGGCAGCCGGGCCGCCAGCTCTTGCCCAGCTCGGCGGCGGTGACCCGGCTCACGCCCTTCGCGTTGAAATGCAGCCCGTCGCGCCACGCTTGCCGCCCGTTGCCCGGCGTCGGCGCACCCGCCCAGGCGGTAGTGGCGATCACGGTGGACAGGGCAGCCCAGGCAGCCACGAGGGCGAGGCGGCGCGACATGAGGCCAGACTAGAAGGGGATGAGAACCCGCATTGCCGCTGCGCTGTGCGCAGCCGGACTGGTTGCCGCCCTTGCCGGACCGACGAGCTCACAAGCCGCGGCAGCGCGGCAGGGCTCCCGGGTCGCACCGTCCCATCTCCGCGGGCTGGGAGCCGCGACCCAGGTGATCGAGGTCGTCAACAGCGGGTACGGCGAGACCAGCGCGACGCTGCGCGCCTTCGCCAAGCGCGACGGCAAGTGGCGACAGGTGTTCGGGCCTTGGTTCGCCAACATCGGCTACAACGGCTTCGCCCCGCCCGGGGCCAAGCGCGAGGGCGACGGCCGGACACCGAGCGGCTCGTACGGCTTCTCGTTCTTCTTCGGGGTCGACCGCAAGCCGAGCGGCATCCACTACCCGTGGCGGCACGCCTACTCCTATGACTACTGGGACGACGACCCGACAAGCCCTCGATACAACGAGTGGGTGGACACCCGCCGCCACAGCGCCGGTCGGGATCCGGAGCCCATGGTGGACCTGCCGTCCTACGAAGACGCCGCGGTCATCGCCTACAACGTCGACCGCGTCCCCGGGCGCGGCAGCGCGATCTTCCTGCACGTCACCCACCACGACGCGACCACGGGATGCGTCTCCGTGGCACGCCCGCGCCTGCTCGCCCTGCTGCGCTGGCTCGAGCCGGCCGACCACCCGCGAATCGTCATGGGGACCGCCGCTACCGTGACGCGGTGACTGAGAAGAAGACAGGCCCGCTCGCCGGCATCAAGGTCATCGAGCTCGCCGGCATCGGGCCCGCGCCGTACGCCTGCATGTTGCTCTCGGACCTCGGCGCCGAGGTGCTGCGCCTGGAACGCGCCCGCGGCGCGATCATGGGTGCCATCGCGGGCTTCGACGTCCTGTCCCGCGGGCGGCGCTCGGTGGCGATCGACCTGAAGGCCTCCGGGGCGCGCGAGCTCGTGCTCGACCTCGTCAAGCACGCAGACGTCCTGATCGAAGCGTTCCGGCCCGGCGTCGCGGAGCGGCTCGGGCTCGGTCCGGACGACTGCCGCGGATCGAACCCCAGGCTGGTCTACGCCCGGATGACCGGCTGGGGCCAGGAGGGCCCGCTGGCCGACCGGGTCGGTCACGACATCAACTACGCGGCCATCACCGGCGCGATCGCCGCGATCGGCGAGAAGGACCGCAAGCCGGTGCCGCCGCTCAACCTGGTCGCGGACTTCGGCGGCGGGTCCATGTTCGCGGTCATGGGCATCCTCGCCGCGCTGATCGAGCGCCAGACCAGCGGTGAGGGACAGGTGATCGACGTCGCGATGGTCGACGGGGTGACCAGCCTGCTGTCGATGGCGCACGGCCAG